>CAXMQZ010000164.1:0-8879 GCA_964195975.1 uncultured Polyangiaceae bacterium | reverse complement strand
AGACTTGCTGCCGCCCGACCAGCCCGGTCAGGAAGCGACGGGGATCGAATCGATGGCAGCGACTCGACAAGATACGACAGAAGGGGCAGGGATCGTCTGGCTGCAGCTAGCAGTCATGACGGCCCTGATCTTGTCGTATCTGTGGATCTGGCAAGCTAAGTTCAAGGGTGACCCGATTGTTGTTATTGCACTGTTTGCTGCGATCGCCATTTGGAGTCACCGCTGGTCCGGCGAGACAGCGCGCGATCTCGGGTTTCGTTTGGACAACCTGGGTTCCTCACTCAAGACGGTTCTTTCAGTCGTTGTCCCTCTGGCAGTCGTGATGTTTGCGATCGGCGCTTGGACCGGTCTTCTGCATGTTCGACCACCGGACACACTCCTGCCCCGGTTGGCCGTTCTTCCCATCTCGGGTCTGGTGCAGCAGTATGGCCTGCTCGGCTTTTACTTTCAGCGATTTCAGATGGTCCTGCCGGGCTCGTGGGTTTCGACTCTTGCGGCCGCCGGTACCTTCGCCCTTTTTCATCTCCCCAACCTGCCCCTCACCGTTGCTACCTTTTTGGTGGGAATATTGGCCTGTCGTCTCTATCAAAAAGCGCCCAATCTCTACGCCCTGGCGATCGCGCATGGCATTCTCTCCTTTACCATCGACACCGCATTCTCAGGTCTGCTGACCGACGGCATGAAGGTCGGTCACCGCGCTCTGAGCTGATCTTCTGAGTTAGAATCCATCGGCTATCCCTCACGCCGAGCTCTACTTACAGGGCGCAGCTTCTAGGGCACAGAGCACACCACATTGAAGCGATTTCTTGTAGTTCTGGCGACTCTCCTGACCGGGGGGTTGCTGACGGTTGTCGTCGCCTATTTGATCTCGGTCGAAAGTCAGCCCGACCTTCACCCCTGGCATCGACTGGTCCCCAAATCCGAGTTTCGGGCCGAGCTCGATCCGGGCGACTGGACGCTGGAGCGGTATCTCGAGCTCGAGGAGGAGCTTCTTACCGGGCTCCCTGCGGCTCTCGATCGCAAGGGAGTCGATCCAGCAAAGTGGGGCCGGTTCAATCCGACAAGTCCGACCAACCCCGCAACCTTCGATCAAAACTGGAACCGCACATTTCTGCTGCAGCCGGAGAGCTCTCGAGGCATAGCCGTCATGCTTCATGGACTGTCGGACTCTCCCTATAGCATGCGTGCCCTGGCTGGAATTTTCGAGCGTGAGGGCTATGCGGTCATCGTGCTTCGCGCGCCAGGCCACGGTACCGTACCCGGAGCGCTTACCAAGGCAAAATGGGAGGACTGGAGGGCTGCGCTGCGGATCGCCTGTCGAGAGGCGGCGCGGAGACGAGCCGATGGCAAGCCCTTCATATTGGCGGGCTATTCCAACGGCGCGGCTCTGGCGGCCGACTACACTCTGGATTCACTCGACGACGATGACCTGCCGGTTCCTGACCGGCTGGTGTTCCTTTCCCCGGCATTGGCCGTCTCCAAGTTGGCAGCCCTGGCCAAGTGGCAGCTCTTGATGAGCCGGCTGCCGTTTTTCAAAAAGCTCGGATGGAATTCGGTGCTTCCCGAGTACGACCCCTACAAATACAATTCTTTCGCCCTGAACGCGGCGCGGCAAATATTTCGTCTGACCAGTAGCGTTGATCGTAGGCTGCATCGTCTTGCCGAGCAGGGGCGAATCAACGAGCTGCCACCGGTGCTGGCGATTCAGTCGGTGGTGGATTCAACCGTGCCAGCAGCGGCGTCACTATCTCGCTGGTTCGGACGGCTCGAGGGAGGTGATGACGAGCTCGTACTGTTCGACGTCAATCGGCTGGCCCAAGCCGAGATGTTTCTGGGTCCTGGGGTCGAGACGCTGTTGGCATCTTTTCATGAGAGCCGCCCGCACCCCTACGAGCTGACAATTGTCGGCAATCAAACAGAGCAGTCGCTAGACCTGGTCGAGAGGGTCTGGCAGCCGGGATCGACCGAGCCCGTGGAGCGGCCGATAGGGCTCTCTTGGCCACAGGGTGTCTACTCGCTGTCCCATGTGGCCATTCCGTTTCCGCCGGATGATCCGATCTATGGAGTTGGAACGTCACAGCGAGAGCCGTTCCCTTTTGGCAATATTGAAGCACGGGGCGAGCGGGGAGTGCTTACCGTTCCGGTCGCCCTCCTGATGCGGCTTCGCTACAATCCCTTCTTCTCGTATCTGGAGGAGAGGGTCGTCGCGTTCATCTTGCCCGAAGAGTCAAACCCTGGCGCGATGTCCGAAGCTCTCGATGGTGACTAGATCGTAGTCGTCTCAACCCAATAGGCTCGCCGTGAACGTTCGACCTTTCAACGCTCTGACCCTGTTGGTCGCCACGATGTTGTTGCCGAGCTACGGCTGGGCCCAGGAGGTGTCCGAGCCTATTGAAGCCCCGGACGCGGAGTGGATGGTGCTGGGGAGCTTCAGCGGATCCAGTGCCAGCGGTTGGCTCAGCCGGATCAACAACTGGATCTTCGAATACGAGAGCGATGATTCGCTCTTTCAGGATCTGGGCGATATCGGAGTCGGGGTGGGATTCCACCTCGACGACTTCGAGTTCGACTGGGACACTTTTTTCAAACGCAAAGTGGTCCGATCACATGCCGATCTGGAGCCGGGTCAGATGGTTGCTGATGATGACCTGTCACGGTATCGAACCCTGAGTCGGGCCCGGACCCGACTCCGCGTACGCTGGAACTATCTTCCCGATTTTGTCGGCCAGATCGGCCTCGGTCTCGAAGTTGAAGGGGGCTACAGCCTCGCCATCGCTCGATCGCACCAACCTAAAACGGCTTCCGATAGAGCCTTTGAGCCGGTGACCCGGACCGGGACGACCAAGGAGCTCAAACAGTTCTTCCGCGAGAACGAGCTCAACAAGAACAGTGACCTGATCGACATTCTGTTTGGATCGATGGCGGCGGTAACCAACAAAGCCGTTGGTGAGATCGGAGAGAGAACTGCGGATACCGAGAAGGCGGCGATTTTCTTCGATGGCTACGCTGAGCCGATGACCTACCTGACGGTGTCGAACCTACCGCCAGACCCCGTTCTTTTCACTTCTGAGGACTCACCGATTCAGATCGGAGATGCGATTACCTTTACGACCTTTGCCGGCTTCTCGCCGCTCCGAGCCTCAGCGCGAGAGTCTGGCTTTCTGATCAGCTTCAAACAATTTCGTCGATTCATCAGAGAGACGACGGTTCTCAAGGAGTCGGACACTGTGCTGTTGGTCCGAGTTCGTAAGCTGCTTTGGAACGGCCAGGAGCTGATCCCGATCAAGTTTCGCCCCCGAGTTCGAATATTGGGTATTTTCAAGCTGGCCTATACATTCTTCGACATCAAGCGCGATGCCTTCCATCAGACTGTTTCGGATATCACCTACCGTATTGATCTGAAAAATCCAGTCGCCCTCGACTTCTTTCGGGAGCTCGTGCGCGAGGCTCCCCGGGTCCAACGCCATCCGCCGCCGCTGACTTTCGATATGAGGCCCGGAGTCGAAACCCTGAGGTCGGAATTCAGAAAGGGACGAACGCGAGATCGTGTGTCCCGAGCCCGGTTTTTCTCTTGGATCCGCTTCCGCGAGGGTCACATAACCTCAGTCCATGATGTCCAGACTGCCGACGCTGAGATTGAAGAGGTGATCCGCGCCCGGATTCGCGAGCTCAGGATGCCATTTGGCAGGAAGCGACAATTCCGAAGTCGGAGTGTCATCACGACTCAGTCCGACGTCGAGTCGGACCTGATGCATGGGGGTCTCGAGAGCCATGAGGGCGAGCGTTACGCAACCACGATCGAGACCAGCATCTCGGCGCCCAGAGCGACCGGAGCCGACGTCCGAAGCCTGGGAGAGAATCTGCGAATGATCCTAGACTTCTCGAGCCCGCCGGAAGAGTTCGAGCCCTTGATCGGTCTCCCCGAGGAGGCTCTCAGTGGTCTGACCTTCGATCTGTTGTTGAGTTTTGGTCCTGAGCAGGCGGCGCGACTCGAGACTGTCACCGAGACCCAGCTCTGGATCGTTCTTGCCGAATTGTTGCTTGGCCCTCAGTACCGTGGTGCTTGGAGCACACCGGAGCAACGATTCTGGTGGAAGCCATCGGGTCGATCTCATGGTCGAGCCAGCTTCATGGACAGGCACATCAGTGATCACTACGACGAGTTGAGGGGATACAAACCGAACCGGAAACGGAGCCTGGGCTTCTCACCCGATCAGTTCCCCAGTCGCCAGCTGTTTATCAAGGCCTCGAAGATGGTCCAAAAATTCAAAGGCATTCAGCGAGAGATCCGGGAAGGTGACTGTTTGAAATGTATGGCCAATGTGTTTGCCAAAGCGAGTGACGTGGTGATTTTTCAGGCGCTTCTGGTGCGGTTTGGCGGCGGTGTCGAGTCTGGGGATGTCGGATATCAGGCCGAGGTGTTCAGCAACGAGATGGTTTCCCCCGCCAGGGTCACGAATGGCGTCACCTATACCTACCGCCATCAACAGACCGATCCGATCCTGGGGGATGTCGAGCTCGCTCGCGAGCCACCACCCAGGTTGCGAGGTGGCGAGCTTGTGCTACACGTCGTAGATCCTGAAGCGGATACAGCAAGTCAGCCCGACACTCCATGTTGGCGTCTCGAGCTCTTTAGCGACCTACTGTTCGAACCGTCGATGCCCTTGAAGCTATACCTTCGCAAGGCCAAGGCTGGAGTCGACAAGGAGATCATGATCGCCACCCTCGACTTGGGCGAGCCCCACCTCGTACCCGAGGCCCCATTCATGACGGCTCGTTACTACTACGACATTCCTATTCCTTGGAGCGGAACCCTGCTCGAGAAAGAGGCCTATACGCTGTTGATGCGTGTGCTCAACTCGGAAGGTTTACCGGTGACCGAGGAGCAGGAGATTCGACTGGAGTTGCCTGAGGGTTGGCCAGATCTCGTACCAGCCAATTGTGCTCCGAGATCCGAGTCGGTCGAATTGGCGGCTTTGGACGCAGATCTGGGTCAGGCAGCTTCTTTCGAGGGGACGGAATCTCTCTCTTCGCCACGATGAGGGCAAGTGGCGCAGGCCAGAGATTCGCCGTCGGCGCCGATAACGTCGGGCCCACCGCAAGAACCCCGAAGACAGCGATTGCTGAACAGGACCCCGACTGCCATGGCGAGCATGGCGCCACCGATAATCACCGCGCTGATGAGTACGAGTTCCATCGCGCCTATTCTACTAACACCGAATCGTTGGTTGATTCTTCCAGCAGCTCCTTGAATGCGGTGGTCATTCGACCCGAAAATGCCTCATTGCTCTCTCGCATCAGAAAATAGGCAGCCAGCCCGAGATCTTCGGCGAGATCGAATCCCTCGGCTCCCAGTACCAGGAGACCCGTCGCATAGGCGTCGGCTTCGGCGCAGTCAGGATGGACCACGCTGACCGAAGCCACGCTGTGAGCGAGCGGATATCCTGTCCGAGGATCGATGGTGTGGGAGATCCGCTTTCCTTCGACCTCGTAGTAGTTTCTGTAGTCACCCGACGTGGCAAGCGCCAGATTACTCAGGGGAACGACCAGCTCGATAGCTCGCTCTCCCGGAATGGGCCGCTCGATACCGATCCGCCATGGCACTGCGTCTCGGTTGAGGCCACGTGTACCAACCTCGCCCCCGATCTCCACCATGAAGTTGTCCAGACCCGCTGTCTCGAGCATGTCGACGACTCGGTCGACGCCATACCCCTTTGCGATTGCCGACAAATCTGCAATCAATCTTTCATGGGTCTTTTTGATTGTCGAGTTGGCAGAGTCGATTTGGATCTGATCCCAGCCGGTTTGGCGTAGGAGAATCTCGATCTGGGCCGCGTCGGGCGCTTCGGGCATTCGGCCTGGTGGGCCAAAGCCCCAGGCGTTGACCAGTGGAGCGACCGTAATATCGAAAGCGCCCCCAGTTGCGGCACTGGTCTCCTTGGCGAGGCTCAGAACCCTTAGCAGTTCGCTGGAGACCTCGAACGGATCGACCCTGTTCCAGTTGTTGAAGCGGGATATCTCAGAGTCCTCCAGGTAGTTGGACATCTTGGCATTGACTTCGTCGAGCGTGCCCTCAACCTTTTTCTGTAGATCCGAGGTGTCGACCGCGCCGGTTGGTACCGATACCAGCTTGACGGTATAGGTCGTCCCCATCGTTCGCCCTGAGAACTGCTCGAGCCCAGATCCCGTTTCCTCCTGCCGGCAACCAGCCACTGCGAGCAGGAGAAGTCCCGCGGCGAAAACCAAGAAGGATTGGACTCTCATCGCCTTGAGCATATCGTCTCGGGCGACTCTAGGCACTTTCCCGACGCTTCGCTCGAACAGGACAACGGACCTGGCAAAGAAGGCGGTCAGCGCGAGATCTCGAGCTTCGTGGACTCGGCAAATCTGCGTGGGCGGATCACGATGCGACTCGCCACGTGGCCGAGGAGCGCCGTTCTTGGGACTGATTGGTGATCTCGACGGAGGCCCTGTAGGCCTAGACACGGCAATCTTTATTTACTTCATTGAGGAGCATCCACGGTTCCTTCCACTGGTCGAATCGATTTTCCTAGCTCTCGATCAGGGGCGATTGATTGGCATGACTTCGACAGTGACGCTGCTCGAAACTCTCGTTGTTCCTATGCGTGCTGGCAATCTCCCCCTGGCAGAGCGGTATGAGTCCATTCTCAGCAACAGCCGAGGTCTTCGCCTGATCGACATCGACCGTCCTCTGGTTCGGCTGGCAGCACAGATCCGCGCCCTCGAGGGGCTGAAAACTCCCGACGCCCTGCAAGTTGCCGCGGCTCTTCGAGCCGGCTGCACAACCTTTCTCACCAACGATCGAAAGATCCCGGCCATTGGAGGCCTTCAGATCCTGCAACTCCGCGACTATCTCTGACCCGCGTTTACATCACCCGGCGCAGACTAGACGGATCGAAAAACCGAGCGTGGAGTGAAACCTGTACAAACTGCGGTACCTGGCAGAGCAGCCGACAGCCTAGCCGAAGTCGTCGAACAGGATGTTCTCGGGCTCGACACCGAGCTCGTCGAGCATGTGCAAACACGCTTTGAGCATCATCGGCGGGCCGCAGAGGTAGTACTCGATGTCCTCGGGAGCTGGGTGGTCCTTGAGGTAATTGTCATAGAGCACCTGGTGAATAAACCCGGTGTAGCCTTCCCAGTTGTCTTCCGGGAGCGGTTCGGAGAGAGCCAGGTACCAATCGAAGTTATCGAACTGTGTTTCTAGCTCGTTGAAGTCGTCCTCGTAGAAACCTTCACGAAGGCTGCGAGCGCCATACCAATAGGTAATGCTGCGATCGGTATGGAGCCGTTTGAGCTGATCGAATATGTGCGAGCGCATCGGCGCCATGCCCGCACCACCACCGATAAACATCATCTCGTTGTTGGTCTCTTTGGCAAAGAATTCACCAAATGGACCCGAGATGGTGACATCGTCACCTGGCTTCAGGTTGAAGATGTACGAAGACATTTGACCCGGTGGAATGCCTTCGGGGCCTCGCGGTGGCGGCGAGGCAACTCGGACATTGAGCATGATGATGCCCGCTTCTTCCGGGTAGTTCGCCATCGAGTAGGCGCGAGTCACCGGCTCCTCGACGGTCGAGACATAACGCCACATGTTGAACTTGTCCCAGTCCCCTCGGTATTCGTCCTCGATGTCGAAATCCTCGTACTTGGCGATATGAGGAGGGCACTCGATTTGAATATAACCGCCAGCCCGAAACGGTACGGCCTCGCCCTCTGGCAATTCGAGAATCAGCTCTTTGATAAAGGTCGCGACATTGCGGTTGCTGTGAACCTTGCACTGCCACTTGCGAACCTCGAAGATTTCAGGTGGCAGCTCGATCTTCATGTCACCCTTGACCTTGACTTGGCACGAGAGCCGCACGCCTTCTCGCTCTTCACCTCGGCTGATATGGCTGACCTCGGTCGGAAGCATTGCGCCACCACCTTCGGTGACCGTCACTGTGCAGACACCACAGCTGCCCTTGCCGCCGCAGGCAGAGGGGATAAAAATTTTGTTGGCTGCCAACGTTCCCAGAAGGGTGCTTCCGGCGTTGGTGATCAGGGTGTTGCCAGGGTCGTTGTTGACGATGATGCTGACGTCGCCAGTGGCTACGAGCCTGTTACGGGCAATCATCAAAAACGCCACCAACATCACGATGATGAAGGTGAACATGAAAACGCCTAGAGCGATCGTGGTCATGTCAGAGCTGGATCCCGCCAAACGCCATGAACCCGATTGCCATCAGGCCGGTGATAATGAAGGTGATGCCGAGCCCGCGTAGCGGAGCAGGAATATCGTTGTAGCGAAGACGTTCTCGGATTGCTGCCAGGGCCACGATAGCGAGCGCCCAACCGATTCCCGAGCCAATGCCAAAAACAGCGCTCTCTGCCAGGGTGTAGCTACGTTCGACCATCCACAGAGAGGCGCCGAGGATGGCGCAGTTGACGGCAATGAGGGGCAGAAACACCCCAAGCGCCGCATACAGCGCCGGGGTGTAGCGATCCATAACCATCTCGACGATCTGCACCATGGCCGCAATGGTCCCGATATAGGTCAGGAACCCAAGAAACGAAAGGTCGTATTGAGCCAGGTTGGGGCTGACCCAGGCCAGAGCACCTTCCTTGAGGAGATAGGTGTAGATCAGATTGTTCATCGGAACGGTGATGGCAAGCACAAAGATCACCGCAAAACCGAGACCGATGGCGGTCTCGACTTTTCGTGACACGGCTATGAACGAGCACATGCCCAGAAAGAAGGCCAAGGCCATGTTTTCGACGAAGATGGCGGTTACCGCCATACCTAGATAGTGCTCAACCATCTCAATCTTCCTCGATCTGATCAGTCTTCCAGATCCGCAGCAGCCAGATCATCA
>CAXMQZ010000163.1:0-6310 GCA_964195975.1 uncultured Polyangiaceae bacterium | reverse complement strand
GCACTGGTCAGTGCCCTGATTCACCTGTACAGCCAGATTTCGGGCATTGAAAACCTCGCACTGGGCGACATGCTCGGTATGCCCGAGTACATGAATGGCGTCTGGTATATCTCATTGCTCACGGCCGGGGCTGCCTATTTGGCGGGCAGAGGTGGCCTGTTTTTTGTCGTCGGCGGATACATCTGCTACTGGTTTCTCGCCCCGATTCTCTCCTCGCAGGGTCTGCTTCCGGACGCCCAGACCCTGAGCGAAGCCGGCATGTCCATGCCGACTTATCTGCGTCTGGTCCTGTTTCGACCCATCGGTATCGGCATGCTGATCGGAGGAGCACTGACAGGTATTGTTTTGGCGCTACCTCTAGTGGTGAGCGCCATTCGCAGTATGCAGACCGCCGCCAAGTTGAAGACCCGCTCCTCACGCGATGAGATGCCGATTCGGCTCCTGTACATTGCGGTCGTTGGCGCATTCGTGGTTCTGTTGGCCACCGCGATCCTGTCCACCCCCGAGATCTCCTGGGGGCGAGGTGCCCTGATGGCGCTGCTTGGCACCCTTTGGATCTGGGTCGCCGGGGTCGTACTATCGGAGTGCATCGGAAGGACCAATTGGTCGCCGCTGTCGGGGATGACCCTTATCGGCATCACCATCCTGCTTTTGGTCGCCCGTGGCATGAGCGATCGAGCCACGATCATCGCCTCCATCATCGTCGGTGCGGCTATGTGCGTAGCCATGTCGCAAGCGACAGACCTCATGATGGATCTCAAAACCGGTTACATGGTCGGAGCCATGCCGCGGAAACAACAGATCGCCCAGTTCCTGGGTACCTGGCTGGGCCCGCTGGTGATCATGGCTCTGATTCTCGTCCTGCATCGCGCCTATGGTTTGGGAAGCGATCGCCTGCCCGCACCTCAGGGGCAGGCTCTTGCGAGCATGATCAGCGGAATTCTGGGTGGCGAGGTGCCGGTCCAGAAGTACCTGTCAGGCGCCGGTCTCGGAGCCATCTTGAGCGCCAGTGGAATCGGCGGGTTGGGCATCTTGGTTGGACTGGGTTTCTATCTCCCGTTCAATATCGTCTTGACCTATACCCTCGGTACGGTCTGCCGTCTCATTACGGACTGGAAGCCAGGCGGTCGCTTCAGCGAAGACGTTGGAGTGCCGGTTGCTGCCGGTCTTATCGTCGGCGAAGCCCTGATCGGTGTCGGAGTCGCCATCTACAGGATCTTCGGAGCCACAGCAGGGGGATAGGAGACGGGCTGTGACCATGAAGAATTTTGGCTATCTGTTGATCACTGTAGGGTTTCTCTTCGGCTCGTACTTTTCCGTCGTCGATAGCGAACAGGTCGAATGGTCGTACGTTATCCCTGCCCTCATCATCGGTCTCGCTGGTGTGGCCTCGGTTCAGATCTCCAGCCGGAGGAGTCGCAGAGGCGCGGAAGCCGTACACACCAGCATGAATGAGCTCGAAGAGAGCCTGGCTCGGATCGTAGAAAATGCCACCAAGCTAGATGACGAGAAAGAGACGATCGATGTCTACGACGTTCGTCACCAGATCGACGATCTCTTCATGGGCGATCTGAATATCTTTGTCGAAAATCGCGAAAGCATCGGCCATGCGTTTGGCCTACAGTCCTATGCCGACATCATGACTCAGTTCGCCACCGGCGAGCGCTATCTAAATCGCTGCTGGTCCGCATCGACCGACGGATACGTCGACGAGGTACGAACCTATCTGACTCGCAGTCGGGAGCACTTCGTGGAAGCGCTCGAAAAACTCAAGACTCTAAGAAATCAAACCCAATCATGAACTCTGACCTGACACGCCTGATGGAAGGCTGGGACGGTCTCGGGGTCGTTGTGCGCTTCGATGCACCCACAGGTGCTTGGATCTTCATATGCCTGCACAACTGCGCGCTGGGAGCGTGCACCGGTGGCACCCGAATGAAGGTTTACGACACCCTGGCCGAGGGCCTAGAGGATGGGATGCGCTTGGCTGAGGGCATGACGTCGAAATGGGCTTCGATCCATGAAAAATGCGGTGGAGGAAAGACGGTAATCGCTCTCGACCATCCGGTCGAAGGGGAAGAGCGCCAAGGTCTGCTACGCCGCTATGGAGCTCTGATCCAGTCTCTAAACGGAGCCTTTCGTACCGGCGAAGACATGGGTACAACCAGCGAGGACATGAAGGTCATCGCTGAAAAGACCAATTACGTGCATGGCTTCCACCCCACGACAGGGGAAAAAGTCGATCCGAGTCCCTACACTGCACAAGGAGTCTTTGCTGGACTCAAGAGCGCCGTCGAGGTCGTCTTCGGTTCGAGTAGCCTCAGGGGTCGCTCAGTGTTGATTCAAGGTGCCGGAAACGTCGGCCTGAATTTGGGCAAACTGGTGGCGCGCGCAGGCGCCGAAGTCCTGGTGAGTGACATCGACGAGGAGCGGGCCGCATTGGTGGCGCAACAGCTCAATGGCACGGTTGTGCCGTCTGCGGACGTCTATTCGACCGAGTGTGATGTCTATGCCCCTTGCGCCATCGGCGCCACTCTCAACCAAGAGACCATTCCACACCTCAACTGTAGGATCGTGGCCGGCTCTGCAAACAATCAGCTTCAGGACATCGATGATGCCCGTCGACTGCTCGACCGGGGAATCGTCTACGCCCCTGACTATGTAATCAACTCGGGCGGCGCACTGTCGTTTGCTCTTATGGATCGCGGGCTGGGCGACCACGAGGCGCTACTCAAAGAGACCGAAATCATCGGCTCGATGATCGAGGAGATCCTGACAGAAGCAAGCGACTTGAATGAGACACCGGTCGCAGTCGCGACCAAGCGGGTCAACCGGCTCCTGACGTAGGCGTCCTAGCCTGATGATGACCTCTCAGGGTCATCGTCGATCTGCTCTAGCCATAGCCCCTATCCACAGTTCGGTGCTCGGGTAGAACCCGTACCAGCCGAACCAATACGCCACGTGGCCCGGCAGTCGCTCGAGACGCTGCGCCTGACCGTTGACATCCCCGTTGCCCTCCCCCTGGGCATCCCCATGGCCATCCCTTGAAGTCAGAGCCTCTTCGTTGACAGCCCAGACATTGCCCTGATCGTCAACCAACTCGCCCTGTGGGTTGCGTTGCAATGTGTGCTCGCCTCGAGAAAAAGCTCGGATCGAACCACTCGCCGGATCCGCCACCAATACGATCGCCGTCGTCCCAACAGCATCGTTGACCACGCCGGCCTCGATGACCCCGTCGACCGAGTATGCCTTGGGCTTGCCATCAACAATAAGAGCGTAGACCTCATCGTTGCGCCCCAAACGACTGTCTTTCTGCCACACAGGAAAGGCGACACCCTTGCGGGACTCCTCCGCGGCACCCGGCTCATAGAGAAAAGCGTACTGAGACTGCAGAGCGGCAAGGTCCAAAACCGTCGTCTCTGGGTGAAGAGTTCGCCACTCTTGCCAGGTTGTAAGGGTCATGGCCAGGACCTCCAGACGGATTGGCTCGGAAGTGAGCTTGCCGACAACCGGCTCCCCGGTCAGATTGCTCCACAGGGACAGGGTCTCTTCGTCGATCATCAGCTTGTTACTACGATAGAGAACACCCGACGTGCCGAAGACGAAGTGCTCGTCACCGGGTTCTTGGCCACCTGGTTTCTGGCCACCTGGTTTTCGGGTGTCGTAGAGAATGCCCGAGCGGCAGAGTGTGCAGTAGGAGAGGGCCACCGGCCTGCCGGCGATCGTGTCGTTGATCAGCTCGTGCCAATCCATGATCCGAAGCGGATAGGCTCGATATTCACCCTCGACGGCGGCACCAAAGACAAGCTCGTCGTCGCGCAAGTACTTGGCCTCCTCGACCGCTAGCGTTGCGGGATTGACCAATGCCGGAATGCCACCGACTCTCACTCCTCCCCAAACGACCTCCTCGAACCGGATCTTCATCGGCACCTTGAAATAGAAGATGCTGCCATAGAGAGAATCGATCCGGGTCAGCAGTCGGCTTTTGAACTCGACATACCCATCACGAGGGTCGATCTCCGGATGCATGCCCACCCACTCGACCCAGCTCTTATAGTTGGCGCCCAGTTCGATCTCCGCCAGGGCCTCCAGGGTTTGTACCGTCTCATCGCGCAGCTCCCGAGGTGTAAAAAACAGAGAGTCGATCAGTCCCGGGATCAGCGACTTGTCGCGAGATGCGATCAAGGCCTTTTGGGCAGCGCGCCGCTCCTTTTTCTTCTCCGACTGCAGTTGGAGAATCGTCAAGTAACCCACGCTATCGTCGCTTGCAGCCAGCACTGGCTGTGCACCGACCGCAAGGACCGCCATGCCGGCAAGCAGCAGCGCCGAGATCCGTGCACTCGATGCATTGGGCTGAATAAACATCGCTTCAGATTCTCTCAAAAAAACTAGGCTGGCGGCTCAGCGATGATCTCCAACAACCGAACATAGTCGATCAACCATCTGTCCTCCTGCTCGACCCAATTGACCTGGAATCGATACGCCTCTCTGCCTGCAAGGTCTCGAAAACGGGTCATGAACTCGATTGTCAGATGGCTCGTGGCACGACCCTGCTCAGGGCTTACGCTCAGCTCATGCTCACGGATTCCAACCGCGATCGCCTGCGATCGCGACCGATACTGGTGAACACCCGCTGCGAGTCGTTGCCGGTCGCGAGTCGAAAAATCGAACTGTTCCGCCTCGAATTCGAAGTTCTCCGCAAAGAGCTTGGTCAGAGACCGAGCTTTTCCCAGCGCTGTCAGGTTGTCTTCGGTAGGCGCTTTTGCGACCAGTTTCTCGATCCGCGAAATATTGCGGTTGATCCGTCTCTCGGGGCTCGTATACCAGCGGATCAGCAGGAAAGAACCAACCAACAGTAAACAGGCCGCCACAAGGAGCCTCGATCGACTCAAGAGACTGGTGGACCTCCACCCGATCGTTCGATAAAAGCCTCGATCTGATCCTCGAGAACCGTGAGTGGCACCGGTCCGTCGAGCAGAATCACGTCATGAAACTCTCGAACATCGAAGTTGCTGCCCAGTCGCGACTCGGCCCGGCGGCGAAGCTCCAAAATCTTGATCTGGCCCATTTTGTAGGCGAGCGCTTGTCCCGGCCAGGAGATATATCGATCGGTTTCGGTCGTGATCTCGTGTAGCGACAGCGCGGTGTTGGCAATCATGTAATCCATCGCCTGTTGGCGACTCCATCCCATCGCATGCATCCCGGTATCGACCACCAGGCGACAGGCCCGCCAGGCCTCGTAGCTCAGGCGGCCGAAGTCATCGTACGGATTGTCGTACATACCCGCCTCGATCCCCAGCCACTCGGAGTAGAGACCCCAACCCTCGCCATAGGCGTTGATACCGGAGTAGCGGCGAAAGTTGGGAAGATCGGTCAGCTCTTGTCGGAGCGCGTTTTGTAGATGATGCCCTGGAACGGCTTCGTGCAGTGTAAGCGCCGTAAGGGCCCAAAGAGGTCGGCTCTCGAGCCCATAGGTGTTTACCCAATAGAAACCGGCCTTCGTGCCGTCTATCGGGGCTCCGGAGTAGCGACCTGCTGTGTATTTGGGGGCGATGTGGGCCGGTACCGGCGCGACACCATACGGCTGGCGAGGAAGCCTCTTGAACAACGCCGGGAGCTTTCCATCCATCTTCTTCGAGATGAAAGAAGCCTCCTTGAGCAGCTGCTCTCCGGAAGTCGGGAAAAATCGGGGGTCGGTGCGAAGAAACTCGAGGAAATCATCGAAGTCGCCCTCGAACTCTCCCTCTGATTCCAGGCCTTCGATGATCGCCATCATCTCGCCACGGATCCGTTCGACCTCGCGTAGCCCGATTTCATGGACCTGCTCGGGTATGACGTCGAGGGTCGTGTGGTGCCGGACCAGGAACTCGTAATACTCCTTGCCGTTTGGCAGCTCCGAGGCTCCAATCGTCGCCCGTGCGCCGGGGATGTACTCCTGCACGATGAAATCGAAGAAGGCCTGGTAGGCGGGCACGACGCTGTCGCGAATGGCGACACGTCCCGCTTGCCTCAACCCCTCTTGATCGGATTGCGGCACGGTGGTTGGGAAGTTCTCGAAGGGCACCCAAAAAACACTTTCGGTGATGTCATCGACCAGGTGCGGAGTGATCGTTGTTTCATACCCTTCCAGAACCACCCTTGACAGAACCATCCCAGTCCGCATCCCCTCGCGCATCAGCGCGATGTTCTGATCGCTGTAGAGCGGGTAGGCCTCCATGCGCGCAATAAAGTTCTCGTAGTCCTTTGTCGTTGCCAGCGGCAGACCGGCAGGTTGTCTCGCAAAACTGGTGTGGAAACCGGACTCGGCGGT
>CAXMQZ010000162.1:0-30125 GCA_964195975.1 uncultured Polyangiaceae bacterium | reverse complement strand
GGACTCCTAGTCCGTCGAGGCATCGATCGGGCGGGATGTTGCCGGAACACCGACTGCGATATGACGAGCCGGGACATCCTCCAGGACAACAGCCCCTGCCCCGACAAAGGAATCCTCACCGATGTGGATGCCGCCCAGGAGAGTGGCACCTACGCCCAGAACCACCCGGTCGCCTGTGGTTGGGCAGGCGGTCTCGGAAAATCTAGCCTCTCCGAGGGTGACGCCTTGAAGCAGAGTGCAATCCTGGCCGATAACCGAGGTCCCGCCGATCACGATGCCGGGGCTGTGGGGCAGATAGCACCCTCCTCCGATTCTTGCCTGCGGCAGGATATCGATTGCACAGAAAGCGATCGAAAGCCGGCGAAGAAGCGCTGGAACTACCGGAATCCCAAGCTTTTTGAGGGAATGGGCCAACCTATAGGCCATCAGAGACTGAAATCCTGAGCTCAGAAAAAGAGCGTCGATCAACGTCCGGGCCACACCCCAGCCCTGAATCTCCCGGTAGCGTCGAAAATCTCGTGCCAAACGTGGGCACAGGCTCATCCTAGAAGTTCCTCCTGTCCCATAAGTCTCTCACGACAGACTGGATGCTGTAGAAATGGCGAACCGTGGTTTGCACGTTGATGTGTCATCGAGATGGGACCTCCGTGGGTTGTCGCGATGTGCGGAGCAGCCGTCGATGCCAGGCGGAGATCCAATAGTAGAAACCTGAGACTTTTCGGCGAAATCGAGCCATCGAATCGTGTGGATAGATCATCATCCTTGGAATTGCGTAGAGATCGTGCATCGGTGGCTCGCCAGCGAAGGCTGAGCGATATCCACTGCGCTGCACTAGACGCCGACAGCTGGAGTTATGGTGAGTGTAGGGATAGCAGAAGTCCTCGATTGGGCGCTCGAGTATCTCTTCGAGACGCAGCTTGGAATCCTGGGCTTCGTCAAGAACTCGGACAGGCGAGACTTCGGTGAGATCGGGGTGGGAGAGGGAGTGCGATCCAACATCGAACCCCTTCTCGGCCCAAGCTTTCAGCTCCTGTTCACTTGCTATCCGGCCCTGGGAGACTGCGTTGGAGCCACTGGAGGGCGATCGGAGCTCAACCTCTTGTCCGAGCAGACCTGCCGGGGCAAATACAGTGGCCCTCATCCCGGCCTGGGTCAGGGCGCTGGCGGCGACACTCAGGGTGTCGGCGAAAGCATCGTCGAAGGTGATCAATATGGAGTGCTTTGGCGCTCGACCTCGAGTCCAGAGGTCGAGCGCTCGATCGATGGACAAAGTTTCGTAGCCTTGCTCATTCAACCATAAGAGTTGGCGGGAAAAGGAGCTCTCGGAAATGAACAAGGAAGGGTCGCTCTGATTTGCCTCTCCGAGCCGGTGATACATCAGCACAGGCAAGATCCGGACTGGGAGAAAACCAGTCATCCGGGCGCCTCGGCGAGCTCGCTCAAAATCTGCCCGTAACGGTCTGCAGCTCGATCGATCGAGTACTCGAGCGCCTGTAGCCGAGGTCTGTCACCCCAAGAACCATCGAGAGCCCGGGTGATCCCCTGAGCAAAATCATCGCTCGCCCGCCCTTCTACGAGAATTCCAGCTGCTCCTACGAGCTCATCACGGATCGAGTCAGCCGTCGTCACTACAGGTATGCCGCAAGCCATCGCCTCCAATAGAGCCAACGCTCCGGACTCCAGAGGAGATGCCAGCACGACGACGTCGGCAGCGGCATAAAGTGCCGGCATCTCAGCTCGATCGAGCTGGGTTCTGATGTATCGAGTGCGCCCCAGGTTTTCCGCCGCCAAACTGTCAATCTCAGCTGACAGGGGACCCGAGCCCGCAACCACCACAGATGCTCCAGCCTCGGCGCAGGCTTTCAAGGCGAGCGCCGGACTCTTCTCTTCTGAGAGCGCACCGGCGATCAGTGCGATCGGTCGCGGCAGATCGAGGGCCAGAGGCGCGACATGGGGGTTGAAAAGCTCAGTGTCGATTCCCTGGCGAACAATCTCTATCCTCAGATCGGGCACCTTGGTTTGCACCAACTCGGCCAGCTTTCGATCCGCTGTCACGTAGACATCGGGCTTGCACCTGGCAAACGGAACCTCCCACCCGGGGTGACTGCTGTGCGCGACGTCGAGCAGGCGGACACCCTGTTGGCGCCTCAGCTCCGCCAGGATTCTTCCTCCCCAGCGACCCGTCTCATGCCAGATTACATCGTATTTCCCGCGATGAAGGTCTGGCAGCGAGCTCAACAGGTGCGTCGTCCACTCGACATGAATTGGATCGAGAAACAGGGTATCCAACACCTTACGGAAGCTCTTCGTAGCTGAATAGATCGATTCGACCTCGGAGCGAGGAATGCCCCGATTGGCCCTACCCCCAGGGCCTTTGCCCGACAGGGAGTAGACCTCCAGCTCGAAGCGATCCTGAAGCCTTGGCAGGAGCTGTTCGAGCATGGTTTCAGCGCCACGCTGAACCACACCGTAGCCCGACAGGACGACTGCGACCCGTGGATTCATATCTCGGGCCCCGCCGAAGTCGATGGCTCTTCTGTCTCTGGGCTGAAAAAGAACTCTCGAAAAGGACCCGAGAACCTCGCTGCCATGACGGCACCGACGATTCCGACGGCAATCAATGATGCACTGAATCGGGTCCACGATGCAGCCGGAAAAACCACCGCGATAATCGCGAAGAAGGGCAGCGGCAATAGATAGGTGAACAGCAAGTCGCGGACCAGGTGCCAGAACTCTGGACCGCATATCTTGTAGACCCTCCAGGTCATCACCAGATGTCCAAGCATCAGATAGTAGGCCCAGGCCATTCCGCTGGCTCCGAACTTGTGACTGAGGACCCAGCCGAACCCAATCAGGGAGACGATATTCAAGACTACGACCACCAGCCAGAGTCGATCCTCCCGATAGGCCTTGAGCATCTCTCCTCCCAGTCGTGTAAACGGGTCGACGAGAGGCAGGAAACAGAGAATCCGTATCAAGTGGACCGCCCCATGCCAGTTCTCTCCCAATAGAATCTTGAGGACGACGATCTCGGCGTTGAAGAAGAGAAAGTAGGCGACCAAGACCTCGAGCGACAATATTGCCACGGTGCCAAGACGGAAGGCACCGACAAACCTGCTGTGTTTGTCTCGGTAGGTGACCAGGGCCGGATAGATTGCGCGGACGAGGGCGGGAACGACGAGGATCTGCCCCCTGAGAGCCCACAGGTAGGCTTTTTCGAACTGGCCAACCATGGAGGTCGAGTCGACGACCCCGATGACGTAGCGACCCACAAAGGGTATCGAGTTGGCGAGCAGGGCGATGACAAAAAGGAGAAAACTGCGGCGTAGTAGTTTTGGAATGGGTCGAGCCTGCAGCTCGATGGGCATATGCCCCCACGCTCGCAGCCACAAAACAATCGTATAGACGGTGGCCGCGACAAGCTCGCCGATCACGAAGCTCCAGACCCCGAACCCGAGAAGTGCCAGGGTGATGGAAGTGGCGGCCAGTACGAATCCTCGACCGATCTCGGGACCGACGAGTCGAGTGACTTGGAGCTCGCGCTCGAAGTAGACACGAGGCACCACTCCCAACCCTTCGATCAGCACCCAGAGCGACAGGACGCGTAGCACCGCTGGGAGATCTGGGTCGAGACCGGAAAACCAGCTAGAGGACGCGATCAATCCGAGGGTTACGAGAGTGCCGAGGCCGATCTCCCAGAGCAAGACACTGCCGTAGCGCTGCTTGGGGTCCCGAACCAGCTCGTATGGCAAGCCTTGATCGCGAACAAAACCGGCAATGATGACGGTGGACCAAGCCAGAGCGAACAGCCCATGGTCCTCTGGCAGGATTATTCGTGCCAGCGTGAGATCTGCAATCAGACGAAGAGCGGTGCGTCCTAGTTGACTGCCACCGGCAGCGAGGGTCGAACGTAGAAATCGTCTCTCGGTGCTATCGGACACAGGTCAAGAGCCCTGCCAGCTGTTCAGAATGGCTCGGTACCATGCCGATTTGAAGGCGACCACCGCTGGATACGCCCTCCAGGCAGGTCGGAGCACCGGATGGCGGGTGAAAATCTGGGCGGCTGAGAACCATGATTTGACGGGTCTTGCGATGGCAAGGGCTCGACGGCTTCTCCAGGTCGGTCCTTTCCCGAACAGACCAGGATGCTTTTGGCAGAAATGCAGAAAGTGGCTTCCATACCAAGTGGCGTGATCTTCGAGCTCCTGCCGAGAATCACGAACAGGCGCATGCTCGACCACGGCTGCGGGTTCGAAGTAGACGTCGAGATCCTCAGCTCTGGCGCGTAGGAACCAATCGTAGTCCTCACTGGTCACCAGGGAAGTGTCGAAGGGTCCGACCCTGTCCCAGGCTTCTCGGGTAAATCCGAGGTTGAGAGTTCCTACCGGGCCCTGGTTGCGACCGGCCGGACGATCTTCCAGTAGCTCGTGAAAGGAGGCGATATTGTCTCCGACGGCCCAACGATTTCCAGTTAGCGGGAAGCGGACGCTACCGCCCGCGACCTGCGATCGTTCGAGTGCGGACAAGAGCTGTTCTAGCCAATCGTACATGGGCTTGCAATCGGCGTCAGTAAAAAGCAGAAACTCTCCTTTGGCCGCAGCAATGCCCTGGTTTCGTGCCTCACCCGGGCCGATAGGATGATCGGTCTCGATAAACACGACCGAGCCATCTTTTGGGACCAACCCTGGTCTGTCACGGCCGACCACAATGATCTCGTAGCTGGAGGCGGCGACCTTCTGCCGTCGCAGCGCCTCGATCGTTGCCGCAATGAGCGGGCTGTCGAGGTTCGGTATGACAATGCTGGTCTGGAGCCCCATGTCCGGGTCACTATCGTATTTCGACCGACGATAGGCTGGCGAGTGACAACTTTGCGACTCATCGCCTCAAGGCCGCGAGGAATAGAAGAGCGGGAATTGTCGCAACCTGTCGAGTGTATCGGAGAGTACCTGGCTTTCGAGCTGTGGGTTGTCGCGAAAGCGCGTCAGTCCCAGTTTGGCAACAGCGGCAATTTCTGTAGTCCCTACGTCCTGACCGTCAAGGATTGCCCATTGAGCGACCCGAAGAGACGATCCCAGATCAAAGCTGGTGGTATCACTCTCGATACTGTACTCGCAGGTCATCAGAGCATCACGGTAGGGTGCGATGTCATCCAAAACAGGTCTGACCGAGCATTGAACCAGGGTCGCATCGACCGTCCAGGCTTCTATCGGTGGACGGTTCTCGATCATGGCTCGATAGCGGCGATGATTCTCTCGAACCTCCTCGGGGTCCAAGATCCTGTTATAGAGAGCGAGCCCCTCCAGGCCGCCCGTCCACGGCCTTTTCTCATTCCAGTCGCTACCGATGGTAAGCGGGCGCGCCCTCCAGTGAAAGAACCCACCCTGGACCGAGTCGATGGATAGGACTTGCGAACCGTTGAGATAGGCGACCAATCTCCCGGAGGAGTAGCTCACTACGACGTGGCTCGAAGCTCTGGCCGGTAGCTTCATGAGATCGATACGTGCGAGACCCTCGGACCCCTTGCCTCCATTGCGAATCTCGAACACCAGCCGGTGTCCGATCTGCGACAGAGTGAAGTTGCTCCATCCCCGGCCGGCTGCAGTCATCAGGACTGCGCTTTCGCGCATGCCTATCGGGGGTCTCACTGTCAGCTCCAGCGACAGTTCATTGGTTCGCTGGCACCCTTGTCGGATGCGATGCATGGAGGCGTCGTCTGCGACAAACGATCCTCCGCTCGGTAGAAGCGAGAAGCTGGAATCGAGGCGTGCGAAACCTCTGGGGCCAAGTTGAACTGCTGTGTCCGCCTGCAAACCCTGGTCGAAGAGCAGGTTTGGTGAATTTCCGGTCTGCCACACAAAAACGAGACCCTCTCGATTGGAAGGCCAGTGAGGTGGCTCGACCTCGAGGCTGATCGTCGACATCCGATTGGGTCTCTGGGCCCGATCTAGGATATTTGTCAGCTCTAAACGGTCGGGTTGCCGGATGGATTCCGCGAGCTGCAGACGAAGTCGGGTGTCGCCTCTGTCAAGTTTCCATTCCTGAATGTCGATTCCGGTCTCGAGGTGGGCAGACAATTCATCGATACGGATTTTTTCGTCAAAAACAATTGCGATCTGTAAACCATCCTCGAGAAGCTGGGTCGATAGCGGCTTGGGCGCTGCAGCCGGGTGGACCTCGACCCGTCCCTGGAGCTGCAACTTGCCTTTGCTGGCCACGACTTTGTACCGTCCGGGCTGTTCGTAGAGGTGCTCTGCGGAGACACCTGTCGACTCACTTCCATCGCCGTAGTTCCAGGCAAACTCCTCCTCACCAGGCGGCGAAAATCGCCACCGGAAGGGCGCTTCTCCATAGTGACTGCCCAGAGGCAGGGGCGACTGGTAGACATCTGGGAATCGATCCGTGGCCTGATTGTTTGTAACACGGAGCGGAGCCTTCAAGACGGTCAGGGTTTCCGGTGAGATCTCAGCCACAAAGATCTCGTAATCCGAGTCCAGATGTGAGTGCTTGTTGTCTGATGCACCAAAGGCGAGTAGGCGACGATCGCTCGAGATCATTGGGAAATAGAGATAACCACTGGTGGAGGGTAGTAGAGGATCGCTCTTTCTCAGCAGTGTTCCAGTTTCTTTCGTGTCGAGATGGATCCATCGCAAGGGTCCTCCCGGTGCTGCCACCCAGAAACCGAATTGGCCACCGAATGTGAAGTAGGCTTGGCAACCCTCCAAAGCTGTCCGATCGGGAATCTGACGTCTCTCGCTATCGTAGGGCGCAAAGGTCGCATCTCCGGATGCGGCCCAAGACAGGCTGCTATCGATCAGCCATGGAAAATCCTCGATCGGTTTCGTTGTGAGCGGAGTCACCTTGCCTGTGTCGACCTCGAGCAGACTCGTTGTCCCTGCAGGTGTAATAAAGATCAGACTGTTCGGCGATCGCCAGATAGCGGAGCGATTCTCGAAATAGTTACGGGCAGCACTCAGAATCTCTCGATTTCCGGTTCCATCCGGACGAATCACAGCCATCGGCCCGATCGCTCCCCCTCTCGGATAGCCTTTCTGATTGGGGGCAAGGTTCATGTAGGCGACCCACCGACCATCGGGAGAGATGTGGGGGCAACAGTGGATTCGTCGACCACCTTTCGGTGTCAGTTGTCGGGGTTCTCCGCCTCCGAGGTCTCGGAGCCAGATTCGCCAGTTTCCGGTTCGGTTGGATTCCCAGACGACAAATCCTTCGGTGACGGGGGTGCTTTCTTCAGACTTCGTGTGGGCTCGAGGCTCGCTCGACTGGCTCGAGTGGGTTGAGTCGATCGTTGCGTTGGGTCCGGGTTTGCAACTGACCGGGAACGGGCTAAGAAGGATGAGGGCACTCAGTACCAGGGGTCTTTGTCGGATGACCATCACGACTCAGTCTAGCGCGCCCTAGGTGTGGGGGCTTGGGATGTCCAAGCTGCCGGAGAGCGTCTCTCATTGGCGAACACGGCGACCTGGAATCCCTCTCTGGGGTGGTCGTTGTGCTATCGTCTCGCCGGTTCTGCATCCAGAATCACCTCCAATTCCGCGAGTCAGCCGGAACCACGCAGGTTTCTTCTTCGATGATGATCGACAGACGTAGCTTTTCCCCACTTGCGGCTGTGGTATTGGGCATGCTTGCCGGTTGCGGATCCCGATCTGCAGAGGAGACATTCCAGTTCGATCTGATAGCGGGGTTTCCTCTGGCCGAGACTTGGTCCGAGACGCGCCATATCGATCTGGGAACTCTCCGTAGCCAGCAGCATCTCGAATCGGGATGGTCGGACATCCGCTGGGACAAGAATCGGAAAGTCAACTATGTGTTGGCTGACGACGAAGAGGCGGTTTTGCGCTTTACGATTCTCAGACCCCGTACGCTGATATTTAAGGCTTTTGGGCGACCAAGAGCTCCTGAGTTGGTTACAGGTCACGTCGTGGAAGCCAGAGTCAACGGCAACCTAGTTGCAGAGTGGGTGGTGCAGCCCAACAACAAGCGATACCGAGTCCGTGTCCCTGAGGGTCTGATTCTCAGCGGTGAGAATGAATTCTCGCTCAGGTTCCGACCGGGTGATGGGATAGAGCTTGAAACTGTTTCAGACGGGGGGCCGAGGCAGTCGATGATCTGGTTCTCGTTGGACATCGAAGGGCCAAAAGATGAGGAGCCCCCCACTGTCCAAGTCATTGGAGAGGGTGATTCGATCCTGATTCCTTGGGGTACTCGCTTGGAATACTACTTGCGATTGCCTCCAGAGTCGCGACTCGAGCTTGAACAGGTGAAATTTGTCGGAAACTCCGCCGGGTCCCTCGAGGTCGAGCTCAAAGAAGATGGCGTGGAAGCTGAACGTATGGGGAATGTCGACTCACCCGCGGAGAATGTCGAGATTCGGTTTCCTGGAGACAACGAGCGAGTTGTCAGGCTGACACTCCGAGCGGTGCCGCGCCAGGCTGTTGGGTCGGCCCGCTCAGGAGCGATAGTCTCCGGTGCCGTGATCCGAGCACCGAATCCCTCCAAGGCGGTCCAGGCTGCAAGATCCAGCTCCGCGGCCGACAGATCTCGTAGCTCCAGGAGAATCGAGGATCGCAACGTCTTGCTGTATGTCGTCGACACTTTGAGGGCCGACCACATGGGGATGTATGGTTACCCGCGACCGGTCACACCCAACCTGGACCGATTTGCTGCGGGTGCTACAATTTTTGACAATGCCGTTGCCCAGTCCTCCTGGACTCGAGCGTCGATGGCCTCCGTATTTACCGGCCTCTGGCCAGTAAGACACGACACCAATGGCCGCAAAGACAAGCTGGCCTCCGAAGCCCTGACGCTTGCCGAGGTGCTGAACGAGGCTGGGATGGAGACAGCTGCGGTCGCTCGAAACTGGAACATATTCCCGACCTTCGGTTTTGCGCAAGGGTTCGATGAGTTCCGGGCATTGCAGCGAGGCCAGTCGAAACAAATCAACGAGTCTGTCCAGTATTGGTTGCAGTATCGAGACCCGTCGAAGCCCTTCTTTCTCTATGTGCACACGGTAGATCCTCACGGCCCCTACCGGCCACCTGAGAAGTTCAAACAAATGTTCATGCCACCCGACGAAACGCCGTTGGATCTGGACAAGCATCCAGGGTTCAAGCGAACAAAGGCGATGTCCGAGGAAGAGAAGCGACAGGTCGCAGAGCATCTGATCAATCTTTACGATGGAGAGATTGCTTTCAATGACTCCATGTTTGCCGAGTTGCTCGAGATGTTCGAGTCGCGCAATCTAGTGGAAGATACTTTGATTGTGATTCTCTCGGATCATGGGGAAGAGTTTCTCGAGCATGGCACCTGGGAGCATGGCAAGAATCTATTTGCGGAGAACTTGAATGTGCCTCTGATCATTCGGTTTCCGGAAGCGGGGCACGGGGTGCGGGTGCAGCAGGTAGTGCAACACATCGACATCATGCCTACAATCCTGGATTGGCTGGGAATTCCGATCCCGGATGTCGTCGAGGGTCGCTCGTTACTTGATTTGATCGATGACGGCCACACCGGAACCGAAGGCTCTAGACTGGCTTTCTCGTATCTCGAACTGGACGGCCTGCCCACAAGGAGCGTCGTAGACGGAGACTGGAAATTTGTCGAGCGGCTGCGTGGTGACTCCGAGATCTGGAGCGGTCTGTTCAATCGCAAGGCGGACCGGGGCGACGAGGCGAACGTCATCGGGTCGAATTCGATTCGAGCTCGGTATATGTCCATCCTCCTAGATGTCAGGGTTCAAGAGGGCAATCTCCTCACTACCAGTGAGGCAGTATTGGACGCCACCACCGAGAGCGCTCTCCGCGCCCTTGGATACCTGCAGTAGAAGTGCCGCTGGAACCGGCTCGGATGCAGTAAACTGCGGCGGACCCATGCGTAGTCCCACCTGGTTTGCCCTTCTGTGCCTTTCTCTGCTGCTCGTCATAATTCCTTTGACGGTGGTCAAGCCCGGTCTGCCCATGACTTTGAAGGCTGACGAGCCCGCCTACTACTTGATGGCGCTCAGCTTGGCCAAGGATTTTGATCTTCAATGTGAGTTGCACGATCTCGGCCGTCTTTTTGACGAGTACCCTTATCTTGCAACGTTCAACTTGATCCTGATGACCGACGATGGCTGGAACTCGGTTTTTTTCGGCAAGCCCTATATCTATTCGTTGTTCGCAGCGCCATTTGCAGGGGTTTTTGGGGCCAACGGGATGGTGGCCTTCAACATGGCTCTCTTGCTGGCAATGATCTGGATGGGTGCGGTGTACCTACAGCGATTCAACTCCACACCCATGGCGGGTCTCTTCTCTGTTGGATTCTTCTTGCTCAGTTCCGGATTTGCCTATGTGTTTTGGCTTCACCCAGAGATCTTCAATATGGTCTGTGTAGCGGCATCGCTTTTCCTGATCCTGCATCAGTTCTCACCAGAGCATGGTGACGGGCGATTGGCAGGCCTCCGTCACAAGATCTTCGGACCGAATATGCGGCCAGCATGGTCGGGTGCCATTCTTGCACTCGCTGCCTACAACAAGCCGATGTTGATTGCCATGGCCCTGCCATCGTTATTCTCTTTGTTCAAAGAGCGCCGTCTCCGCTCCATCCTCGTCTGGTTGGCTGCCGCAGCCACGTCCTTGGCGATCGTGTGCGGCGTTGCAGTCTTTTTTACGGGGCACCCGAGTGCCTATCTGGGTGTCGAACGAATGGGTGTGCAGATATTCGACCCACAACAGATGCCTGTTCAACCCGTCGAAAGCCCACTAGCTCTCGACACACCGACAACCAACTCCTGGTCCTGGCTGGTAAGAGTCCCAGAAATCGATGGGTCAGAGCTCGTGGCCAATATTGGTTACTTCATCTGGGGCAGACATATGGGAATCATTCCGTACATGCCCTTTGCGATTCTGAGCCTGTTGCTGTTTCTGCTCAATCGGCGCGATGGCGCTGTCCGATGGGTGATATTGGGGTCGTTGACGGCGGTGGGTCTGTTCTTCTTGATCTGGATTCCATTCAACTGGCATGGCGGAGGAGGCTTTGTCGGCAACCGCTACTTTGTCAATGTCTATCCGGCATTCCTCTTCTTGGTTACCACCATCCGCCCAGGTTGGTTTACTGCCATCGGCTACGCCTTGGCTGGCCTCTTCGTGGGCCCCTTGCTCTTCACCCCATTTGGCGCGCCAGTTCCTGAGCCCACGCTTCAGGCTCATGTTCGCAGTACCCCTTTGCGTTGGTTTCCCTTGGAACTGGGTTTTCGCCGAAAACTGCCGGGTTACAAGGGTTTCTCGTCATCTGGGGCGTGGTTTTTCGGACGTAAGGATAGCTTCGAGACCGATAACGACGATCTGCTGATCCACGGAGCGACCCCAGTCGAGCTCTGGATGTTTACCCAAGATCCTTTGACGGAGGGAGTGTTTTTTGTGGTCGAAAACTTCGCCAAAGACAACTTGATCAAGATGGATCTTGCAGGCTCCGAGCTCGAGCTCGATTTCTCAGGCCAAGACGGTCCCTCGCAGAGTCGAAAGATCGAACTCGTCCCTGGACCCCCGTACGCTAGGGTGAAGGAGGGGAACCGAAAACTCTACGCCTATCGCCTTCGAATTCGGTCACGAACAGGTTTTATCGCGAATGCAGCCCAGAACGCGGTGCGTAAGTTCCCGGTGAACGATTTCTATGTTGGGGCACGCCTGACCTATCTGGGGCCCAAATCATCGCTCGAAAGCGATATGTATTCGGTGGATTGGGGCGAGTGTCAGATTCCGAACCGGGTGATTGCCGGAGAGATATTTGTCTTCGCAGCTGAGCTCACAAACAGTAGCGGGGTTTCGTGGCCGGCTAGCGGACCGACCCAAGTCAATCTGGCATACCACTGGCTCGATTCGAAAGGAGACAGGGTCGAAACTGAGGAGCGCAGGACGGACCTACCTAGAGATGTGCCGCCCGGTCGAAAAATCGAGGTCGAACAGACCGTCGTCGCTTTGCCCGAGCCGGGGGAGTATACGCTTGTGCTCGATTTGGTGAGGGAACGAGTAAGCTGGTTCTCGCAGAAGCGGTCGGGTTCGCCCTGCAAGGCCGAAGTGGAGATTGTGCGGGCTACTCAGGCGGGCTCCTAGTCCAGATAACCCAGAGCTTCGAGTTGTTCGCGGGTCTCTTCGTCCATCTCTTTTCGCTCCCCCGCGCCACTCGTATCGATCAAGACGTCGAAGGTAGGGGCTTTCCAGGCTTGGTGCAGGATCTGGGTTAGTCTCTCTGCCTCTGTCGGGTGCTGATCGTACACATTCTTGGTTTCACCAGGATCCTTGCGAAGATCGTAGAGCGCAAAGGGATTGTCCTTTCCCGCGATCCAGCGCTGCTCGGGTACCGCTCGGGCGTAGATTAGTTTGAACCGACCATCCAGGATGATTCTCTGCCACTTCCGCTCTACGGCGTATCCAGCCTCCGAAAAGGCGATGGGTCGTCTCTTTGATGCCGACTCGTCTCCGATCAGCAGAGGCCAAAGAGAGTGACCCTGCATCCAGCGATGCTCTTCGAGTAGGACACCGGCGGCCTCGAGGAGTGTCGGTGCCAGGGTGATCAGCTCCACGGCTCCAGTCTCGACCCTCGGCTCTATGACGCCTGGGTAGGTGAATATCAGCGGTACTCTCAGTCCGGGCTGAAACCCAAATCGGCCGTGGTCGAAGAAGTAGTTGTGGTCGCCGAGCGACTCGCCATGATCCGACGAGACCACAGTCAGGGTCCGTTCCAGAAGACCTTGGGACCCCAGGTGGTCGAGAAGAGCGCCGATTTGAGCATCGACGTAGGAAATCTCTGCGTCGTACCGAGCGACGTAGAAGGCAAGCTCGTCGCTTCCGCCGAGTACTTGTGTGAATCCAATACCGGTCATCTGTCGTTTGGGGCGATCGCGGCTGATATCGATCTTGACCGAGCCGTCGTAGGACTCATCACCCTGAAAACGGTCGGTCCAAGGTTGTGGCGCCTCGTAGGGGAAATGGGGGTCCAAATAGTGAACCCACAAAAAGTACGGCTTGTCGGGATCGTGATTTCCCATCAGGGTCTTTGCCAACTCGGTGATCATTTCGGCGCTGGTGTTTTGCACTTTCTCACTCGGTGGCGCGAGCTTCCAACTCTCGATGTATTCGTCAAAACCCTGATTGAAATGGAATTCACTAGCCACGGCGCCATTTGCGACGACGGCTCTAGTCGCGTATCCATGATCCGCGAGCACCTCAGCGAGCATCTTGAACTCGTAGGGAAGTTGTTCACCGACTTTCCGTACAATGCCGTTGTCCTTCGGGTAGGTGGCAGTGAAAATAGACGCGAAGGATGGCGCAGTCTTGGGCCACTGGACGATAGGCAGTTCGAATCGGACGCCTTCTGCAGCAAGACGGTCGATTGCGGGCGAGGTGGTACGGGGATACCCGTAGCTCGAAAGATGATCGGCTCTGAGGGTGTCAATAGTAATCAGCAGAATGTTATGGCGCGGTTCGAGCTCGGTTTTTGAGCACGCCTGGAGACCCAGGATGGCGCAAAGCCCGGTGGCAAGCAGAGCGACGATGGAATTCTGGAGGTTCTGGATCACCACAGGGAGTCCTGATGAGCGCTGAGTCGGATGGAGAGATCTGGAGCAGCCACTTTTTGAAGTCGGTTCGTCGACTGACAGGTCGATAAGTAGGGGGGGTTCGGTGTGGCTCCGCCCAAGCTGCCACTCGTTTCATTATAGGGCGCTGAGGCGCCCTCTGCTAGACTTCTGGGAGTCCACCGGATGAAGGTGTGCCTCCCCAGTTTTGTCCTTTCCCACCTCGAGCGATAGCGTGATGAGCTTCGGGTCCCAACTTGACACCACACCTGTGTCGGTAGCGGCAAAACGAGCTTCGTGGACAGTACTGTTGATCTTGATGGTCGTGTTGCTTGTTGCGAGCGTAACCTTCGACCGGTCCACCTGGCCTGGCATGTTCGGGGATGAATCGACCTATCTCATGGCGGCTCAAAGCTTGGCCTGGGATGGTGACCTGGACTTCAGTCGTCACGACTATGAACGATTTGTTGACCTTTGGAACACCGCCCCCGAAGGTCTGGTTTTGCAAAGTGGCGATGGCGGCCGGTCCATCACCTACGGCAAGCCGTTTTTCTACCCGCTCGTATTGGCACCGGCGGTAAGGCTTTTCCCAGCTCGAGGACCCTTTATCGCGAACGTGTTGATCTTGGCACTGGCTTCGATACTGAGCGCGAAGGTTTTGAGCCGAAGATTGGGGGAACTGGCTCCTCTGTGGGTAGCAACTCTGATCTTTGCGACAGTCGTCTTTGTATATGCCTTTCAAGTGCATGCGGACCTATTCCTACTGTCGTGCTCAGCTATCGCCCTGAGTCTCGTATTTGCTCGAGTCGATGGGGAAGAGCCGCGGGCGAGCGCATCGCTGATTCTTCGCTGGTCAGTGGTAGGGGCATTGATCGGGTTGGTGGTGTACAGCCGGCCCCTATATGTGCCGCTGATTCTTCCCGCTTTTCTCGGACTGCCGAGAAGGGGCTGGGCTCGGGCGTTTTGCGGTCTCACATTGGGCGCCCTGATTGTGGTACTTGTTTCGGCGACGGTTCACCGGATCAACGGCGGCGCCTGGACTAGCTATGGAGGCGAGCGGCGCGGCTTTTATTCGAGCACCGGGTACCCTGGAGTCGACTTCCCGGCTGAGGCGTGGTCGGCGGAGGTGGCGGGCCCCAACAATGCCGCCTGGTCTGAGGCCGAGCGACTCTCGAAGATACCTCGTACGAGTCTGTCGTTGTGGGGCTGGAACAGTCTCTATTTCCTGGTGGGTCGTGATATCGGACTCTTGCCGTACTTTTTCCCGGTTGTACTCGGGTTGATGGGATGGCCCAAACGATGGGTGTACTGGTCTTTGTTGGCTGTCTTGCTGGCGAGTATCGCCGCCTTTTTTCTTTACCGGCCGTTCAACTTCTACGGTGGTGGAGGAGCCGTGGCCAATAGATATCTTCTGGCTTTGTATCCCGTTTTCTGGTTCATGGCCAGTCGACGAATAAAATTGAGGCACATAATCATAACGGTGTTGGTGGCGGCGCCTTTTGTTTGGCCCCTTTGGAGAGATCCGAGAGGTTACCCACTCAGAAGCAACAGAACCTATGCCTTTGTCTCGGATACGGCTTTCCGGTTTCTGCCTTACGAAACGACGCAAAGTCATCTCAAGCCGGCCGGCCGTTCAGATGTCGAGCACAACGGAATGTGGGTCAAGTTCCTGACGCCCACACTCAGACCCAGTCGTGATGGTACGGCGCTACTACTCGACAGGGGGACTCGCGGCGAACTACTGGTCGGCAGCTCGAAACCACTAATTGCGATCGATCTTCAGCTGCGAGGAGCACAGGATGAGACTATCGAGATCCTGGAGGGGGCATCGGTCGCACGCGATGAGACCAACTCTGAAGGACGGCGTCTCAGACTGGATTTGGGAAAACCCAGAGCCACCCATCCGATGTGGTGGACCTGGAACGACGTGTACATCTACGAGCTGAAACTGCTCTCTCCGAGTCAGGCTGAAGGGCGTCTCGTGTTCACTATGCGTCCAACCATCGAGCGGGTGGTAGGTTGATCCGGTTTTGGTTTCAAGGACTGTCATGAGACGAGCCGACATCGTGACGGGGTTGGTCTGCGGGATGTCTTGGTTTTTCATCTTGTCCGTCTGGCTGCTGGATATTGGTGGTAATGGGGTACCGTTGTTCGTCAAACAGGTTGCCATCATCGGCACGGGACTCGTCACGCTTTCTGCCTTGGGGTGGTTGACACTCCGGTTGTGGACCGGTTTCAAGACGGAGTCGACCACGACGGCGATTCGCGTTCTCATGGTCCTGGTGGTTCTTTCACTCGTCCAGAGCTTGATTGGCATCGATTGGGAGATCTCGGGTCGCTACTATCGCGACGAGGGTATCTACTACGCTGCCGCCGAGCAGATCAATCAGGGCAATATGCTACCTGAGTCCTTTATCTATGGTCATTTTCCGTACTACATCTATGCTGCCGCTCTCTGGATCCAATCCGTCGTCCCAATGCAGATCGGGCCCGTACAGATCGGGCCCCAGCAAATAGGGTTGCTGACCGGTCAGGTTTTTGATTTCGGCAAGGAGGTAGAAGCCAGCTGGCTGATTCTTCGAGGCATCAATGCCACTCTAGGTGCGTTGACCACGATCCCGGTTTTCTTGATCGGGTACAGAATTGCGGGTCTGCTAGCAGGCTCGCTAGGTGCCCTGCTGATTATCTTCTCGCCCATCTACACCGAGATCTCGCGCCTCATAATCAGCGACGTCCCGTCTGCATTTTTTGCCACCCTGTCGCTGATGTTTGTCTCCTTTCTTCTGGACGAGGAGCGGCGGTCTCCCTATCTTCTGGCCGGGGTAGCAGCAGGTCTGGCAGCGGCGAGCAAGTACCCAGCGGGGGTGGTGGTGGTGGCCATTGTTGCGATCTGGCTCTACTGGCGGATACGAAAACGGGATTGGACCTGGAGTCTAGTTGCTGCCGGCCTTGTATCTCTGGCGACATTCCTGACCGTAATGCCTGCTTTTTGGGCGCATTCCGGCAATGTGTTTGTGGGGCAAGGCAAGGACATGTTGTTTGGGCTGCGACAGTACGGCCGAGGTGGCTGGATCGGAGTGATGCCGGGAAGCAATGCCGTCTGGTACGGCCAGCAATTGCTGACGAGTTTTGGCCTTCCAGCCGCGCTTGTAGGCCTTTCGGGCTGGCCTTGGTTGGATCGGCGATCACGTCGGCATTTTTTCCAAATGATTCCCTACCCAACGATTTTTCTCATCCTGCTTGCTTCCATGAGTATGGTGGTCAAGCGTAATCTACTCCCGGTGCTACCCGCACTGGCAGCGATGCTTGGCGTAGGAGCTGTGGGTTGGTTCACGCTTGCGAAACGGTGGGGTGATACCAGCCGAGAATCTGCACGACGGCGGTATTGGCTAGTGCCGATCGCTCTTGTGATCTTGGCCATGCCGATGGCTCGGACTATCATGCAAACAGTGGCTTTCGCGCGGCCAAGCACGCGCGAAGTGGCGACGGCATGGATTCAAGCGCATGTGCCCCGTGGTGCCAAATTTATCCAGGAGTCCTATACACCACATCTCCATTTCAAGAAATATCCGGTTCGCAAATCACGCTTCGCGGCTCGAATTCCCTTGGAGGAGATTCGGGATCCTCAGTGGGACTATTTGCTGCTGGCTCAAAATGCATACGGCCGATTCATGGATCCTGAGAATTGGGCGAAACCCCATCACGAGATCTATGCCGAAAGATATGAGCAGATGTTGGAATTCGATCTGGCGCAGAACTTTCCACCGGACAGGCTTCGGCAAGGGCCTTACGTCCGGTTGTTCAAGATCGATCCGACGGACCTGGTCTACCAGACGACAAAACGCTTCGACTTTGCCGATCACCCCTACCGTTTTCCGAAGGAAGGTGGCTTTCTCTTGCTCAAGGAATACTTCGAGATGGGCGACTACGAGCTCCGAGCCGAAACCATTCCACCGGACTCAGAGGGTCGTATCAGAATTGTGACTCGCGACAATCGATCGGTAGGGGAGATCTCGATGATGGGTGGTAAAGCCAGGGCCGAGCTGACGTGGCAGGCGAAGTACTTCATGTATCTCTACTATCCCAAAGACACACAGCTGAGATTTTTCGAGCTTCAAAAAATGGCTATGACCGAGTAGCCTCAGTCTCAGTTTCCGTGTCTTTCAATCTGCAACATAACCCAGCGCCCGTAGCTCCTCTTTGAGGTCTTCGGGAACTTCTTGTTCTTCGAGCCGTCGGCTCAGCCCTGAAAATCTCTTCTCGATCAGCTTTTGCAGCTCCGCCACTCTCTCGGGGTAGTCAGCGGCTACGTTCTTGTGCTCCCCAGGATCCTCAGCCAAGTTGTACAGTTCCACACTCTCGACGGGGTAGTGTCCCTCCGGTGCACCCTCGAGACAATAGATCGAGAAGTCGTTTGGATTGTCGATTAGTTTCCAGTCACCCTCTACGACCGTATGAATCTCAGTGTCACCGAACTCGGAAAAGGCCGGCTTGCCCGTCCCGGTGGAATCGGGTCGGACCAGATAGGGCACCAGAGATACACCGTGTATCTCTGCCGCTGGCTCGATCCCCAGGAGATCGAGGATAGTCGGTGTGACGTCGCCCAGTTCGACGTTCTGCGAGACGACGCTGTGGGGTGGAATGAGTCCCTCGGCCACAAAACCGAGCGGAACCTCCAAACCACTCTGATAGACCGAACAGGCGTGGTAGATGTACCCGTGGTGCTGATAGAGATCTTCACCATGATCAGCCAGAAAGACCACGATTGAATTGTCGAGCAGACCGCGCTCCTCGAGTCCGTCGAGAAGCTCGCCAACGAACCGATCGCTCCCCATGATCGAGGCATCGTAGATTGCATCGAGATGCTTCAAGTCGCGCTCGGTTAGCGGTATCTTTTCCCGCATGATTCGATTGAGCGCTTTCTTCTTCGGCGCGACGGGACCTTCGTAGCCAGGGTCGAGCCTCTTGGCAGCTCGATTGCCTCCGTTGTAGTAGGGACCATGGGCGCCAAAGTAATGGACCCAGAGGAAATGTGGCGTTGATGGGTCGAGAGTATCCAACCAGGTGAACGTCTCTGGATTGATCCGACTATCGACACCCTTACTGCAGAAACCGACATCCCAGCCCGTATGATTCGCGTTACACATATTGCTCAGGAATCGCCCCGTCTCATAGCCCGCCTGCTGCAGGATCTTGGGTAGCGTGTCGATATCGTCGGGAAAGTGATATCCGTTCTCTGCCACTCCGTGGCCGCTCGGATACAGTCCTGTAAGGACCGTTGCCAGCGATGGCCAGGTCGATGCACGTGGGGCCGTAGGCCGCTGAAACCGGACACCGTTCTCGAGGAGTGCATCGATTCTAGGACTGGGGGTGCTGCCCTGAACGATGTAGCCATAGGCTCCCAACCGATCGGCACGAACGGTATCCAGCGAGATGAGCACTAGATTGCGGCCTGCTGCCAAGCCCGACAGGGTGGCCTGCTTGGAGTTCTCTGTTTCCTGGCTAGAAGAACAGCCGAGAATCGCGACGAGAGTCAGAACACACCCGAAAAGTCTTCGAGGCATGGAAGGGAGTTGCTGGCGAAATTTGCTCACTCGAGATCCTCGAGACGTGGAGGCACAGCGTTTTCCCCATCCTGCTCGCTCGGTCTTGGTTTTGCGAACAGAAAGCCCTGGCCGTATCCAAACCCGAGCTCGCGGCAAACATCGACTTCAGTCTGGGTCTCGAGACCCTCGGCGATGATATCGATACCTAAATCCAAGGCCAGCTTGACGAGCCCTTCGAGGAGACGCTGCCGCGAAGACTTTGCTTGATCGATATTGCTTATCAGGCTTTGATCAAACTTAAGGAAGTGTGGCGGCACATCAGCCAACTCCAGCAGTCTTGCCTGACCGGAACCAAAGTCGTCATAGACCAAAAGCATGTCGAGCTTCTGGAGCTCAACTTGAAATTTCTTGATCGACTCAGGTTCGGTGACTGCGCTTTCATGAATCTCGATAGCCAATCGCAGCTCGGGCCATTCGGATCGGGCCTGCCGCAACGACTCGAGCAGTGAATCATCGTCGAGCTCAGCCGGATGAGTATTGAGAAAATAGCAGTAGTCGCCAGAGAGCTCCCCACAGGCGGCGATGCCCTGTTGTCGCAGAAGAACACTGAGATCGACCTCTGTATCGGCAATAGCTGCGAGCTCGAAGAGCTCCGTGATCCCTGAGGGGAGGCCAGGATAGTCGCCCCGGCCCAGGACTTCGTAGCCGATGACCTCGTGATCGATCAGGCCCACTATCGGTTGATAGAGCTGGGTGACTGCCTTGTCGGCCAGCAAGCGACGAAGCTTTAGCAGCTCATCCGGCATCAACTTGTGCAGCCCGGTCGGAATTACGGCTGTCGATCCCATGATTGTATCGGTGTGCTTGCCTCGAGAGACCCCTAGACGGAAGCCAAACGTCGCAAAATGTAGGATGTCGCCTTCTTTCAGGTTGGTATCGCCATCGATCGGCTCCTGATTGACAAAGGTCTTGTTCGTACTACCAAGATCTCGCACAACGAGTCGATCGTTCTTGATGATCAGCTCTGCGTGCTGTGATGAGACGACCTGTGCCGGCAAGCTGAGGTCCAGGCCCGACTCCCGGCCAATCCGAAACGGGGTCGAGGTGATCGGCATCCGAAAGACCTGACCGCTCTCATCGACAGCTCCTTCCAGATACCAGTGGCCTTCATTTCGGCGAGTATCAGAGTTCTTCATATCCGATGCCTGAAAGTGGCAAGCTGGCGAATCCGCTTCGGTTCAGAAACGTAGTATCTACAAGGTCGAGGGGCATCATACAGGGTCGCCACCAAGCGTCCCTAGCCTATACTTCATAGCGGCGACTTCTCGATAGCGGATCTCAGAATTGATTAGCGAGCTCGGATAGGACTGTGGCGAAAAGAATCTTGATTGTGGCACTGCTCGCGTGCACTGCGGCCGCGTGTGGCGTAGATCAATCCGAGCAACCTCCGAATGTCGTCGTCGTTCTTCTAGACACCTTGAGAGCAGATGCGTTGGGTATTTACGGTCATGAGCCTGAGACCGCACCCTTTCTGAGAGGGTTGGCTGCGAGATCTGCGGTATTCGAGCGAGCGTTCTCCACATCCTCGTGGACCGCGCCGAGTGTGGCTTCTCTGTTCACCTCGACTTATCCTTGGGAACATGGGGTCACCCTTGGTTTTCATGCCCACCGACACCACGCCAATCGTCTGTGGGAGCGGGGAGAGGCAGTCCTGCCGCTCAATCAGATACCGCCCAGTCTGGAGACATGGCCGGAGATTCTCAGAGTCGCGGGGTACACCACGTTTGCCATGGCATCCAACCGGAACCTGAGCCGGGAGTTGGCCTTCGACCGCGGGTTTGACCGGTTCCTGCACAGCTATCAAGCTCCGATCGGCGAGCTTGTTGTCGACCTACAAAGGTGGAAGGCTGACCTAGACCAATCAGAGCCCTATTTTCTTTATTTGCACTTCAATGACATCCATGAGCCCTACGATCCTCGTCTGCCCGACTACGAGCGACACCGGACCTACGCCGGTGAGGACGAGTCGAGCTATCTGAGCGAGATCGGGCACGTCGATTGGTGGCTCGAGGAGATATGGCACTCCCTCGATCTGGACGATTCGACCCTGTTTGTACTGTTATCCGATCATGGCGAGGAGTTTGGAGATCATGGTGGAACGGGACATGGGCCGCAGCTCTATGGCGAGTTGAACCGGGTCGTCATGATGTTTCACGGTCCCTCTCTGGGCATCGTGCCGCAGAGGATCGATGCCAATGCAAGTCTGATCGATGTTTTGCCGACCGTAATCGATTTGGTAGGCGCTCCACTTTTGCCGACCCTTCGAGGCTACTCTCTAGCACCGCTCTTGCGGCAAGACAGCGATGGTCCGAGGCTACTCGAGGAGGTTGAGAGTCGTACGCTGTTTGCGCATCGTATCGATCAGAATCGACCCGAGGATGAATTCACAGCTGCAATCCGCGGATATTGGAAGATGATCCGCTCATCGGAGGGCGATCTGGAGCTCTATGACCACAGAACCGATCTCGGCGAGCGATCGAACGTGTTTGAAGAGCATTCGGCCCTGGGCCTCGAGCTCTCCGCTCGTATCGACCAACAAATTCAGGAGACTGACGCCGCTGACTCGGAGCGTGTCGAGGTGCCGCTCGACAGAAACCTTCTCGACAGCCTCGAGGCTCTTGGCTACATCGAGTGAGTTGCGGCGACAGCAAGATCGATTGTGCTGAGGCGCTCCAACTCGACCCGAAAGCGTTCCCCGGCAGCTTTTGCCGAGTAGATCTCCGTGACTTTTTGTCGAGCAGCCCTACTTCTGGCGTGGCTCTCCTCGGGCCGATCAACGACTCGGAGCATTTTGTCGACAGCGTCGGGGATTTCTGGATCGGCCCACTTGGCACCGGCTGGATAAGGCCCGATACTGTGTTCGATTCGGGTGATCCGGTAGTCGACCGGCCAACCGGTCGTGTCGTCGAGAAAGTCGAGACATCCGCCATAGCCGGTCGCAATCACCGGTTTGCCAAGATACATTGCCTCGATCATCGGCAGACCCAAGCCCTCGGAGCGATGCAACGACACATAGGCGTCGCAGGCTGTGAGCATCGCGGCGTACTGAAGTCTCGAGACACCGCCGGTGAGAAGAGTAATCGGCAGCTGACAGGTCTGCTCACGAAGCAATTCCACCAGTTCCGGAGCCACCTCCGGATGGACCACGTTGAAGAGCAGGTGCACTTTTCGGCGGGTTCGACTTGCAACCTGGGCAAAGGCGTCCACCAGCCCAATAGGATTCTTGCGTTGGGCGATGCTGCGGGCATCGAAGGAGCTGAAGAACAGGAAACTGTCGAGCGGCACGTCGAGGTCGGTGCGTGCTCCTGGCTGCGGCACCGGGGCGGGGACACAGGGTGGAACCCAGCGCACCTCGACTGGCGCATACTCCGATATCGAGTCAAAGCAGAATCGACTGGGACTCCACACTTCATCGACAAAGCCGTAGGTCCAGTAGAGCTCGGCAGGAAAGTGTGACAGTTCCCAGAACCAATAGCCGATTCTATACACAGATCGGTCGGCATCGTAAGGGATACGGCGATAGACAAAGTCCATCATGTCGGCATTGACATGATGCAACTGGAGCGGCGGCGAACGGTGGAGCTGCAGCTTCCGAGCCCAGCGGTACGATGGAAGATCAGGGAGGCTGTCGAGATTTGTGATGACGTGGTCGATGGAGGCTTCCTTGAACGCTGCTATCGAGCCTCGGCAGGCTTGAGCCACCCCAGTCGGCGATTCGATCCATCCAAAAAGATGCAATTTGGTGTCATGACCCCGTCGAGGATGCTCTTGCCGGGCTCGAGGCGAAACTTGATCTACAATCTGACGCAGCACGTGACGCAACCACCAGAGGCGAGCTCGAGCTCGCTTGCCAAAAGGTAGCCTGCGGACGACCGGCCGGACAAGGCTCCACTCGAGACCGTACTCCGCTCGGCCCCAAGTCGAGAACCAGTAGGCGAATGCCTCTCGGGACGCACCCAGTGGATCCGGAAACGCGCGTCGGAGATCCGCCCGTCGGCGAAGAAGCGCCGCTGCCAAACGCGGGATGGGGGGAGATAAATCCGATTCTGAGCTCTCGGCGAGTAGCCAGGTCAGATTCTTGGGGCCCAGATCGTCTAGTCCGAGTATCTCCGGGGAACCACTAGGGGCCAGCGGGTGTCGGTCGAGCAGCTGGTTGAGTAGTCGCGTTCGCTCGTTCTCGCTGTGGTCTGGCGCGCTGGCTGTCATGGCGCGAATCTTAGCGGCTAGTCACGATCGAGCCTGTCTTTGTATTGCTGTACGATCTCTGCGGCTGGGCCCACAGCCTGAACATGCCCGGCGTCCAACCAGGCTACGTGTTCACAATGTTGCTCGAGAGTCTCGAGGGAATGAGAGACAAGCAGGACGGTTGTACCCAAAGCTCGGAAGCTGTCGATCCTCTCGAGACACTTTCGTTGAAAACGAATGTCTCCTACGGCAAGTACTTCATCCAGAATCAGAACGTCGGGTCGATACATCGTTGCCACCGAGAACCCGAGCCGGGCTACCATGCCTGTCGAGTATTTTCGAATCGGCAAGTGCACGAAATCCTCGAGCTCGGCAAATTCGATGACCTCAGAGAGCCGGGCATCGATCTCCTTGCTCCCGTAGCCAAGGAGAGTGCCGTTGAGATAGATATTCTCCTCTCCAGTCAAGTCGAGATGGAAACCCGCTCCCAATTCGAGCAAGGGGGCGACGCGTCCACGTACCACGACCCGCCCGGTGGTGGGGCGGAGCACCCTTGCGATGACCTTGAGAAGGGTGCTTTTCCCAGCCCCATTTCTGCCCACAATGCCGAAGGTCTCCCCGGGTCTTACCACCAGGTCGATCTGATCGAGTGCCCACAGATGACGATACCGAACACCACGGGTAAGAAGATGCACGAGATACTCCTTGAGACTCGGGATCTTCTCCTCCGGCACGCGAAAGCGCACCCCCACCCCTTCGAGCTGAACGCTCGGATTGGCCCCAGCCCAAGGTTGGGCTACTGACAGCTCGGGCATTTCAGCCCTGATAGTCGAAGGCATCTCTCCAATGAGTAAAGACCCACCAACCGACCAGAAGCGATGCCGCACTGATCGCTCCTCCTATAAGCCAGGTTTCGCTGGGAGCGATGGTTCCGTAGAAGATCGGATCGCGCACAAGCCGGCAGAGGTGAGTCAGGGGATTGAGCAGTATGAGCGGCTGATACTTCTCGGGGACGATGTCCAGTGGGTAGATGATCGGCGTGCTGTACAGCACTGCTGCGAGCAGAGCCTGATACGCAAGTTTTATGTCGCTAAAGAAGGCTGCAGCCGTTGCGACAGTCAGTGAGAGACCGAGAGTGAAAACCGCGGTCAGAGCCATGGCGAACGGAAGCGAGACCAGGGCAGGAGAGAACGGCTGTCGGAGAATGACCATAATGATGGCCAAAGGAATCAGAGCTAAGGCCCAGTTGAAGAGATACGCATTGATCGCGGCCAGTGCGAAGGCGCTGCGGGGCACATGGATCCTTTGTGCGAGATCCTGGCTGACGGTGTTTTCCTCGATGATATGAAGCGATGCGCGTGCAAAGAAATCCCACATCAGTAGACCCGACAATAGGAAGACCGGAAAAGGCGCGATGTTGGCGAACTTGAAAAGATTGGAAAAGACGATCGTCAGCACGACCATCAGCACCATAGGTTCGATGAGCGTCCAAAGAATACCCAGAATCGATCGTTTGTAACGAATCGTAACGTTTCTCACGCTCCAATGGGCTACCAGGTCTCGATAGCGATAGAGCTCTCGCCACTCGTCCACGAAAGGTGGAGGCCGTTGACTCGAGTCATAGACCTGTTGCGCCCCCACTGTCGGCTGCTCGGAGTGAGAGACGTTTTCCATCACTGGCTATGGGGTCGAAAGGCGACGAGTGTCACAGGCAAGACGCGAGCTTAGCATAGGGGTAATCCCCGACTTATCGCCCATATGGAGGATCATCATGAGGATGTTCAGGTGTGTGTGTCAGTCATCACCCAGGTAGCCTAAAGCCTCGAGCTGCTCCCTGACGGAGTGGGTAGGCTCTACATGGTCGGAGTCGTATTGAGCCTCTTCGAGCTCGCGCGTGAGGTCCCGCAGTTGTTGATCGAGCCTATCCACGGTGGGTCTGTCTGTGGCGAGATCAACCTTCTCGAGCGGGTCCGAACCGAGATCGAACAGCTCCACCTCGGAGCTTTCGATCTGGCGAATCAGTTTCATCGCTTCTTGGTTCATCGCCTCGGCTTTCGCATCGTCCAGATCGAGATGAAACAGGTGATCCCGAGACGACTGAGGGTTCTCTCCCAAGATCGAAACCCAGCGAGACTGGCCATCCATGCTATCTGGTAGAGGTTGTCCGAGAGCCGCTAGGACGGTCGGCGCAAAATCCACCTGGTGGAACGTTGCCTCTGAACGGCGGGGTGTGATGCCATTTTTCGCCCAGAGAATCATCGGCACTCGAAGCATCTCCTCATAGAGTGTGAACCCGTGGCCCAGACCACCGTGATCGTTGAATTCCTCGCCATGATCTGAAGTGACAATCACAAGAGTATCCTCGAGCAGACCCATATGATCGAGCTCGCTCATCAATCTTTCGAGATGAGGGTCCATCTCTTGGATCTCACCTAGGTACTGGCTCTTGAGCCTTGTCACATTCTCCTTGTTGAATTCCACTTCGCCTCGTAGCACCTGCTGCGGTTGAATGTAGGCGGGATACGACACATCCGGTTTTCCTGGGAGGTTGTCGGGGAGATAAGGCGTGTGTGGATCCATGAGATGGATGTAGAAGAAAAAGGGTGGCGAAAATTGCTCGGCCAACTCCAAGGCCCGATTTACGGCCGTCTTGGCTTTTGGTTTTCCGGCACCCATCTCGGTCCGAAAGAGATCGAACCCTCTGGCGAAGCCGAAGAGCCTACTCACATTTCCGTTGGTTACCAAAGCCGCCGTCTGAACACCGTTGTCTCGCAGCATTTCCGGCAGGTACGGGGTGCGGATTGCCAGTGCGTCGTCCCTGCTCAAGACCTGATGACGCTGTGGATACAGGCCAGTCAGCAGGGTAGCCACCGAAGGGCGTGTCCACGACGAGGCCGAGTACCCTTGAAGCTGAATCCCCTCGGTGGCCAATTGAGCCAAGAATTCTCCTGAGCTCTCGTGCCCGCCATAGCTGGAGAGGTAGTCACTTCTCAGGGTGTCGATCATCACAACAATCAGATTGCTGAATGTGGGTGCTTCGAGCTTGTCGCGGCCACTCAGATCCGAGCAATGGGCGACAAGAATCGACGTGGCGACAACCGCGGCCAGAGACGGCCAACCTCTTGTGTAGGACTTGAGATTTTGGCTCATGGTTCAGTCGGTGGCAGGAAACTTTCTCCAGTCTCTCAGCTGCTTCAAGCCGTCCTCTGTAGAAATCTCGTGTGCCAATCCGCAACGATGGGCGTCATCCCGCCTGGTTCGAATATCCAACTGTCTCGAGGCGCTCAAGCTCTACTTCGGTCGATTGTTCGTCCTACCAGCCAGGCAAACGAGATTCGAAATAGCTCCTCGAATTGGAGGAGGGCGTCCTTAGGAACCAATCTCTGCCAGCCGGTCGGCGATTTTGGACGCCGCATGATCCCAGGTCCACTTTGCCTGCATCTCGGCGGAGGCGGCCTGGCCTACCGCTTGCGCCTCCTCCTGATGCTCAAAAATATAGCGCAAGAGGTAGCGGAGATGCTCTTCATCGGGCTCTGCCCAGGAGAAGCCCTCGTAATAGGGGCACTTCGCGTTGGCTTGAGAAGTCCCCCTGATGGCGAGTGGATAGGCGATGCCGTCATGGACGAATTCTTGATGTGCACCCCAGTCAGTCGCAATGCAGGGTAGGCCGCAAGCCATGGCTTCCATCAAGGGCATGTCCCATCCTTCGCCGCGAGTTGGACTCACCAGGCAGTTGGCAGACCGGTACAAGCTACCGAGCTGATAGTGCGGGAACTCGAGGTTGAACAAAAACGAGATCTTCCCACCAGAATCCTTGAGATCGAGCAGACTGATCTCGGTCTTTACAGCGATGCTCGGGTCGCGGTTGATGATCTTGCAGAGAAGGCGGACAGGTTCATGGGCTGAAAAGGTGTCGCTAAACGCCTTGAGAAGCATCCGGGGTTCTTTTCTCTCACCCCATTCGAAATTGGCCAGGAAGACAAATTCACCCATCGGGTTCGGATAGCGAGTAATTTTGGGGTGAAAGTAGTCTGTATTGACGCCCAGGGGCATGACTCGAATGGGTCTCTTGAGACCGCAGCGGAGAAAAGCTTCGCGATTGAACACGCTTGGCACCCAGATCTCATCGAGCCGATTCGCCTGTTGCACCCAATCTGCTGGAAAACCGTCGACTTCAAGCATCGTGTAGCCGATCTTGTATCGGCCGCTGTTTCGGTTGAAGACGTCTCCTTGCCCAAACACCACGGAAGTTTTGGGTTTTGAGCTCTGTCGTCGGCCTCGAATGACATTGAGAACGTAATCCCCCGAATTGTCCGACTCTTCTACTTCGAACGGGCTGCCCGCTCCGTACACATATCGATACGTAGTTCTGACACCTTGGCGTTCGAGTGCCGGCAGAAAGGCTCGGGTGCACCGCGCATAACCGGAGGGGAAATTCATGATCGACTGCCAGAAGACCTCATTGTGGTAGCGCTTTTCGAGGGCATGCTTCCACTTTCGCGAGAAGGCCTTGCGGCTCGATTGAAACAGCTCCGAGAAATGGACGGCGTCGAAGGCGGTCGATCCATGTTCGTCGTGGATCAAGGTCACATCGCCACAGACTACGGTTTTGAATCCGGCCTCCTTGGCTCGAAAACAATAGTCGGTGTCCTCGAAATACGATTCAAAATCCAATGCCAGGTTGCCGACAACATCGATGACTTCCCTGCGCAAGTAAGCACAGGCAAACACAATCCCCTCGACCTCTCGGCGGCTCGAGAACTGTCCGATATCCTTCTCGAGGGACCCGAGCTGTTGACCCCACATGGTGTCAGGAAGGATGGTTGTTCCAGCATGGAGAAAACGTTTGTCAGGAAGCCGCAGACGACAGCCCACGACGCCGATGTCATCGGCCGAGTACGCACACTCACGGAGCCTGATCAGCCAATCCTCTTGGGAGAACTCCAGGTCGTTATTGAGGAGAACGATGTCCGAATCGGGATTGGCGGCCTCGATACCGGCGTTGTTGCCCCTCACAAAACCGAGATTTTCGGGTAGTCGAAGAACTCGTATCCAATCCATTTTCGCCAACCGCGCGGGTGTCTGGTCAGTGGATCCATTGTCGACGACCATGACCTCGGCGCCGCCGAGGTCGGTTAGGCGCAAAGTCTCCAGACAACGCTGGGTCAGATCCCAGCAATTCCACGCGAGGATAATCAGAGTTGTCTGGCTGCTCACAGCTCGTCTACTTCAGCAGCCTTTTCGGCCAGGCTGACGTAGCTCCAAAGGTCGGTTAGAGCTTTCTCGACTTCAGCAGGATTCAAGTGCGGAGACTCGTTCCACCGCGATAGCTCGTAGGCGTACTGGGGCAGCGGGGGTAGACCGCAGCTGACTCGATGAATCAACACGAGATCGGTCGAACAGGCATGCTTCTGAATGAGTCGAAGCTCTTGAGAACGCTTCGCGAGCGCTTGTTCCAAGGCCGCCACTCTCGATTCGAGCTCGGCAATTCTCAGCTGTTCCGGAGAGGCCATGATCGAGATTATCGCCGACCCATCCATCCACGGCAGCGTTGAATCAATCGCCAAGCCCTCGAGCTCAGGACAACCCTCTCGAAGGTGGCGAGGCGCTCGATCTGGTCACGAAGGTCGCGGATGAGCGACTCGCGGCTGAGGCCGTCGTAGGAGAGCTCCTCGATGCGAGGCATTCGCAAAGCGGTGTCACCAGAGGTCCGCTTTGCCTCGCGATCGCTGGATTCTCTCTGACGAAGCCTCAGATCGAACAACTCGCCTGCCTGCCGTCCCCGTTTGACCGCGGCTTCCAGATCATCCTCCGCTAGCGATTCGGACGAGTTTTCTGTTGTCGGTTTTCTTTGATCTGCTTCCACGCCGCAGACCCCCTAGTCTCGGTCTAAACTATGAATTTGAAGCAGCAGGGAAGCATCGCGAGTTGATGATTACTGGCCACGAAGTATAGCGAGGAGCATGATCGCGAACAAGCAACTGGGCTTCTCCTCATAGGGCTGATCGACTAACCTATCGATCGATCAAAGCCAGTCGATTGGCTCGAGATGTTTGGATGATTCCGATGAAACGCAGATGGTTTGGCCGACGAGGTCCACGCCGTCGATCCGATGCCGCCGCCGATAGGGTGGGCTACCAAGAATGGATTGGAAAGTACGACCGGCTCAGCGAGACCGATAGGGAAGAGGTTCTTGGCGATATCGATGCAATCGGATCGCCTCCCAAGGTCACTGTTCTGCTACTTGTCAGGGACGGTAATACGGATCATATTGCTGACACCGTCGAGTCGGTTCGGCGACAGCTCTATAGGCGCTGGCAGTTACTGGTGCTCGATGTCACGGGGGCGGCGACTCTTCCCCCGACCCTGGGCGACGATCCGAGAATCGAGCTCAGTGGCGAGGTCGATGGCATAAAGACCCGTTCTGCAAACACCTTTCTGGAGGCGGGCCAAGGAAGCTATCTCGTATTCGTCGAGTGTGGAGATCAATTGGCCGAAACCGCACTCTACTGCGTGGTCCGGGTTGGCCTCGACAATCCCGGAGTCGAAGTAATCTACAGCTACGAAGATCGAATCGATCGGGATGACCGGCGCGAAAAGCCCCATTTCAAGCCGGCTTGGAGTCCGGATCTTCTGCTCGGGTACAACTACATCGGCGGATTGTTGGCTTGCAAGTTTGCCCTGGTGCGCCGAGTCGGTGGCTTTCGCTCGGGATCGAGACACTGTCTACTCTACGATCTGCTTCTTCGATGCACCGAGGATCTGAG
>CAXMQZ010000161.1:0-5849 GCA_964195975.1 uncultured Polyangiaceae bacterium | reverse complement strand
TCTGCAACCGCTTTTTGGAGACCGTCGCGATCTGATCGACCATGGCCTTGCGTTGTTCGCCTTTCAGGGTGACATAGGCTTCGCAAGGGTAGAGTCGCTGCACGTTCGAGGTCAGAGGCACGACCTGGACCCGGTTCAGCGCCTGATTCGAAGCGTCATTGCCGACGATAACCGCTGGCTGTCTCTTGCGGATCTCACCACCCAGCGACGGGCCAAAGCCAACCCACCAAACCTCACCCCGGTTCATCAGCAATGTCGCTCAGCAGGCTCTCTGACCACTCTTGCGCCTCAGCTTCTCGGACCTCGTCAGCAGCCATCTCCCGATAGGCGGCCTCCAGATCGGAATCGATGACGTGGGGCCGGGCAAGCGATTCGAGAAAACGACTGATTCGACGAGCGCCCACCCTTTTATATAGGCCTTCGTAGATCTCGTCTTCCACTGTAATGGTGAGTTTCTTCATTTTGCACGTATAGTACACGTGTAACAGTGTTGCGATCAAGCGCACCCACGACCATTTGAGTCCAGCGAACACACGAAACGTTACGAGGAGCTGGATTAGAGCCAGCTGACGGAGGATAATGCCTCCTGGATTCTCGTGATGGAGCCACCCAAAATTCCAATACGCGCGTTGTTGATCGACCTCGACGGAGTTATCTACGAGGGCGACGAGGCCGTTGCTGGCGCTGCGGAGGCGAACGCCTGGTTGGTCGAAAATCGTCTGCCGCATCTTTTTCTCACCAACACCACATCGCGGCCCCGCTCGGCGCTGGTTGAGAAGCTCGGCCGGATGGGGATCCCGGCAAAGGAATCGCATATCCTCACACCGCCGATTGCCGCTTGCCGTTGGTTGCAGCAGAATGCGGATGGGCCGGTGGCGCTGTTCGTAACGCCTGCCGCGGCAGCTGATTTCTCCGAGTTGGAGTTGGCCGCATCGACCGATGCCGGACCTGTCGCAGCCGTGGTGATCGGCGACTACAGCGAGGGCTGGACCTACGCCGAGCTCAATCGCGCCTTTCGGCTGTTGATGAGCGATCCCCAGCCGACGCTCATCGCCCTCGGAATGACTCGCTACTGGCACGCAACCGATGGTCTCCGGCTCGACACCGCACCGTTCGTCGTAGCCTTGGAGCACGCAACCGGTATGGAATCCGTGGTGTTGGGCAAACCAGCGGCGCCCTTTTTCGAGATGGCCCTCGCCACCCTCGGCACTCCCGCCGAGGAGACCTGGATGATCGGTGACGATATCCGTACCGACATCGGTGGCGCGCAACGCGCCGGCATTCGCGCGGTTCTTTTGAAGACAGGCAAGTTTCGTCCCAGCGATCTCGAGCAAGGGGTCGAACCCGATGCCATCCTGGATTCGATCGCCGATCTACCTGCCTGGTGCGGTACAATCCCCGCACTTGATTGACAAAACTCTTTCTCACTTCAAGATCACCGCCAAGTTGGGTGAAGGCGGTATGGGTGAGGTCTATCGAGCCGAGGACGCCAAGCTCGGTCGGGAGGTGGCGATCAAGGTGCTTCCCGAGGCTGTGGCTCAAGACGCTGAGCGGCTCGCACGGTTTGAGCGCGAAGCCAAGATGCTCGCTGCCCTCAATCACCCAAACATAGCTGCGATCTACGGGCTGGAGGAGGCGGACGGAAAACCGTTTCTGGTGCTCGAGCTTGTGGAGGGTGAGACCCTGGCCGAGCGCATCTCGAAGGGCCCGGTGGCGCTCGACGATGCACTCCGCATCGCTCAAGAGATCACCATGGCTCTCGAGGCCGCCCACGATCAGGGCATCGTTCATCGCGATCTCAAGCCCGCCAACGTCAAGCTGACTCCAGAGGGCAAGGTGAAAGTGCTCGACTTCGGGCTGGCCAAGGCCTGGGAGCCGACAGCCTCCTCGGGGAGCGGGCCGCTTCTCACAGCCTCGCCGACGCTGAGCCATCAAATGACCGCAGCCGGGGTGCTACTCGGTACGGCTGGCTATATGAGCCCGGAGCAGGCCCGTGGCCATCCGGTCGACAAACGCTCGGACATCTGGGCCTTTGGCTGCGTGCTGCTCGAGATGCTCACCGGTCGGCGCACTTTTGGGGGCGACACCGTGACCGATGTCATCGCGGCGGTCGTAGCGCGCGAGCCCGAGTGGGAGGCGCTGCCCACCGATACGCCCGAAGAGTTGACGCGCCTGCTGCGGCGCTGCGTCGAGAAAGACGCTGACAAGCGACTGCGCGACATCGGCGATGTTCGTCTCGAGATCGATGAGATCCTGGCCGCGCCCACAGTCGAGGCGGTAGCGGCTGGGGAGGAAGCGGTTCAGGCCGCAACGGTAGCCAAATCGAGCCCGCTCTGGAAGTTTGCGGCCGTGGGAGCCACTCTCGTTGCGCTGGGCCTGGGATTTCTTCTTTGGCGTGCCTATTCGGTCGAGCCCGAGATCGTTCGCGCCTCGATACCCGCCCCGCCCGGCACCGATTTCAACCTACTAACCTCCTATCCGGGCCCGGTCGCCGTTGCGCCAAATGGAAAAAGCCTGGCATTTTCGACAGTCGACGAAAAAGGCAAGGTGCAACTCTGGGTGCGCGATCTCACAGATCTCACAGCGCAACCGCTCGCAGGAACCGACAACGCCCGCTACCCGTTCTGGTCGCCCGACAGCAAAGAGATTGCTTTCTTCAGCCAGAACAAACTGAAAAAGATCGAGGCTACCGGGGGGCCTGCCCTCACTCTGTGCGACGCTCCGAACGGCAAGGGCGGAACCTGGAACCGGGAAGGGCTCATTGTCTTTGCACCCAACTCGACTTCTCCTCTACATCGGGTCCCGGATGCGGGGGGTGAGGCCATACCCGTCACCGAGTTCGATACTGATCGGGGTGCCAACAGTCATCGTCACCCCCGTTTCCTGCCAGATGGGACCCACTTCCTGTTTGTCGCTCGAACTAGTTTCGGCGGCGTCCAGGACGAGACCAAACTCATGGTCGGTTCTCTCGATGGGGAGGTGCGGGAACTGATGCCAACGGTATCGAATGTGGAATTTGCGGCCGGTCACCTGTTCTATGTGTTCGAGCAGACCCTGATGGCTCGGCCCTTCGACCCCGATAGCCTCGAACTGACCGGCAACGCCTATCCCTTGGCCGAGAATGTCTTCTTCGATCCGCCAGCTTTTCTCGGTGTGTTCTCGGTCACCGACCAGGGCTTGCTCGCCTATCAGACTGGAGAAATGGCGGGTGTCACGCGCAATGCGATCCTCGAGTGGCGCGACCGTACGGGAGAGATCCTCGGGACCATTGGCGACAAGGATACCTATGCCGAGATCGTTCTTTCGCCCGACGACCAGCAGGCCGTGATCGGTCTCACCGACCCCGATACCGGCAACTTGGATCTCTGGATTTTGGATCTCGAGCGACAGATCAAATCGCGCTTTACATTCGACGAAGGGAACGACTGGATTGCGGTCTGGTCACCGGATGGCACCCGAGTCGCATTCAGCTCGGATCGAGGCAAGCCGGGAAGCTTGTTCATTCAGTCTGTCACCGGTGGGGGCGAGGCGGAGCTCGTGTTGGAGAATGACCAACTGAGTTTTCCCATCTCATGGAGCCAGGACGGCCGCTATCTCTTTTACGAAAATTGGAAACCCGAGGGGCCGGACATCTTCGCCCTCGATCTCGAAGATGGGGGAGAGCCGATCAGTATTCAGGCTACCTCGTTTTTTGAAAGGATCCCCAATGTCTCACCCGATGGTCGTTGGGTGGCCTATCAGTCCGACGAATCGGGTCAGGAAGAAGTTTATGTGACTGCCTTCCCAGAGCAAGGTAGAAAGTGGCAGGTATCGATCGACAGTGGTGAATGGCCCCGATGGAGTCGGGATGGCGGTCAGATCTTCTTTCGATCCGAGTCGGCGCTGATGGTAGCCGGTGTCGACGGCTCCGGTGAGTCGTTTCGCGTCGGGAAAGTCACAAATCTGTTCGACTTCAACACCGAGCTCAACGGGTACGCCTACGACGTGAGCGCCGACGGCGAGAGGTTCCTCACCATCCAGGTGGGCGAAGAAGGTGGGCAGACCGCTTTCGACCCGATGACCCTGGTCCTCAACTGGCAAAACGATCTGAGACAGCAGTGATCGGCGAGCACCTCTCTCACTTCAAGATCACCGCCAAGTTGGGTGAAGGCGGCATGGGTGAGGTCTATCGAGCCGAGGACTCCAAGCTCGGTCGGGAGGTGGCGCTCAAGGTGCTGCCATCGGTCTTTGCCGCAGACGCCGACCGCATGGCCCGCTTTGGCCGCGAGGCCCAGGTGTTGGCTTCGCTGAATCACCCAAACATAGCAGGCATCTACCAGGTCGAGCAGGCTGACGAAGTTCATTTCCTGGTCATGGAGCTGATCGAGGGCGAGACTCTGGCGGAGCGGCTCGAGCGTGGCCCGATCCCTGTCGAGGAAGCGCTCCAGATCGCTCTGCAGGTAATTGCCGGTCTCGAGGAGGCACACGATCACGGCATCGTGCATCGCGATCTCAAACCAGCCAATATCAAGATCAACCCCAAGGGGCAGGTCAAGGTGCTCGATTTTGGTCTGGCGAAGGCGCTCGAGGGTGATCCGTCGAAGCCGGGTTCAAATCCCGCGCTCACGCAGTCACCGACGCTGACGGCTCAGATGACCGGTGTAGGCGTGCTGCTCGGCACCGCGGCCTATATGAGCCCAGAGCAAGCCCGAGGTGAAGTGGCAGATCGCCGTGCCGACATCTGGGCGTTCGGCATCGTACTTATGGAAATGCTCAGCGGCGACACCGTATTTGCCGCGAAAACGGTCTCCGACACCCTGGCCGGAGTGCTGGCACGCGAGCCAGGCTGGGAGGATCTGCCCAAGGATTTGCCTCAGGTGATTCGGCGGCTGCTCGAGCGGACGATGGAAAAAGAGACTCGCGACCGTCTGCAGGCCATCGGTGAGGCCCGCATCGCTATCGAGCACTATCTCGAGAATCCGGCCGAGGCCGAGGTTGAGGCAATGGCAGGCCAGCCGGAATCAGCTCCGATGTGGAAGCGCCTCGCCCCCTGGCTGGTCGTTGCGGGTTTGGCAGTCGCTCTCGCCGTCATGGTCTTAGGTGACCCTAGCGCCGATACTGGACTCGCCCCCACATCGATTCGTGCGAGCCTCGAGTTGCCTGAGGGAAAGTCGCTTCATCGCGGCTATGGCTCGCCGGTGGTCCTGTCAGCCAATGGGGACCGACTCATACAAATCTTCGGCGCTGGCACCGAGCATGAGATTGTGTCGCAGGCTCTAGATCAATGGGCGGGGATATCACTCATGTCTGGCTCCGCTAGCGATCGTCCCTACCACCCCTTCGTCTCGCCCGATGGCCAGTGGCTGGGATTTGCGACCCCGAACTCGCTCAAGAAAATCCCACTGAGCGGTGGCACACCGATCAAGCTTGCCGAGGCGAGATTCAGTCGTGGCGCCACCTGGGGCCCCGACGACACCATCGTCTTCGCACCGAATCAAACTACCGGTCTCTTCAAAGTGTCTGCTGCTGGCGGCGAGCCTCAACCGCTTACCGAACTCGATGCCGAAAAGGGAGAGGTGACCCACCGTTGGCCGCAGTATCTTCCAGGCGGCCAGCATGTTCTATTTACTGTCCACACAGGTACCACGGACTGGAACGCGGCAACCATCGAGATTCTCGAACTGGCTTCCGGGAACCGCACCACGGTACATCGGGGCGGCACCTACGGTCGTTTTGTCGCATCGGGCCACCTCCTTTACATGGCCCAGAACACGTTGTACGCCGTTCCCTTTGATCTCGAAAGTCAATCGACCACCGGATCTCCGGCACCCGTCATGCAAGATGTCAATGGCAGTAGCACCCAAGGCGGG
>CAXMQZ010000160.1:0-5627 GCA_964195975.1 uncultured Polyangiaceae bacterium | reverse complement strand
CGACACGTCAAGAGAATGTGTCGCAATTTGCAGGTTACTGCGACATGTAGGCTCGAATCCGTCCCTCAGAGAGAGACTGTCTAGGGCGCTTTCGGTTATTTCAAGCAAGGAATTCATGTTGGCCACCGAGTTAGATTGCACTATGCCCAAAATGGGTAGTATAATGCCCAAAATGGGTAGAGTCACGCCAACCAAGTCATCCCGACCAGCACGCCGCAAGGCAGCCGCCGATCGGGCCGACATACCTACCAGCGTCGCGGATGCACTATTCACCACCACCCAGCAACGCGTGCTGGCATTGCTGTACGGCCAACTTTCGCGCAGCTTTTTTGCGAGCGAGCTAATCGAGCTGACCGGCTCCGGCTCCGGCGCTATGCAGCGCGAGCTCAAGCGCCTCACCTCGAGCGGGCTAGTGACCGTCACACGTATCGGCAAACAGAAGCACTACCAGGCCAACCGCGACTGCCCGGTGTTCGAGGAGCTGAGTGGCCTTGTGCGCAAGACGGTCGCCATGGTGGATCCGATCCGGCAGGCGTTGGAATCGCTCGCGGATCGCATCGAGCTGGCATTGATTTATGGTTCGGTGGTGAAGGGCACCGATACTGCAAAGAGCGACATCGATCTACTGGTTGTGGCGAACGGCTTGACGCTAGAGGAGTTCTACTCGACCCTTGCGCCGGTAGAGATCAGCCTTGACCGCAAGATCAGTCTCTCTTTGTATACGTCACAGGAATTCAGAGACCGGCGAGCTGCCGCCAACCCCTTCCTGAGCCGGGTACTTGACGGCGAGCACCTGGTCCTGATGGGAAATGAAGATGCCCCATCCGCAGCTAGATAACCTGGTCAAAATTGGCTACCTCAAGATCGAGCCGGCTGCGGAAGCTGAGCTCGATGGCCTTTTGCGTTCGGGTGTTCGCCGTCTGGACGATGCGGCACGCGAGGACCTGAGCCTCGAAAGTCGATTCGACCTCGCGTACAACGCTGCGCATGCCCTCGCCCTGGCGGCACTGCGCTTTCGCGGATACCGCTCCGAGTCGCGCTATCTGGTATTTCAGTGCTTGCAGCACACCTCACCGAACATTTCCGCCGCAATTTCTCTCGCCTCCTGGAGGTCCCACAGAAACGAGCGATCAGAGCACTCCAAGAGTCTGGATCGGTGCCGATGTCAAGCATCGCTTTACAGTGCTCACGGAGTTGGGGGAGGCACTGAATCAAAAAGACTTGACCCGCCGTTCCTTCGGCAAGCGAAAATTTCCCTGTGTTAGAGTTTCTCGACAGCCCTTGTGTAGTACGAGCGGGCCCAAGGCCCGAACCAGTGAAGTTCGCAGCGCCTCGATAAGGTTGGTCAGCGGCGAGGCCCATGCGATCGGCGATGTTGAAAGGACGTTCCCCATGGCCCACACACCGCAGTCAATTCTGCCGCCACGAGTCCGGTGGCGCCATCTGACTCTTCTGATGAGCATCGGCGTCATCATCTGGCCCTCCTATTCCGCAGCTGAACTGACGACCACTGTTGTTTCCGTTACCGTATCGCCCTTGAACGTCGCGTCGGCAAACGCACTCTGTCCAGCCGGGACCTGGGCAGTGAGTGGTGGCGTGCAACCGGGCGTCTCGAACATCGACGTCTTGATCATATCGTCGGGCCCCTACTTCGAGAGCGGAATTCTGTTCCTTCAGCCAGACGGTGAGGTGGGTAGGGCGACCGGCTGGCGTGGGGTGGTCACGAATCTCGGTATGAGCTCTCAGTTGGTCAAGATCGCGGTGATCTGTGCACCCTGGCCGGTCAGCGCGACTGTAGGCTCGATCAACATTGTGGCCGGTTTGTTGGGTGGCCTTTTCGTCACATGTCCAGACGGCACGATCGCTGTCGGCGGCGGCAGCGAGCCTGCGCTGCAGAACATGTCGACGCGGACCTCGAACCCGTGGTGGGACGTGGGTGCGGTAGCGGACCTTCCAGCCGGGGACTTCTTCTACGACCCGCCGATTGGATGGGAAGCCTCTAGCACGAATCCCAATGGCAGCAGCCAGCTCATCAAGGTGGCGGCTCTTTGCATGAAGGCGTCCGGCGCCCAGACCTTTTATGCCCAGACACGAGCGAATCCCGGCCAGGTCACCTTTGGATTGGGATGCATCCAGACAGACGAGCTGATGATCACAGCTGGTTTCGAGGTCCTCGGAAGCATGGATTCACGTGTCCTGTGGACGAGCCCGCATGTATTCTTCGCCGGAATGGGACAGACCATATTCGGTGTGCCGGATGGCACCTACACCTCGGTCAATTTCTGGACGCGTAGCCTTCTCTATTCCGATGCTTTCGCTGACGACGCGCGACTAGCCGGCGTCTGCGTACTCCCGTCGCCTATCTTCAGTGACGGCTTCGAGTCCGGCGATACTTCCATTTGGAGCACTACCGCACCGTAGCAAGCTGTAAGGTTCTGCGACCACGAGAGACTAGGGCCGCCTTGGCCGGGTCTTGACCCTGAAAGTTGACCACCGCCACTCTCGTTTTCGCGGTAGCGTTTCGGTTCGGCTGCATACTCCGGTGTCGGTGGGGTGGGTCGGGCGCCGCTCCAGGTGCCCCGACTCGGATGTAAGGGCTGACATTACCGGTGTAAAGCCATGCTTTACAGTGCTCACGGAGCTGAGGAGACATAGATCTGCGAACCACGGGGACACGATTTGAATCAAGGGGACACGTAACGGGTACATGTCCCCTTGATTCAATTCATGTCCCCGGGCGGCGACCTATAGAATGAGCTGCAATCTTCCACTTGATTTACTGCAAGCGATCCGGCACATGATCGGCAAGACTCTTTCCCAGTTCAAAATCACCGCCGAGCTCGGCAAGGGCGCGATGGGGGAGGTGTACCTGGCCGAGGACACGCATCTTGGCCGCCAGGTCGCCGTCAAGGTACTGCCGGAAGAATTCAAATCCAACCCTCTGCGTCTGGCACGATTCGAACGTGAAGCCAAGCTCCTGGCTTCTCTGAATCACCCCAACATCGCTGCCTTGTACCAGCTCGAGGAGGCAGATGGTGTGCCCTTTCTGGTCATGGAGTTCGTTGAGGGTGACACTCTAGAGAACCGCATCTCTCGCGCTCCGATCCCCCACCACGAGGCCGTTGTTCTCGCAATCCAGATGGCCGAAGGATTGGAGTCCGCACACGAGAGTGGAGTCATTCATCGAGATCTGAAGCCGGCCAATATCAAAGTCACTCCTGAAGGAAAACTGCTTCTCCTGGATTTCGGTATCGCCAAAGCGATTGCGGCCACCGATCAGGACTTGATTTCCCAGGCGACGACCCTGACGGCTGAGACCCGGCCTGGTGCGGTCATCGGTACTCCTGCATATATGAGCCCGGAGCAAGCGCGAGGCGATCCTGCCGGCAAGCAGGCCGACATTTGGGCTTTTGGCTGTGTGTTTTATGAAATGTTGACCGGCCATCGACCCTTTCGAGCCGACTCGTCGGCCGAATATCTCAGTGCGCTCTTTCACCAGGAACCGAATTGGGATGCGCTCCCGCCATCTATCCCTCCGGCGATTCGATCCGTTTTACAGCGCTGTCTCAGAAAGGACACCCGGCAGAGACTCCACGACATCGGAGATGCTCGCATCGAGCTCGAGGAGGCCCTTCAACAGCCTGAGACTGTACCTGTGCCCGAATCTGCCGCAGGGACTTTTGCGTGGAGCCGGATTGGCGGCTGGGCACTCGCTGGTCTTCTCGCAGTGGTCCTGATCTGGTTCTTGCGGCAAGGAGATGGGGAGGAGTCAGCTGCCGCTCAACGCTTTTCGATCGAGTTGGTCGGACCGCTGGTCGACACTGGGAGACCCGTTGCAGTTCCCTCACCAGACGGCAGTCGGCTCGCCTATGTCGCCGAGACAGAGACCGTCCCGAGGATTCACATCCGGGCCCTCGATGAGTTTGAAGCTCGAGTACTGGCTGGCACCGAAGGCGCCCAAGCCCTGTTTTTCTCACCCGATGGGCAGTCGATCGGCTACTGGGCAGACCAGAAGATCAAAAGGGTATCGGTCAAGGGCGGCCCCCCGGTTGTAGTCTGCGAGACCGCCGAATTCTCCGGCGCAACCTGGACCAACGACGGATTCATCGTGTACGGCGGTTTGGGACCTCTTTTTCGGGTTGCCGCAGCGGGCGGCACGCCCGAGCCCCTGACAACCATCGAGACAAGCCAGGGCGAGAGGGAACACGAGTATCCTCAAATGCTGCCGGGTGGATCCGAGATTCTCTTCGAGATCACAACAAGTGTGCCTGGCGAGTCCAAAATCGCTGTTCACAATCTGGGGACCGGCAAGAACACGGTCGTTCTGGAAGCAGCCTCCTTCCCGAGCTATTCGGAATCAGGTCACCTTCTGTTCCTGAGATCGCACACAATCTTTGGAGTGGCTTTCGACCCACGGCGACTGTCTGTCGAGGGTTCGCCTGTCCCGATTCTCGAAGATGTCTCCGCCACCCCGGCATTCGGTTCGGCACAATTCTCCTTCTCGAAGAGCGGAACGCTCGTTTACGTCCCTCGGGGGCCCGTTTCTCCTGGCCGGAGCCTTGCTTCGATCGATCGCATCGGCGTCGTAGAGTCTCTACCTGGTACGCAGCGCATGTACTACATGCCCCGAGTCTCACCGCAGGGAAATCAGGTAGCGATTACCGTGATGGAAGAGGGGATCTACAGCGTGTGGATCCTGGATCTCACCCGAGAGACGCTCGATCGACTGACCTCGGAAGGTAGCAACATGGGCGCCGTCTGGTCACCCGACGGCCAGCGTATAGCCTTCGCATCGACCGGCGGGGGTAGTGAGAGCGCCGGGATGTTCATGCAAGAGGTGAAAGGGGCGGCACATCGAGAGCGGTTGGCGTCGAGCGAAGGTGTCCAGGTCCCGACCTCCTGGTCGCCGGATGGCCGGACAATTCTTTTCAGCCAAGTTCTTTCATCCGGCTCGGAAGACATCTTTGCATTGCCTCTCGAAGGAGATCGAACCCCTGTCCCGATCGCAACTTCCAAGTCCAACGAAAGTGGTGCCGTGTTTTCGCCGGACGGTGATTGGATTGCCTATAGCTCGATGGAGTCAGGGATGTACCGCGTTTATGTCCAGGCTTTTCCTGGCTCGGGTCATCGGATGCCCGTTTCGGGCGACGAGCCTGGTTTCATGCCAGTGTGGTCGCGTGACGGTCGCGAGCTCTTTTTTGTAGGAGGCTACGCCACTCGCAAAATGATGGTCGTCGACATCACCGATGTCGAAGATCTTCGGACCTCCGAACCTAGAGAGCTCTTCGAATACCAGTTCGGCGGCGGAGTCGGAATGGCCCTGAGCCGGTACGACGTGTCCACCGATGGGAGTCGTTTCTTTTTTGCGACCGCCCAGAAAGAATCGTCTCCAACCGAGGTTCGCGTCGTCCTGAACTGGTTCGAAGAGCTCGAACAGCTGATCCCGACGGACAACTGATCCAAGCCAAGTGCCGAGGGCCTGCTCCTACTAGCCTCCCACCCCTGTGGGTGGCCTTTAGTGTGGGTTTCTTCCTGTATCCTCGCACCCACAAGAAGGCAGTTGTTCATGATCGGCCAGACCCTAGGCCACTACAAGATCGTTGACAAGCTCGGTGCGGGCGGGATGG
>CAXMQZ010000159.1:0-5183 GCA_964195975.1 uncultured Polyangiaceae bacterium | reverse complement strand
TGGCCCGAGATCCAGAGCGTTCCGCCCTTCGACTCTCCGCCTGGGGCAACATTTTCTTTGCGGCCCTGGGTCTCGGGTTCGGTCTCACTACGCGATCCGAAGCCATCATGCTCGATGGCTACTTCTCGCTGATCGCCTTTGTGATGAGTCTCCTCACTCTCCGTGTCTCTCGTCTGGTGGCCCAGGGCGAAGACGAAACCTTTCACTTCGGCCACTACAGCTTCGAGCCTTTTTTGAACACGATCAAGGGGTTGTTTATCCTGGCTCTCTGTGCGGTAGCCCTGGTGTCGGCGGTTGTCGCTCTTTTTCGTGGTGGCCGCGAGGTCAGCCTCGGTTGGGCGGTGGTCTACAGTGTGGTCGCGATGGTGGGTGCCTTCGTGTTGGCCGTGGCGCAGACCCGGGTTGCCAGGGCAACAGGATCACCGTTGCTCGAGGTCGATGCACGCAATTGGCGTATCGACGGCATTTTGAGCGGTGCCGTTCTGCTGGCTTTTCTTGGCGCCTTTTTTATCCAGAAGACGCAGTGGTCCCACCTGCTGCCCTATGTGGACCCGGCCCTGGTAGCGATCTTGATTGTCGCCGTGGTTCGAGAGCCTGTGCGTATCGTGAGAGACGGACTGGGTGAATTGCTCTACATCTCACCCCCACCTGAGGTACAGCAGGAGGTACGGCGACGGTTTGATGAGCTCGTCGCCGACTATGGATTCCGGCGTACGCACCTGCGTATGGTGAAGGTGGGTCGTGTTTCGTATCTGTCAGCCCATGTTGTGGTGCCGGAAGGCTTCGCGCTCAGCCGGATCGAAGAGCTCGATGAGATACGCCGCAGAATCGCCCAGGGCATCCAGGAGCTTCATCCGAGTTGGACCGTAGACACGATCTTTGTCGCCGACGAAGCCTTGGTGGGGTATCCGACGCCGGAGTCCGTCGACCAGGAGACGCCAGGGACCCGCAACAGTCGAGATGGCGAAGGAGACAACCGCGGTCGCTAGCCAGATACCGGATCGACATCGTGAATCGCTTCTCAATAGTTGCAGTCGCAATGCTTCTGGGATCAGTAGCCGTCTCCGCTCAGGAGCTCGAACCGCGAACCTATGTCAACGTCCCGGTGGGGGTGAATTTTCTTGCGGTCGCCTATGCCTTTTCGACCGGCAACATCGTGATGGATGCTGCGCTTCCGATCGAAGGGCTCGATGCCGACATACACACGCTGGTCGGCAGATACACGCGGACTTTTGGCCTTTTCGGTCGCTCATCAAAGTTCAAAGTCGCGCTGCCCTATTCTCTGGGCGATTGGAAGGGCGAATTCGAGTCCGAGTTTGCAAGAAGAAGCATTGACGGCTTCGCGGACTCGCGCTTTGTCCTCGAGGTCAACTTCCTTGGCGCGCCGGCGCTCGATCGCGCTGAGTTTCAGGACTACAAGCAGAAGTGGATTGCCGGCGCCAGCATGCAGGTGATCGCTCCGACCGGTGAGTACGACTCTTCGAAGCTGATCAATCTGGGATCGAATCGATGGACATTCAAACCCCAGATCGGAATCTCCCGGGCCTTTGAGAAGTGGAGCTACGAGTTTGCCGGCAGCGTCTGGCTGTTCACCGACAACGACAACTTCTTGGGAGGCAACAGTGTCGATCAGGATCCACTCTGGGTTCTAAAGACCCACGCCATCTGGTCGAGAAAACCGGGTCAATGGATTGCTTTTGGCGTTGGTTTTGGGGATGGTGGTCGGACCAGTGTTAATGGAGTGCCCAGACAGACGATCCAGCAGAATTGGCGCTTTGCGGTCACCTTCGGGTGGGCGCTGAGTCCAAAGCAGGGGATCCACTTCAGACTGGGCAGTGGCGTCAAGAAGAAATCTGGCAGCGATTTCGATGTTATCGGTGCGGGATATCAATATGCCTGGGGCGGGCGATAGAATGGTTGCACGACTTTCGATCAAGAGGAGAGCAACATGAGTCCTCTCACCGCCGAATCGATGAGCAGCCGAGGGGTGGGATTTGTGACAATCGGAATGGTCGTGCTGGGATGCGCGTCGGGTGGGGCATCGCGGCAGCAGGCTTCCGAGGTCGAGAATGAGCATCGCAAGACCCAGCAGCAGGTGCAGTCGGAGCTGATGGGCTTCGCAGATCGCCTCACCTCGCTCACCTTTCAGGCCGCTGGGGATTTCGAAGCGCAGCTTCAGACGCCCGAGGCACGTCAGGATGCTGCCAGGGAACAGGTCACCGCCCTGCTCGCCGCGACCGATATCGCGGCCGGCCCCAACCCCGGGGGGGCGCTCCTCGACATGACAGTTTTCGTGACCCTCAAGCGCATGGCGTGGGAAGAGGTTTGGGGTCCTCGAGTCTACGGTGAGGCGGCGCAGGTGATGGTCGATGTCTACCGTCAGCTCGAAGACGACATCTGGGCAATCACGGCAGGTGTCTACAGTCCTGAGCAGGTCGAACAACTGCACCAGGTGATCGCGGACTGGCGAGCGAAGAACCCGGATGTGACCGCGGTGGGGATGGTGCGTTTGGCCGAGTTCGGGGACTCGCGGCAGATCAGCGGCCTGCTCGATGCGGGCAAGCCCGGAGGGATGTTGGCGCCGGTGAGGGAGGCGAATCGAAACATCGAAGAGATGCGCCTGGTTGCCGAGCGGGTGATGTTCATGATTACCCGGATGCAGCTGATGCTGAACCTCCAGACCCACTGGGCGTTCACCGATATCGCCATGCAACCGGAGGTGCGACAGCTGCTGGCGAACTCGCAGGGGTTTCTGGAGGTGGCGGACAGCCTTGCGGTGACCTTCGACGAGCTGGTCGAAGGGCTACCGGAAGAGCGAGAAGCCGCAATCGAGCAGGCGCTGACAGGTATCAACGAAGAGTGGAAGGAGATCCTCTCCACCCTGACGGCGGGTGAGGGCGGTGTGGCCGAGACGCTTGGCGAGGTCCACGCCACCGTCGAGGCCGCCAGCGAGCTGGCGGAACGGTTGAACCAGGTCATCGTCACTGCGGACGCTTTCCTGCTCCGGGTCGACGAGGAGGGGAGTGCCGATACCCGACCGTTCGACATCCTGGAGTACCAGGGCACGTTGGTGGATGCCACGGTGACCCTGAAAGAGATCAATGCGATGCTGGCTTCCGTCGAGCGGCTGCTCGAGTCAACCGGTCTCGAGCAGCAGTTGCCGCTGGTGGTCGAGGGCGCCAACACCTTCGAGGAGGAAGTGGTGTCGAAGATCCTGAACCGACTCTTCTTCCAGGGAGTGCTCCTGATCTTCGTCTTCTTTGGCGTCCTCACCGTCTACCGTTGGGCCGCGCGTCGGGTCTTGGAGCCACGGGCGAAGATCTAAGGAGGAAGCAATGACCGAGATCAACCAGCGCCAGCAGCGATTGACGCACTTCGTACTGATGACAATTGCACTTGGCCTAGGTCTAGGGTGTGCGACGGCAAATGCCGCCAAGAAAGAAGAGGGGTTTTTCAAAAACCCTGATGGCATCGAGATTTCCAAGGCTGAGTTGAGGATCCGGGTTCGCTCGTTGGCCATTCCGTTTTCCGGAATCATTGAGGATGCGGCAGATGGCATCATCGCGGATACCACCGATCCTGAGATCCGCAAGCTGGCTCTGCTCTGGAAGATCAACGGCATTCCCGCCATGCAAGCGGCTTTGTTCCAGGCAAAACCACTCGCGGCGCTGCTCGATGCGTGGGCGCTAACGATTCAAACATCAAACTCGCTTCAGTCGGGGCCGGCATCCAATCTACCCGATGAGGTCAAGGCCAGGGCGATGAAAGCGGTCACAATGATGGAGAGCGAGATTCTCGGCATAGCAAATCTTCTGGGTCCGAGCGATGCCGTCGGTGAGCTGAGAGCAGATGTCGAGACGTGGGCCAGGAACCACCCCATCACCACATCCCAAACGACGCGGACGCCAACATCCGGTGAATTGGCCCGATTGACCGCTGATAACAAAATTGGCTTGCGCAAGACGGTTGTCGCCGTAAACGAGACTATGGACGACTTGGCGTCGCGGATGGACGTCTAGACGACCTTTATGCCCAAGCAGGCACGTTGGCAGGCCGAATACATGGTGGGCGAGATGATGGGTGGGGAGGATTTGGGTACTGTTGTCTCAGAATTCACCGAGCTGAGCAATGCGATCGAAGCGATGGCCGAGACGGTAAACGACGCGCCTACTCTGATAGCTGCTGAGCGAAGTGCAGTGGTTGCAGCACTCCAAGTCGAGCGCATTGCGGCACTGGAAGCCATCCACCAGCAGCTTGTCGAGGCGCTGGAGTTTCTCGGCACCGAGCGAGTAGAGATCTTCACGACCCACCTGAGGGACGAGCGTGTGGCGCTTCTGGAGGCGCTCGAGAAAGAGCGATCGATCGCTCTCGAAGCGCTGAGCCAAGAGCGGGTTGCAGCGCTGGAGCAGGTGGGTGTGATGAGCGAAGAGATCGTAGGCGACTCTCTCAAAAACCTGGTCGATCACTTCTTTATTCGCCTTGCTCAGCTTGGGATTGTGGTGCTGATTGTTTTCGGTATCGGCTATTTCGTGCTCAGAAAACGACCCTCACACGTATGATTCGAGGTTCGGGGTTTGGCAAGCCAGGCTCCGAGCTGGGCACCAAGGACACACCTAGCGGATCAGCGACCAGAAGACACCAAAGAGACCCATGAAGCCGACGACGACATAGACCACGACGGCCCATAGATTTGGCTCCGCGGTCAACATCTCGGCGGTAAAGCCCTGCAAAAAGACGCCGATGAGACCGGCGCCGAGGAATTGAAACAGCACATTCTTGCGATTTCGAAATTCGGTATGAAGCCGATGGGCTGCGTACTGGACATCCTTTTGCAACACGAGCGGGTGCTTACGCGTCTGCGCTGTGGATACTGATTCCCGGATCAGCTCCTGACCGTAGGTGCGGATCTGTTGCACCGCCTGGTCACGGGCATGCTCATGAAATTTAAGCTCGGGGCTGTGATGGGGCTGCTCGGTTGTCGGCGTCTTTTCATCGGTCATCGGTTAGACCTCGTATCCGGTCGGATAGCTAGAGCGAGCTTGCAGGTCTTCTAGCACCTCGCCGACGGCTTCTCGCACGATCTTGCGCTCATCGAGAGTCAGCTTGCGCGGGATCTTCAGCCCGCCCGCGACCTGAATCAGGGTCAGACCTCCGCCAAGCAAGAGCACCATCGCGAGACTAAA
>CAXMQZ010000158.1:0-15704 GCA_964195975.1 uncultured Polyangiaceae bacterium | reverse complement strand
AGTCATGCGTGTTCTCTCCTCACAAATCAGCGCAGTGAGCTTCTGCCAGAGCTTAGCAGCCGCAGGGGTGATTTCGACGTCCTGAAGGCTCCATTCTGGTGTTCGGTTGCGTCGGGGGAACAATGCGATCAAAACGAGGGCCACATGCCATAGAATGAGCCCACCGCGACATGAGCGAACAACGCGATCAACGGAATGTCCTAGAGCGATTCCTGGGCATCTTTACCGAAGTGCGAGCCGGCGAGGGTGGTATCACCCTGGCGATGGCATTCCTCGTCTTCCTGCTGCTGATGGCCTACTATCTGATCAAACCAGCAAGAGAGGCGCTGATTCTCCAACAGGGCGGCGCCGAGGCGAAGAGCTACATGAGCGCGGTGATGGCCGTTCTCCTGTTCTTCCTGGTCCAGGGCTACGCCAAGCTGGTCTCTCGCTATGAACGAACACGGCTCATAACCGTTGTGACCTCAATTTTCATTGCCTGTCTCATCGTCTTCTGGGCTCTCAGTCGGTTGGGCGTGCCCAATCTCGGTTATGTCTTCTTTGTCTGGGTAGGCATCTTCAGTGTCATGGTCATCACGCAGTTCTGGTCGTATGCCAATGATGTCTACAGCAACGAAGCAGGCAAGCGTCTCTTCGCCCTGGTGGGGTTCGGTGGCTCCATAGGGGCCTTTGTCGGCTCCGACATCGCCGACCGTCTGATGCGGTTTGTCAACGTCTACGAGCTTCTACTCCTGGCAGCGGGAATCCTGGTCCTGTGCATCATCATCACCAATCTGATCTCCCTCAGAGTCTGGGGTCGACAACAGATCCGGGTCAGCCAGTCCAACCTGCAGGACTGGTTGGGAGAGCGCAAGGCACAGAAGGAGAGAGAGAAGCTGGCATTCGGGCTGCTCAAGGAACACAAGTACCTCTGGTATATCGCCCTGCTGGTCCTGACCCTCAATCTGGTCAATACGACGGGCGAGTACATTCTCGGGCGCCTGGCACAAGAAGAAAGTGCGCAAAGGCTCGAGTTGGCAGTTGCGGAGGCTACGTCAGCCGGAACAAATCTACAATTCGGAGACCGGGATCTCGGTGACCCTCTATCAGAGGACGCTCAAACAGACTATGTGCAGTCTACGATCGGCAGGTTCTATGCGGACTTCTTCCGCTTTGTGAATCTGCTGGGCATGTTCCTGCAACTCTTTGTCGTCAGCCGCCTCATCAAGTGGGGCGGCATCCGAGCGGGGCTCTTCTGGCTACCGATCATCGCCTTGGGCACCTACGGACTTGTACTATTCCTACCGTTTTTGAGAGTCGTCCGTTTCGGCAAGACGGTCGAGAATGCTTCGGATTACTCGATCAATGGCACCACGCGGAACATGCTCTTTCTACCGACCTCGCGGGACATCAAATACAAGGCGAAGCAGGTGATCGACAGTTTCTTCCATCGTGTTGGCGATGTGGCCTCGGCGTTGGTGGTATTTGTGGGCACTATGGTGCTGCACCTCGATGTGCGCGGCTTTGCGGCAGTGAACCTTCTTTTCATCGTCGGCTGGTTGTTTATCGTGCGTCGGATCGTCGCCGAGCACAAGGAGATCGAGGCCGGTAACCGACCCGAGCTCACCGGCGAACAGGAAGATCTGGTAGCCTGAGGTTGCAGCTTCCCGGGTACGTCATCTCGCTCCAAGTGCCGTGACCGGAGAGGCTCATTGATAGGACAATCGGAAGAATGGCTTTGAGCTCGAGAGTCGCGGTTTTCGTGGGACTCGCCCTGGTTGCGGGCGGAATCTATTGGGGTTTCTCCTCCTGTGTTGGCGATCGCTCGGAACATAGCCAGCCCCAGGAGACCGCTGCCGATACGAAGTCGGCTACCCAGACCGAGAACCAGCGAATCAACCAGTTCTTCGAAGAGGTCTATGAGCGAAACGTCAGCGAGAGCCCGATCGAGCAGTCGAGGCTGGGAAGAAAAACCGACCGGCTCGGCGAGTGGGACGACTTCTCCGACACCTTTCACCAAGGGCAGATCGAGCAGAAAAAGGCCGACCTTGCGCAGCTGAAATCGAACTTCGATTTCGACGCGCTGAGCGTGGACGCTCAACTGAGTTATGAACTGTTCGAGCTCGAAGCGGAGCGAGCGATTCGCAACGCTGTCTACCGGCGTCACTTCTATGTTGTGGATCAGTTCAATGGTCAGCTGTCCAATCTGATCACGGTGCTGCAGAACAACCACGACCTAGACACTGTGCGGGATGCCGAGGATTATCTCTCGCGAATTGCCGGCCTCGAGGATGTGCTCATGGAGCTCATCTCTCAGCTGAAAGACAGGGCCGAGTTTGGAGTCATCGCTCCGGCGTTCTCCTTTCCGGCCGTTCTGACCGATGCGCGGAGCATCAACTCAGGGTTCCCAATCGAAGACTCCGGTGCCGAGAACACCATCTATGCTGACTTTCGCAGCAAAGTCGCGGGTCTGGATTTGAACGAGAGACAGACCGAGCAGCTACTGGCTCGTGCAACCGAAGCTCTACGGGGACCCTTCTCTCGGGGGTTCACAGCCTTGATCGCCGAGCTCGAACGCCTCGAGTTCCTGGCAGAAGCCGACCATGGTGTCTGGGCGTTGCCTGATGGCGAGGCCTTCTATCAAAACCGCGTCAACCATCACACGACGCTCGAGATCACAGCCAGAGAGGTCCATCAGATCGGTCTCTCGGAGGTGGCGCGGATCCAGGAGGAGATGCGGGCGATCATGGACGAGGTCGGGTTCGAGGGCGATTTGCGCGCCTTTTTCGACTTTATTCGCCAGGATCCAGATAACTACTACGAGGACTCGGACGTCGGTCGCGAGCAGTTTCTCACCGAGGCCCGCAAACAGGTCGACGACATCAACGAGATTGTCGGCGACTACTTCAACAAGCTCCCCAAAGCCGAGATCGAGGTTCGGCGGGTCGAGCCCTGGCGCGAAAACTCGACCAGCATCGCCTTCTATAACAAGCCCTCCGAAGATGGCAGCCGACCCGGCATCTACTACGCCAACCTCGCCGACATGAACAGCGTCCAAAGGTATGTCTTTGTTGCCATCACCTACCACGAGGCGGTGCCGGGTCATCACTTTCAGATTGCACTGGCTCAGGAGATCGAGGGTCTACCCAGTTTCCGCCGCGACGCTCCCTACGGCGCCTTTACCGAAGGCTGGGCGCTCTACGCAGAGCAGCTTGCCAAGGAGATGGGTTTCTATTCGGATCCATACGAGAACTTCGGACGTCTGCAAAACGAGCTTTGGCGTGCGGTACGACTTGTCTTGGACACCGGTATCCACGCCGAGAGATGGACCCGCCAGCAGTCGATTGACTACTTTCTCGAGAACACTCCGCTGTCGAAGGGCGACATCGTGACCGAAGTGGAACGGTTTTTTGTCAACCCGGGCCAGGGGCTCAGCTACAAGATCGGCATGATCGAGATCCTCGAACTGCGCGAACGCGCACAACAAGCACTGGGCGAAACCTTCGACATCCGGAAGTTCCACGATGCCGTGATCGGTGCCGGCCCGCTCCCACTGCCGCTACTCGAACGTCAAGTCGATCGCTACATTGAGAATGCTCGCAGGCGGAGCGACTAAGCCGGGCGCTATAGCTGCACCGATCACGAATCCTGACATCCGAGTAGAATGCTCCCAATGTCACCTTGGGTCGAGCTGTTCCAGAGCTGGCTGGATGTCGTTGGGTTCGTGCTATTCCTGCTGGTGTTCCCGATCTACCATTGGTTGTATCCAATCCTGGCGCGCAGAAGCCCGCACGGAACGCCCAAAGGTCGAATGGACATCATGCGTCGCTCGTGGATCGAAGGGCTGGTCGAGCGGCGAGATATTCTCGCTGCGGCCCAGCAGACTCGAAACCTGACGATGATGAACTCGCTGCTGGGATCAGCGGCTCTGATCCTCCTCGGCATGACGGCAAACGCGCTTCTTACATACCCGCAAGTTCCAGTAGAGGTCGTCCATCCTGCAAGTTGGGAGATTCACCCCGGCGCCGTTGCAGCCAAGCTCTATCTGCTATTCATCGTGTTCGCCGTAGCGTTCTCGTACTACATGGCGGCTCTGCGGCGCCTGGGACAGTTCAACCTGGTCGTCGGTGCCGATCCCGCTGTGATCGAGGCCGAAGAGGGATCGGCAGTGGATTATTTGGCGAACCTCATCAACAAGGCCTCGAATCGCTACACTCTTGGCGTTCGCAGTTTCTTTGCGGCCTTCCCCCTGTTCGCCTGGCTGTTCGACCCTTGGCTGTTCGTCGGCATCACGATCTTCTTCGCGGGCAAATTCGTCGGTTTTCAGGACTTTAGTCGTATATTAGGTCGCCGGCGCACCTGATCTAGATCATGAGACGACCCGCATAAGCCCGCATTATTCATGACCGCGCGAGCAGATTGTGGAAAGCGTCCGTCAGATCTGGTCAATCACAGAGAGGAGCCCCGCAAGCAACCTTGCAGGTTGTTGAGGAGCGACGAGCGAGGACGACCTGAAATGGCGGGCGATCTTCACTAGATGCCGCGGGGCTCATGAATAATGCGGGCTAGGACCTCTCAGTCAGCCCGAAAAAACAACAGTTTCGCCGTGGATGGCTAGATCCCCTTCGATTTTCTCGACGATCAGATCGCGCCGAGCTAGCAGCGCCTTGACTTGCGCGTTGGTGATCAGACCTTCGAAGAGCTCGACCAGTTGAGTCTCGTCTAAAGCCTGCAGCTTTTCGTAGAGCTCACGTGAGATCCGAGACTTCTTATCCACAAAGCCTTCGGGAAGACTTTTCTGGGTCCGGAAGGCTCTCCCGTGATCGATCAGATAGAGATTCCAGGTCTCGTTGTCGACCAGCCAATTCTCGGGTCGTCGATCGACGTTTAGAATCAGCGCATCAAACAGTCGCATCGTTGCCTTCTGGCGCGCCAGTTCCGCCATCTGAGGACCGGTCGGTGTTTGTGTCATTTGCTTTTGGACGGAAGCATCTTCGATCCAATCGACCATCGCACCCTCGTCGCCTTTATAGGAGCGAATGACAACGACTGGGATCATGTTCAGACCCAGCTCGCGATCAAGCAGATATGCCGCGCGCTCATACTTGAAGCTGTCGGAGAAGTTCAGCTCGGACTTGCCTCCTCCTAGTCGAGTTACACCACGCCGGTGCTCGTCGACAACCTTGAACACCACAAGACGGGTCTCACCATCACACTCAAGCCTTAGTTGATCGGGGCGTGTGACCCCTGTGAGGGTATCGACCTTCTTGACGACCTTGCCCTGTTCGAGACAGCGTTCGATTTCAGGATCGGCAGCGGGCTCCATTTGCCCAAAGCCCGGTTGCGCCAGCAGGGTAGACACCGCAACAAGCGCCGTCGTGATCAGGGTTTTCGCGGATAGTGCCATGGTGGCCTCCAAAGCTCGCGGTTGAAGTTTCAGAGTAACAGGATATTAGAAGCCCATCCGAGTCACAGTTAACCGGAGTAGATTCGTGGAATTCGAGGCGTGATGGTCGATACGACCTCGTAATTGATGGTGGCTCCACTCGATGCCATCTCATCGGCTGAAAGGAACTCGCCGTTCTGGCCTCCGATCAATACAACCTCGTCTTCCACCTCGACTCCAGGAACCTCACCGACATCGATCACTGTCATGTCCATGCACACCCGGCCGGCGATTGGCACCCGACGACCTCTCACGAGCAGCTGCCCTCGAGACGACAGGCGCCGCGTCAAACCATCGGCATAGCCGACCGGTACGGTCGCCAGAGTGGTCGGCTGGACAGTCTTGTAGGTCGTGCCGTAGCTCACACCAAAACCGGCGGGCACTGTCTTGAGGTGAATGATGCGGCTCTTCCACTGCAATACCGGTCTGAGCTCTACCCGACTAGCGTCTACTTCTGCAGAGGGATTGAGGCCATAGGTAGCGATACCGGGACGCACCATGTCGAGATGAGACTCCGGCATCTCGATCAGGGCGGCGCTGTTGGCCGCGTGCCGCAGTTGGAATCTCAGACCCTTCTCTTCGAGCCGTTCGATGAACGCCAAAAACTGCTCGAGCTGCCGGCCGGCATGACTCTTATCCGCGCTGTCAGCCGATGCGAAGTGAGTAAAGATCCCCTCTAGTTCCAGACCTGGCAGACTCGCTATCTTCAGCGCCTCCTCGATGTCCCCGCCTGCTGGCAGCCCATCCGGACTCGTCGTGCCTTCCGAATGCGCCATCAGACCCACCCGGCCCATGCCGGTGTCGATCTTGAGATGGGCTCGAATCCTCTTGCCTCTGGATCCGGCCCGCTCCGAAAGAGCGGCGGCCGACCGATAGGAGAAGATCGCCTGCGACAATTCCTGTTCCATCAAGACATCAGCGGCGGTCGCAGGTGTAAAACCGAGAATGAGAATGGGTGCCGCGATACCCGCGCGGCGTAGCTGCTCCGCTTCGCCAACGCGCGCAACACCGAGCGCGTCGGCGCCGGACTCGAGCGCCCGAGCAGCAATCTCCTTTGCTCCATGGCCATAGGCGTCGGCTTTGACCACCGCCATCAGACGAGTCGTGGGCTGGCAGAGCTTGCGCAGCTCGCCCAGGTTGTGTCCATAGGCCGCAAGATCGATCTCGCACCAGGCTACCGGATCACTCAAGGCCTACCTCGCTCTGTGCTCATCCTTGGTGGTCGGAGTGATGACGTCATGAGACCGGTGACTCGAGTGCAGTCAAGGTACCGGCGCCGGTGTCGAGCTCCACCTGAGCTCCGTAGGGGAGCGGTGAGTTGCGCTCACCATGACCGAACGATCCACCCAGGGCTACAGGGATCCCCAGCCCACTCAACCTTTCGGCTACAACGTCGGTGGCTGTCGGTGACTGGAGCGTGCCATCTTCAACGTAGTCGCAATCGATCAGGTCGCCGATCACGATACCGGCGACCGCAGACAGGACACCTGCCATCTTCAAATGAGTGAGTAAGCGATCGAGTCGATAGGGAACCTCACCAACCTCTTCGAGAAACAGCACCGCGCCCGAGAAATCAGGCTGAAATTGTGTGCCCAACAATCGAGTAAGCACTTCGAGATTGCCCCCCAACAGGAAGCCCCGTGTCCGCCCCGGCACAAGCTCATCGAGGCCGGCCAGGACCTGGTGTGGTTCGGGCACCTCCAGCAGAGCGAAGAGTGCTTCGAGATCGGCGGCGGCAAGCACCCCGAGTTGGCTGACGACCGGACCGTGAATCGCCGCCACGCCGGCACCGGCGCACAGCGCCAACAGCGCGGTGGCGTCGGAGAAGCCGATGATCGGCTTCGGGTGAGCACGCAGCAAATCCTGGTCGATCGAGCCGAGTAGTCTCAGCAGACCATAGCCACCGCGAGCCAAAAAGATGGCGCGAGACTCCTCATCCTCGATCGCGTCATGCAGCGCCTTTAGACGATCGGCGTCCTCCCCGGCCAGAAATCCCCGGCGCGCATGCAGGGCGGAGTCTTCGTAGACGGGGCTGTAGCGTTCTCCGAGGACGCGGAGCCCGGCTTCGAATCGCTCCTGGTCGACCGGTCCAGAGGCTGCCACGACGCGGACACGATCGCCTGGATTCAAATGGGGAGGGCGGATCAGATTCACAGACGCATCCTATCTCGCGCTCGACCAAAACTCCGCTTTCCAGCTATGCGACGAGTTTTGACACCCTTGAGGATGCGCTCAAAGCAATCCTGGTCTCAAACTGAAACGGCAAGAGCCTACCGCAGCGCTCTGCTAGCCCGATCTTCTCACCGGCTTCGTAGCGAAAGGGCGAGAATGCCCGGAAGTGCAAGGCCTGACAACCGAAGGCCCCGCAAGCGTACTTGAAGTACGGTGAGGAGGACTGAGGGCGGAAAACGTAGCAATTTCAGGCATTTTTGCTCTTGCAGTAGAACGTCGGTGAGAAGATCGGGCTAAGGCACCACCAAGGTCCATCGGAGTAGATTGCCAGTCTCGAAGTTGCCCGCGAACACGATCGGACTGCCAAGAAATCCGAAGATCTTGCCTTCGTCCACCAGGCCACCGTCGTAGTGCATGGAGCCGACAATCAGATCGTCGTAACCATCCCCATCTACGTCTCCAGCGGTACTCAGTGTAATGCCGGAGTAGCAGGCGGCCTGGTCCCCCACGATGATGACGTCCGCATATTCCATACTGTCGCCTGCGGTGAACGAGGTGTCATTGCCAAAGTAGATGGCTGTACGGCCGACATTGTCAGTGCCGGGCAAGTCGAATCCGTGGTGTCCGACCATGAAGTCGTCACAGCCGTCACCGTTGACATCGCCTGCCCAACCGACCTGATTCCCCAACGCGCTACCCTCTTGATTGCCTTCAACCGTCCAAGCGGGGTCACCGACATTGAGTCCGTTCATCGATCCCAACCAGAGAAAAGCCATGCCCTCGTTGGTTTCCGGATGGTCGAAGTTGGCCGCTCCGATCAGCAGATCGTCGTATCCATCGCAATTCACATCGCCGGTGAATTCGATTCCATCCATACTGCTGCTTCCGCTGAGATATGCCTCGACCTGGTCTGCCTCGGACGCCCAGTCGGAGTTGCTCGGCGATCCACTCGGACGGGTGCCGTTCTTGTCCAGCCCCGTGCTCGAGCCATGGTAGACGAACACTTTGCCTTCGTTCCGTTGAGGGGCACCGGCGCCGTCGTGATGGGGGGCTCCGATGAAGATGTCGTCGTAGGTGTCACCGTTCACATCGCCCGCCGTGCCAACCCGAATCCCAAAAGCGTCCGAGTCGAAATAGAAAGGCGGATCGGGACCGGGGCCACACTGGTCTCCGACAGCCGTCCAGTCGGCATTACTCGGATTTCCGACCGGACGGGACCCTGTGTCTAGCCCGGTAGCAGAACCATAGAACACGTAGGCATGGTGAACCGCTGGGCTACAGGTGTCGTAGTGCACATACACCGCTCCCTCGTCGGAATGACCGCCGTTGTAGTTCGGAAAAGCGATCAGTACGTCGTCGTAGCCGTCGTCGTTGACATCTCCTGCTGCGGCGGCTGTCTCACCGAAAAATCCGTGCAGCTCAGCAACGGGAGGATTGAAGATGACATCGGGGTCGTATTTGGCCCTGTTGCGGATCCGTAGAACAGCCACGCCACGCCGGCGTTTACCGGGCCGTTGTCGTACAAACGGGCGCCGACGATGAAATCGTCGCCGTTGACATCACCGGCATAGCCGATCGATTCCCCGAAGTACGCTTCCAATTGGTTGCTTTCGCTAGTCCAAACCGCATCGGCGATCGCTATGGTCTCGCCCGCTGCCCAGACGACTGAGCTCACCGCTACCGACAAGAGGCATAGCAGCAAGATCGAGTGAGTTTTTGATCTCCGTCTCATGGCTGGCCCTCCTCGTTGTTGGCGGAACACTGTTCCGCATCATTGAAAATCTCCTCAACTGACGACCGGCATATCTAGGCGTGCCGATCGCAAGCTGATGGCATCCGTGCCATTCGGCGGCTGGGCGATCTTGGGGTCCTTCGTGGCGAGTTAGGCGTCGCGGAGGAAGCGAGGACCCACAGCTTTGCGTCCCCGACTTTCGTCGGGTTTGCCTTTGTCGAGGCCCTCCCAGATTACGCCCGGGAGCACGAGCCGGCACCACCCTTTTGGGTGGCTAGCTAAGTAGTGTCGAGGACGCCAATATACGGCAGCGTTCGGTGTTGGTCGGCATAGTCGAGGCCATAGCCGACGACCCAGAGATCCGGAATCTCAAAGCCCAGGTAATCGATCGACACCGGTACCCGGTGCCGGGATGGCTTACGCACCAGGACACAGGACCGCAGAGAAGCTGGACGCCGAGCCGACAGCGACTTCATCAAGTACTCGAGTGTGTAACCAGTGTCTACGATGTCTTCGACGATCAGGACGTGTTTATCCCGGATGTCGGAGCGCAGGTCCATGATCAGCCGAACCGCATCTGTCCGGTCGGAACCATCTGGGTAGCTGGCGAGCGCAATAAAGTCGACCCGGCGGGTAATTGTCAGTTGGCGTGAAAGATCGGCGAGGAAGATGAAGGCCCCACGTAGAACTCCAACCAGCAGGACCTCATCGACATCTTTGTACTTCTCGGAAATCTCGACGGCGAGCTCTCCAACCCGATGACGAATCTGCTCTTCAGTCAGCAGGGGCTCGATTCCGTGCTGGTTCATATCCTCATCCTAGCTCTCCTAGACCGAGCCTGTAAGCGGCGACCGCATATCGCCAACCTCAACTCGAGCTCTCCTTTTCGCTGTTCGAGTGAACGAAGAATTTGCGTAGAGAGAACAGGTCATAGCGCTCGATCCAACGTGGTAGCAGAAAGAACAGCGAAACCACAATCGCCCCGCCAATCCAGGCAACAGTACGATTCTCGAAGAGCAGCCGACCAAAGGAGACGTACAAAAAGGTCAGTGGGACCATGCCGATGAAGGTCGCGAGTCCGAACTTGGTCCACGACATTTTGGTGAGCCCCGCTCCATAGCTCACCATGTCAAACGACACAGCAGGTATCAGTCGCGCCATGAACACGATCTTGGTCAGGAGCTTGTCAGAACACTGCTGACAGAAGTTGATGTGCCCCTTGAGAAAGCGGGAGATGAGATCGCGGCCCAGCCATCGTGCAAGCAAAAAGCTGGTCATAGCCCCAAGCGTCGCTCCAGTGAGAGCGTAAAAAGTGCCCGCAAGCGGTCCGAAGACGCTGCCGGCAAGAACATCCAGAGGAAACGTTGGTAGCGGAGACAAGACCGTTGCTGCCATCACGACAATGAACAGACCCGGGGCGAAAGGACCTGTCGAAAGGAGCCATGCCTCCAGGCGACCTGGGTCCAGAATTACGCCCAGATCGAGAATCCGCCACAAAACCACTCCCATCACGACCAGAGTGACAATGCCGAGAACCTTCAGCAGTAACTTCGTCGTTTGCCGCATCACAGTCCCTTCAGACGATCCCCATGTAAGTGAGAATGAGAGACTAAATCTTACACTCGGCCGGGTCTCTGGATCGCCGTCTTGCCATGGGGTTGCCCGAAAAGCCAACCTATGGTCAAGTAACGCTCCTAAAGAGCAAAGTGTGGCAACGCAGGGTCGTAGGCGACGAGCTTCGATCTGCCGGGTCGTTCGACTACTCTGGTAGCGAGCGGCTGGCTATCTGGCCGAGGTCGCCTTGGACTGGCCCCGAGCTGTCGCAGCCAACCAGGAGGTTCCTGCATTGATGAATCTTGCACGAATCAGGATGTGTCTCTCGATTTCGGCCGTTGGCCTCGCATTCGTGTTCGCGCTATTGGGTTCTCCGCCGCCGCTCCCAGCTCAGCCTGTCGTGCCAGCCGGAGAGGAGTTTGTCGTCAACTCTTTCACGTTTGGTCGGCAGCGGAGCCACGACGTCAGCATGACACCGGATGGGAGCTTTGTCGTGATGTGGACCGATGGTTCCAATGAGCCGGGTCTTACCGGACAGGATGGTAGTGAGTCCGGTGTCCGCGGCCAGCGGTTCGATGCCGGTGGTGGCCGCATTGGATCCGAGTTTCAGGTCAATATCACTACCTTAGGAACTCAGGCGACACCCCGTGTACGTCACGACGCGGCAGGCAATTTGCTTGCTGTCTGGAAAGACTCTGCTGTCGGAGGAGCCCTGGTTGGTCGACGTTATGACCCTTCGTTTGTTCCTGTCGGAGGAGAGCTGGAATTGGTCTCGGGGCTGGCCGGAACTCCTGACCTGGGGTTCCAACCCAGCGGAGACTTCGTTGTCGTGTACAACGACTATTCCGGGTATGATGGCTACATTCAAGGGCAACGATTCCAACCCGACGCCACCCCAATTGGCGCAGAGTTCCAGGTAAATACCGACACTCAGTACACCCAGCAGCAACCATCCATCGCCGTGAACAGCGTTGGAGAGTTCGTGGTGGTTTGGTCGAGCGACAACGCATTTCTTCGCTGGTACAACATCAATGCGCAGAGGTTCGACGCAGAAGGAAGCATGATTGGCCAGGAGTTCGAGGTCAACACCCACACCACGTTCTCGCAGCGGTGGCCTGTTGTCGATATGGATTCACAGGGCAACTTTGTCGTGGTCTGGTACAGCCAAAAGTCAACTCCGCCCGATGATCTTGGTTACCACGCAATTCAAGGGCAACGATTCGCGTCTGATGGAAGCCCAATAGGAGGCGAGTTTCAGGTCAACACCACAACACAGGCACTTGAGGCTGACCCGCAGCTCTCCGTCGACGAGGATGGGAGCTTCATGGTCGTCTGGCAGACATCGAAAACGCCGGGCGATGATGTCGATGGCTGGGGCGCGATTGCAGCCCAGCAATTCGACCTCGACGGGAACCGGGTCGGTTCCGAGTTCTTGGTAAATACCTACACCCCCCTCATCCAAGATCAGCCGCGGATAGCCGGCGATGGGATGGGCCGGTTTGTAGTCGTATGGTCCGACTCCGGGACCCCAGGCTACAACTTGGCAGAACAGGATGGCAGCCTCAACGGTGTGTTTGGCCAGCGATTCGAAAATCCGATTTTCGCCGACGGGTTCGAGTCGGGTGACGTCTCCGCCTGGAGTGCCTTTTCACCGTAAGGCCTCGCGGACGCCAGGCGCGCTTCTCCCGAGCCCCGACTAGCCGCCGATGCTGAAATCGACTTCGCTCGAACCACCGGCAGTGACGGTCACCTCTTTCGAGCCCTCTCCCAGGACCTCGTGCCACATCTTGATGGTGTAGCTACCAGGGGGAACATCGGGGATCGAAAAGTTGCCCTCTCGATCGGTAACTGCGAAGTAGGGGCTGTCCAGCACCAACAACCAGGCCTCCATCCAGGAGTGGACGTCACACTGCACGTGGATCAGACCTTCCTCGTCCAGCGTCTGAGGGTTGGCCTGGCCCTGAAACGGCTGCGCGAGGTTGAAGACGGTCTCGTCTCCCCTGTAGGCATGCACATTGTGCAGGATAGGGTCTTGGTTGACGATGTTGAACTGCTTCCCCGGTCTTATGACCGCGACATGCGGCTCGTATCGGCACTTGATCTGTTCGATCTTGGCCTCGTCGGCGTCGGAGAATGCTTTCCCAGCCGTAATCCCTTCAACTTGAACGATCACGTAGGCCAAACCCTTGCTCGACTCGTCGACCACAAACTGCTCGGAGGTGAGACGAATCCCGCAAGCGTCCGCGTCCCTGTCGGGGCGAATCGTTTCGGCTTCGGGAATCTCGTTCTCGAAGTGGACCCGGCCGGTGACAGTGCCACCGTTGGTCACGTTCGACTCGCGGTACTCCGCCGATACGCGACCGACCACAAAGAGCGCTCCCGTCACCATCAGAATGGCTGCGGCGTTTCTCAGTGATTCGAAGTGATTCATGCGTGGACTCCTAGTTGATCTTCCAACGAGATTTTGGGGGTGCAAGACTCGAGATATAGGCATAGAGGTCGTCGAGATCCTGTTGATTCACAGCGTCTTCGGCATAGGCCGGACAACTATAGGGTTGGAGCTCGGCCGACGGATCGGCGGCCGGCACCTTCGTGCCTCCGGTGATCTTGGCCAGCAGCTCGTCCTTGGAGTAGCTGTCGCGGACGCCCTTCATGTTGGGGACCAGCTCATGGCCGGCCGCGGCGTTCGGGTTGCGAATACCCCCTTTGCCATTTTCTCCATGACAGCTCCAGCATCCCAACCGTTTCCACACCATGTCGCCACGATCTCGATCCTTCGTATTGATCATGAAGCTGATCATGTACTCCCACTGCTGTCCCTCTTCGTTGTTCTGGCCCTGCAAGGTGTGAAGATAAGCCGCAAGGTGCTCGACACCCTCCTGCGGGATGTGAAAATCAGGCATAAGAGTGTCGGGCTTGAAGCCCGGTGGATCTCGAAGCCACGCTCGCTCCCAGGTTTCGGGTTTTCGAATCCCGACCCAGGTCAGATCAGGGCCGACAAATCTGCCTTCGCTGCCGATTCGGTGGCAAGCGAAACAGTCGTAGTCGGCAAAGAGTGCTCGGCCCTTGGCGACCGAGCTTTGGTCTGAAGCCAGAATCTCATCGGTCTTCAGAGTTCGTGTCATCTTGGACAGGTAGTCGACAGCCAGCTTGCGCTCTTCATCCGTGAATGGGAACTTCGGCATCTTGGTGCCGGGTTTGACGACGTTGGGATCCTGCAGCCAGGTATCCAGCCACTCGGCGTCCCGTCTCAGACCGACCAGATTGAGTATCGGGCCCACGGTTCCACCCTCGTCGGTGATCGTGTGGCAGGTGACACATTGGAACTTGGCCACGATCGGGCCGTCGAGAAAATCCCTTTGAGGCGTTCCCGTCCAGGAGACTTCCTCTTCCTGCGCCCAGCCGACCGTCGCCACCAGAAAACACACCACCAGAATTTGTCCGCACGCTCGTCGCACTGATCGTTTCCTCGACATGATCAACAGATGACTACGCAACACGACCTTTTTCGGATTGATCGAGTTTCGGATTGACCCAGTCCTCTTGCAGTGATGAATAACCCGGGCTAAAACGACTGAAGCGCGAGCCGTAATCGACACGCGCTTCAGTCTCGAAGGATCGAAGGCGAGACTAGCTTCCGCTCTCCATCATCTTCTTCATCATTTCGGGCATTTTTCCGGGTTCGACCGGATCACCCTCGGAGAGGGTGTACAGGTAGGAGGTGAGCGCCTGAGACTCTGCCGTGTCTAGACCGAGAGGTCGGGCTGCCATGAACATCATGATGCAGTTGTTCGACATCTCCTGAACCGATACGACGCGGTCGTTGGGCACCTTGAACTTCGGGAACGTGGCCGCTGCGCCGACGAGCGACGGCACGGGGAGCTCGTAGGGCTTCCCCGTCAGCTCACTCTTCATCGGTGTGTTGACGGTTCCACCAGTGGTGCCGCCCCCAGGATGGCAGGAATCACAAGACTGGCCGTTGGTACCGAGGCTGGTGTCCGAGAAAAGCTCCTTGCCCCAGGCCGCCTGCTTCTTTTGCTTCGACATCATGGCCTTGGGAAGCTCTTTCATCATCGCTTCCTTGGTGCCCATGTATTTGTCCATATTCTTCATGGCACCGTTTTTCATCATCATCATGTCGGCCTCGGTCAAAGCCTGCCCGGTCTCGGCTTGCTTTTGAGCAGCCTCCGAGACGACCAAGCTCATACAGAGGATGAGAGCCGTGGTTACCGCTATTAGAGCCCAGCTCCGCTTCATTACGACCTCCTTGTTCCAGTTTTTAATGAGAACGTCTCCGCTTCACTACCTACGGAGCAGGTGACAAACTGGATTGACCGACGGGTCGCTCTTGTCATTCAGCGCTCCTCTAGGACCTTCCTGGCAGCTGCGCTACACTCTGCTCGGAATAATTCCTCAGACAGAGTTGGGCGTGGGAGCCTCTTGGCAGCCCGCAGGGTTCAGAGACGCCCGATTCTCGGATGCAGGTCGTCAAATGATCGGCACGACACTCTCTCATTACAAGATCACCGCCAAGCTGGGTGAAGGCGGCATGGGCGAGGTCTATCGCGCCGACGACACGCAGCTCGGGCGCGAGGTAGCGATCAAGGTGCTGCCCGAAGCAATGGCTTCCGATCCCGAGCGCATGGCCCGGTTCTCCCGCGAGGCTCAGGTGCTGGCCTCGCTCAACCACCCCAACATCGCCGCAATCTACGGTCTCGAGGAGACCGAGGGCCGCCGTGCGCTGGTCATGGAGTTGGTTGAAGGTGAGACCCTGGGGCAGGTCATTGCCCGGGGTCCGATCAGCAGTGACCTGGCCATCCC
>CAXMQZ010000157.1:0-14688 GCA_964195975.1 uncultured Polyangiaceae bacterium | reverse complement strand
CTAGTTTATATAACCGAGAGCCCGCAGAGCCTCCTCGGCCTCGGGCGTAATCTCCACGGCCTCGCCGCTGAACCCTCGGGACCGGGTAGCTTGCAGGTGGTTTCTTATCTGCAGCCCCAGATCGGCAAAGGCTAGCGGATGCTCGACAACTAGATTCCTGAGCTCATCCGGATCTTCATCCACCCTGAACAGCATCTGTTTTTCGCCTCGCGGCGAAGCGATCGATTTCCACCTTGGGGTTCGGGCACCAAGCAGCTGGTTGTTTAGGAGATGGAAGAAGAGGACGCGGGGTCGACGTGAGCTCTGAGGGCTGTGGATGAGGTCGACGCCATCCAATGCCGACGATGGAGAAGCGCCCATCTGGCCCAAGATCGTCGGCACGACATCGAGAAGTGAGGCCAGACGATCCGGGTCGACCTGTTCGGGCCTCTCGCCCCCGGGGAGCCGAATCACCAAGGGAACATGAATCATTTCTTCGAAGAGGGTCGAATTGTGTCCCAATCGCCCATGCTCCAAAAAGGCTTCGCCGTGGTCTGAGGTGATCACCACGAGCGAGCTTTTCCAGCGGTTGGTCTGGCGCAGCGACTCGATCACCATCCCCACTGCCGCATCGGCGCGCAAGAGGTTGCCGTCGTAGAGCCCGATCATCTGCTCCAGGTCTCGATCCGAAATCATCTCCACACGCTGGGTGTAGTACCGGAGCGAGGTGCCGAGATCCACCGGCCCGTCGTAGCTCGGGTCGGTAAATCGGTCGAACTCGGCACCGGGTTTGTAGGGCCAGTGGGGTGGTTTGTAGTGCAGCTGTAGTAGCAGGGGCTCGTCGGTCGGCTGCGACCGCAGAATCTCGTCGGCAAGACGCGACATGTTCTCGGGGCCATACTGAGGCAGCCTCTTGTTCCAAAGCTGGCGAAACTCGTCATAACCCTGATGAAGGTTGTGCGCCGTAGAGTGATTTGGCGTTGCCGACAGGCTTACGGTGCGATAACCGAGCTGCCCTAGATATTCAGCCAGGGTTGTAACTTCGGGACTCAGTTGTCTACCACCTCGGACCTTCCCGCCGGGGAGGAAAGAGATCCCGGTGATGAGGGCGGGAATCGAGCAAGAGGTCGTCGGGCATTCTGAATACGCGTTGCGAAAGACGAGGGCGTCCTCGGCAAGCGCGGTGATGTTGGGCACGGTCTGGCGATGGTAGCCCGCTCCTGGGAAGCGATCTCCTCGTGCAGCGTCGAGGATAATCAAGATCACATCCGGACGGCTGGCGGCAGCATTTAGCGAAGGTTCGGGGTCCCCGTCGTCGGTGTCGTCGCTGGCGTCGTCTTTTCCGGCGGAGATGAGCTCTAAGTTGCGAATCTCGACCGCGGCTGGCTCGGTCACGGCAGTCTTGGTCGCGCCAGTCTCGGTCGTGGCAGTCTCGGCGGGTGCATCGACCTCGAGAAGCAATGAGATCGCAGCTCCAGCGACGTCCTCGATCGGGACGGCAAGATCTTGCCAGCCCTCTTTGCCGACGTCGAACGAGGCCAGCGTGATTCGGTCGGGCTCGATTCGGTCGGGCTCGTCTCGAAGTGCAAGTACCCTGAGATGAGTCTCTCCATGGCCCAGAAGGCGAGCTTGGAGTCGGATCTCGCGGGCCCGCTCAGGCAGGCGCAACGGCAAAACAAAGGAGCCGGGCTGGAAGAGCTTGAGATTTCTCCTGGTCGAGCCGAGAGAAAAGGATCCAGGGACTGGCATCTTTTGGGTGCTTGCTCCGCAGATCAACCTCAAACCAAGGAGGCGAAATGGGTTCTCTTCCTTGCCATCGGCTGTCGTGTCTGGCTGGAATTGCAGCTCGAGCTCGTTGACGTCTGTCGCTATCCCGGTGGCTGTCCTGGGCGCTTTCTTGGGCGGGAGCTCGAGGCGTGATCGCGACCGACCGGGCCCTGCTTCAAGAACTCCGATCTCGGCTCCGTCGATCAGGGCTCGAATTTGGGCGACCGCCGCTGGATTTTCTTGAGTCGGCATTCGATGGCGCAACACCAGCTCTGCCGAGTCCGAGCACTGGTTCCAGAAGCTGAGAGTCGGGCGGTCACTTCTCACAAGCCAACCATGACGAGTAGGCCGCCATCCCTTCTCGGCCCGTACGGTTCTTGGCAACCACGGTTCTCGCTTGCTCGCCGCTTTGACCTTGTGACGCTCAAAATCAAGCGAGTAGGAGTAGGGGACAAATCCCCCCCTCTCTAACGCTGGCCACAGATCGAGCCGCTCCGCAGCTCGTCGCTCACATGAGCAGCTCAGAGCCAGTATCGCCAGGAGGGCGAAAACTATCGAGTTGTTGGGTCTTTTTGGCAATTTTCCTGACTGTCAGGGGGTTGAAGTCGGCCGCGATTCTACCTCAGACTGCACTGGAGACTACACTGGGCGAAACTTGTGCAGAGCCCTCTGCGTAGGGCTCGGAGAGGTGCTAATGATGAGAAAAATACTACTAGCTACATTTGTCGTTTTTTATGTCACCACGCTGGCCGCGCTGGTCCCCGCTCGGGCCGCGCCCGCCGAAGCTACCGGATCCGCTGAAACCACCGACGCCGCCCCGGTTTTGCGAGAACCCCGCATCGATATACCACTGGAGATTCCCGATGCGGCCCGTGCCACGCCCGACTTTGATGTCGAGCGCGCTACCCAGGCCTACATTGAGCTTCTAAGCCCCGAGCAGCGTGCTCTGTCCGATGCCTACACCAACGGAGGCTACTGGCTCCAGTTCTGGGTTTTCCTCCTCGAGCTTGCTGTCGTTTGGCTGCTGCTGTCCACGCGGTTCTCGGCCAAGATGCGAGATTTCAGCGAGCGGCTCTCGCGCCGCAAACCGATCCAGACGGCGATCTACGCGATGCAGTACATCGTGATAACTGCCGTACTCGAGTTCCCGCTGGCGCTCTACCAAGGTTTTTTTCGCGAGCACAAATACGAGATGGCCACTCAGACCTTCGGGCCCTGGTTTGGCGATCAGATCAAGGGCCTGGGGGTCGGTGTCATTCTTGGCAGCCTCGCCATCATGGCGGTGTACGGTGCCATCCGCAAAGCGCCACGCACCTGGTGGATCTGGTGCGGGCTGATCAGTGTAGCGTTCATGATGCTTCTGATGATGATCTTTCCGGTCTTTGTTGCGCCGTTATTCAACGATTACCAGACTTTGAAAGAGGGTCCGCTGCGCGACAGGATCCTCTCCCTGGCCCGAGCCAACGGCGTCCCAGCTGATGACGTCTACTGGTTTGACGCCTCGCGTCAGACAACCCGGATTAGCGCCAACGTAAGCGGCTTCCTCGGCACCACGCGAATCAGCCTCAACGACAACCTGCTCAACCACACCTCTCCCGAGGAGATCGAAGGCGTTTTGGCGCACGAGATGGCGCACTACCTTTTGCACCTGCCGAAAATGGTGATCTACACCGGGCTGGTTATTGTTATCGGATTCGCCTTTATGAAGTGGGGCTCCGACAAAGCCTTGGCGCGCTGGGGTGCTCGGTGGGATGTGCGCTCGATTGGCGACACCGCCAGCCTACCGCTGTTGATCGCGGTGTTCTCCATATACAGCTTTCTCATCACTCCAATCCAGAATTCGATTGTGCGGGGAAGTGAGACGGAGGCCGACATCGTCGCCATCAATATGACCCAGCAACCCGACGCCTGGGCTCGCACAGCGATGCGAGCGAGCAACTACCGGAAGGTCAAACCGGGACCGATCGAAGAAATGCTGTGGCACCATCATCCCAGCGGCCACAGCCGGGTCCACATGGCCATGCAATGGAAGTCCGAGCACCTCGAGGAGGAGAGGGAGAAGGGGAGGTAACCCGAAAGATTCAATCGGTTGAAGTTAGTGTCCTGTCACCGCTTGTTGCGAAATTGTCGCCGCTTACGGGCTCTCGCTGGACCAGACGGAAGTGTCGCCGCTTTCAAACCCGTCGTAAAAGATCTCTGTAAACTCATGCGCACCGATATCAAATGCCGGACCGGCAGGGCGAGGGGTGCCGAGAATGTCATGGGAGACGCCTGAGTCCACACCGGCATCGATCGCGGGTGAGCCCTCGGTCAAGAATCCGTCGGTGTCGAGCAAGGGGTCACCTGTGATGGTGCCTACGCCGGTAAACGTCGGTGTGCCCGATTCTGTAGCCTCGAGCGTGGTGACATTGTGGGTCAAGGTGTTGGTGTGATTGAAAGTCAGCTCGCCTGCGGTCTCGTTGGCGCTGAAGGCGGAGTCCACGTATCCGATCAGGGTGTTGACCACATTGATTTCGACGGAAGCTGTGCCTCCTGAGGTTGCCCGAATAGCTGTGTCGTCAATAGGGTCGAGAACGGTCAGCTGTCGTAGATTCGCAACAAGATTGCCGAAGAAACTCTTGAAGTCGATCACCGAACCGATGTCCGAGGGGAATTCTGGCTCGTTGACTTCTAAAAGCATGTTGTCCAAATTTACCGTTGTGTCGTTGTTACCCGTTTTCTCGATGTAGATGCCGGTACCAAAAGTATTGGATTCGTTCCCGAGAATCAGCGCTTGATCAACCTCCAGGGCGAGTCCGGTCCGGTTCAGATTGAAAGCGAAGCCGCCACCGCCACCAATACCATCGGCGTCGTTGTCGAGGAGTCGCGCTCTTTGAATCGTCACCAAGCCAACTGGCTGAACCCCCCCGAGACCCCCGCCCCGTACTGCAGCCAAATTGTCAACAAAATCGCATTGGAAGATGGTGATGTCGCCTACGGATGTCAGCCAGAGACCTCCTCCCGAGCCGTCCATGGTTGGAGCTTGATTGCGAAGGAATCTGGTGTCGCTGATTCTTGATCCCGATGCGGTCGACCAGAGCATGGCGCCTCCGCCGTCGCTGAAGTCGCTGGTGGTGCTCGCAACGTTGTCCTCGAAGCTGCAATCTTCGATATGAATCTCGACGCTACGGACCAGCAATCCTCCAGCGCAGTCGGAGCCAGTTCTTCGGCAGACATTGAATTCACCATCGGCGTTGCCAAGGTCTGAGTAATTGCCGTTGGCGACGGTGAAGCCGGCAATCGTCACGGTGTGGCTGCTGTCGCCGATCACCGAAATGCCGCGGCCGCCACCCTCGGCATCGATGATGGTGACGTTGGTGTCCGGGTCGGGGCTCGACCAGTCGTCATTGGCATAGCCTCCCTGGAGCACCACGCTGTCGGTGATCATGACGACCTGGTAGTAAACATCGCCGCTCAGGTCCACTGCGGCCACGCCGGTGTAGGTGCCGGCTGCAACCGACACCTCTTCGCCGGGCGATGCGCCGTCGACCCCTGCTTGAATCGTGCTGAAACAGGGGGCCTGGCCGCCACAAGTCGGATCGGTGGTGGAGACGAAGATCCGCCCCCATGCTGCGGACAGAGGCAGCGTTACCAGCAGAGTCAGGAGAAAACCGATCTTTGTTACCAAGGCTGACGAGATGGTATCTGCAAATCAGACACTTCGCCAGGGGTAGCCGCGGGGCGGCAACCGAGAGTATGGGTTGTTGCGTGATGCGCAACGCGCTATAATATGGGCGTGATCAAGTCGTTTCGGCACAAGGGGCTCGAGCGGTTCTACGAAAGTGGAAGAAAAGCAGGCATCCAGCCTAGTCACGCCAGACGACTTCGCCTACTGCTTGCAGCTCTAGATACAGCCCAATCGATCGAAGATATGAAAGTTCCAGGTTTCAGGCTACATCCCTTGAAGGGGAAGTCGAGGGGTCGCTGGTCGATCCGGGTCAGTGGCAATTGGCGCTTGACCTTCAAATTCGAGGCAGGTAACACAAACGAGCTCGATTACGAGGACTATCACTGATGAAGATGCACAATCCTCCTCACCCTGGCGATTTCATTCGAGAGATCTATCTCGAGCCTTTCGATCTCAGCGTCCGATCACTTGCGGAAGGCTTGGGTGTTTCACCATCGACCCTGAGTAGACTCCTCAACAAGCAGAGCGGAGTTAGCCCAGAGATGGCCCTGCGTCTCTCCAAGGCTGTCGGTCGCTCACCGGCAAGCTGGCTGGCTATGCAGCACAACTACGATTTATGGCGGACGGAGAAGAGGGTGGATCTTTCAAATGTTCAAGAGATCGAGTTCGAGGTGGCTTAGGAGATGGTTCTCCAGGCGGATCCTGTCGCCGCCTACGGACTCTCGCTGGACCAGACGGAAGTGTCGCCCGACTCGAAGCCGTCGGCGAAGATGGGTTCGATCTGGAACAGTCGGCTGACGGGTCCACCGTTGGAGCCGTCTTGTCCGTCCCAGGCGACGATGAAGAGGCCACTGCCTCCGGTAGCGATCTCAGGGTACCTCTGGAAGCCGGGCGTAAACGAGTTGACCTGGAACTCTCCACCGATGGGCGCACCGGTATTTGCAAAGAGCTGACCGACGATGTCGTCTTGCTGGCCGCCTGGCGGACCATAGGACTGCCAGACGACGACAAAGCTGCCGTTACTGTCAGAAGCCACGGCCGGGTAGTACTGTTGGCTCGTGGTGTAGGTGTTGACCTGGAATTCGCCCCCGGCCGGGTCGCCGTTGGCAAGAAACCGCTGGCCGAAGATACCCTGACGATCGCCATCGAGGCCATTTGTGTCGCCCCATGCGACCAGGAAGTTTCCATCGGCATCCATTGCGACATCGGGAACGTCCTGCCAGCCCGTCGTGGTGGTATTGACCAGGAATTCCTCGCCATTGGGGGTGCCGTCTGAGGCGAAACGTTGTCCAAAGATTCCACCCAGGTCGCCGTCTTGATCATTCCCACTGGAAGACCACACCACAACGAAATCACCATCCGCATCCATGGCCACGGCGGGGACTCTCTGTTCTTGGTTGGTATAGGTGTTGACGTGAAATTCGCTGCCCGGCGTACCATCGGCTAGAAACTGGCGGCCATAGATCCCATCCCGATCACTAGGATGCTCTTGCCCTTCGGACTCCCAGACCACGACAAAATCTCCATTTGGGCTCGAGGCTATATCGGGTTTCTCCTGAGTATCGGTGAAAAAAATGTTGACTCGAAACTCGTCGCCGGCGGGTGTGCCGTCAGCCTCAAACCTTTGGCCAAAAATACCCTCTGCGTTTATCCCCCCGCCCTCTTGGAGATTGGATTGCCAGACCACGACGAAGTTCCCGGCGGCATCTTTCGACACGGCACTGTTCGTCTGGTGAGAAGTAATGTATGTGTTGACTCGAAACTCGTCCCCAAGGGTAGAGGGCGTAGCATCGAATCTCTGCCCAAAGATACCTTCGTCCTGGAATCCCGGATTATCCTGGTTGAAAGAACCCCACACTGCGACGAAGTTGCCGTTGTCATCCATCGCCACTGCCGGATTCCTCTGCCCCCCGGTTGTGTACGTATTGACCCTGAAATCGTCACCAAGCGGCTGTGGGTCCTGAGCTGTTGCTGGGCTCACGAGTGAAGACGCTAGACAAGCCACAAATGTCGCTACGACGATCCATCCCCGCATACCATCCCCCTCTTCAAGTCAGCTGGAACCTGAAATCGTTTGGAGGCGCGAGTGTAGCAGACGGTTTTGCCGGGGTAGACCTGGGGGTAGAAATCAGGGTAGTAAGAACGGCCGCCTACTACGTTTCGAGCCAGCTCAGGACAATCGGATGGTGGCCAACTGGGGCAGATGGTCGAAGTGCCGATCACGGTGGGCAAGAACGAGACCGTGTTGGAGTACAACGGCCGCGATCCACATGTCGTTGGTGGGGATGGGGGTTCCCTGGGACCTCAGCTGTCGGTAGACGGCAGAATAGTGAAACGTGGTCTCTTCATCGGGCGACAGCATCTCGACACCCGGCTGAATCAGGAACTGCTGTAGCACCCGTTCGTTCTTCGAGCTCTGAGTGCCGACGGCGAAGCCGGCCCGAAGCTCGCCTACGACAATGATCGGTAGATAGATCGTCTCTGCGGTCTCGAGGTAGTCGATGACCTGGGCCTCTCCACGACAAAAATCAGTGTAGCCGTGGGTGTCGATGGCCAGTCTCACCGCCAGAGATCCTCATCAACTCGATCCTGATCCTCGATTGCTCTATCGAATTCGGCGTCTTCGATCCAGGTTCCCGCAAGCCCGCTCAGATCTCGATTCCGGACGGGCTCGCTCGAGAATCCCATCGCACGTGCCAATGCTTGAATGACAGTCTCGTTGAGACTCTTACCTTGTTTCCTGGCTCGATCTCTCAGCATGGCGTCCAAGGTCTTGGGGATATTGCGAATCGTGTACTGCATGCATTAAGTGTAGGCGTTGCAGGCATCATTTGCAAGCATATTTGTAACTGAAAGCGAGTGCATTCCAGCAACCGTTGAGACGGAATCGAGGGCAAATATCTTGCGGTTAGCGGGCTACGCTCAACGTGTGATTGCTTGGTGGTCCTCGAAGGATTCTGCGAGAACCGTCGGGCCAGACCAGCTCGAGCTGGTCGATTCGGGTCTCGTCGCCGAGACCGAAGTGATGGCGGGGATCGTTGACCGACAGAAATGAGCCACCCTTGACCAGGTGGCGCACCAGGTGTTGCTTGCCGGCCGTGAGGTCGACTCGAACGGCATCGGGTGAATCGACCAGCAGCCAATTGCCGAGATCCTCACTGTCGTTTCGCAGCAGGGTAGGTGGCGCATCGACGTTGGAGATGGCCAGGTCGAGATCGCCATCGAAATCCATATCGCCCACCGCCAGACCGTGGCTGACCTGCTCGACAGCCAGCCCGGGTCCGGCTTGGGAGCTGACGTCGACAAAGACGGCTCCCTCGTTGAGCAGCAATAGATTGGGCTGTTTGAAACCACCGCTTGTCTCGGGCACGTCGTCGGCCTGCGGGTAGATGTGCCCGTTGGCGATAAACAGATCGAGATCGCCGTCGTGGTCGAAATCGGAGAGGGTGGTACCCCATGACAGCAGAGAGAAGGTCGGCTGGCCGATCTGGAAAGCCTGGGTCACATCTTCGAAGATGAAGTCACCCAGATTCCGGTAGAGCGTCGAAAAGTCCTTCTGGAAGTTGGTGACAAAGATGTCGGCATTGCCGTCGCTTTCCAGATCACCCGCTGCCAGACCCATACCGGCCTGGGCCGCGCCCATGGCGTCGAGTGCCGCCCCGCTCCAAAGGCCAACTTCCTGGAAGGTCCCGTCGCCATTGTTTTTGTAAACGTAGTTGGGGTTGGAGTCGTTGGCGGCGTAGATATCGAGATCCAGATCACCATCGAGGTCGATCGCCAGGACGCCGAAGGTGTAGTACAGGCCGACATCCTCTAGACCGGCCTTCTCAGTGGCATCCTCGAAGGTCCCGTCACCCTGGTTCACGAAGTAGCGATTCGCCTTGCCCTCGAGACCGAACGGACCCAGCATTACCTTGAGCCCTTCCCAATCGAGAGTGGGCTCAGCGGCCAAGACCTCCTCCAAGCTGCAGTCGATGTAGGCGGTGACGTACAGGTCTTCATCTCCGTCGCCATCGGCATCGAAGAAAACCGCTCCGGCCGACCAGCCGTCGATGCTCGGTGGTTGATCGACCCGCTCGAAGGTGCCATCCCCCCGGTTGCGATAGAGCACATCGGGACCAAAGTTGGTGACAAACAGATCGACCCAGCCGTCGCCATCGATGTCGCCGGTGCTCACTCCCGAACCCCAGCCGTCCTGGCCGAGACCCGACCTCTCGGTGACATCGACGAATTGGCCCTCGCCGTCATTGCGGTAGAGCACATCGCGACCCCGCTCGGCGATCTCCGAGCCGTCGAGCCGCCAGCCGTTGACCAGATAGAGATCGAGGTCTCCATCCCGGTCGTAGTCGACCCAACCGAGACCGGTACCGTTCGACTCCAGAATGTGGGGCTTGTCGTCGCGGCCGCACCAGGTAGGGGCGGTCACCCCTGCCTGGGCGGCGATGTCGACAAAGTCCATCGTCGTGGCAGATCCCTCAGCAGACAGCCCAGTCGTCACTCCCAGGATCGCTACCAGGCCAGTGGCCACGACAACGGCTGGAATGATCTGCGGCTTCTGAGTCAGGCCGCGAATCCGCACTACTCCAGGAAGGGTTCGGCGATGGCGTTGAACTCGTCCCAGGCCGCCTCACGTTGCGCATCGTCCTTGGCTTGTCGCAGTTCCTTCGAGGCCGCCAGCATCTGTTGCTTGCCTTCTATGGTGACGATGACATAACCCGTCTCGTAGATACCCGCAGCTTCACCGGCCGCATTGTGGTGATGGCCGCCTTCGATGAGTCGCTTGCGCACCCCGCCGATGGCGTTATCACCCTCGTTTGCAAAAAGAGCCATCTCGGCAGCCGCTTCCTCATATCGTCCGCTCTTGAACAGGATCTCGGCGCCGTGGTAATGGCCGGCAAGAAGAGCTCGGATGAAGTCGGACTCGGCCTGGCGCACATCCAGGATTACCTTGGCCAGAGAGTCGTAGGCGGCCACGGTGGTGGGCGGTGTCTCTTGCGCCAGAGTCGGCAAGACGGCTAGCGCGAGCACAATAATCGTTAGAACAAGCTTCGTTTTCATGGTGCCTCCTTGGGTGGTTCCAGCATTTCCGTCTACTTTACGGGTTGGTCGATCGGTAGCGCCTCACCCGGATGGGTAGGGAGCGGCGGTACGGGGACACGATCCCGAAAACTATGGGACACGATCCCGAACTCCGCAGGAGTTCGGGATCGTGTCCCATAGTTTTCGGGTCATGTCCCCAAGCGGGATCGTGTCCCTTTCCGGGCGGGATCGTGTCACCGCGAGTTGATGCGGGCTTGGGCCTCCCGCAGAGCCATGTCCAAGGCCACATCCAGGGCGTCGTCCACGGGCGTTTCGATATTCGGTTGGATGCCCTCGGCCTCCCAACCGAGCCCGGTCTCGGGATCGTAGGTCCGGCCTCTGGGCAGAAAGAACCTGTAGCCATCTCCAAGCTCGACCATCTGTCCGAAGTGACCGCCGCCCCCGGTGCGCTGGCCCACTGTGGTGATGCGGTCGTTGATGACCAGCCCAAAGGTAAACGACTCCGCAGCCGAGAAGGTCTGATTGCTGATCAAGACAAAGACCGGCTTGTCGACAAAGGCATCGGTGGGGCGACCTTCGATCAGGGTCCAACGCTCCTCGGGAGCATCCCATCCCCGCATGAACGTATCGGTGAGATGAGTTGGCTCTTCGAAAAGGAATCCGGAGATGTAACGAACCATGAAAGGCCCACCACCGCCGTTCTGGCGCAGATCCAAAATGAGAGCGTCGGCGTCAGCCACGGCCATCATTGCTTCATCGGCCTGAACCTTGGCCTCGGGTCCGCCGAAGACTCTCAGATCGATGTAGCCGATATTCCCATCGAGAACCGACCAGGAAGCAAAGCCGTGCTGTTCGTCGCCGTCCCCTTGCGGTAGTTGACGGACTCTACTGCGCTTCCCGGGGGCCGATTGGGGCGGGGCGGGGCTTCCATGGGTGTGATCGCCGTGGCTCACCGGGCCCGTGTTGCTCGATCCCTTGGGCACGGGGCGCGGGCCCTTTCTGATGTTTACCGACTCAGACTCTTGGCCTGCGGACTGGAAACCCATTCGAAGGTGCAGATCGTCGCTCAGCTCGAGCAGGTATTCGTTGACCGCGGTGATGAAGTTTTGCGTCGATTCCGCCTCTCCAAAGCGATCGCTGGCCGACGCGGATCGGAGCCCGGCAGCAATCACCTCCCCTTGGTCCGCAAAGAGGTAGCCCGCTTCGAGCTCATCGGCCATCGTCTCGAGGATTTGCGATCTTTGTTTAGCGTCGATGAGCTGGCTGCTCTCGCCAGATCGAGCGGGCACTGTAGTGAAAAGCAAGACAGTCAATACGGACCGGAGAATATGGTTTAGGGTCCACGATCGAAATCGAGACATCGGAGTCTCCTTTGGAGTTAGTCGTCTACCCTTCTCGGTTGAAACAATCGAGAAGGGGCTTCGATCCTAACAACGCCCGAGCGTCGCCCCGGTTCCAGCAGTAGAGGTTCAGTCAGGATCTCTTCACCCTTGCCCGCGCTCCACCGACTGTGCGAGCCGGACTGCCTCGAGGCCGTCTCGTCCACTCGCGGGAGCCTCTGAGCCGGTCGCGATCGCATTCAACCAATCGGTGGTGTCACGCATGAGCATCTCTTCGGAGGACCACTGCCATCCCTTCAGTCGCTCGAGAACCTGATAGACAGGAAAAAAGTGCCGCCTGACTTTCATCGTTGCGCCAGGAGTGCCACGGGCATGGACGAGCCACAGTGGGGAGTAACCAAAGCGGACATAGCCTCGATCACCGTAGATCTCGACTTGATAGCGATAGCCTCGCCACTCGGTCCATGACGAATGCAACTGGCCGATGCGACCCTCGGCGTTTTGCATCAATAGAAAACCGTTGTCTTCGCATCCGGGGTTTCTCCACACATGTTCGGTGGCGAAGCCGCCAATTGTCTGCAGATCGCCCAAAAACCACCTGAGTAGATCGATCATGTGGATCCCGCCGTCCATCAGAGTTCCCCCACCCGTGACGGTCCTGTCGAGAGTCCAGTCCGGACCGAAATACTCTGCCCCCGAGTGACCGTGGAAGGCGCGCATGTGGTCGATAGCTCCGATGCCCCCGGAATCGACGATTTCCCGGGCAAGACAGGCCGCCGGCGTCTGGCGCAATGTGAAGCCAGTAGCCAGGCACACTTCGTTTTCAAGTGCGGCGTTCACGAGACGCTCGCAGGCCTCGACGCTGATTGCCAGCGGTTTTTCACATAAGACGTGCTTCCCCGCTCGAAGGCAGGCCAGTCCCAGGGTCTCGTGGGCCGATGGTGGGGTAGAGATGATCACTCCGTCTACTGCGGGATCTTCGATGATGGTCTCGGGGTCCGCTACTGCGCGCGCTCGGGGGGTCATGGCGGCCAGCGCTTCAGCCCTCTCGATGTCGCGATCCGTCACCGCAACCAATCGGGTCGTCGGGATTCTTGCTAGACACCGAGCCCGCATTTGACCGGTCGCGCCGGCCCCGATCAACGCTACGCGACAGAGTTCCTTCGCGTGACTTCCTGGCGCAGGGGAAACATTCATCTCCGGCAAATTAGCACGACTGGGCCCCTCTCCAAAGGTCTTTCAAATAGTCACAGATCGATGGATCGATCCGGTCTTGCTGCATCGAGGTTCGGCCTCTATATTGTTGGAGATTGTTGGATCCATCGATGTGGTGAAGGGGAGATGACTCAATAACCATGGAGACTGCGCTCGAGCTGATCCTTTGCGGGGTAGTTGTCTGGCCTTTGGTGAGGGCTTCAGGAGACAAGGCATTTCTTCGTGCCTTTCCTCGCACAGGCCTGGCGATCATTGCATTCCTGGTTCTTTACGCAGGTCTTCTCCTCGTCGCGGCAGCCTTTTTCCCCTTACTACTGCGGATACTGGCGGTAGTGGCTCTGATTGTTCTTATTGTTGCCGCCTGGCGGCACAGACCCTCCTACGGACGCTCGCGAGGCCTGCCACCTGGATCCATGCCCCTGTTGCCGTTGGGCCCGTTGATCGATCATCGATTCTTCCAAAAGCAAACGGCGCGTCATGGTGCTGTGTTCAAGACTACGCAGATAGGCAGTGGCGCCGGACCTAATCCCTTTCTCGGGTTCCTCAAACCGGTGTTCTGCGTTGTCGGCCTGAAGCAGGGAGCCGAGCTGTTGCGGCGGCATGACTCTGCGTTGATTCCTCCCACGATCCCGTTCAGCCGATTCATCCCCAAGGGATTTCTGCGTTTTATGGATCCGACAACGCATTCCTGCTACCGGAGAATCTTCCAGGTGGCATTCTCCGATCGGGTGACGCGGGCGAGCGAGGAGCTGATAGCCCGGCAGGTGCGGGCGACATTCGAAGGTATGTCAGAGATCAGCGCCCGTAACCCACAAAGCGGTGTTCGTCCAGAGACCCACCTTCTCGATATGGTCTTTGGCGTTCTGGCGGGGATCTTTTTCGGGATTGATCCTGAGAGCCGTGAGCTCGCCAAGCTTCGGACCCTGTATCGGGCCATCGCCATAGAGAACGATTCTGATCGCGAGGTGCGGGCGGCGCTGGCCGAGATCGAGTCGATCATCGAAGAGCAGAGGATGCGATTGTCGGGAAGATCGTCGCGAGACGTTGCTATTCCTGCCTGCTATCTCGGCGAGCTGGCGCGCACTCATCCCGAGGCCCTGGAGGACGCGACGGTGGTCGGGAATCTCATTTACATCTTGCAGGCCTCGTGGATCGATCTTTCGGGACTGCTCCTGTGGGTCTTCAAGATGCTCACCGATCACCCTGAATGGGTCGCACGGCTTCGTGAAGAGGCCGGGGCACAGGCCGAAGCAACCACCGGCACCGGCGATTCTCTCGCTTACCGCATCGTGAGCGAGACCCTGAGGCTTGAACAGAGTGAGTATCTTTACAGAGAGACGCTGGAGGAAATCTCTTTTGGTGGGTTTGTCATCCCCAAGGGGTGGCTGGTACGAATCTGCGTCAGGGAGAGCCACCGCAGCGCTGTCATCTTCGGCTCGCCGGAAGTCTTCGATCCAGATCGGTTCCTTGGTCGTCGCTATTCTCGGGATGAGTACTCACCTTTCGGTGCGTCCCGGATCATGTGTCTTGGTGAGGAGCTGACCAAGACCTTTGGTCGGATATTTTCCAGCGAGGCCGCTTTGGCATACGATTGGTCAGTGGTCTCCGACGGCCCGCGGGAATTCCGGCGCTGGCACTGGAAACCGAGCTCGAGATTTCGGGTGACTATTTCACCGCGGG
>CAXMQZ010000156.1:0-11568 GCA_964195975.1 uncultured Polyangiaceae bacterium | reverse complement strand
TCGTTGTCTGTCTCTGAGATGCTACCCCTGACATCCCCGACATCCCCTTTGATCATGCAGCCCCGAACTTTGGAGCCGTCCACGATGTCGAGCTCATACCGCGAACCGGTGGAGACACCACCCTCGCTCTCGTTGCGCCAGAAGATGCTGTCGGTGTAGATGTTTCCAGACCCCTTGTCGTCGACGCCGTTCCAATTCCCTGTAAACGTCGAATTGCGAACCCAGACTTTGGAGCTGGCGAAGACGGTAAGCGCCCCAGACCCGCTCTCTTTTTGGTACTCGTCACCCTGTTTGCTGAGATAGGCGGGACCGGTATTGGCGATATTGCCCACAAACAGCGAGTTTTCGATAATCGCCGAGCTACCCGGCAGCAGATCGATTGCCGAACCGGTGATCTGAGTCCTGTTGTTTTTGAAAATCGAGTTGCGAAAGGTTACGGCCTTCTGATTGAAACCCCGGTGCTCCACCGAGACGCCTCCGCCACAGGGGCTGGTGTAGTTGTCAACCACGGTCAGATCCTCCAGCGTCGGGTAAGAGCGTCCGAAGATCTTGATGCCGCCACCGTCGCTATAGAAAAAAGTGTCCTTTTCAAGCCCCGGTAAAGCCGGCTCACCTTCGACCGACCCCATCTCCTCGTTGTCGATGACAAAGTTGTTGGCGCCCGTAATCTCGAAACCCCTGAGAGTCGTAGCAGGAGAGATGCCATCGCCGAAAAAAACGACATGGTTCACGATGGCTGGGAAGCTCTCGGCGCTGGGGTCCGCGATGTCATGGTTCTCCGCAGTCAAAACAACCCTACCCCTGGCTTCCAGTGTGATTCCATCGTGACGGCGATTGAACCAGACCAGGGCCTGACCCGGCTGAGCTGGTCTGTAGGTTCCCGGATGAACCCACACCCTCTTGTGAACCGAGTCCTGGGCCGCCATCTCCAACACCTGCTGGATGTCCTCGTCTGGATAGACCTGATAGACGCCCTCGATCAGACGTGGTCGATCCGAGCCACCCGAGGAGACCTCCGCCTGGGCACTCACGAACGACGACACAGGGGTGAGCAGGAGGAGTCCGAATAGCAGAGTGATCATCAAGATTCGATGATGGCGGATCAAGGCTCCCGGATCACAAACAGATCGTTTAGGGGGATGTCCTTGTCGATGTTCTGGACAGCTCCAGAGGGCCAGACAACCTCGATATGTTCGACCTTGGAGGCTCCATCGAGCCCAAAATACATCGGCATCGAGCTTTGGGAAAGATACCCTGATTTTCCGTCGTTGAACCGAGTTTGCTCGTGCTTGGCCGTCTTGACCCGTACCCGAGCGCCGATGGCGTCGCGATTGGACTTGGTTCCGACAAGCTCGATCTCGAGAAAACTGACATCAGTTCGCTGAGCGAGATCGCTGATCAGAACCTGGGGTCGGGAACCGAACTCGCTGGTGACGATATCGAGATCTCCATCGTCATCCAGATCGAATAGAACAGACGACCTGGTTCCGAGGGTACCCAGAACTTCAATGGTCCCATCGCGACCCGCACATCGTTCCTGATCCCGATCCTTGCCGCCACATTCGAGAACCATGACCGGCATGTGGGTCTGGCCATCCTTGCGTGGCTCGACACCGACCACGAACTCGCTGTCGACAAAACCGGTCCCTTGGTTATTGAGCATCACGGCGTTGACCGCATATCGAAAGGGGTAACTCATACTCGAGGCAATAAAGACATCCTGATATCCATCGGCATTCAGATCGCCGATCGAAAGACCCCAGGGCCAGTAGTTTTCGACTTCAATCTCATCGGAGATCTCTCTGAATTTGCCCTCTCCGAGATTCTCGTAAAAGGCGTTGCCATAGATAAAGGCGTCGGGTTCGGCCTGAGGGATCTTCGCCTTGTCCTTCTCTCGTTGGATCGGAATGAGCTCGGTCATGTCGGAGTGCATGTCGGTCAAGATCAAATCCATCAAACCATCGTTGTTGTAATCGAAAAACCCGACTCCCATCGCCCCCCAAGGATTCTTTGGAAAGAAGTCCTTGGATCGCTCTTTGAAGCTCTTGCCCTCCACGTTCTGCCAATAGTGATCTTCACCCTGCATGTTGAGGACGTAGAGATCGAGATAACCGTCGCCATCGAGATCCGAGATCGCAGCATCTCCACTCCACCCCGGATCGACCAACCCGGTGGCCTCGGAGACGTCTTTCCAACGTCCATCACCCAAGTTGCGGTAGAGGATGCTCGTCTCGGTCCGTTCAGGAAACTTGTGCCCAAAGAAGGCGTCTTCCCGTCCGATGTAGTAGGGACCTGGTCCCAACTTGTCAAAAGTGTAGACGCCTACATTGGTCACAAAACAGTCGAGCCAGCCGTCATTATCGTAGTCGAAGAAGACGGCGCCGGACGAGTGACCGATATGCCCAACACCCGCCTGCTCGGTGATATCCGTGAAGAGCCCCTTGCCGTCGTTGCGAAACATGAGATTCCCCATTCTGACCGTCGTAACCAACAAATCGGGGTCCCCGTCGTTGTCGAAATCGGCGAAGCTTCCAGCAACACTGATTCGATCTTCGACACCGATTCCGGCCTTGGCCGTGATGTCTTTAAACCTCCCCCTACCAAGGTTTCTCCACAGCTCGTTGCTCCCCGTCTGGCTCAGAAAGTAGATATCGAGCCGCCCATCCCCGTCGACATCGGCTACGGCAATTCCATTGCCATGGTCGTAGTGAACCGGTTTGAAGGCAACTGTGGTGTCCTCGGTCACCCCGTGAACAAATTCGATGCCACTCGCATCGATCTGATCGCTGAATGAAAAGTCGGTAGCCAGGCCGGCAATCTCACTCACGGCCTTCTGCTGCATCTCCCGTCTCACATCCAGGGTCAGCACGCCGCTGTCTGGATCCGGATAACGGACCTGCTCGACGGAGCTGGTCGTGCTGGCTCCTTGGTGCCCAGATCCTTGTTGAGCAGCTAGGCCACTCACCAAGAGCCATCCCAGACTTCCCAACACCGTCAAGCCGATTACTCTGTTCATCATGGTCAACTCCCTGATCCCAATGACATATTATTGAAAAAACAGTTGGTTTTATCTTCCAGTGCAAGCGGATGAGCTACCCGGACAATCGCCGCAACACCTCATTCGCCTTCCTGATGTCCTCTCTGTATCGATTTTGCGGTGCGGTGTCGACAAATTTCTCTAAGGCGACACGCGACCGTTGCACTTCCCCGAGGGCAGCTGCTCGAAGACCCAGATTGAACATGGCGTCGTATTCGCGCGAATCCAACTCAATCGCTTTCTCCCAAGCATCGAGGGCTCGTCTCTGCTCACCTTGCATGTGCAGGGCGGCCCCCAAGTTGTTCCAAGCCTGCGAGAGCTCCGAGTCGATCTCGAGCGCTTGCTCGGCGTGACTGCGAGCCCTCTCCCACTCACTGAGCCGAAGATAGGCCAGGCTCAGGTTCTCGTGAGACTTGGCATTCTCACTATCAGTCGCCAGCACACCGTCGAGTATGGTGATTGCCTCTTGCTGGTCTCCCGCCTCTGATTTGACCCGCGCCAGGGCGTTGAGCGACTCCGGTGTGCCGTCTGCCGCCATCTCGGTCAAGAGCTCCAGCGCTTCGTTTACAAGACCGACTTCCGCCAGTTGCAATCCGACCTGTCGCAGGGCGATCGGATTGACCACACCCACCTCCCGCGCGTATCGGATCCCTTCCAGGGCCGCCTCGATTTCTCCTAACTCGAGACGGATCCGAGCCGCGGCGAGAACGATATCCGATCTCGGCCCCGATCGTTTCAAGGCTTCATTGAGCGACTCGAGGGCCTCTTCATAGCGTCCCAGATCCTCGAGGCTACTGCCGAGGATCTGCCACGCGTCGGCCATTTCAGGGTTCTTGTCCAACGCCCGTCGAGCTGCCGCCACTGCCTCCTCCGGCTTGCCCTCTTTGCGCAGATCGAATGCCGTCCAAAGGTCGTCGAGTGTCTCCAGACGTGTTTCGGGATCGGGAAGAGATCCCCCTGTATCGCCAAAGCTCGTGTCGAGATATCCCAATGCCGCCAACTTGAGCCGGGTCTCTTCGTCGACCTCCTCCGGCGCCACCAACTCCCGCTGGTACTTGTTGACCTCATCCCTCAGCGCTGCAAAGGTGGGACGCTCGTCGCGCAGAATGTCATCGGTCTCACTTGGATCGGCGACGACGTCGAACAATCTGGATACAGTCCCGTGGATGTAGTGGTGCGGCCCGCTGACGATCGAGGCTAGGTCACTCCAGCCATAGTGGATTCGTCCGTAAAACGTTTCAGAGTAGATCGGTCGGCTATCGTGACTCTCGTCCAAAGCGAAAAGCGACAGACCGGACAACTCTTCGACGGGGTCTTGACCAAACAGTTCCAAGATTGTCGGAAAGATATCGACCAGTTGAGCCGGTGTCGAAACCCGGGTACCACCGTTTCGCTGACCCGGCAACTTGACGATTAGAGGCACTTGGATCGATTCGCGGTACAAGAGCACTCCATGCTCGGCTTCGCCATGGTCACCCAGACCCTCACCGTGGTCGGACATCAGAATGATGATCGACTCATCATAGACGCCAAGCGACTCGAGCTCGTCGATGAGGTCTCCGACAACAGCGTCAGCCGCCGCAATCTCGGCATCGTAGGGGAGCGGAAACATCGAGGAGAAGGGTTCGGGAGCTTCGAGTGGGGTGTGCGGCTCGTAGATATGAAAAAACAGAAAGAAAGGTTGCCCCACCACGGATCTCAGCCAGGGCAGGGTGGCTTCTAGGGTCTCGGGGCCCCGACGTGACAGCGCTCCACCCGGGACCCACTCACGGAAGAAGATATCGCCATCGAAGAAGTCGAAGTCGGTGCTGATCCCGGTTTCTCTCCGCAGCACATAAGCCGAAACGGCGGCGCCGGTCGCATACCCTTGCTTCTTGAAGAAGGTGGGCAAGAACGGAAACCGCGAGCTGTCGAAGGTGTAACCGAGGTTGTCACGCACTCCATGGCGATCAGGTAACAGACCGGTGAGCACCGATACGTGTGAAGGCAGCGTCAGCGGATAGTGACTGTAGGCTCTTTCAAAGAGGACGGAATCGGCGACAAGGGCATCGATCGCAGGAGTCTGTCCCCCGCTGTAACCATAGGCCGGAAGACGGTCGGAGCGCAGAGTATCGATCGAGATCAGGATCACCGGAGCACCCGGCGACTCGATCTTCTGATCAACACGATCGCTGTTACACGAAACTCCCAGGAGCAGACCCAAAAGGGCGATGCAGATAGTACGCTTCATAAACGATTCTCGAGCTTTGGATCGCTCAGATCAGACCGTATCCTGGGCGCCATAGATGAGTTCTCGACACTGTAGAGGTTCCCACCAGCGCAAAACCGACCGCATCCTAGCACCGCAGCTCTGAGCTCACCAGCTACTCCTATCGCAATTGGCGTGCAATTGGCAGGCCACAACACAAGCTGTTAGAGTCTTTTTTGTCGGTACTCAGTCGACACTCAACAAGAAACAAACTCTGCGAGGGACGCCATGCAGCACAAAACGATTCGCCTTTTTTTCGCAGCACTCCTGATTTGCGCGCTACCGGCGATTGCCCAAAACAAGGCCCGCATGCGAGGCAAGGTTGTAGACGAGGCGGGGCAGCCCATTGTAGGTGCAACCGTCACCTTGAGAATCGGCGAGGATGGACCAGAGCCGTTCACCACTGATGAAAAGGGTGACTGGGCCTACCTGGGCTTGATAAGCGGAACCTGGGTCGTTCTGGTGGAGATGGAAGGCTATGTGCCCACTGAGGCCGAGATTCCGCTCAAACAGATCGACAGAGGCCAAACGCCGATCAACATGACCCTGCGCGAGATCACACCCGAGATGCTGGGGCAGGCTAACCCCGCCATAGCTCACCTCGAGGCAGGCAACGCATTCCTGCAGGAGAACAAGGCCACCGAGGCTCGCGCCGAGTATGAAGCGGCACTCGAGACGCTCGACGCCGAGAGCCACGCCTATGTCTATCTCACCATTGCCCGCACCTACTATCTCGAAGAGAACATGGATGAAACCGAGGTTGTCCTTAGAAAAGTTCTCGAGCTCGAGCCCGACAACGTCGACGGTCTGAAACTTCTGAGCAATCTGTTGATCAGCTCTGGCCGGGAGGCCGAAGCTCAGGAGTTCATGGCGCGGCTTCCCGAGGGCGAGAAGCTCCCCGCGGACGCCTATCTCAATGTCGGCATCGACCTTTACAACAGTGGCGACTTGGACGCAGCCTTGGTGGAGTTCGAAGCGGCCACCGGGCTGTATCCAGACGAACCATTGGTCTACTACTACCGGGGCCTGGTGCTGGTTGCGCAGGGGAAAAACGATCTGGCCGCTGCCGACTTTCGCAGACTCTTGGAGCTCGAAAGCGAGGGACCCCGCGCCGAAGAGGCCAAGGAATTCCTCAAGTATCTAGAGTAGAATCGGACCCGCTTCGAAGCCACTCACCAAGAGGCTCAGATAGGATCAGGGAAGAGATTGAGCGACTCAACCATTCGTTGCCGGGGTCCAGTTGTCGCTGCAATAAATCGAGCTCTGATTGCAACTGTCCTGCTCGCTTTAGTTGCGGCCTGCAGTAGCAAAGAGAACACAGAACTAGATGATTCGGCTTCTCCGAGGCCGGAAATCGGGAACCAGCAGAAACTCCCGCTGGACCGGCCCCCGAGTCGGCCCGACGGCAAGCCCCCGATCGTACTGATCTCGATCGACACCCTTCGATCGGATCGCCTGCCCGCGTACGGTTACGAAGCCGTCGACACTCCGAATATCGATCGGTTGCGATTGGACTCGATCCTGTTCGAGCACGTCTACAGCTCCTGCCCGCTGACTCTACCTTCGCACTCCTCTCTTCTAACCGGTCTTCTACCACCCGAGCATGGGGTCCGAGACAACACGGGATATCGGCTCGACGTCTCTGAGTTAGCCTACCTGCCAAGGCACCTTCAGCAACGCGGCTATGCCACCGGGGCGGCTATCTCGACTTATGTTCTGCGAGCCACGACCGGTCTGAGCTCGGGTTTCGACTTCTATGAAGACGGTGTCAAGTTTCGCAGCCACTCGATCCTCGGCGATGTACAGCGCCCGGGCATCGACACCCTCGACTCAGCGAGATTCTGGCTGAGCTCCGTAGCCGCCCGACCCTTCTTTTTCTTCTTTCACATCTATGAGCCACACACGCCACACACACCTCCCGAGCCCTTCGCCTCACGCTACGAGTCGCCCTACGACGGCGAGGTCGCCCTTTCTGATGCCATCGTAGGAAAGCTTCTCGCCGAGCTGAGGAGCCTAGGCGTCTACGACAACTCCCTCATCATCCTCACTTCGGACCATGGCGAGGGGCTCAACGACCATGAAGACTACGAGCACGGCCTATTGCTGTATCGTGAGGCGATTCAAGTGCCACTGATCATCAAGCTGCCTGATTCCCGGGGAGCCGGCTCGACGGTCTCACGGCCAGCCCAGCTGATCGACATCTTCCCGACCATTCTCGACCTCATCGGCAACAATGATTCGATCTCATTGCCCGGTCGCTCACTTGTTCGGTCCGATGAACACGCGTCGGAGCAAGAGCGTTCGATCTACGCCGAAACTCACTTCCCAACCCTCCACTTTGGATGGAGTGATCTGCGGTCGTTGATCGATTACCCCTACCACTACATCGAAGGGCCCGATCCAGAACTCTTCAATCTAGAGACCGATCCACTGGAGCAGAAAAACATTCTTCGTGATCAACGGCGGATCTTTGGCAAGTTGAAGCAGGAGCTCGAGGGATACGACGTCGCGTTTGTCGCGCCGTTAGAGGTCGACCCCGAAACTCAGGACAAACTGGCGGCCCTGGGTTATCTCGGGAGGGTCGGTGGCATTGCTGAAGGGCCTTTGCCTGATCCCAAATCGCAGCTTCTAGTCCTCGAAGCGCTCAAGCTCGCAGTCGACGACTTCTCCAACGGCCGCTTTCTCAAAGCGATCGATGGCTTTGAACAGGTTCTGGCCGAGCAGCCAAGATTGGTCGATGCGTGGGAACACCTGGGTCAGTCGTTGATGGCGTTGGGTCGAATCAATGAAGCGCTGAAGGCCTTCGAGACGGGGTTCGAGGTCTCGGGCGGCTCTCCTCATTTTGCAACAGAGATTGCCGGTGCCTTGCTGAAACTCAACCGGCTCGAAGAGGCTCTGCAGTTCGCAGAGATCGCTGCCGACGCTCATGAGCTCTCGCATGATCTGCTGGCACAGATCGCGATACGCCAGGGCGATCTGGCAGCGGCCGAAAAGTACGTGGAGCGAGCTGTTGCCACCCGCGGCACGCGGATCGCTCCCCTGATCACAAATGCGGAGTTGAGCTTCTTGCAAAACAAACTGGAGGAGGTCATCAGGTTGACCCTCGAAATCGAGGAGATGGCAGGTCAGAAAACTGAGGTCCAACAGCTACAAGGCCTATTCTTTCTGCGCGGCAGTGCCTATGTACGACTCGGTCAGGGTGAGAGAGGCGTTGATGCCTTTCGTCGTGAGATCGAGCTCTTCCCCACAGAAATTACCGCATACTCTCGCCTGGCGATTCTCCACAACATTCTCGGCCGACCCGAGGATGCTCGGCGAACGCTCGAGGATCTCGTCGCCGCGAACCCTATCCCGCCTGCATACGCAGAAGCGGTCACGACTCTCAAATCCATTTCGATGGATCGTCAGGCCAGTGCGGTTCTCAGAGATGCGCTACAGCGTTGGCCCGCTGATCCACAACTGATAGCACTTGCCTCGCAGGGTTAGGCCAGATCTCGGACCTTCAGGGGTCGGGCTCGATGATCGAGAGAAAACTTTCCTTTGGGGGCGAGATGATTTTCTGTCGTCGCCCCGAAAGCCATTCCACCTCGAGCTCGAGCAACTCATCTTGGCTATCAAATCCGAACAAAGCACGTCTGTCAGACGACGATTGGTAGCTGTCCCCGGCCGTAACCCAACGGGTTTGGGTGTGCGAGCTGGTGCGGACTCGAATCACGGCACCGATACCTTCGCTGCCAGACGTGCGGCTCGTGAGACGAATCCCGAGCCACGAAGTCGAATCGGTTCCGTTTTGAAGCAGCGCCAGCCGTCGTCCGCTGCGCTGAACCGCTACGTCGGGATCACCGTCGTTGTCGAAGTCGGCCACCGCAAGCCCTCGACCCACGTTCGCCTTCTGATCAGAAATCGGACAGGCAGCTACGAATTGGCCCGACCCGTCTCCGATCAACAGGATGTCGGGCTGATCGTAGGTCACATTGTCGCGAAAAGGCTTCTCGGTGGTATGTCCATTGGTTACGTAGGAATCGAGATGACCATCGGAGTCGAAATCACTTAGCGCGGTACCGAACCCGACCAAGTTGAATGACGGTAGACCAAAACCACTTTGCGCTGACACGTCTTCGAACTGAAAGTTTCCCCGATTGAGATAGAGAGTGTTGGTCTGGACATCGTAATTCGTGACTGCCAGATCGGGATCGCCATCTTCATCGACATCGCCGACTGCGATCCCCATCCCCGCTTCTAGGGAACCCTCCCGACTCACCGCGCTCCCAGATAGAAGCGAGTAGTCCTCAAAGCTCCCATCTGTCTTGTTGACAAAGAGAAAGTTCATCGTCATGTCGTTCGCGACATAGAGGTCGGGCCAAAGATCAGAGTTCAGGTCGACGAACAGAACGCCGAGGCCCTTTCCAACCGAAGTCGCAAAGCCTGCACGCTCGGTCGCATCCTCGAACCGACTCCCATCCACGTTCAGATAGAACCTGTCGTCGATGCTCTCGAAAGAACCTGGATCGCAGTAGTCGCGCTCACCGGTCTCCGGGTGAGCGCAAAACGGTTCGTTGTCGGCATCGTGAACAACATATCTCGTCACAAAAAGGTCGAGATCACCGTCCCGGTCGGCATCGGCAAAGGCGGCCGAAGAGCTCCAGCCCCCTAGGCCCAGGCCAGCCGCCGAGGTTACGTCGTCGAAGGTGCCATCGCCCCGATTGGTCAGCAGGGTGTCGGGTCCATAGTTGGTCAGATAGAGATCGACGTCACCGTCTCCATCGTAGTCTGCAGCCACCACTCCCTGTCCATATGTCGAATCTCCCGAACGCGAGATCTCCGTGACATCGACAAACCGCTCGCCATCGAGGTTGCGGTACAACCGGTTGGCAGAGGCCTCGCTGCCATCTGGCGGAAACGGCCCCGACTGCACGACATAGAGATCCCACCAGCCATCTTGGTCAAAGTCGAGCCAGGCGAGACCCGATCCCATGGTCCCAGGGTTATGTCGACTCTCGGTCGCGCCCCTATCATGCACAAAGTTCACACCGACCTTGGCAGAGACCTCCTGGAAAATCGCCGGCTCGCAACGATCCCGCGCCAGTCGACTCCGAGGTGTCTCAGCGCTGCCCAGCGCCGGGATAGAGACCACTAGAGCAATAGCCGAGAGAAGCTTTAATTGACTCGAGCTCAACTCATCCATCCTCTCTGTCGGTTGCAAGTCTCGCCTCTGACAGTCGACGGCGCAACTCCACATTTCCAGGATCCATCACCACCGCTCCTTCCAGACACTCGATTGCCTTTCCCGGTTGGTCCGCAAGCGCGAAAGCTTCGGCCAGAGCTGTCAACGCATCGATCGAGGGTGGCAGGGAGCTCAGGTGGTCGATCGCCTCGGAGATCTGGTTTCGACGCAAAAGATCCCGTCCTCGATCGATCTCCCCTTTCTCGAGCTCACTAGATCTGGCCGCCACTTGATCCTCCCTGTAGAGCTCGTAGTAGGCGGAGAGATGGCGTTTGGCTTGCTCGCTCTCGCCTCTTAGCTCTAGCAGAAGGGCTAGACCATAGTGTGCCTTCCAGAGATCGGGTGCCTCTTGGGTCACCTGCTGGTAGGCCAGGATCGCATCATCGATCTCACCAGCACCCCGTAGCGCCTCAGCCAGATCCAACATGACGTCCGGAGCGGGGTTTCGTGCTGCAGCCTGCCGTAGCAGATCGACCGCCTCGTCGTATCGTCCCTGCCAGAGCCGGAGTCGGCCGAACTGGGACTTGGGAAGGGGCGAGCCAGGAAAACGCTCCAGAGTCTCCTGATAGATCGTCGCGGCCTCATCGAACTTCGTATTCTCCCAGAGGGCCGATCCCAGATAGAGCAGCGTGCGAAGATCCGACTGACCCAGTCCTCTGGCCCTTCTCAGCGAATCCTCGGCTTGCAGCCAGTGTCGATTTAACGCCTGCACTCGACCCAGATCCGCATACCCCTGCGCCGACTCGGGATCGAGCTCCACGAGCCTGGAAAGAACCTCCTCCGCCTGCTCGTAACGGCCAAGATCGATCCAGTCATTCCCTTCACGGAGCAGCCCGGACGTATCGGGTCCTTCTGACCGGGCGACCACTGGCAGACCGCTGAGAAGAACCGGGAGTAGCGACAGCGCCAGAAGACACTGGTGTGGCAGAGATCTCTTTGTACCTGAGGCCAAGATGATCATGATCTGTTGAAGAGGAAGAAACTCCGCACCCTGGCTTACGTAACCACGCCAGCAGAACCCACCGACCAGCGATACTATTACAGCCATGTCGTGCCGGT
>CAXMQZ010000155.1:0-9717 GCA_964195975.1 uncultured Polyangiaceae bacterium | reverse complement strand
ACACAGGATTGAAGAGCCTGGTGGCGAAGCCCGACACTTCGCCTTTCAAGTCGCCGAAGAGGGTGACCCGCGACAGGAGTTCATGAGAGCGGCTCGCACTTCATTGGGGGATCGTGGATCGATCGTCGCCTACAATGCCTCATTCGAGTCCAGAGTTTTGGTCGAGACTTCGCAGGTTCTGCCGGAGGTAGAGTCTTGGGCTCTCAATGCGACTGACAGATTCGTTGATCTCCTGGTGCCTTTTCGCTCGTTTCTCTACTACCACCCGGAACAGATGGGTAGCGCGTCTTTGAAAAGGGTGTTGCCCGCAGTTGCGAACATCTCCTACGACGAGTTGGAGATTCGTGAGGGAGAGCAGGCAGGTCGCGAGTACCTTCGCGTGATGGAGCCTGGATTCGATCCTATGGAGCGGGCCAGGGTATTGCGAGACCTCGAGGCGTACTGCTCGGTCGACACCCTGGGGTTGGTAGCAATCGTTGATCGTCTGTCATCGGCAACCTAGGAGTCTGCGCGGCAGGAAGCTACCCTACTGCGAAAGCGGTATCGGCGGCCCATATTCGACCGGACCCTCGTTGCGTAGTCCCACTACGAACCTCGAATCCGGTCGAATATGGACTCGCCGCTCCACTTTCTCGCGACGGGCGTTCCTGCCGCGCAGACTCCTAGCCTGAAATTCTCACAAGCCTTCTACCGCAAGGCCGGGCTTCTCAAAGTAGAAGTCGCGATCGGTGCTGTCTACCAGCGCCGCAGCCTTGTCCGACTAGCTCAGGGGAGCCAGTCGAGACGGCCAATCCAGATGGGCCAATCCAGATGGTCCAGTCCAGATGGCGCAGTATGTCCGCTTCCGGTCTGGAAACTACCGCAACTTATATACGTCAGGTGCGTTATATATGGCGTATGAAGTCCGTATCGATGGATAGGAAACGCCCTGACGATCGATTCTCGCCGGCACGGAGTAAATCCGTCCAGAGAATCTTCGTTCTAGTACTGCCGCACGTGCATGCGATGGATCTGGCCGGCCCGGTACAGGTTTTCTACGAGGCGAACGGATACGGAGCCGCCTACGAGCTTCATTTCTGCGGTGTTGTGGAGAAAGTAGAAAGCGCGCAAGGGTTCTGGATCTCCAATCTCGAAGGGCTTCCAGAGGTGACGAGGGACGATTGGGTTCTGGTTCCGGGGATCGAGTCATCCACCTTGACAGACATGTCCAACGTCCCGGTTGACTGGCTTCGAATGGCGGCCGACGTAGGAGCTCGATTGAGCTCGATCTGTAGTGGCTCCTGGGTGCTTGCCCACGCGGGCGTTCTCGACCATCGGCGATGTGCTACCCATTGGAAGATAGCCGATCAGATGGAAGAACGATTTCCGACCGTACAGATCGTACGTGATCGTCTGTTTGTGCGAGATGGGAACGTTGTGACAAGCGCCGGTATGGCTTCTGGCGTCGATCTGGCGCTGTCCATGGTCGAGGAGGATCATGGTCCCCGTGTCGCTTCTCGGGTGGCGCGCGAGATGGTGGTCTACCTAAGGCGCAATGGAAGCAGTGCTCAAAGGAGTATCTTTGTCGAGTATCGAACTCACCTTCATCCTGGTGTCCATCGGGTGCAGGATTGGTTGATCGAGCACCCTGAAAAGCGGCCGACGGTCGATGAGTTGGCGCGTCTTGCCAGGATGAGCCCGCGTCATCTGACCCGGGTCTTTAGACAGGCCACCGGCGTCAGTTTGAAGGCCTTCGCCACTCAACTCAAATTGGAAGTGGCGAGTAACCTGCTGCGAGATCGCAATCTTTCCGTTGAGTCTGTGGCCGCTAGATGTGGCTTTGCGGATGCGCGACAGCTGCGGCGCCTATGGGCGAAAAACTTTGGTCTCAGTCCCACCGCTTGGAAAACGCAGGCATTCGAGTCCGTAGGTGACTGACAGTTGGCATCGGATTCGAGATGAGTCTGCGATAACAATCGAGGAGTCTTGGAAATGAAACAAAGAGCCGATCGAAGGCCGATGAGAGTCTTCATCCTATTGTTTGTGACCCTGGTTGTCCTAGGTGCCATGGGTGGTAGTGCCTATGGCGGCGACGTTACGACTCGAGCGCTTGGAGTTGACGAGTTGACCGCCCCTGAGACGGAGAAGGTCAATGTAGCGTTCGTAATCGGGCCCTACGCCACGATAATCGATTTCACGGGTCCTTGGGAGGTCTTCCAAGATGTCCACGTCCCAGGTCGGGGTTCAAGCCACGACGAGATGATGCCCTTCAAACTCTACACGGTCGCAGAGACGACGGATCCAATAGTGGCCACAGGAGGAATGCGGATCATTCCGGACTACAGTTTCGAGAACGCCCCACAGCCTCAGGTCATAGTGGTGCCGGCGGTACAGAGCTCCGACTCCATGCTCGAGTGGTTGCGCAACGCCAGCAAGAAGGCCGATATCACGATGTCGGTCTGTACCGGTGCCTTCGTAGTGGCGAAGGCCGGCTTGCTCGACGGTAAGAGTGCTACCACTCACCATGACTTTTTCGAACAGTTCGAGGAGCGCTTCCCCGAGGTCGAGCTGAAACAGGGACGTAGATTTGTCGAGAATTCAGGGATTTCTACGGCTGGTGGTCTGACCTCGGGAATCGACTTGGCACTCCGAGTCGTGGAGCGGTACTTTGGCATCGAGGTCGCACAAACGACCGCCGACTATATGGAGTACGAGAGCCAGGGTTGGCGGACGAATACACCGGTAGTGGCCTCGGCTCCCTAGTTACATCAGTGTCTTGAAAGGAGCTCCTATCCCCGGGCGACCTGGACCGCGCCTGGGGATCTGTCGTCTGAACAAGGAGTTGGAGTCGCTGGGGGATCGGTATATCCTGAGCGAGCAACTTCGATCTTGATAGTGACCTGATCTCAGACTCGCAGCCGACGAACTCCCTGGAGCCCCTGATGATGCCAAGGATGCTGATTTTTATAGCGATATTGATAGTGGCCAGGCCGGTCAGCGCTTCGCTTGTAGCCGAATATCTCGACCGCTACTTCAAGACGTTTCCAACCGAAGCGCTCTCTGCCGGTCTCCACGACTTCGATGCTCAGCTCGAGAATCTGGATACCGAAACCCGATCTGGTTGGGTGAAGTTCAACCAGGAGACGGCTATCAGGATAGCTGAGCGTCTGGAAGAGCCGGCACTGGAATTCGAGGATCAGCTCGATCTAGAGCTGCTGCAGCGCGAGGTCGATCGGCAACTATTCGACTACACGGTGATCCGTCGCCCTGAACGGGATCCGCTGTTCTGGACCCGAATTCTTGGGAATGCCACAGTCTTCTTGCTGGTCCGAGACAACCAACCCATCGACCACCGGCTGACCAGCGCCGCAGCCAGGGCGAGGCAGATTCCGAGGCTCGCAGCCCAGGCCCAAGAGGCACTCGAATCAACCGACCCCAGCCTGATAGCTGCCGACTTATGTGCTCTCGCCAAGCGTCAGATCGAGGGATCTGCCAAGTTCTACAGCGAGGGTTTTCCCAAGGCTGCAGGTGATGGGAGAGAGGAGCTCGAGAAACTGCTCTCCGAGTCTGGCGAGCAGGCAGCCGAGTCTCTTCGGGGGTTGTCCACGTTCCTGGGCCAACTCGAAGCCAAGGCCACAGGGTCACCGCGCCTTGGTGAGAATTATGCAAGGCGATTTCTTCTCGTCACTGGAGTTACGACACCTGTGAACGAGGTCCTGACCGAGGCCAAACGGGATTTTGCAGCCAAAATCGCGGAGACGGCCGAGTACGGGCGTACCGTTTGGCCTGATTTGATGCCTCAGGCAAAGGCCCCCACCGACGATAAGGCTCTAGTGCAGGCGCTGTTTGAACGGGTCGGGGATGATCATGCCAAGAGTGTCGACGAGTTCATCGACGACTACGGAGACCTGGTGGCCAAGTCGATAGAGATGGTGAGGGAGAAGGACATCGTGACGCTTCCGGAACCATTGACTCTTCATACGGAGCGGTCGCCGGCGTTTTTTGTGGGTCAAGGAGTCGGTGGAGTGTATTCGGCCGGACCCTATGAGCCCGAAGCCGATACCCTGTTCTATTTGCCGACGCCGTCGGACGACGCCTCGGCCGAACAGCTCGAAGGGTTCTTTCGAGACTTCAATCATCACTTCAACGTGATGATCACGCCTCACGAGATGGTGCCGGGTCATTACCTACAGCTGAAGTATGCCGCCCGCCATCCGCGCAAAGTTCGAGCTCTGTTTGGCGACGGCGTCTACATCGAAGGCTGGGGGACCTTCTGTGAGAGGCTGATGCTCGATCTGGGATGGGGCGAGCCGTTCGACCGGCTTGCTCATCTCAAGAAGCAGCTGGAAAATATTGCACGAACCATTGTTGATATCCAGGTCCACACCCAGGGGATGTCGCGAGACGAGGTTCTTGTGTTCGTGCAGGAAGATGCACTACAGAATTTGCAGTTTGCCAGCAACATGTGGACGCGGTCGATAACTTCCGCACCCCAGCTGACTTTCTATTACCAGGGCTATGCCCAGGTGCGTGGGCTTTTCGACGACGTCCAAGCTGCTCGAGGCGAGAACTTCGTGCTCAAGGACTTTATGGACGGAATGATGGAGATGGGGCCGGTGGCGGTCTATCACTATCGCGCCCGCATGCTCGGCGAGATAGAAACGCCCTAGGAGTCTGCGCGGCAGGAACGCCCGTCGCGCAGACTTTTGGGACGGGCATGGCTAGTGCCGGCTAAGGCTCCAGATAGACCTGCCCACTTTTCATGACGAATCGTGGGTCGCGGAGATCAGCGATGGCCTTGGTTGGGTCTCCGTCGACGGCTACGAGATCGGCGAGAAGACCGGGTCGTATCGATCCGACCTGCTCAGAGATCTGCAAAAGCTCGGCGTTGACCGACGTTGCCGAGCGGAGTGCCGCAATCGGCGACAGACCATAGTCGACCATGAGCTCGAGCTCGTGGGCGTTGTCGCCGTGACGAAAAACGCCCGCGTCGCTTCCCATGCAGATCGCGACTCCTGCTGCCATTGCCAACTGAAAGCTGCTGCGACTTTGGGTTATTCGCTCGGGTTCCGGGTCGACTCCGGGCTCCCATCCCTGGTGCCGAGCGACAGCGTGGGATGCGGCAAGGGTCGGACACAGGGCTACACCGTGTTCTGCCATCAGCTCGAAGACTTCTTGGGATCCGCCATCTCCGTGTTCGATCGTTTTGACTCCTGCCAGCACGGCTCGCTGCATCCCCTCGGTGGTGGAGGCGTGAGCGACAACCGATCTGCCGCTGCTTGCAGCGGTCTCGACCACCAATCGGAGCTCGGCTTCCGAAAACGTCGGTCGTGCCTCGCCTTGGGGTCCCCATCGGTAATCTGCGTAGATCTTGATCCAGTCGGCGCCGTGGCCAATCTGGTCGCGGACGACTCGCAGCAGCTCGTCGCCGCCATCGGCGGGCTCTGCACCGAGCGGAGACTCGAAGCTCGGCGCAAACCCCTTGGGACCATAGCTTCCTGTAGCCACGATAGCCTTCGAAGAGATGAGAAGACGGGGTCCCGGGATCACCCCATCGTCGATGGCTTGCTTGAGGCCCTGATCGGCATATCCAGCACCTTCGGTTCCCAGGTCTCGGGCAGTTGTGAAGCCTGCCAGGAGAGTCTCTTTGGCATGGGTCGTCGCCCTCGCTACCCTGTACGCTTCGGATTCCCTTAGCACCTGATCGGTCCACGAGGTCTCATCATAGGGATGAAGAAAAAGATGGGTGTGACCTTCGATGAGACCTGGGAGAAGCGTCATGCCAGGGAGCTCGATGGTCCTGGCGTAGGTCGGGGCTCGAATACTGCGGTCGGGGCCGACCGCTTCGATCACGTCGCTACGTACCAAGACCGACCAGCCATTGCGAATCTCTACACCGTCGAAGAGTCGATCGGGTCGGATCAGGAGGGTCGACTCATACTGCGCGTGAGCGACCGCGGCGAGAAGATTCAGGATGGCAACAAGGATGATTCGCATTAGGCGACCCAGATCAAGAGACCATTGTAGCGAGGGCAATGCAAAATGCTGGCTGCCACCGCCGTAGCTAGTTCTTCTCAAGGCAGGAAAGCGTCCGTATTGGCCATTTTCCGAGGCAAATACTCATCGATCACATAGTTGAGCCCATGTTTGGCTAGAGCCTGTTGCTCGACGCGCACTCCCATCTTGATCAGCATCGTCAGAGCTTCTTGCCAGAGTTTGTGGTGCTGGACAAATGGGTCGTTTTTGATCGCATCCTTGGCCCGCTTGATGTCGACATCTTTGAGTGGGTGAGTAGGAAGGTCGTAGTCTGTGATGTCCTGGGGTGTAACGCCCAGAAAGCGAGCCTGAGGAACGCAGAAGAACTCGTTCAAGTGAGCAGCGTTACCCGAGCCGACCTTGAGAGTTCGATAGATGTTGCTATAGCCGTAGGGGTCGCCATCCACAAAAACATAGACTGGTATTCCCTTGCTGTCGGCGAGCCGGCGGATAAAACGGCGGCAGGCCCTTGTAGGGACACCTCCAAGAGAAACCAGGATGCAATTGGCGCTGCGCCAGTAGGTGTGTTTTACCAGGCGCTGAAACATACCGGCGGTCTCGATGGCCAGAATAAAGTCGGCCCCGGTCTCGAATTCGAGCTGTTCCACCGAAATTGGGATCGAGTACGCGCCACTGCCAAAACGGGTGCAGTCGATGCGTAGCTCCTCACCGGTCTCTCGATCGTGGTCAATGACGATCAGCTGACCGGCGACATCACCACCTTTTTCCTCTGGTATGAAACCGAGCTGCTCTCGGTTGACCGAGAAGAGCGCCTCGACATCTTCGATCACGGCGTCGGACTCAGGCTGTTCGTTGAATCTCGCGTCGTCCCAGTTCTTGCTGACGTAGTAAGCCTCACGCTTCGTGGCGACATCATCTGTGTCGACCAGCTCCTTGCTCAGCGCCATCATCCTGAGTGTCTGAGCAAACGTCTTGACAGTTCCGACGGTAAGCGTGCGCTCTTTTTTGCGGCCCTTGATCTGAAAGTAGCCTTTGTTGGGACGGTAGATCACGTTGGCCAGGCTGCGCACCGGGAATTTCATCGAGGGCGTCTTTCGACGCAGAATCTTATTCTGAATCGATTTCGCTTCAGCTTGAATCTGCGCGATTACTCCCTGGTTTGGTGGAGTCTTGAAGCTCGTCTTCTTGGAGGCTGGCGGCTTGGATTTTTTCGTGGCCATTTCTAAAGTCCTTGGATTCGATAGAGGGCTAACCGACGAGGTGCTAGCCTCGCAGCAAACCGTTGCCTACATCTTCCTGCTGCGACCGAGGGTATCGGTCAGGGTCTTTACAACCTTGGTTTCTTGTCTCTCGGATAGGTCCAGAATCTCTTGGAGCGCGATACCGATATGAGGAATGTACTTCTCGATATAGGCTCTTTTTTTCTCAGCATCCTGCCGGCGTCGATCCTTGCGTATGTGCTGGCTGAGCTTGCGGCCAAGCTCCTGCAGCGCCAACTTCATCTCGCGGGTGATTTCGTCGTACCCAGCCACTGCCTCTTTGCTCTCACTGGTAAAGGGAACCCACACGCTGGCGAGATGGGCCATGAGGATCACGGGACCTGTGGGGAGTGCGCCGCGACTTTGCTGAAGGCCATAGTTTTTCCACTTGGTCGCATGAACACTCTTGAATAGTGAACAAGCGCCTTGCTGGTAGAGCAACGGCACTCGATTGGCAAACCGATAGAGCGTGATCAGATCGTCAGCTGGCAGATCCCCACCATAAGCAAGTCCGACCTCGATCTGAAACGGATTACCCCGATAAACCGCCGGTGAACGGGTGACCGCGACATAGAAGTCGGCCTGAATTTGCTCGCGGAGGCTGGCGAGGATTCGCTCCTCGCCGATAGGTGAAAGGCAATCGGTCGGTGGGGAGGGGATCCTTGTGTTTCGGATGGACTCGACAAGGCTCTCCGCGGCTTCCGCGGCGAGTCTTCTGGGTGACGCGGTGGGCTGTAGATCGGCTCCCTCGACGATCCTACTTGCGACGATCGGCCCAACCCTGCTGAACTCGGCTTGAAGAAACGACTTGAGCCGGCGCGACTGGGTTTCTTTGAGCATTCTCATCATCATTCCGACTTCCACACCATAAGGATGGGGCTGGATCTCGCGCGCCTCGTCGGGAGACTCGTTACTGGCCCTCGAGAACAGGGTCTCTTCGTCGATCCCCGGCTCTTGAAAGCGAATCTGTACGTGGGGATTGGCAAGAGACGTCTGTCGAAGATAGGTGGTTACGCCATGACGTCCCCGCTTGTAGACCCCTTCGAGCTCGATCTCCACACGGGTGCCGTGTGGTGCTTCCCAGTCGACTTCGTGGTCCTTTTTGATGACGGGTTTGTTTCTCAGCGTGTCGATCACCAGCTCATACCGGTGAGCAGGTCGTCTCTTGTTGATTTTGCTCTCTATGACGATCGGTTTCCCAGTGGTCAATTGCCCATACATACCCGCTGCACTGATCCCGATCCCTTGTTGGCCGCGGCTTTGGCGAAGGCGGTGAAACTTCGAGCCGTAGAGCAGCTTGCCGAAGATGCGGGGAATCTGTGACTTCAAGATGCCGGGTCCGTTGTCGGTCACCGAGATCCGGTACCGATTCTCGGTGATGGCTTCAATGCCTATGTCGATATCGGGCAGGATGCCGGCTTCCTCGCAGGCATCCAGCGAGTTGTCCACGGCTTCCTTGATGGTCGTTAGAAGAGCCTTGGTAGGGCTGTCGAAACCCAGCAGATGTCGATTCTTGGTGAAGAACTCACTGACCGAAATCTCCCGCTGTTGCGCCGCCATGGTCTTGGCAGTAGCTCGACTTCGTTTCTTGGTCTGGGGCATTCAGTGTTCTCTCCGTCGGTAGATGTTATCCAACCAGGACGGCTCGGAAATCGTTGACGTTGGTAAGGGTGGGTCCGGTAACGAGCTCGTCTCCGAGCTCTGAGAAGAATCCAAGAGAGTCGTTGTTCTGAAGTGCCTTGTCGAGATCGAGCCCGAGCTCTGCCGCACGCTCCAGGGTGGTGGGCGTGAGAATGGCCCCCGCATGGGGTCCGGTACCATCGATACCGTCGGTATCGGCCGATAGCGCCCAGATGCCTCGGGGAGATTCGAGTCTCCTTCCAAGTTCCAACAGTAACTCGGTGTTGGGGCCACCCCGACCGGAGCCTCGAACCTGAACGGTCGCTTCGCCGCCGGAGAGCAGGAGGGTCGGAGCCTCTCCGGGGGCGGATTCCGCCCGAGTCGTTGCGACTACCCGAGTCAGGGTGTCCGCTATTTCGATTGTGGAACCCTCGAGCTCACCAAGGTCGACGGTTCGTACACCGCGCTCGCTCGTAAGCTCAGCAGCCGCGCGGATGGCGTCTGAGGAGCGAGCGATGATCGTGTATCGGTCGAGCTCGCGCTGCCGGCTCGTCTCATGCCCATGGGTTGGAAGCAGCCCGGTCGGAGGCAGATAGTCCGGAGGGAGATAGCTCGGTCCGGAAGCGATCACCGGAGGATCGTCGCCGACGACGTCCGATATTGCCAGGGTGACAACCGCTGCTGGATGGCAGGCTCTCGCAAGGCCACCTCCTTTGATCGCGGACATCTTTGCGCGAATTTGATTGATCTCTCGGATCGATGCCCCAGATCGGAGAAGCTTCTCGGTGGCGCGACGTTTCTCTTCCAGAGTGACACCCGGGACGGGGTAGGTCATCAGAGATGAGCCGCCACCAGAGATAAG
>CAXMQZ010000154.1:0-10845 GCA_964195975.1 uncultured Polyangiaceae bacterium | reverse complement strand
CAACGTCAGTGACCCCACCTGCATCGACGTACAGGTCTACCCCGTCGGGACCTCGCTTCGACTGCGGGCGATCGAGGTCAACCAGGTGATTCAGTCTTGGCGCAATGATGTACCGCTGTATCAAGGCAAGGACACTGTGGTGAGGGTGTTTCTCGAGCGGATCAACTCTTCCAGTTCGACTTCAGCCAAGGGAGCGCTGCATGGGTCGATCAACGGCTCCCCGTTGCCCGGTAGTCCCCTGCCACCCGATCGGAACCGATCCGCCGCCGTTGCCGATGACGCAACCGCATTTACGGTCACCTCGAACTCCGTTGATTCCTGGCGAGCGGATCTTCGCAGCAGTCTCAACTACTCGCTGCCAATCACCTGGATCAACCAAGCCGGTCCAATCGACCTCGAGTTCGAATTGACCAACCCCAGCGGTGCGGTCCTAGCCTGCGAAGAGCCCGATGGGAACCCAGACTGCGCTGTCAGCGTGACGTTCGACGCGCCAGACCGTCCGCTGATCGAGTTCTTCTCGGTCCCGTACGACCGTAGCGAGATCATGGAACTCGAGATCGATGCCGTCGCCGGGACGTTCGTTCTGATCAGCGACGGCCGCCAGAGCTTCCCAGTCCCGTTCAACCCGACCGCCGCTGCCGTGGAGAGCGCGGCGGAGGCGGTGCTTAACGCCCGCGACGCACGAGTTAGAGTCGACGATCCTGTCACCTCCTCCTCGGGCATCCTGACGTTCGAAATCACGGTCTTGCGCGGTCAGGACGAGGAGCTCTTGGTGAATGCTGCTGGGCTCGCCGGCTCGGCCGCGATCACCGAAATCGAACGCGGCGGACCTACGATCGCCCCAGGCTATGAGGATCTGATCGAGCAGGTACGACGCGTCTCCGACGTCTTTCCCACCAACTCGGTCGACTTCCACATCCGAGGGCTCCGCGGCTTCAGGAGGGCGCCAACGCTGATGAAGGTGAACATCAGGCTTGAGAAGGCTCGCGCCCTGGATCGGATACGCGGCGTGCTCCCTTTCGGGATGAGGAGCCTCGCCGTCATTCTCGAGAGAGGCCCGACATCAACGGGTGGTGGCCTTGCTTGGCTCAAGGTCTCCTCGACCTATACGGCATTCACCGAGGATCCCACAAAGGGCGGGTATGCACGTTCCAGAAGCGCACACGAGGGGGCGCACACCTACGGCCGGGCTCACGCGGTCACCGACTTCCGCTTCGTCGGCGCCTCGCCGGTCGGGACGATCGGTATATGCGGCGCGAAGGCCCACCTTGCGGCCACATTCACCCCATTCGTTGAAGTCACTGCTGTTCGGAACAATAACGCCATCGACGAGTCGCTTCGCTTCACCTGGCCGACCATCGGTCCACTTGCACTAGGACCTGACGACGAGATCTGGGGGTTCTCGCCTCGCGCTTTCGCCAACGGAGTCGGCTTCAAACACCTTGTCATCGTCGACCCCAGAAACAGCGCCGAACTGATGTCGTACTGCAAGAAGGGAGGGAATCTGCAGAACCGGTGGATATCGTCGTTCACCTACGACAAGCTGCGCCCAAGACTCCGCAGCGATGGCGTCGACGCGCCGGGAGCAATATCGGAGGGAATCGCAGGCGAATACTTGCTTGTCGGCGGTTCGATCGACGACGAGACGGGCGAGGTCGAAATGGAGCCGGCTACACGCCTCAGCGGTGACGATCCGGGGTTCGAGCCAGGCGGCGTCCACATCGCGCTCGTCGATAGCATCGGTATCGAAATCGCTGCACGCGACGTAGCCCTTTTGGTCGACGGCAATCACGAGTCTCTCTCCGACGGCCCCGGCCCGGAACCAGCAGCGTTTTTCGCGGCCGTGCCCGTTCCAGATGGGACCACTCCCGCCGCGATTGTGGTGACGCTGGACACCGTAGAGATTGCGAGAGTCGACGGATCGGCGAATCCGCCGACCGTCCAACTCACCTCACCAGCAGGTGGCAGCCTCGCCACCGAGACGATTCCGATAGCCTGGGATGCCTCGGATCTCGACGGGGATTTTCTTACAACCAGCATCCTTTTCAGCATCGACGACGGTGCCACCTGGGAGACCCTTGCAGTCGATATCGACGACACGTCCTACGATGCTCCGACCCGCTTCCTCGAAGAGAGCAACTCGGCTCTGGTCAAGGTACTCGTCTCCGACGGCTTTCATACCGCCGAGGCGACCTCGGATACCTTCTCGGTCGACGCCGGCAATCCCCTGGCCTCGGTCGAGATTCCGGTCAACGGCATCGCGATCGAACCGGGTGGAGTGCTGCGCCTCAAAGGCGACGGCTGGGATCCGGAAGAGGGATTGCTCGGCGGCACTGCTCTCGCCTGGGCCTCTGACCAAGACGGTGCGCTCGGCTCGGGCGAAGCTCTGGACCTCGACACGTCACTGCTGACGCTCGGTTGCCATGTCGTGACCCTGACCGCTACCGACAGCGACGCCCGTTCCGGCACCGACACTACCGAGGTCGACATCGGCGCTACCGGCTGCCTGGGACTCTTTTTTGCCGATGGCTTTGAGTCGGGAGATACCGCAAGCTGGTCCGCTGCGGTTCCCTAAGAAGAAGGGGACACGATCCTGAATTAGGGGGGACATGAACCCGTTACGTGTCCCCCTAATTCAGGTCATGTCCCCGGGCAGACCATGTCCCCGTTTCCTCTCTTACTCGGCGTTGGCTACGGCGTTGGAAGCTGCCTTGATGTTGCTCGTGGCCTGGGCAGTCGACCAGTTGGCGTTGGCCAGGAATCGGAAGTTGGTGAGAGCCGCGGCATAGCCGTCGATCTCAGGCGTCTGTGCGGCTGCGGTAGCATCGGTGACCACCGCGACCTCGAACCCCTGCTCGAGAAGCTCTCGTAGATGCGACTCGGTGCAAAGGTTGGCCGACATTCCAGCCAGGATGACCTTGTCTATCCCTCTCTTGCGTAGCTGCAAGACCAGATCGTTGGTCTCGGGCCCGTAGACCTTGTGCGGGCTCACCACCACGGTCTTGCCATCTTCGATCAGGGGCTTGTAGCGCTCGAGCCAATCGGCTCCTGAGCCGTTGAAACCTTCCATGGTTAGCGAGCCGGACCGGTCGAACATGTTGATCGAGTGCATCATCGTCTCAACCGCACCGCCGAACTGCCACCCATGATCGGTCGGATAGTAGTAATGGGGCGAGATCAGGACCGGCATTTCCACACTCTTGGCGGCTTTGATCAGACTCTCGATGTGCTCAACGGTCTTGTTGGCTGTCACACTCGCGCCGACCAGGCCCCAGGTAACTCCATCGGGACTGAGAAAGTCGTTCTGAGGATCGGTGATCACGACTGCGGTATGCGAGGTATCGACTGCCATCCCGGGATCGGGAAGCTGCGCCTGCGCTCCGATTCCAGCTAGGCTTGCGAGCACGATTGCCACGATTGCGATTGTGATTGTTCTGGTCATCTCTTTTGCCTCCTCTTTCGTTTCCCTTGCCGCTTTTGGGAGCCGACAACCGGCCACCCACTCAGGCAGTGTAGCCTGCCTCACGTGTCAAGTGATCCGAAAGGCGTGCTTTTTTGTCCGAGCCTGTTGCGCGCCGACTTCGGCTTGGGTACGATGCCCGGGTGCTACTGAACAGGCTGCTGTCAAACCTCGATATTCATGTCGAGCCCTTCTCGCTTTGTGAGGTGAGCCCGAACCGAAGACTCCGCTTGCCCGGATCGGAGAGGGTGATGCTTCATTTCGTCCTGACGGGGTCTGGCTTCGTGCGGTCGGCGGCTGGCACGGTCCAGGCGCTCAAAACCTGTACGCTGGCGGTCGTGCCAAAGGGGGCGCAGCACTCACTCGAGCCGGAGGGCCAGACCGTCAAGGAATGTGTTATCGATCCGGATGCGGAGACCCTGCCGATCGCCCCCGTAATATCGACCCCCTCGACCGAGCCACCCGCAATGGTCGTCGCCTGTGGTTTGGTGAAGGTGCGCTACGGGGCGGCCCTCGGGCTGTTCGACGAGCTCAAGGACGTCCTGGTCGAGGATCTCTCAGACATCCCACAGGTCCGGTCCGCCTTCAAGGACATTTTGGCCGAACAATCCGATGCTGGAGCTGGAAGTGAAGCGATGAAGGCAGCACTCATGAGCCAGTGCATCGTCTATCTATTCCGTCGACTCTGCGAAAGCGGCACCTGCTCTTTGCCCTGGTTGGCCGCTCTGGAAGATGAGCGCCTGGCGAGGGCTCTCGATCGTATTCTGCAGGATCCGGCGGCGGCGCATACTGTGGAGTCGTTGGCCGAGGAGGCATCGATGAGCCGCTCGGTTTTCGCCCAAACCTTCGCCGACGCTTTTGGCCTGCCACCGATGAGCATGGTTCGTCAGGTTCGTATGGAGCGCGCCTGGAAGCTGCTGGAGCAGGGTGACGGGATGCCGATGAAGACTGTGGCCCGACGGGTGGGTTTCTCCAGCCGAAGCCACTTCTCCAGAGCTTTCAAGAAACACTTCGGGGTCTCCCCCATCACTCGACGGGCAATGCCAGGGTGATGAGGATTCCAGTAACTAGCATGAACACTTCTAGAATCGGGACCCGAGAGCCCAGGGACATGACCCGAAGAGAAGGGGACACGATCCTGAACTCCTCCGTAGTTCAGGTCATGTCCCCCTTCGGGATCGTGTCCCTTTCCGCGCAGGTCATGTCCCCTTTATTCCAGAGATATCGATGAACGACCGCCCGGCAAGCTCGCAGTCCTCGATGCAGGATCTGCTCTCGAAGGTGTCGCGATACGAGGCGCTGTTTGAGTTGACCGGCGTGATCAGCGCGGCGAGCGATATCGAGTCGGTCGGGACGCTTTTGGCCCGCCGTCTCAAATACATCGCGGACGTCTACTCCTGGCGCTATATCTGTTTTGATGGTGATCCGGAACAGACCGAAGGACCAGAGCCCACAACCATTGTCGTCGATGGGTACCGAGGCAGCGCCGATGTCATGCGCACCCTCCCAGCCGCACTGTCCAAATTTGAAACCGAGCTCTGGCGGGATCGCAAAACTCGCATTCTCTGCGATGAAGCAATGAGCGAAGCGCTAAAGCATCTCCCTACACACTTCAAAAAAGACGATCTCGAACAGATCTCGGTGAACACCCTGGTCGAGAACGGTAAGACGCAGGCTCTGTATTTGTTCTGCAAACGACGCCAGCCCTTCACCGAGCTCGACATCAAATGCCTTTCGATGGTGTGCGGCTTTTTCCACCGCAAGGTGCACATGCTCTGGGAGCAACAGAAGCTGCGGGATCTCGAGTTGGCCTACCTGCAGCAGGAAGTCATGTTGCGACAAAGCGAACGGCTTGCGACGCTGGGCCGGCTGAGCGCGGGTATGGCTCACGAGCTCAACAATCCGGCGACCATTGCAAGACAGGGGGCAGAGGAGCTGAGGACTTCGATTGGTCGACTCGAGCGGGCTCAGTTTGCGCTCGGTGCGGCAGGTCTTTCCAGCGCGCAGCGTGACCTGGTCGCGAAGCTTGAAAACGAGGCCATGGAGCGAGCAAAAAAGCCGAGCTCGCTCGATCCCATTGAACGAAACGACCTCGAACAAGAGGTAGAAGACTGGCTCGACCAAAAAGGCATCGAAGACCCGTGGGAGCATGCCTCGACCCTTGTCGCAATGGGACTTTGCGCCGCCGAACTGGACGAGCTCACCAAGAGCTTCGATCCCGCGATGACCCCCGTCGTGATCGATTATTTTGGTAGCAAGTTCACGGCCTAAATCCTGCTCGAGGAGATAGGTCACGGATCCCGGCGAATCACCGAGATTGTCAAGGCACTCAAAGGGTATTCGTACATGGATCAGGCGCCGGTGCAATCGGTCGATGTGCGTGAGGGACTCGACGACACCCTTGTGATGTTGAGCAGCAAGCTTCGAGAAGGGATCAAGGTCGATCTCAACTATGCCGAAGATCTGCCAAGCATTCAGGGCTACGGCAGTGAGCTCAACCAGGTTTGGACCAACCTCATCGACAACGCAATCGGCGCCATGGATGGCAAGGGCGCACTCGAGCTGAAAGCCTACCGGGACGATGATTGGGTCGTTGTAGAGGTTGCCGACAGTGGACCTGGAATTCCAATCGAGGCTCGAGAAAAAATCTTCGACCCCTTCTACACCACCAAGGCGCCAGGAGAGGGCACTGGGCTGGGACTCAACATCAGCCACGGCATCATAGTGAAGAAACACCGAGGCCAGATCTCGGTCGACTCGAAGCCGGGAGCGACGCGCTTTACAGTCAAGCTCCCAATCAACGATGAGGCATCAGATGCGGCATCAACGAATGTCGCGGAGAGGGACGGGTCGACCAAACCGGGCTAGAATTCTCGACCGCAATCTCACCAGAATCCGAGCTTCCAAACAGTCGCCTAGAACAGAAATGACAAAACCCATCATCTTGACCGTCGACGACGAAGAGCAAGTGCTCAATGCGGTCGAGCGTGACCTCAAACGGCACTTTCGCAAGGACTTTCGAATTATCAAGGCGGGCTCGGGCACCGAGGGTTTAGACAGTGTGCATCGGCTCAAGCAACGCAACGACGCGATCGCGCTTTTTCTCGTCGACCAGCGGATGCCTGAGATGAGCGGCACCGAGTTTCTCGCCGAAGCGCGCAAGGTTTACCCAGAGGCACGCAAGGTTCTACTCACCGCATACGCAGATACCGAGGCGGCAATCTCCGCCATCAACACGGTTGGGCTCGACCACTACCTCATGAAGCCCTGGACTCCTGCCGAGGAAAATCTCTATCCGATTCTCGATGACCTGATTAGCGACTGGGAGGCCACGGCGACACTTCCCTACGAGGGGATCCGGGTGGCGGGCACATTGTGGTCGGCCAGCTCGCACAGCATCAAGGATTTCCTGGCGCGCAGCCAGATTCCATACCAATTTCTCGACATCGAGCGCGACGCCGAAGCGCGGGCGTTGGTCGAACAGGCCAATGAAGAGACCTACCGGTTGCCAGTGGTGTTCTTCCCAGACGGAACCGTGCTGATCGAGCCCAGCCTTACCGAGCTAGCCGAGAAAGCAGGTCTTCAAACTCAGGCCACCCAACCCTTCTACGATCTGATTGTTGTCGGGGCCGGGCCGGCGGGCCTCGCCGCGGCCGTCTATGGCGCTTCAGAAGGGCTGCACACCCTCCTCATCGAAAAAGAGACCCCAGGTGGTCAGGCCGGTACCAGTGCGAACATCGAGAACTATCTCGGTTTCCCGAAAGGGCTGAGCGGCGCCGACCTGGCTCGACGTGCAACCGCTCAGGCCTCGCGTCTCGGTGCCGAGATTCTCACCGCACAGAAGGTTGAAAGTATCAGTCTTCGCGATCCCTATCGGGTGGTGACGCTTGCTGATGGATCCGAGCTCGCATGCCGTGCGCTGGTCATCGCTACCGGGGTCTCTGTCCTCAAGCTCGATGTGCCTGGGGTCGATGCCGTGACGGGAGCCGGTGTCTACTACGGCGCCGCGCGAACCGAGGCGGCCAACTACAAGGGCAAGCATGTTTTTGTGATCGGTGGAGCCAATTCAGCCGGGCAAGGAGCGGTTTTTCTGTCGCGCTACGCGGAGCAGGTCTCGATGCTGGTTCGCGGCTCCTTGGCCAAGAGCATGTCCAGATACCTGATCGAACAGATCGAACAACGCGACAACATCGACGTCCAGTTGGGCCAAGAGGTCGTCGAGGTTCACGGTAGCGAGCGCCTGGAGGCGATCACGATTCGCAACCGTGAGACAGGAGAGACCCGACGCGAGACGACCCCTGCGATCTTCGTCTTTATCGGGGCGTCACCCCATACCGAGATGCTTGGGGATCTTGTCGCCTTGAGCTCAGCCGGATTTGTTCTCACCGGACCCGACCTCTTTGTCAGCGGCCAGGCTGGCAACGACCAGCGACATGCCGGGTGGAAGCTCAAGCGAGAGCCCTACTTGATGGAGACCAGCGTGCCGGGAATCTTTGCCGCCGGTGATGTGCGACACGGAGTCCTGCGCCGGGTGGCCTCGGCAGTCGGCCAGGGATCCACCGCCATCACCTTTGTACACGAGTATCTGAAAACGGTATGACCAAAAAGACACGTGGAATGACTCACGGATCGAGTATTGTGAGCCACCTGAACCGTTAAACGAGGAGAGCCATGAAACGTAACAGCCTTGTAGAGTATGAAGACGCCTCCCCTGAGGTTCGTGCCGTCTACGATGAGATTATGGACACGATGGGCTCACCCGAGGTGCTCAACTTTCTCAAAGCCCTCGGTCACAATCCGCACGTACTTCGTGCGGTCTGGTCGATGCTCAGGGAGACGGTGATCGAAGGCGAGATCCCCGCCCTGCTCAAACAACTGATCCTGTTCAAGAGCTCGATCGTCGCCGGCAACGAGTACTGCGTCGCGCTTCATGGCCATGCGGCGCTCAATCTCGACCCGACGCTGACCTACGACGACCTGGTCGCCCTCACCGGGGGTGTCTGCGCTTCTAATCTTCCCCCCTCGTTTCCGGTGGCCATCGACATCGTCTCTCGCGCGTCGCTCGAACCCAAAAGCGTCGAGAACCCCGATTGGGACTTTGAAGAACTACTCAGAGACGAAGATTTCTCTGACAGCGAGATCGACGAGCTTCTCGCCGTCGGCTTCTTCAGTGTCATGATGAACATGCTCACCGACACCTACGATGTGCCGTGGGAGAATCCGTTCCCTCCCCCCACCGACTGACAGCCGCGGAGAGGGACACGATACCGAATTAGGGGGACATGTACCCGTTACGTGTACCCCTAATTCGGTTCATGTCCCTTTTCGGGATCGTGTCCCCTTCAACGCCGTCACTGCGAGAAGGTACGTTCCAGCTCGGCGAACCAGTTTGTGACCAGGCGCAGATGCTCGTGACCGGCCGAGGCGCTGGCGGCGCCACCCTGGAAGAGAATAAACCGTTGGCCATCGGGCGTGACCTCGTACATGTTGTTTTCTGCGGTGAGGTCGACGAAGGTGCCGGTGAAAAGCTCCTGCGGACGACTGACTCGAAACTGCCCCTTCTCCGAATGCACCGCTACCGTTTGCACTCGGCCGCCCTCGAGCCCCAGAAAGATCTCGCTGCCGTCACGGGACCAGATCGGATAAGTACCGCCCCCAGACGAGATTTGCCACTTTCCGCGACTACCGTCGACCGGGCGAACATAGACCTCGTAGGGGCCCGATTCATCGGTGCCATAGGCCAAGAAACGCCCATCGGGTGAAAAAACCGGCCCATACTCATCGAACTGTGTCGCCGAAAAGGGTGTAATCTCACCGGTCTCGACCGACAGCAACGCGACGTCCAGTCTTGTCCCGGGATTCTGCTGCATGACGGCCAGTGTCATGCCGTCGGGCGACCAGGACCAAGGGGTCACCGCTTGCTCGCTGCTCGAGATCTTCTCCGCCTCGCCCGAGCCATCCGCCGCCTTGCGGTAGATATTGCTGATGTCATTTTCCTCTCCCCGCTCCGAAGCGAAGGCGATGAACTGTCCGTCGGGCGACCAGACAGGCGATTCATCGATAGCTTCGTCGAATGTCAGCCGCGTCGGCACATCGCGCTCGAGGTCGTAGACCCAGATATCGCGGTTGCCACCGGTTGCAATCTCGACCGCCAAGTGCCTCCCATCGGGCGAGATTCTTGGATTGCGAAAGTCCCTTCTCTCGACCGCGAGAGGTTGCACCTTGCCCTGACGATCGACCCATACCGCCTCGAGCTTCGCATCGCCAGCGCCACTGCCGGCCGAGAAAGCAAGTACTCCGCTGCTCGACACATCGAAGTACGCACCGCCCTGTGTGGAGCTGCCACCGACATTCTGCATCACCGGGGCAGCTGATCCGGTGGCCTCGAGGCGAACGGGGTCGAACGGCAACGCGAACAGGGTTGTCTGGTTCATGAAAACGATGTGGCCAGAGTCGACATATCGAGCGTAGGTGCCGCCCTGGTGCACGAGGCTTCGCTGGCCCGAGGCCAGGTCGAGAATTTCGATCGAGGCAGCATCGAAATCCGTGCTCGCGGTGTGGACAGTGAAAAGGACCTGCTGGCCCCCAGGCAAGTACTGCGGCCAGCGGTGCGTCACTTCCCCCTTCTCGGTATCGAGCTCGGTCAGGGGATGGGGCTCGCCACCGGCGGCAGGCACCGAGAAAAGACCGCTTGTGGGATCCGGTGAAAAGACGATGGTGCCGTCAGGGCCCCAGCTGGCGCCGCGGCTAAAGTGAACCTCGCAGAGTTGGATCGGCGTGCCACCACTGATCGGCACTTTCCGCAGCGATTTGGGTGTCACAAAACCGAGCCACTGCCCATCCGGCGAGAAAAAAGGCTGGTAGGGCCGCTCGTCTCCTTCCCCGGTCATGAGCAATGCCCCTTCCCACTGATCCAGCGCCCTGGAGTAAAGCTCGTGTTGGATGCCGGCTTCGAACACTTGTACGACGCGATCCCCGGAAGGCGACAGGACAACCGGCGAGCCGTACCCCCGCATGAGCGCCTTGCCTTCCGGGAGCTCGAGACTGGTGTGCGACGAAGCCGTAGCCGGCGCTCGCAGCCTTCCGAGCCCGCCGAAGAGAGTCATCCCAAGACCGATCGCCAGCCCGGCGGCCACCAGCCAGGGTGCCAGGCGTTTCCAGGTCGGCGTTGCTACCTGCTCGCCGGCCGTCGCTTGGACGTCGGCTTCGGCAGGGTCTTCCAGATAGTGCTCGATAGCAATGCGGGCCTCACCGATGGCCTGCAGGCGGTCGCGAACCTCTTTTTCCATTGTCCGCTCGAGCAGGTGGCGGATTGCGCGTGGTGTGTCAGCGGGGAGCTTGTCCCATTCAGGCTCGCGGGCCAGTACGCCGGCTAGCGTGTCGGA
>CAXMQZ010000153.1:0-13951 GCA_964195975.1 uncultured Polyangiaceae bacterium | reverse complement strand
CTGGAGTTCTTCGCGAGGCACTCCGGCATCCGTCATTGATGCCCAAATTGCTGAAGCTTCGTGATCGAGTGCGATCAAGTGCCGTTGTCCTGGACCAGATGGTCCGCGAGGTTATAGTTCAATGACTGGTCGAAGTCGATTTTGCGGTCGCTGGGCTTCTGTGACTATTACAGCAGTGACCATCGCGGCAACGGTGGGGGCTCCGCCGTTACCGGCAGAGGAGTCGCCCCGAAGCCTGATGATCGCGCTCGACGCCGTCCCCTACCACGTCCTGGCCGAACTGACGGACCCGACCCAGGGCGAGGATGCCTACTTTCGGTCCTTTCAGCGCCCCGTGCCATTCATCAGCACCTTTCCCTCCTCCACGAGCGTAGCCATGGGTGGGATTCTGGGGCCAATGGGTCTCGAGAAATCCCCTGGTTATGAGGCGCGTTTTTTCGACTGGGAACAGCGACGGGCTAGAGGCGGTGGGCTTTTTAGCTACTTCAAGGTCGAATTCCCGTGGCGGGGCTATTTCGATTGGGGGCGCAAGGGCCCAGTCGGGAGTGCATTCGAAGCGGTCCGTCCGATCAAGTCGGGTACCAAGAGACTGCGCAAGGCAATAGCCGATTTCGTCGCTTCGGACAAAGAGGTTTTCCTGATCTATGTGGCGGCGACCGACACCGCGGCGCATATTCTCGATCCCGAGGCGCTCAAAAGGCTTTTGATCGATCTCGACGCGATGTTGATCGAGGCTCGATCACAGAGTCCCGACCGGCCGTTCGAGGTGGTGATCTTCTCCGATCATGGGATCGCTGGCGGTGAACCCCTGATCAACACGGTCAAGCCGATCAAAAAGGCCCTCAAACAGGCCGATCTCAGGGCCTCGAAGAAGCTGGCCAAGCCGGGCGACGTGGTTCTAACCCCTTTCGGCCTCGTATCGAGCTTCGAGGCCTACGTCGAAGAGGAGATCATCGATCAGGTGTCAAGGGTTCTGGTCGAGACAGAAGGCGTAGATCTTTGTGCCTACCAGGCCGACGATCACCTCTGGGTTGAGAATCGAGAGGGTAAGGCTTCCATCGCGCTGCGAGGGTCCAAGGACAACCTGCAGTGGAGTTACCAGCCAGTCGACGCCGACCCCTTGCGGTTTCAGTCGCTGTTGACACCACTGCTGGTTAGACATTCGGACGGTAATGGGTGGATCGATGATCGCGAGCTCTTCGAGGTCTCGCTTGGCTCTGAGTACCCGGATCCCTTCTACCGGCTCCAGAGTGCCTTCGAGCTGGTGACAAATCCCGCCTCGATCGTCTGTTCTCTCAAGCCCGGCTTCATGTTTGGCTCCCCGAGAACCGCGGCGATGGCCAAGTTCGGCAAGGGCAAACTTCGCTGGACCCACGGTGCACTTTCGAGGCAGGCGAGCCTGGGCTTTCTGATGAGCGATTCTCCGGACTGGAAACCGCCAACGGCAGCGCGGTTCGACGAAGGTCTGCTCCCTTTTGTCGAACCATTCAGCCGCCGAGACTCGGTTTCGAGCGGCGAGGGGAAGTGAGAGGGTGTCGTTCTCCGCGAGCGGTAGCGATAAGATGGGTCGCAGCCCGCACTATTCTGGAGATAGGCGATGACCAGCGCTGCCGATGACAGCATCTCGATTGCTTCCTACCGAGCAGGAGCCCGATCGGGCTCGGGAGCGATCGAGGACGATCGATCTGAGGAGACGACTCGAGTGGAGCAAGGCTTTAGACGACTGCTGGCGGATTTCCGAGGTCAGCTGGAGCTCGATCTCCAGCTGTGGCTGTCCGACAAGGAGAGACTCGCCACGGCGGAGGCGCAGGCGGCGCATGAGCTGACCGGGGTTTTGTCGAGATTTGTCGAGCGTGACGGCAAACGTATCCGCCCAGCCCTGCTGTACTACACCTACCAAGCCTGTCGCGGTCAGTCCGAAGACAAGGCAATGGCAATGGCGATGGCTGTCGAGCTGTTGCATACCTACCTTCTGATCCACGATGACATCATGGATCGCGCAGACACTCGCCGGGGGGAGCCTGCGGTTCATGTCCTCTATGCCGACCTGCACAACTCGAGGAGTTGGAGTGGAAACTCGGGCCACTTCGGAGAGTCTGTGGCAATTCTTGTCGGAGATCTGGCGCAGTCGTATGCGATGGAGTTGTTCTCGTCGGTCGAGGTGGCACCAGAAGCTGCAATCGCCTTTCGGAGTTGTTTTTCGACGATGTGTCAGGAAGTGATCATAGGCCAATATTTGGAGATGACAGCCGGTTATCGCCTGGACCTAGGAGAGGACGAGTTGCTTCGTGTCTTGCAGATGAAGTCAGGTCGCTACAGTGTAGAGCGGCCGGTGCAACTGGGTGCGCTGCTTGCGTGCGCGCCTGACGAGATGCTCCGGGACTTGACTATTTATGGGGCCAGGATCGGCGAAGCCTTTCAGCTGCAGGACGACTTGCTGGGGATGTTTGGCGATGCGGAAACGGTTGGAAAACCAGTCGGATCCGACCTTGTCGAGGGCAAGTTCACAGTCCTGATCCATCACACCCTGAACACCTTGTCTCCGGCCGATAGTGACAGTCTCAAGGCGGCTCTGGGAAACCCGAATCTCTCTGGTTCAGAGGTGAGCCGGTTCCAGAGGCTAATCGAGGCGAGCGGCGCTCGTCGAAAGGTCGAAGAGATGATCGAGGAAAGGATGGAAGATGCGCGAACCGTCCTCCAAGATCTCGATCTAGAACGAAGTGGCGCCGAGTTTCTCGAGGGCATGATCGATTACCTGAGGGGACGACAACGGTGACGACTCTGGACAAGAGTGATCTGACTTTCGATCAGGTCGAGGCTGAGAGAGATCGCAAGGCCGAGCACATTCGGCTGGCGCTCGACAGCCGAATGCAGGTCCCACAGCACTTCTTCGGCCGGTATCGGTTCGCGCACGAAGCTCTCCCTGAGATCGACATGGCGGAGATTGATCTCGGAACAACTTTTCTCGGCAAGCTCATTTCGATGCCGCTGTTGATTTCCTGTATGACCGGTGGCACCGAGGAGGCCGCGAAGATCAATCGCAACCTGGCTGAGGCTGCAGAGGACACAGGCGTAGCCCTGGGCATAGGCTCCCAACGTAAGGCGATTGAAGACCCACATCTTGTCGAGACTTTTCAGGTTCGGAAATATGCACCGTCGGTGCCCTTGTTGGCCAATCTGGGAGCTGTACAGTTGAATTACGGTTTTTCGATCGACCAGTGTCGAGCGGCGGTGGACATGATCGGGGCCGATGCCCTGGTTCTTCATTTAAATCCCCTTCAAGAAGCTATCCAACCCGAGGGCCAGTGTGACTTTTCCGGTCTACTCGACAAGATCGAGCAGATTGTGGAGCAGCTCTCCGTCCCAGTAATCGCGAAAGAAGTTGGCAGTGGCATATCCGCCTCTACCGGCAAGTTGCTACAAAAAGCAGGTGTCGAGATCATCGATTGCGCTGGCGTTGGAGGCACGAGTTGGGCACGAATCGAGGCGGCGCGGGCCGATGACCCAGAGACCGGAGAAATTTTCGCAGACTGGGGTCTCCCGACTCCCAGCAATATTCGCGAGCTGAACGAGGTTCCGGGTCTGCAGATCATTGGCAGCGGTGGTGTTCGTAATGGGCTGGATGTCGCCAAGGCGATTGCCCTCGGCGCAGATCTTGTCGGTGTGGCTCAGCCCTTTCTCGAGGTAGCCGTGAAGTCATCCGAGGCGGTGTCGAAGAGAATTCAGCGAACATCGAGGGAGCTTCGCATTGCGATGTTTTGCGTTGGCGCGTCGACGATCGCAGATTTGGGAAAAACGCCGCTCTATAGAAAGTCGGAGGACTGAAGTGACGGACCCTGCTGCCTCACCTGCGAACATCATTGACGACTTGGTCGGCGAGATCGTGGAGGGTCGGCGTCGACTTCACGATCTGCCGGAAGAACTGCCGGCTGAGAAGGCAGCATTGATTCGGCGGCGAGCCATCGAGCAGATCTCGGGAGCTGATCTGGATATCGTTGGTGAATACGCTATCGATGCGGCTCGAGCGGCGAGCCGCCACTGCGAAAACTTCATCGGAGCCACGCAAATACCGCTCGGAATTGCCGGACCATTCAAGATTCGTGGAACTTGCGTCGGCGAAGATGAAGAGATCTATGTGCCGATGGCCACGACCGAGGGCGCGCTCATCGCGAGTGTCAATCGTGGTGCCCGCGCGATTCGGCTAGCGGGAGGAGCCGTCGTGAGAGTCGAAGACGTTGGGATGACTCGGGCGCCCGCGTTTCGCACTTCGGGAATCGAAGAGACAAACGACTTTCTGGATTGGATTGAGACAAACCACGATGAGATTCGCAGAGTTTGCGAGGCAACGAGCGGCCATCTGACGCTGCACGATATCAGGCCCCAGGTCATAGGCAGTTCGGTCTATCTTCGCTTTCGTTTCGCGACCGGGGATGCGATGGGTATGAACATGGCGACGATTGCCTGCGATCATGCCGTTCGAGACCTGATCGAGCCTGCCACCGGCGTGACTTGTATTGCCTTGGCGGGCAACTACTGTGTCGACAAGAAACCCTCGGCCATCAACTTTCTGGAGGGGCGGGGAAAGCGAATCCATGCCGAGGCTACCCTGGACGCGTCAGTTCTTCGCGATGTTCTGAAGACTCATGCAGCGGCGCTCGTCGAGGTTCAGTATCGAAAGACCCTTCTGGGTTCGATCGCGGCAGGAGCCATGGGGTTCAATGCACACATCGCAAACGTGTTGGCAGCGGTTTTTCTCGCAACCGGTCAAGATGTCGCCCAGGTTGTCGAAGGGGCGATGGGCGTGACATGCATCGAGCCGCGGGGCTCCGAAACGGTGTTTGCTTCGGTCTACATGCCAGATGTTCCTCTTGGGGTAGTCGGCGGTGGAACCGCGCTGGGTCCGCAGAGGGCAGCTCTCGACATCATGGCGGCCAACGCGGTAGAGGGCGAGCCAGGTGCCGGTGCCATGAGACTGGCGGAAATCTTTGGCGCTACCGTATTGGCGGGTGAGCTGTCTCTACTGGCTGCTTTCACATCAGGAGATCTTGCCGGCGCGCATGAGCGGCTTGGGCGTGGTTCAGTTCCGCGTGGGTCTGGCGACTAGGCTAGCAAGGACGGAGAGCTTCACCGATCCTGGCTAATAAGACAAATTTGTGATTCGGTTTTGCTGACTCGATGAAGCAGCGGGTGCTCGTATCTGTCCCAGGAAAGTTGATCCTCATGGGGGAGCACGCGGCAGTCTATGGTCAACCAGCCCTGGTGACAGCAGTTGCTCCACGGGCATTGGTGTCCGTGACAGCGAATCAGGAGGGGCTCGTAATCGACCTGCCCGATCTCCGCGAAAGATCGGAGACGAGCTGGTCCGAGATAGCCACCAGGGCCGATTCTGCGCGAGATCGGTGGGCCAGGTACGCTGAAGAACCGACACCAGAGCGGTTTCAGGCCTTGGAGAACGACTCTCCAGAGCATCTTGTCGCAATAGCGCTGGGTGAGATTGCGCACGAGCTCGGAACTACTGATCTCCCGTCGATCCAAGTAAGGATGGTGTCCGAGCTTCCGATTGGCTCGGGCTTCGGAAGCTCAGCGGCCACAGCTGTTGGTGTGATCGGTGCGACGCTCGCGTTTCTCGGCCATTCGGCCGATCGAGACCGCATCGATCGAATAGCTCTCGAGGTTGAACGCCGCCAGCATGGGTTGCCGTCCGGAGTCGATCACAAGACGGTGCTGTTTGGAGGGGTTGTGTGGGCCGGACGAAACGACTCGGGTCATGTCGAGGTTGAGCCACTCAAAGTGCAGCCAGCTTTGTTCTCGGATTTGCTGGTATTTCAGACGGGTAGACCCGAGGAGACTACCGGAGAAGTTGTCGCAGCGGTTAGACGTAGACAAGAGGAGAGTCCCAACGAGTTCGAGAAGCGGCTCGACACTATGGGGCGATGCGTGGAAGCCTTGCGAACCTACTTGTGTGTGTCGACTGAGCCCAACAATGAGATCGTGTCACTGATGCGCACCTACGAGAGATGTCTGGAAGAGATAGGTGTCGTCCCGACATCGGTTCAGAAAGTGGTCAGAGCTGTGGAGTCTCTCGATGGGGGTGCGAAGATCTCAGGTGCGGGAGCTTTAAGCGGTGACGCCGCTGGTTGCCTTTTGGTGCTTGGGCCAGCACTCGAGCCGGGGCGCATTCCAAGAGATCTCGAGGTTTACCGCCGCCAACCCGTCGAGCTCGGTGCAGAGGGTTTCAGGATCGAGGAAATAGTATGACCGGAAAGGCTACTGTAGTTGCGCCCTCGAATATTGCCCTGATCAAGTATTGGGGAACTCTCGATATCGACAAGATGCTGCCCTACAATACGTCGCTGTCGATGACATTGAGCTGTTGTACTACTACCACGACCGTCGAGGTTCTCGATGAATCGGATCTGGATCAGGTACTTGTTCGAACAGAGGCCGGCGAGCTCGAAGTCGCGGGGGATCGCTTTGCGAGCGGCGTCAGCGCACAACTCGATCGTCTTCGTCGGTGGGCAGGTTCCGGGTCTGGATTTCGTGTGGGGACCATGAACAGCTTTCCAATGGGTGCGGGTCTGGCTTCTTCGGCTTCCGGCTTTGCGGCTTTGACGTTGGCTGTCGTCGCAGCTCTTGGCAGAGAAGTATCGCAGGCAGAGGCCTCGATCTTGGCGCGCTACAGCGGTTCAGGCTCTGCGGCGCGATCGGTGATGGGCGGATACGTTGAATGGCCTGGCCGAGAGGATGGCAGCGCGACTGAACTTGTCAGGGCTGAGCATTGGGACCTTCGCGATGTCGTTGCCATTCTCGATGAGAGGGTCAAGGAAGTATCTTCGAGGGAGGGTCATCGACGCGCTCTCACGAGCCCCTACTTCGAGCATCGTCTTCGCCTGCTTCCCGAGCGGCTGAACCGAGTTCGACAGGCGATACTGGATCGAGATTTTGGAGCGCTTGCGCCAGTAGTCGAAGAGGAGGCGCTCGACCTGCATCTGATTGCCATGTCTTCTCGACCGCCGATCTTCTACTGGCAACCTGGAACCTTGAGGGTTCTGGAGCTCATCCGCGGGATGCGAGCCGATGGGGTCGAAGTCTGTGCGACGATGGATGCGGGGGCCAACGTTCATGCGATTTGCACTGCTGACGCCGAGGAGGCGGTTGTTGGTGCACTGGAATCGGTGCCCGAAGTGCAAAGTGTGATCCTTGACCGAGTCGGCGAGGGACCAGAATCCTCTGACGAGCATCTTCTATGACCGGCCCGGATATGACCGACCCAGGGTCGAAGAGGTTGGATCTCTACCTGGTGAAGCTCGGTGGCAGCTTGATCACGGACAAGACTCGGCCTCAGACGGCTCGCAAGGAGGTGATCGCGCGTTTGGCGAGTGAGATCAGTGAGGCGCAAGCGGCAAGCGACGCGCAACTCGTCGTCGGACATGGCAGTGGCTCGTTTGGTCACATGTCGGCCAAGGAGTATGGGATCCACCGTGGCGTTGAAAGCGCCGATCAGCTGGCAGGTGTCGGTGTAACTCAGGGGAATGCCTCCATTCTCCACGGCCTGGTGTTTCAGAGCCTGATTTCGGCCGGAGTCCCTGCGTTCTCTCTCTCGCCTTCAAGCTTTGCTGTTGCAAAAAAGGGTCTATCGGAAACCCTGTGGCCCGAGCCGCTGCTGTTGGCGCTGGACTTGGGCTTGGTTCCGGCAGTGTATGGTGACGTGGTCATGGATCGAGAATGGGGTGCAAGTATCTGCTCTACAGAGTCGCTTTTCTTGGCGTTGGTTCCAGCGCTGGCGAGCCGAGGCCGATTTGTTCGAGGCGTGATCTGGCTAGGCGAGACGGACGGCGTACTCGACCCGAATGGGAAGGTTATTCCCCAGATCGAGACCGATGAGATCGCTGATATTGCGGATGGGATCTCTGGTGCCTCGGGAGTCGATGTGACAGGGGGCATGCGGCATCGGCTCGAAGCCGCGGAGACGCTGGCCCGCCTCGGAGTGCCATCTTGGATTGGCAACGGCCTCGTGGCAGGCAATCTGGTCACTGCGATCACTGAAAACGTTGAAGGGGGAACCCGTATTCTGCCTGGGAGATAGTCGGAAGACAAAACAGGCTCCCACCTCCGAACCGGGGTAGGCCACTGCTTCGCTGTTAGGATGGAGGGTGAACGCCCGGATCGAGCGTGTCGCCTTCAAGCGCTTATGTCGGAGAGAGGATCAATTCGATGTCGTCAGTCGATGTGACTTCAAGGAGTGCGGGTCTCGACGACGAGCTGCTTCAGGATCTGCTCGTCAAGACCAGCCGAACTTTTGCCCTGGCGATCCCCTTGCTGCCGCCACCGACTCTTCGTGAAGTTACGGTGGCCTATCTGCTTTTTCGCCTGGCCGACACCTTTGAGGATGCCAGCGTGTTGTGGCAGGCGGACGAGCAGCGTTCTGCCCTGGCGCAATTCGCAGACCTCATTCGGGAGCCGTCTCTACAGGACGCTCGAAGACTGGCTGACTCTTGGTGCGCCAATCCGCCAACTGAGCACGTTGGCTACCTCGAGTTGCTCGAGAGGACTCCAGAGGTCATCGCTTCTTTCCTGTCACTGGCGCCGAGTGCCCGTGAGGTTGTCGGATATCACACCATACGAACGGCGGAGGGTATGAGCTCGGTGGTCGATCGGACCGGAGGCGACGGAGTGCTACGGCTTGATTCCATCAGAGATGTCCAAGATTACTGCTACATCGTCGCTGGTATCGTTGGCGAAATGCTGACGGATCTCTTCCTGCTGGAGCGACCTCACCTCGAAGCTGTCGCGACCTATCTGAGAGAGCGTGCAGCTCGATTTGGTGAGGGTTTGCAGCTGGTCAACATCCTCAAGGATTCTGCCGGGGATGTTGTCGAGGGACGGGATTACCTGCCGGCCGAAATCGCCCGGGCCGATTTTTTTGGCCTGGCCCGAGCCGACCTGCAGGCCGCAACTGAGTACACCCTCGCAATCCAAGAGGCTGGAGGCCCCGACGGGATTGTGCTCTTTACCGGCCTGCCGGTTGAACTGGCCTGGGCTACCCTGTCCAAGGTCGAGAAAAAAGGCCCCGGGGCGAAGATCACCCGACCTGAGGTCTATGCGATTCATAGTCGTATCCAGAAAGCGGTTCGCAAAGGCCGACCTGCAGTTACGCCTCCCAGTTCCTGAAGACCAGTTCTTGAAAAAAGAGCTGCTTCATCCAGGATCTCGGGGTAACATGGCCTGATTCCCGGGAGGTGGACAATGGATTCAATGGTCAGCCGACGCTGTCTAGCAGTGACTCTCTTCTTGATTGCCATCTTGGTCTTTTATGGGTCTCAACCAGATCTGGCCTACGCAGAGGGTGAGTGGCTCGACTCTGATGGCGAGCCCCTTCCCTTTTCAACCGATGAGGAGGTGCTCGATTTTCTGAGCAGCGCTCAGATTGTTTGGAAGGAGAAGCTGACAACCGGAACCAATAAGAAAAAGCGCAAAGTCATGCTAGACCGCAGCGGAGTTCGCGCCCACGCTATTCTTCGGACCGGCTATGAAGTGAAATACATTTCGGGTGGCGGATTTGTGGACTCCTACGAGTCCGAGATTGCCGCCTATCACCTCGCCCGTCTGCTTGGGCTCAGCAATGTGCCGCCTGTTGTTCGGCGCAAGGGTGGAAGCCTCCAGATCTGGATCGAGAAAGCGACCACCGAGGCCTCGCGACTCAAGGATGGAGAAGAGCCGGCCGACCCGATTGGTTTCGAGCAGCAAATCCAGAACCTTCGGGTCTTCGACAACCTGATCGCGAACACCGACCGAAACCCCGGAAATATCCTCCTGGATAGCAGGGGGAAAGTCTGGTTCATAGATCACACCAGAAGCTTTGCGGGTCAAGAGGAGCTGAGAAACCCTGATGCCATCACGGGGTGCGACGCGGAGCTTTGGGACAGGCTGCGTGAAGTTACGGACGATGAGATTCGTGTTTCTCTCAAGGGCTATGTCGGTCCATTCATGGACGCTCTCCTCGACCGCCGCGATCTCCTGGTGGAGCTTATAAACGAGCGAATCAAGGAGGAGGGCGCGTCGGAGTTTCTCTTCACCTCCTCATTGGATTGATGCTCGTTGATGGATCAAGGAGATCGTGCAGGTCGTATTTCTGTGCTAATCGGGTCGTTCTAACATCTGCGACGCAATCTGGTGATCGGTAAAGTAATCTCGCACTACGAGATCCTGGAGCCGCTCGGAGCGGGTGGCATGGGAGTCGTATACAAAGCCCGTGACACCAAGCTCGACCGGCTGGTGGCTCTGAAGTTCCTACCACCCCAGTTCGGATCCGATCAGGATTTCAAACAGCGTTTTGTCAATGAAGCCAGGGCAGCGTCTGCTCTGGATCACCCGAGCATCTGCACGATCTTCGAGATCGATGAAGCTGACGACGGCCAACTGTTTATCGTCATGGCACATTACTCCGGTGTCAGTCTCAAGGAGAGGCTCGATCGGGGACCGATGCCCCTGAATGAAACCATCGGTCTGGTGCTCCAGATTGCCGATGGTCTGGCACTGGCGCATGAACAAGGGATTCTGCATCGGGACATCAAGCCTGCAAACGTCTTCTTGACCTCCAAGGGGCAGGCCAAGATTCTCGATTTCGGATTGGCGAAATTTGTGGGGGGCGCAAAACTCACCCAAACGGGTACTTCGATGGGGACCCTCAACTACATGCCTCCCGAGCAGCTCCAAGGACAGAATGTCGGTTTCCAGGCCGACATCTGGGCGTTGGGCGCTCTGACCTACGAGATGCTGACGGGGCGGGCGGCATTCGGCGGCGACAACGAGGGAGCGGTGGTCTACAACATTCTCAACCGGGATCCGGAACCTCTCGAGCCTACAGGGTCGAGTATCGATGTCGGTCTCGAGCGACTCCTGGGTAGATGCCTGGCCAAAGATCAGGCCGATCGGTATCTCTCGATGAAAGAGCTCCAAGAGGATTTGACCGCGCTGAAAGGCAGAGTCGACCGTCTCGACACGGATGTCACCCTCATTCGACCCGCTGAAGATCAGCCGACCATGGTTTTCGAACCAGGCACGCGAGCCGAGACCCAAGCTTCGACCGTGGGTCGTCAGAGCGACAACGCTCCAAGCGTGGCAGTTCTCGACTTCACCAACATCAGCTCGGATCCGGCAGCAGACTGGCTCTCGAGTGGCATCGCCGAGTCGCTCTCCGTCGATCTGGGGAAGGTTGCCTCTGTCAGGGTGATTGGGCGGAGACAGGTGCGAGAGGCGATGGGGTCGGTGGCTGCGACCGATGTCGATGAGGAAAAGCTCCTGGATGTTGGGCGACGAGTGAATGCTCGATGGTTGTTCTGGGGCGCCTTTCAAAAGCTCGGTGGTGCCATCAGGGTGACCGCCTACTGTCTCGATGTTGCCGAAGGTAGAACTCTGGAGACGCTCAAGCTGGATGGCTCCATGGACCAGATTTTCCAACTCCAGGACCAGATTATTACCGGTCTCATGAAGAGCCTCGCTCTCGAGGTCTCTGACTCGGAGTTGCACGAGATCGAGCGGCCTCAAACCCAGGATCTGGAGGCGTACGAGTATTGCGCCAAGGCTCGCCTGCTGCTTTATCGTATGGCAGGCCAGGATATAGCCGAAGCACAAACGTATCTCGAGAGAGCGATCGAGCTGGATCCGGGGTACGCTTTGGCCTACTCCACCCTGGGGCAGCTACATTCCTTCAGATTTATTGCCACAACAGATCGCGATGATCTCGCCCAAGCGATCCGGTATCTGACTCAGGCGACCGGGCTCGATCCAGAGCTCAGCGACCCCTATGCATGGTTGACCTATGCCTTCTCGCGTGAGAGTCGCTTCGTAGAAGCCATCGAGAGCGGCCGAAGAGCCGTCGAGCTCGATTCCGACAATCCTCAGGCGCACTATTTCCTGGCTGTTGCTCACTGGTTGCGCGGACTCATCGAGTTCAACACCGATGGCCACGCCGAAGCGGCGCTGCATCTCAAGAGAGTCATCGAGCTCGCGCCGCGATACCAACCTGGAAACCAGATTCTTGGCGTCATCTACTTCAATCATGGTCAGTATGAGCAGGCGTGGGAGCACACCAAGAAAGCAGCTGAGATCGAGGAATCAGGGGACTGGGAGCTCGGTCGATTCGTCGGTGCGATCTCGTTCCTGGCAAAGCAGGCTTATCGCTCGGGCAAGCTCGGCGAAGCGCAAAGGCTGGTGAACCAAGCTCTAGAGGTGTCGGGAGATGCCGAACACGTCTACACGGCTGCTTGCAACGCTCTGGCCTATTGCGTGAAAGGGGATCTGTTGCTCAAGACTCAGAGACCCGATGAGGCCCTATTGGCATTTCGCCATGCCAAGGAACAGGTGACGCGCAGCCCCCGTTCACTCGGCATCGGGTGGCCGATGTTGCGAGCTCAACTGGGGCAGGCTCGGGCGTTTCATGCAGTCGGTATGAAGAGGGAGTCCGACGCCAGCCTGCGAGAAGCGAAAGCCCTGTTTGATAGAAAAGATGATTACGATTTCAGCGGTCTCTGGGATAGCGGAGAAGCCGAGATTCTTGTCGAGTTGGCGCTCTTTCATGCCAGCATTCTCAACCTAGATGAAGCCTTGAATTCACTCGAGAAGGCGGTTGATCTGGGTTGGGCGGAGGCCCCCCGTCTGGAGCTCGAAAGTAGCTTCCAGAATCTTCGCAAGGAACAGCGGTTTCAGGCCATCCAGAATAAGCTCAGGCAGCAAAGCTCGATACCCTAGAACCCCCGCGAAGAAAAAAAGACGCGCCACCTGCCTCGATCTTCGACGGGTGGCGCATCCAGAAAAGTACTTGAATTCAGCCCCAGCGTGGCTGCTCGTCGAGGTCGATGCCGAGGGCGATCTTCCCGATGATCTCGTGAGTCAAGTTGGCGTTGGCCGGATGGAAACGCCCCGCCCTGCAATCGCGGTAGAGACGCTCGAGCTCGCTCTTCTTGAACATTCCATATCCGCCCGATACCTCCAGGGCGTTGTCGGCCACTCGCCAGGCAGCCTCGACTGCGTTGTATTTTGTCGCCACGATTTTCAGCACCCACATGTCACCATGATCGACACCTTCGGACCAGTCCGAGCTGAATCGGTCGAGCTGAGCTTCCATTGACTCCAGATCCAAGATCATCTCTGCCACCCTGTGCTGGTTCTCGGGATGGTAGGCCGCCGTGCGGGTCAGACCCATTCCGGTCTTGTTTTTGAGCGACTCGATAGTGAGGTCGGTCATCCGACGGGCCAGGCCGTAGTAGATGTCACCAAAGGCGGGCAGGGCCCAAGCAAAGATTCCCAGGACAAAGAGGTCGGCGCCGCCGAACCCTGCTGGCACCACCCGAGCGATGTATTTGTCGGGCACAAAGGCTCCTTCGAGGATGGTGTCGTCGGAGCGCGTAGCACGCATTCCCATGACATCCCAGGTGTCCTTGATGTGGTAGTTCTCGGTGTCGCGTGGCATGAAGGCGTGGACGATTTTCGGGTTATCCGGATCGCTGTTGTCTTGACCATGAAGACCGAGACGCGTCCAGACCGGGGTGAGGCTGCCGAACCCCTTCCGGCCGGTGAATTTGTAGCCCCCTTCTACGGGTACCGCCTCCGTAGTCGACGTGAGAAGTGGCACGGTGTTGCCGCTCTCGGAATGACCGGCTGCAAAAACCTCACCTGCCGCGGCTTCTTCGAGCAGCCAATCCAGCGAGCTGTCGCCCGAACCGCGGACTGTGCTCGCCACGCCACACCAGTAGTTGTGCATGTTGATGCAGAGTGCAGTCGCTGGTGCCCAGTAGGCCAGACGCCTGGTTTCTTGACAGATCTCATGGTGGGTCATGCCGTATCCACCCATGTCAGTGGGGATGGCCATCTTGAGATACCCGGCCTCCTTGAGCTCGTCGAAATCCTCCTGGCAGAAGCGATTCTCCCTGTCGTACTCGGGAGCCCGCTC
>CAXMQZ010000152.1:0-12780 GCA_964195975.1 uncultured Polyangiaceae bacterium | reverse complement strand
GGGTGAATCGCCGGTGCTCTGCTGGATGCAGAGCTCGCAGCAGTGGTTGCAGCGGCAGGTCTCGAGAACTTCGAGATCACCTGGAGCAAGGAGGTGTTCGACGGGGCGCCCCAGAGCTCCTCGGCAGCCGCCTTTGGCACCAAGGGGATCAATTTCAGAGCCAACAGACCACTGTAGGGGAGCGGTTTATCCTCTCCCGGAAGCCTGCGAGGGGTCAGTAGAAAGCGACGAAAAGCGCTCGACACCAAGTCAGCCGGCGTCTTGTATCCTCTTTGTCTACAAATCAGAGAAACGGTCCGACGTTCGGCCGGTTGGAGGTGAGTTGCATGTTCGAAGGGCAGAAGAAGATCGAGCAAGAAGATCGGGATCTCGGTTTTGGCTCAGTGGTGGCGCAGCAAAGCCAACAGCGCCTGCTCAACCGGGACGGTAGCTTCAATGTGGTCCGACGCGGGTTGGGACTGAGGTCGTCGCTGAGTCCTTACCACTCGCTCATCACGATGTCGTGGCTGCGGTTCGTACTCCTGGCCCTGGCCTGGTATCTGGTGACCAACGCTTTGTTTGCCACGGGATACTTCCTTCTCGGGCCAGACGCCATCATGGGGCGGTTTGCCACCGATGCAATGTCGCAGTGGATCGAGGCCTTTTTCTTTAGTGTTCACACGATCTCAACGGTTGGCTACGGCAACATCCTGGCTGCAAGCATGGGTGCCAACATACTGATGACGCTCGAAAGCATCGTGGGTCTGTTCGCTCTGGCGCTGGGCACCGGTCTGATCTTTGCGCGTTTCAGTCGGCCGCAGGCCAAAGTTCTCTTTAGCGACAAGGCGGTGATGGCGCCCTACCGGGGAATCACGGCACTCATGTTTCGGATTACCAACGAGCGCCGCAGCCAGATGGTCGACATCGAGGCACGCCTATTGCTTAGCCGGTTCGAGGAGACCGAAAATGGCCGTAGGCGGCAGTTCCACAGCCTCGGGATCGAGCGGACGCGGGTCAGCTTCTTGCCACTCTCCTGGACCGTTGTGCATCCGATCGACGAGCACAGCCCCCTCTACGACGTCAGCGAAGAGGAATTCCTGGCCAGCGATCCGGAGCTCCTGATACTGATCACGGGGATGGATGAGACGTTCTCCCAGGTGGTCCACAGCCGCTCCTCGTACGAGGCCACAGAAGTGGTTTGGCAGGCGCGCTTTCAGAGCTTGTTCGAGTCCGATCGACCGCACGGGCATCTGGCGATCGACGTGTCCCGTCTACACGATATCGAGGCGATTTGATCCCTGAGTCGACTGGTTTATGGGAGCCGAGAGCTCGAAAAGCCCAGCCGCCGCTCTCAGCGAACCAGACCGAGTTCGCGCATCTTGCGCCACAGGGTGGTGCGACTCATGCCCAACGCCTCGGCTGCTTCGGCTCGGCGCCAGTGATGGTTGTCCAGAGTGGTACGAATCAGCTCGTATTCAGGAGTAATTTCAAGAGATCTAGGCTGGTTGCCATCCATGTGCGAGGCGGGCCCGCGAGAGAGGGGCACGGGCCGGCTGGCTGGTCGTGATGGATCCGAGGCCGTAACCTCCAGAGGTAGGTCTTGAGGATGAATCGTCTGTCCCTGGCACACGGCGACGGCATATTCGAGGGCGTTTTCCAGCTCCCGGACGTTTCCGGGCCAATGGAATCGCAACAGATCGCGCATCGCATCGGGGGAGAGAATCACGGCTCGATCGTGTCTCTGACTGACCCGGGCGAACAGATGTCTGACCAGGGGCTCGATGTCTTCGCGGCGATCTCTCAGCGGTGGAATCGTGATCGGAACGACTCGAAGACGATAGAAGAGATCCTCTCGGAACTCGCCGTCCACAACCGCTTGCTGTAGGTCCTTGTTGGTAGCCGCGATGATCCGAGCATCCGTGTCGCGAGTCTGACTGTCGCCGACGCGCTCGAAGGTCTTTTCTTGCAGCACCCGTAGTAGCTTGACTTGAAGATGTAGCGGCATGTCGCCGATCTCGTCCAGGAAGATGGTGCCGCCGTTGGCAAGCTCGAAACGTCCGTGACGATCACGCACCGCTCCGGTGAAGGCTCCGCGAACATGACCAAAGAGCTCGCTCTCCAAAAGCTCTCCCGGTAGAGCACCGCAGTTCACCGCGACAAAGGGACTACGGCGTCTCGGTGAGTGCACATGAAGGGCTCTGGCCACCAGCTCTTTCCCGGTGCCGCTCTCGCCTGAGATCAGGATCGTGGCGTCGCTCTCGGCGAGATGCTCGATCAGGGAAAAGATTCGAAGCATCGAGGTCGACCGGGCGACGAGACCCGAGAAAATAGTCGGGGCAGCAGAAGTCTCCAGAAAATCTTCCTCGGTCGGGCGGACCACGACGACGTAGGCGACTCTTGGATCGCAGATCTCGGGATTCTTGTGATGCACCGGGGCGGCGGTGATCGAGACCAGCCGGGGCTGCATCTCGCCCACTTGAAAGGTAGCGCCCCACCCTTCTCGGCGATTGCCGGCCCTCAAGGCCTTGCGGATCGTCCCTTCGGGACCGAACAGCTCGCTACCGAGGATCGTTCCCACCCTCTTGCCAAGAAGGGCCGCAGAGGTCCCCTCGCCCAGAAAATCATCGAGACCGCTCGAGGCGTGCACGATATGGAAATCTGAATTGAGACAGACCAGGCCACGACCCAGTGACTCGAAGATCGTGCTGACGCCGAGGAGAATCGTTTCCAGCTGATCGTCGGACGGGATGGGGTCGGACGGGATGGGGTCGCCCTGGGTTGGCATGGGCAGATCCTACCAGCAGGGCGACACCGAGACAGCCGTTCGGGTAGGAAAAATCGTTACCCCCGCGGGTGGTGCGCATCACTGTCCCTTGGGGTGGGTGCCAGATCGGGTGGCTGTGAGAAAATCTCCAACAAGCTGGGTACAGAGCCTCACGTTGAGGCACTCTGGGACCTGAAGGATATGCACGAATACTCTATAGTGCGGGCTCTTCTTGATCGTGTCGAAGCCGAGGCGCGGACTCACGAGGCCACGCTTGTCTATCGGGTGCGGGTCCGCATTGGCGAGCTCGCCGGGGTGGAACCCGAGCTCTTGCGCTCGGCATTCGAGCTGGTCAGAGAATCTACGCTGTGTGCGGGAGCCGAGCTCGAGATCGTGCCGTCAGCTGCCGTCTGGGAATGCCGAGATTGTGGCACATCGATTCCCCGTGGAGCTGTGCTGCGGTGTCAAATCTGCGAAGGGCCGACGCGACTGGCCTCAGGGGATGAGATCTTGCTCGAGCAAATCGAAATGGAGGCTGCGTGATGTGTGAGACCTGTGGCTGTGGAGACCCGGAACTGGTACCGGTCGAGATTCAAGAAAATGTGCTGGCGGCCAACGACCTGCAGGCCGACCACAACAGAGAGCATTTCTCCGAGCAGGGTGTCCTGGCCATCAATCTGATGGGGTCGCCGGGGTCGGGTAAGACCGCCCTGCTCGAAGCCACCGCCGAGCTTCTCGGTGACCAGGCGAACCTCTTTGCGCTTAGCGGTGATCTGGCGACCGACAACGACGCCCAGCGGCTGGACCAGGCCGGGATTGAATCGATGTCGATCACAACCGGCTCCGCCTGCCATCTGGATGCAAGCCTTGTCCATCGGGCCCTCCATGATCTGGATTGGCATGACGCCACGTACCTATTTGTCGAAAACGTGGGGAATCTGGTCTGTCCAGCCGTCTACGACCTCGGACAGTCGGCCAATGTAGTCGCCTTGTCGATTACCGAGGGTGAGGACAAACCGCTGAAGTATCCTGTGATGTTTCACAAGGCCGACCTTGTTCTGCTGACCAAAGTAGATCTGTTGCCTTATCTGCCGCAGATCCGACTCGAAGTCATCGAAGACGCGTTGGCTCGAACGATGCCCGATCCCCAGGTCATACGCGTGTCGGCACAGAGTGGGGAAGGGATGTCCGACTGGCTCGAATGGCTGGAGAAGCAGAGCAAGAAGGAAACGGCATTGGTTGCATAGGTCGAGGGTTTAGATCGAGTGTCTCGAGAAATCCTGTTTTTGACGCTTACAGCACTGTCGATCGGCACGGTTCACACTCTGATCGGACCCGATCACTATCTCCCATTCATCGTGATGGCGCGGGCACGAAAGTGGTCGATGCGCTACACCCTGGCGGTAACCACCATCTGCGGTATCGGCCACGTGCTCGGGTCGCTGGTGTTGGGTTTTCTTGCCATTGCCCTAGGTTGGTCCCTGACCGGCGTCGGTGCACTCGAAGGGCTTCGCAGCGAGTTGGCCGTCTGGTTGCTGATCGGGTTTGGAGTGGCCTACTCGGTCTGGGGTCTGCGTGCGGCGGTGCGAAATAGACCTCATCGTCACTTGCACAGTCACTACGACGGCACCGTACACGATCATGTCCACGGTCATCGTGGCGAGCACGCTCATGCTCACGAAGTGAGCTCGGCCGGTTCCGCAACCCGATCGCTGACACCCTGGTTTCTGTTTACGGTCTTTGTACTGGGTCCCTGCGAGGCTCTGATCCCGCTGCTGATGATTCCGGCCGCCGCAGGTAGTACCTTGTCCGTGCTCTTTGTGGCAGGGGTGTTTGGCCTGTCCACGGTCCTGACGATGGCGGCTTGTGTTGCCCTCGGGTATCTGAGTCTGAGTCGGCTATCGCTCGACCCGTTCGAACGATACGCCCACGCTTTTGCCGGCTTGTCACTCGTAGTTTGCGGAGTGGCGATTCGGATGGGACTGTAGCCCTCGCTGATCAGCAGATTCGCGGCAACTGCTCGCCGCTGAGCATGTCGACGACTCGACGGCCACCGATCCGGCTACGCAGGTAGACGCGCCCGGGGTGATCCTCGACGACCTCGCCGATGATTGCGGCCTCTCTGCCCAGCTCGTGATCTCGCATCGCCGAGAGCACCGCGTCGGCCCGCCTGGCTCCGACGATGGCTATGCATTTGCCCTCGTTGGCGACATACAGCGGATCAAAGCCGAGGATCTCACAGGCCCCTCGGACCTCTTCCCGGAGTGGCACAGCCTGCTCTTCGAGCTCCATTCCGACCGAGGACTGAGCAGCGATCTCGTTTAGAGCGCTCGCGACGCCGCCGCGAGTCGGGTCTCGCAAAACGTGAACGTCTTCGCCGCCGGCATCGAGAGCTCGTTCTACGAGCGGATAGAGCGCGGCAGAGTCAGTCTCGAGCTGGGTTTCAAACTCGAGACCCTCACGAACGGACATGATGGCGATGCCATGCACGGCGATCTCGCCGCTCACGATGACCTTGTCGCCCGGACTCGCAGCGGCGGGCGAAATCTCCACTCCGTCCGGGATGAATCCGATCCCGGTCGTATTGATATAGATTCCATCTCCCTTGCCCCGGTCGACCACCTTGGTGTCACCGGTGACAATGGAGACACCGGACTCTTCCGCCGCCGTCTGCATCGAACAGACGATCCGCCACAAGTTCTCCATCGGTAGGCCCTCTTCGAGGATCAACCCCACCGAGATCGCTGTCGGTCTGGCGCCACACATGGCGATGTCGTTGACCGTTCCGTGGATGGCCAATGAGCCGATATCGCCGCCCGGGAAGATATAGGGGCTGATGACAAAGGAATCGGTCGAAAACGCGAGTCGGGACCTGTCGACCGAGAGTATTGCCCCGTCGTGCAGGGTGTCGAGCTGCGGATTCGCAAAGGTCTTGGTGAACATTCCCTCGATCAGCATCTGAGACAACCGGCCTCCACCGCCGTGCGCGAGCTGGACCGTCGGGTAGTCTTGAATCGGGATCGGACAGACGGCTCCGCCATAGCTGAAGGAATCTGATTTCAACGGATCTGAATCGCTCATTCGGCTCTTCCGTAGTTGTAATAGGCGGCACAGGCACCTTCGGTTGAGACCATCGGGGCTCCCAGGGGGTGTTCGGGTGTGCACTTGGTTCCAAATGCCGAGCAGTCGCTGGGTTTCTTGGTTCCGGTCAGGATCTCCCCGGCGATGCACTCAGGAGCTTCCTGGGCTTCGATCTCCTCGACTGAAAACCGGAGCTCGGCATCGAAGCCGCGATAGCCGTCACGCAGCTTGAGGCCACTGAGCGGAATCTCGCCGAGACCGCGCCATTTTCGGTCGCAGGTTTCAAACACCGTGTTGACCAGCTCTTGCGCCGGGCGGTTGCCTTCTCGAGAGACGGCGCGGACGTATTGGTTTTCCACCCCCCATCGGTCGGACTCCAGAGCCTCGAGCGTCATATAGATTCCCTGCAGAAGATCGAGTGGCTCGAAACCAGTGACGATGATCGGTATGCGATACCTTGCGGCTATGGGCTCATACTCCCAGTAGCCCATGACGGCGCAGACATGACCGGCAGCGAGGAACCCCTGGACGAGATTGTGGGGTGCGCCCAGAAGCGCTTCCATCGCGGGAGGAACCAATACGTGGGAGGTCAAAATGGAGAAATTGTCCACCCCGAGCTGGTTGGCCTGGAAAACGGCCATCGCATTTGCAGGAGCGGTGGTCTCGAAACCGACGGCAAAAAAGACCACTTCTCGATCTGGATTCTGCTGGGCCAGCTTCACTGCATCGAGCGGAGAGTAGACCATCCGCACGTCAGAACCGGCTGACTTGGCGCTGAGCAGATCCGTGCTCGATCCGGGGACTCTCAACATGTCGCCGAACGAAGTCAAGATGACTTCGGGTTGGTAGGAAATGGCGATGGCCTTGTCGATCAACTCGAGAGGTGTGACACAGACCGGGCAGCCCGGACCATGAACCAGGGTGACCGAGTCCGGCAAGAGCCGGTCGATTCCTGACTTCATCAGGGTGTGGGTCTGACCGCCACAGATCTCCATCAGCGTCCAGGGACGGGTCACGACCTTCTCGATGGCGTCGAGGAATTGCTTGGCACTGTCTTCACTGCGGTACTCGTCCACAAACTTCATGACTCAGCCGATTTCTCGGTATCCCCGGGTTGGGCGACCTGGAGCTCCTCGAGCTCACCCATCTCCTTGAGATATTCGAACACCTTGTGAGCCTCGGCTTTGTCAATGGTGCTGATCGCGAAACCGACATGAACCACGACATAGTCACCGATTTCTACTTCGGGTGTGTAGGCAAGACAGACCTCTTTGACAATTCCACCAAAGCTGACCTTGCCCATCGTCATGCCGATTGGACTCTCGAGCAACTCGACTATTTCGCCTGGAACTCCTAAACACATGACTCAAAACCCCCTTCAACCATTACCTTGCAGCCGCGCCGCCGCCACAGCGATCTGGCCCAGAGATATGCCCCCGTCGTTACAGGGGACCTGTCGGTGAGTGAGAACCTCGAAACCCCGAGACCTGAGCCGCCGGGCCGTCCTTGTCGCCAGGTACCGGTTCTGAAAACAGCCACCGGTCAGAGCGATTGTAGACTCTCCGATCCTCGAGGCAACCGATTCGATGGCGTCTACGAGCGAGTTGTGAAACTTGGCGGCAACGGTGTCGGGGCCTACGCCCGTCCTGACGTCCTCGAGAATAGCCCGGATCATCGGCTCCCAATCGATCTCCAGAACCGGATCCGATGTCTCGGCCGGACCGCCTCCCGACACGGTCCTCAAGTCGATCGGATAGCAGCCCTCCTCGGCTTCGGCGGCGATGAACTCGAGCAGCATTGCCGCCTGCCCTTCGAATGCTGCCTGCTGACGGAGATCGAGCAACGCGGCCACGGCGTCGAATAGACGGCCGGCACTGGTCGTTGTGGGGCAGTTGATCTTTTGAGTCAACATGCTCCCGATCAGGCGAAGGTTGGTCTCTCCCAGCGACTCGATCGGTGCCAGATCGGTGCGCTCGAGCGCAGCCTCTCCCCAGATCTCGAAAAGTATGGCCAGGGCCGATCGGTTGGGCTGTCTGACTGCGGCATCGCCACCCGGTAACGAGAACGGCCGAAGCCGGGCGCAGCGTGTAAAGCTGCCCGCATTGCCCAGCAGAAACTCTCCTCCCCAGATGGTCCCGTCGGACCCATACCCGGTGCCGTCCCAGGTCACCCCGAGGGCCTTGTCGCTCCCTTGGTTATCCGAAAAGGCCTTGTTGTCGGCAAGACAGGATGCCAGGTGGGCGTGATGATGTTGAACACCGATCAGGTTGTTGGCGGTGGCTGACTCTGTTCCGCCGAGAATCTCGACCCGGTGTTCTCTCGCCCACTGTGAGGTGGGGTAGTCGGGATGGAGGTCGTGTGCGATTGCTACCGGCGTCGCTTCGTACATCTGCAAGAAATCATCAATGACCGATTCAAAGGCCTCGCGGGCCTCGACCGTTTCAATGTCTCCGATGTGCTGACTGAGAAAGACCTTGTCATCCATGCTGAGAGCGACGACGTTCTTCAAGTGCCCGCCGACCGCCACGACAACGGGTGCAGGACGAGGAAGAACGATCGGCATCGGAGCCAGACCTCTCGATCTACGAATCGGCTGGGTCTGGTCTTCGACGACTTGCACAACGCTGTCGTCTACATGTCGCGTAATCGGTCGGTCATGCACCAGAAACAGATCGGCGATGCCGGTGAGTCTGTCGAGCGCCTCCTCGTTGTCGATGCAGATCGGCTCATCGGTCAGGTTGCCGCTGGTCGCCACCACAGGGAAGTCGAGCTGTCCGAGGAGGAGATGATGGAGCGGAGAGTAGGGCAGCATCAGACCCAGCCGTGGGTTGTCTGGCGCCACCGCTTCGGCGATCCTGCCGGCGGAGCGGCGCCGAAGCAGCACGAGCGGAGCCTCCGGCGAGGCCAACAGCTGGGTTTCAGATGAAGTCAGGTGGCAGATCTCAGCGGCTTGATCGAGATCTCGAACCATCAGGGCGAGTGGCTTCTCATAACGTCCCTTCCGTCGGCGCAAGCGCTCGACCGCCTCGCTGGACCGCGCATCGACCATCAGATGAAAACCTCCCAGCCCCTTGATTGCGACGATCCGGCCGTCGCGTAGCGTCTCCACGGCTAGATTCAACGCCTCTTGGCTCTTGGCCAGGACCGCGCCCTGTGGGTCCCAGCTCTCCAGCCTGGGCCCGCAGCTCGGACAGGCATTGGGCTGGGCGTGAAAGCGACGGTCTTGCGGGTCGTCGTACTCTCTCTGGCAGTCGGCACACATACGAAACGACCGCATCGTGGTGTTGGGTCGGTCGTAGGGTAGGTCCTCGATGATGGTGAATCGTGGACCGCAGTTTGTGCAATTGGTGAACGGGTAGCCATATCGGCGATCGTTGGGGTCGGCGACTTCTGCAAGGCAGTCATCGCAGGTCGCGATCTCGGGCAGCATGACCACCTTTTTTGAGCCACGATCCTTGCTGTCGAGGATACGGAAGTCGGTCCGACCACGGGGTGTGAAGGTGTCTTGATAGATCTCGAGGATCAGCGCCCGGGGAGGCACCTCACGCTCGAGACGCTCTCGAAAAGCGTCGATACGATCATCAGGGCCCTCAACCTCGATCTCTACGCCACTGCTGTCGTTGATCACCCAGCCGCAGAGTCGGAGCTCCGAGGCCAGTCTGTAGACAAAAGGTCTGAACCCGACGCCCTGGACTGCGCCCTGGATTTCGATGTGGATACCGGTCGCGCTGTCGGTCGGATGACCGAGCTCTTTCGACTTTTGCATGAGTTGTCGGATTGATTGTGTCAGGAACTCGTCCCCGACACACTCAGCACATAGGCCACGAGGTCCCAGGTTTGGTCGTTATCGAAAATCTTCCAAGCTGGCATGGCGGTCCCTGCTAATCCCTCTCGAATCACATGATAGACCGAGCGGGGACTGGAGCGTTTTCTCCAGGTCGGATCCAGAAAACTTCTGGGACGACTCGACAGATTCTGTCGAACTCCTTTGCCATCGGCTCTGGCACCATGACAGAGGGCACAGTGTTGAAGGTAGAGGTCGCGACCCCGGGCTCGAGCCTCGGGTGACACCAAAAGCTCTTCGGGTATCTCGAGCTGCCGGTATTCGGCGGGCAGACCTGAGTTGTCACAGGCCAAGACCGGCAATGCAAGCGCGATAACCGTCAGCAGGCTCCGCAGCATCATCTGCGTTTCCTCGCAGGAGGGGATGGCCTAGAGATGCGGCTTCGTCAGCTACGGCGGCAATCAGCTCAGGCATGCCGTCTTGTACCTCGGGGGTCAGCCCCAGGCCCAGGTTTGTCTCGGTGGGAACCAGACCCAATAGGATCAGTTTGGGGGGTGTGGCTCCCAACAGACGAAGGGCATCGAGCAGATCCGCAACGCCAACTTGGTGCACGGAGAGGCGATGACGGACCGCCGGCTCGACCTCATCACCCTCGAGCCGGATCAGGGTCCCCGGGGGCTCGTCGGCCTCGATTGCATCGACCAGGATCACGAGCTCCGAGTCCTGCATGTGAGACAGAAGGCTGAGCCCCAGCGTGCCGCCGTCGAGGATGCGCACGCCAGGGGTCTCACCATAGCGCTGGGCTAGGGTATCGATGGCCAGGACCCCGACACCGTCATCCTGACAGAGAATGTTGCCCAGACCTAGAATCAGTAGCGATCTGTCGGTATCCAAGCTATCTCCTCTTTCGCTTGAAGAATCGATAGCCTGAAAAGAGCACATCGTCTCTATAGGGAAACTTCCAGCCCGAGAAGATCGACTCGATGTTTCCGTTGCCTTCGCCCTGAGACATTACGATGGCGCTATAGACATGGTGGACGAAGAAACACCAGATGAGCCACATGATGATGTGATGAATGTAGTGCGCAGTCTGAAGACCACCAAACACCGGGATCAGAAAGGCGAACACTCGCACCGGGGAGTCGACATGAGCACTCGCGGCGTACATCGTCAGCCCCGTGAGGATCTGGATCAGGAAGGCTATAAAGAGAAAAAAGTAGGTCACTCCGGCAAGCGGGTTGTGACCCACAAATCCCGGCGGCATGCGAAGTGCGAAGAGATAGTACTTGATCGTTGGCAGAAATCCCTTGTAGCGCTTCTTTCGCACCGGTAGAAACTTGTCCCAGCTTGCATACTTGTTGCCTACGAACATCCAGGCGATGCGCGACAAGACTGAAAGGGTAAAGACGATCGCGGCGTAGGAGTGGATCAGTTTGGCCCAACCCATCAGGAAATGGTCGCTGGCTGGTCCGGTGGCGAGAAGCATCGGGTAGCCGATATAAATTCCGGTCACCGACAACACCCAAATGGAGATTCCGTTCAGCCAGTGGGTTATCCGAACCGGCCACTCCCAGACATATTCGTGGACGAGACAGTATTCATCCTCTGGAAGGGGTTTGGCCTGAATTCTCATTGCACCCTCACCTTTACGAGCTCGCGACCGGTGGGATCCAGAACATGGACTCCACAGGCCATACAGGGGTCGAAGGAATGGATCGTACGCAGAATCTCCAACGGTTGCTCAGGGTCTGCGACGGGGTTGCCGATGAGTGCCTGCTCGTAGGGCCCCGCCTGGCCGTGCGCGTCCCGCGGTCCGGCATTCCAAGTGCTGGGTACAACGCACTGGTAATTGACGATCTCACCCTTGCGGATGTGTACCCAATGCCCCAGAGCTCCGCGGGGTGCCTCGTGAAATCCAGCTCCCGTGCACTCCTCGGGCCAGGATGAGGGATCCCACTTCGAATTGTCGTGGATGCGTAGCTCACCCTGGCCCATATTCGAGGCCAGCTCATCGAGCCAACCCTCCATTTTCTCCGCCAGGACGAGGGTTTCGATGCCGCGAGCGGCGACTCTACCGAGGGTTGAAAAGAGCGCCTCCGGACCCACACCGAGCTGACCCAAAGCCGAATTGACGAGCTCCTGTACCCTGACGTTACCCGACACGTAGGCCACCAACATGCGCGATAGCGGCCCGACTTCCATCGGTCTGTCTTCGTACCGCGGCGATTTGAGCCAGCTGTATTTCTCATCTGTGTTCAATCGGTCGTAAGGAGGCTCTGGACCGGTGTAGTTGGGGTGGGTCTCTCCCTCGAACGGATGAAGCGCTTTCTGATCACCTCCGTCGTAGTCGAACCAGGAGTGAGTCACGTACTCGGTAATCTTGGCTGGATCGAGCGGATGAACGGTGGAGAGGTCCTGATCCCAGATAATACCGGGCGGCAGGTAGAGCGGGGCGTTCGGCTCGTCCGACTCGGGGTATTCGCCATAGACGAGGTAGTTGCCTACCCCGGCTCCATAACCGGCCCAGTCCTTGTAGAACGAAGCCACCGCAAGCAGATCAGGTACGTACACCTGCGAGACAAACTCCATGGCCTTGTGAATGAGAGTCCTCATGTGGGCGATCGAGGTCAAATTGAGCGAAGCCTGTTTGTCGGGATCGATCGGGGTAGCCATGCCGCCGACGAGAAAGCTCTGTAGATGCGGGTTCTTGCCTCCCAGGACCGCATGAATCTTGATGAATTCACGCTGCCAATCGAGAGCCTCCAGATAGTGAGCCAAGGCAAGTAGATTCGCCTCTGGGGGGAGACGGTAGGCGGAGTGACCCCAATAGGCGTTGCCGAACGGCCCGAGTTGACCCCGTTCGACAAACCCTTTCATTCGGTCTCTGACTTCGGTGAAGTACTTGGTGCTGGAAAGGGGCCAGTCTGAGATCGACTCGGCCAGGCTCGAGGTGGCCGCGGGGTCCGCCGACAGTGCCGAAACGATATCGACCCAATCGAGAGCGTGTAGGTGGTAGAAGTGGATCACGTGATCCTGCACCATCTGCGAGGCCATGATCAGGTTTCTCAACAGCCGAGCATTGGGTGGGGGTTCGGCGCCGATTGCGTTCTCGACGGCCCGAATGGACGCGATGGCGTAGACCGTTGTGCACACCCCACAAATTCGCTGGGTA
>CAXMQZ010000151.1:0-3754 GCA_964195975.1 uncultured Polyangiaceae bacterium | reverse complement strand
GGGTCGGACACGCCGTCCATGCTTGCCGGACCAGACGGCATCATCGGCGCGACAGACACCATCATCATCAAGATCAACTATCAGTGGGCCGAGCGCGGCGGCACCAACACCGACCTGCTGCAAGGTCTGATTCGCAACATCGTCGATCACCCAGCTGGATTCACCGGCGAGATCGTCGTTTGCGAGAACACACAGTTTGCGTCAGCGGAGGACTTCAATCGCGCCGCCAACAATTCCCAGGACCCCGCACTCTCTCCGTATGATGTGGTGGCGCATTTTCAAGGATTGGGCCACAACATCTCTCTGTCTGACTGGTCCTCGATCCGTCTCAATGAGGTCGCCGAGTACTCGCAGGGCGATTTCGCCGACGGTTACGTGCGATACCCATTTGACCCACAGCTCAACGGTGCGGTCTCCTACCCGAAGTTTCAAACCCGGTATCGCACCTCGATCAGCCTACGGGATGGAATCTGGGTTCCTGCGAGTGCCAGCTACGACCGTGAGCACCTCAAGCTCATCAACCTGCCGGTGCTCAAATCCCATTTCACCTACGGGGTCACGGCCAACGTCAAAAACTACATGGGGGTGGTGACGACCGCACTCGGGACCAACTCGCACTTTGCTATGAGAAATGGTGTTCTCGGTGCTCAACTCGGTGTCGTCGGACTCGCCGATCTGAACATCCTGGATGCAATCTGGATCAACGCCCATCCCGATGCCGGCCCTTCGACGAACTATAGTGAGGCCACTCGCAGGGACGAGCTGGTAGTCAGTACCGATCCTGTGGCCGCCGATCTCTGGGCCACGAAAAATATTCTTGTGCCGGCCTTCGAAGACAACGGCTACGATGCCTGGCCCAAAGCCGATCCAGACGATCCCAGCAGCGATTTTCGTGAATATCTGGACAATTCGACCTTCTATGTTCTGTCGGCCGGGCTCGAAGTCACCAGCGATCCTGACCAGATCGACGTCTTCAGTACGCCTTTCCCCCTGTATGCCGACGGCTTTGAATCGGGCGACACCTCTGCCTGGTCTGAGACGAGTCCCTAGCCTGAAATTCTGGGCAGCATCCCAGACGCGTCAGTTCCAGGCGTACAGATAAACCAGGCTCAACATCTCGTAATCACCGCCGGAAGTCGTGACCGTACCCGTGCTAAAGCTGGCCTTGATCGCGTGATGGCGCCGGAAGGGGAAAACCAGAGTGCCGCCGGCTCTCGAGTTGCGTTGCAGATCGGCCCGCAGGACGCCCCCGACGGTGGTTCGTCCACCGTAGTAGTAGGTCAGATCCAGAGAGAACCAGAATCCGGGTCGCACTCGTTTGATTAAATGGAACTGGCCCGACGCAACGGGATTCTGCTCTCGCGTTCTCCCTAGAAACTCATCGTTGTCACCAAAAAACCAGACACCCAACTCGAGCTCGGCCAGCCACTTCCTTCGCAGTGGGTAGACGAAGCCGAGGGCGGGTTTGATCGCCCAGCGATTGGATCCCACGTTGATCAACCTGTCCGGCTCGTAGTCACCGGTTGGGGCTACGAGACCAAGACTCACCCCCAGGATAGGTCTCGGCTCCGCCCTCAGCTCCTGGAAAGCGGCCCGGTCCATCGTCGGAGCACCCAGCAGGTTGACCGACAGGCGAGCCGTGACATCGGCCCAGCCGGAGAGGTCACGACGCTGCGCCTCCCCAAAAATCTCACCGGCGGTCGTCCCCCATGTGTAGGGCAGGCTGAGCTGCGCGGTCGCGGTCCGACCCGCCAGGCTGAACATCTGTTGATAGGTGAACTGCCCGAGACTGAGCCTCGAGTCCACCCCCACGACCGGCAGCGATGGATCGGTCAGGATGTCGCCGGTCGTGTATTGGTAGGCGAGAGAAACCACCTTGGTCCCCTTCGGGGCCGGCCAGTACACTCGTGGAGTCAGCTCCTGGGCGTACGAGGACGCATCCACCAAGAAGCCCATTGCTAACCCGACTGCTAGCCTCGGAGCCAGCCCGGTCGCCAGCCTGATCACCAGGCCAGTCGGCAATCCGGTCGCCAGCCTTGTAGGCAATCTCATCGCGCGGCCCTCCAACCATCCCGTCAGCCGTGATTCCCTCAACAGCCAACCCGCTACCAAGGGGTCCAGATCAATAGAATTACAGTCTTTTCGACCGTGAACAGTTTCGACTCATCAAGAAGAGTATTCCACAGGTCTTGCCCGCCAGATGGTTCTCGAAGTGCCCTTTGGGGGCCCATCAACCCCATTCTCTTTGCGCACTTCGTGCACAGCCGATACTCTTGCCCAGCTGATTGCTGAACTGACTAGTGACAAGCTCCAGACCGGGATGCCCAACTCAGATCTACAGGCGAAAATAATCGACTGGTGTCAGCTCTGGGAAGTGCCGGGGCTGGTCGATCGGGTCCAGGTGGTCTTTAGTCGGCGACTCCGCTCTTCTCTTGGCCGCTGCACTCCGGCTACCGGGAGCATTCGGCTTCATGCCGGCCTCGAGCATGCGGCACCGGCGCTTCAGAGTGAAGTCCTCTGTCATGAGCTGGCGCACCTGGCCGCCTACGAGCTGCATGAAGGCAACGGCAGACCTCACGGCCAGGAGTGGGCCGAGTTGATGCGCCGGGCGGGCTATGAGCCGAGGGTCCGCCACACCGCCACTTCCGGTGAGGTGCCCGGGCTGTCGCGCCAGAGGAGGCGTCGCCGCCGGGTTCATCACGAACCTGACTACCTCGTCTTCCAACTCTCCAGAATCGCCAAGCGGGTAATGCGCCAGTGGCGTCGGCCGGGGTCATGAGCCGCGCTCATGATCGACCATCAAGCTGCAAACCAAAAAGCAATCAACCTCGTAGGTGTGATGAGTCGTCTGTCTGGAGGGACACCAGCATGAACCGAGGTATGCCCATATCGAGCCTCTCCGCTGCGACGCTTGACCCGCGGCGCATCTCTTGACATGTATACCACAACGGTATAGATTTTATACCATGAAGTTCGAGTTTGATTCCCGCAAGAGCCACTCGAACGAGAAAAAGCACGGGATTGATTTTGTCGAGGCGCAAAGACTGTGGAACGATCCAGACTTAGTCGTAGTCCCCGCCCGAACTGTCGACGAGCCGCGATTCCTGATCGTAGGAAAGATCGAAGAGCTGTATTGGTCTGGAATCGTCACGTATCGAGCCGACCGCATCCGGATCATCTCGGTTCGCCGATCCAGGCAAGAGGAGGTCGAACTCTATGAAGACTAAAGCGAAAACGCTCGACAAGAAGTTCGACACCGGAGAGGACATAACAAGGTATCTCGAGCTGTCGAAGGCGCGACGCCCCGGCCACGATCAGCGGCGGGTCAATGTCGACTTTCCCGTCTGGATGATCGAGTCACTCGATCGAGAGGCTTCCAGGCTGGGGGTGCCCCGTCAGTCCCTCATCAAGATGCTGATCGCCCGGCACCTGGACGAGCTCGACGCCGACGCCTTCCGGCCCGACTGAGAAGGAATCTTGGGGGACACGATCCCGAAAACGGGTCATGTCCCCGGGAGTCCGCTAGCGGCTGACAACGCCTAGCAGGTGTCGCAGCTCTGGGTCGATCTCGGCGGGATCGGCAACGGTCTCCGCAATCTCGGCACGCAGGCACTGGCCATATCGTTTGCGTAGGCGGTGTACCGCGACCTTGGCCGCTCCTTCGCTCATTCCCAACACATCGGCAGATTCGCGGTAGGAGACCTCTGGGCCGGCACTGGTCAGGTAGGCCTTGAGCTGCTCGAATTGACGCTGG
>CAXMQZ010000150.1:0-3192 GCA_964195975.1 uncultured Polyangiaceae bacterium | reverse complement strand
TCCGACCCGGCGCGGACTCTTGGAGGAACTCCGCCGGTTGGGACCGCTATCCGTGAGCGAATTAGCGGCACCCCTGCCAATCAGTCGACAGGCTGTAACAAAACACCTCGACATCTTGCGAGCCTGTGGTCTCGTCAGGATCCACCGGGTGGGCCGTACACGGCTCCACTCGCTCGAGGTAGAGCCGCTGAAAGAGGTGGAAGACTGGCTCGAACCCTATGCAGCCCAGTGGGACCGGCGTCTTTTACGTCTCAAACGACACCTGGAGGAAAAAACATGACCGAAACCATTGAACGCACACTCGAGCTCGACGCCTCACCCGCTGATGTCTGGCGAGCCCTGACCGACCCTACCGAAGTCAGCGGTTGGTTTGGTGACTCCGCCCAGTTTGAGCCCAAGGTCGGCACAGATGGCTGGTTTGGTTGGGAGAAGCACGGTCGCTACGCGATGCGAGTCGAAGTGTTCGATCCACCTACCCGGTTCGCCTGGAGCTGGTCGCACGAAGCCGATGCTCCCTTCGACGGCGCCACATCGACCCTCGTCGAATGGACGGTTGTGCCAAGAGGCGATGGTGGTACCACATTGAAGCTGAAAGAGTCGGGCTTTGCGCGCGACGAACACCGGCAAGAGAACTCAGATGGTTGGACTGAAGAGCTCACGCATCTGGCTGCCTACCTCGAAGCGGGATAGCTAGCGTGCCAGGCCTGCAAGAAGCAAGTTGCATCGCCATGACGTCCCCAAGGGGATTCGAACCCGGGATGTCGGTCTGGACGGCGACCGCAAGGGGCCCATCCAGACGAGTTTTGGCGGCGTAGTACACTAATAGAACAATCCGGCAGTCGACAGGCTGTGTGAAATCGACCCCACTTGAAAAACCGGGGGTGAACCGATGCATCGAATCGTGAACCTAACCCTAGCTGGCCTGCTGGCGATCATTGTTGCAATACCGGTCGTCTCAACAGCCTCTGTGGATGGTGCCCAATCCCCATGGGACTCGAATGAAGACGGGCAGTATCCGACCGAGGTGACCCGATCGGTCAAGCTGGTGGTCAAAGAGATCAACGGGGACGGCAGTGTGGTCTTTCTCGACATCGAGCGGGAAGAGTCCGTGGCGCTACAGCTATCCGAGGATGTCGAGCTCAGCGCCCTGAAGAAGAAGGATTTTGGTGGTCGCAAGAAACTGGAGCTTGCGGACCTCAAAGTGGGGCAGATCGTCAAGTTGCGCTACCGCACCTCGGATGGCGCAGTCCTGAGCATCAAGGTAATCGGGCAATCTCAGCGAACCTGAGCTAGAACCCCCTAGAAGAGGTCGAGTTGGTCTCCACTCGGGCGGCGAAAGGCCGTCACCGAGAGGTCAGGGGCTTGCGTGGCAAGACCATACCGGGTGCAGGCCGAGGAGAATAATCCCCGGATCTGCTTGGCAAAGACACCGGTGCCGCGCAGCCGTTTGCTAAATTGGGACTCGTTGAGCCTTCCACCACGAATATCCCGAATCCGATTGAGCACCTTGGCGCTGCGGTCCGGATAGCACTCTTGGAGCCAGTCGGCAAATAGTGTCTCGACGGCGCCAGGAAGCCGTAGCATCAGCCAATGGGCGTAGGTCGCCCCCGCATCGGCAGCGGCTTCCAAAATGGCCGGTATCTCATGATCATTCAGACCAGGAATCACGGGCGCGAGGGAGACTCCGCAGGGGATTCCAGCCCGAGCCAGCTTCTCGAGTGTGAGCAGGCGGTCTCGTGGATGCGAGGTGCGCGGTTCCATGGTGCGAGCCAGCTCGCCATCCAGTGTCGTGATCGACACCAGTACAGTGACCGTCTGGTGCTGTGCCAGGACGCCCAGATAGTCGATATCTCGGCCCACCAGAGCGTTCTTGGTGATGACTCCGACAGGGTTGAGGAAAGTGGCTAGGACCTCCAAACACTTGCGGGTCAGCTGCAGTTTGCGCTCAATCGGCTGATACGGATCGGTGGCCCCGCTCATCGCCAGTACCTGGGGCTTCCAACGGGTCGAGCTCAGCTCTTTGGCCAGCAGCTCCGGCGCGCTTTCCTTGACCAGAATCCGAGTCTCGAAATCGAGACCGGCAGAAAACCCCAGATATTCGTGAAACGGACGAGCAAAACAGTAGATACAGCCATGCTCGCAGCCCCTGTAGGGGTTGATTGAAGCGTTGAATGGAACGTCGGGGCTCTCGTTGCGGGCAACAATGGAGCGACTGTTGTCGCGCAGATAGAGCGTTGGTACTCGATCGACTGGCGCCTCTTCCGGTACCACTTCGAGGGTTTCAAACCGACCTAGAGGATTTGCCGCGGTGCTTCGCCCCTTCGGTCTTGGGGGTGTATTCTTCATGCCACGCGGTACTCTACTCCACGTGATTGTCAGCAAATGTCGGAAATGAGGGACACGACACGCTGCCGCCAGTGAACCGAGACCCCGCCAGACCGTATACTTGCAGGTGGATCTCAATCGGAGACTACGTTCGATGCGAAAACGACACCTTGCCCTTGCTTTGGGCCTCGTAGTAACAGTTACCTCTGTAGCCTGGTCAGCCTCCCTGGAGAAGGCCAAGAGTCTCGAGAGTCAGGGTCAGCGCGATGCTGCTGTCCAGGAGCTCGACGAGCTTCTAGTCTCGGATGCACCCGCCGAAGAGATGGCCGGTGCGCTCGATCTGCTCGGAACCATCGCGGTCGATGAGGGCGATCTACAACTAGCGCATCAGTCCTGGGACCGACTGGTAGGCGAATATCCAACCTTTGCCAAGGATCTCGGGGCGACCACGAAGCTCTCGCTCGTGACTTCACTCATGAAGGCCAAAGGAGAATCGCCTAGCGTGCAGGCAGAAGCTTCGAGCAGGCCTGAGCTGGAATCGGCGCCAACCACTCCGACCGCAGCACCGGTCAAGAAGGAAAGTGATGAGACTACGACTGCCAAGGTGGCCGAGCCTTCTGTCCCAGCTGTAGCCCCAACTGTGGCTCCAACTCCGGCCCAAGACAGCGCCGCGCCGACCAAAAGCGCCGAGGCTGCCCCGACTTCTGCTGATTCGACTTCCGCTGCCCCGACCGCAGCCGGCTCGAGCTCACAACGACCCGACCCGGGCCCGAGGAGTGGCACGGTTCTGGTTGCGTTCAGTGGAAAACCCTACGACGCGGCGGTCGAGGCCGGTGAGATGGTCATAGCTTTCTTGCGCGAACAGGG
>CAXMQZ010000149.1:0-40263 GCA_964195975.1 uncultured Polyangiaceae bacterium | reverse complement strand
TCCAAGACGATCGACGATGGAGTCCCGGCAGGGCGGGCGGGCTCTCGGCAGGGTGTGGGACGCCCTCCTCGATCTGACCATCCGGCCCCGCATACCAACTCTTGATCGCCGCATCGCCGGAAATCAACTCGAACTGAAACCAGTGGAACGGCAGCACATTTCGGCATTCATCCAGTACCTGCCGGGCGATACCTGCAAGATCGGGGTCCCTGAAGATGATCCGGTGCCCAGCTCGGGTGACCTCCCAGAGCTCGGAGACTCGAGCCACCGCCCGCTGACGCAGATGAACATTTCGCGCGGCCTCCATCGCCAGCAGTGCCATCGCAGTAAGCAGGAAGAGGGTCTCGGGCCAGCCGAGCTCGATTACCGCGCGCACTGTCACCGCACCGAGAATCCAGCCACAAGCATCGAGACCCATCGACTTGTAAGCCTCGGGAGCCCACCATTGCTCCAACCGCTGTAGAAACCTCCCTGTGAAGATGTGGAGCACCAGCAAGACAAAGATATAGACCCCAAGTCCCGCCATGCCCCAGCGGGAAAACGACCCGAGGTCGTTCACAGCCCGTTTGCCAAGAGACAGGTTGTTGAAAGCCAAGTCGCTGAAAGACAGGTTGCTGGAAGACAGGCTCTCGCCGATACCCCGCACCCAGACCGCTCCTCCCGCCAAAGCAGCAAGAGCCACCCGAGATCCATCGGCTACGGTTGGCAGAAGCCGGATCGTTCTTGCCCTTTGGAGCGGCTCACCATAAAGAAGCCGACGCAGAATCTCACGGACCAGATAGATACCCACTGCCAACCAGCCTGCCCAGGAGACGCCAAAGAACCAGATTGCCGGAGGCAACACCACCGTGCCGAGACAGAGGGTGTGACGTCCCTTGGGTGCGTAGAGAGCCAACAACACCCCTATCGCTGCAAGGGCAAACAAGGGGTAGATTTGCTCCGGGCCAGGGACGGAGATGCGACGCTCCCAAATCGGCGCCGTGGCCAGAGCCAGAACCGCAACCACGACAGGGCCAATGGAATGGGCCAGTTCGCGGCTGTCGAGGTTCTCTCTCATTTCGAGGATTCGACCCCGAGCGTATTCCTACCCAGCCGATGACGCAAGCACATCTGGCACAATGCAGGCTCGACCGGATCTCTCATCATGAACCGATTCTCAAAGCCAGCTCTCCTCCCCGAGCTTCTAGACAGCCCTGATCTTCCATTGGACGAGACCGAGCGTGCTCTAGACGATCTGGAGCGAGCCAATCGGTGGTTGTTTGGAATCGGCGCGAGCCTCCGGACGCTTCTCCCTCGAATAGCTCTAGGACCAGGTTCTCAGGTCTTGATCGACCTCGGAACCGGGACTGGGCAACTATCGCGTATTTTGCGAGACAAAGCCCTGAACCAGGGGGTCGATCTGAAAGTGATCGGGGTCGATCGCAAGCTCAGCCATCTGCTGGCAGCTCGCGCGCGAGGCAATGGTCACCGCGCAGTCGTCGCGTGCGCTTCGCTGCTGCCGTTTCGCTCGGACAGCGTCGAATGGGTTTACTCCCACTTGCTGTTTCATCACTTCTCATCGGAATCGAATTCCAAAATTCTCGCCGAGATGGATCGAGTCGCCAAGCGGGCCACCGTGGTAGTCGATCTTCGTCGCTCGAAAATGGGCAGCTTTCTGGCACGTCTCTTTCTACCGCTGCTGCGACTGGGTCCCGTAGCTCTCTACGACGGCAGGCTCTCGGTCGATCAGTCCTGGACCATCGATGAAGTTCGCGAGTTGGTGGGCCCTCGAGCCATTGCCGAGTTGCAACCCCGTTTTCCGGTGCGATTCTCACTCGTACTCGGCAAGGAGGAATGAGGAAATAATACGGGGACACGAGACCTAATCCGGCGGAAGCACTGCTGCCAACTACATTGGGGACACGAGACCTAATTTGGAAAGAGGGAACACGTAACGGGTACATGTCCCCTTTTTTCCTTTCATTCTTCGCGATCGAGATCACGCCAGGCCGGCAACAGTCCGAAGCCAGCAGCCTCCTTGACCGCACGCACGATCGCCTGAGCGATCGCTTCCTGCGCCAGCACGCCTACCCGATGCACGTGGGCCGGGATCTTGCCAGTCGCGAGTGCCACCACCATGTCGCCATCGTAGAGCGACAGAGCGGGGTTGAGCGCGCGGTAGAGTCCGCCAAAAGCCATGTCGCATATCTTGCGTAGCTCGGTCTTGCTCACCAGCGCATCGGTAAGCACGACCGCAAGGGTGGTGTTAGATTCCCATGGATGGTTACTTTCCGGTTGGAGTTGCGCCAATGATTTGTGCGCCCCGACAAGCTCGTTTGAATCGGGTGCGGCTCTACAGCCGGCCACCGTCTTGCCCGTCTCTGGATCTCGCACATCGCCGTAGGCGTTGACCGCTACTGCCGCGGCAACTGTGGGTCCGTCGCGCCCAGCCAGACTGACAAACCCGAACCCGCCCTTCATCCCCTGTCGCGGACCCAAGGCCTTGCCTACCGTGGCTCCGGTACCCGCACCAACGCTTCCGACCTCGACCCGCCCAGCGCTCGCCGATCCCACAGCACTTTCGACAAGCCCACGAGTGGGGATCGCATTCGCATCGCCAAAAGCAAGATCAAACAGAATCGCTGTCGGCACCAGCGGTACGACTCCAACGCCGGTGTCGAATCCGTACCCACCAGACCTGAGATGGTCGACCACGGCATCGGCACTCGACAACCCGAATCCACTCCCACCCGAGAGAACAACCGCGTGAGCCTTGTTTGCCAGATGATGTGGCATGGTGAGCGAATCGAACTGGCGGGTACCAGCACCACTACCGCGAACGTCGGCAACCGCAGTAGCACCCTCAGGACACAGAATTACCGTGACTCCGGTCTTGCCTTCGAAGTCGCTACCGTGACCGATCGTGAGACCGTCGATGGTCAACTCACTGGAAGGCGTCGGCAGAGGCGGCAATTCGATCACGTCTGGGATTCTAGCTTGCGGCGTCCGCTGCTACTCTTCGCTGGCTTCCTCGAGCGCCCAACCGGGGCGGGTCCAGGTGTGGATCTTGCCCGGAAAGGCAACCAGTCCAGCGGCGGCGAGGCGCTGTTCCAATGCCTCGAGAAACTCGTTTCGACCGTCGATGACGGCCAGATTCAGATAGAACTCCCGAGCTTTGCCCGGCCGATGCTCATGAATCAACCTGAGCGACTGGGTTCCCTCTCGTGGAGCACAGAACTGGATTTTCTCGAACGGAATTCGCTTCAAACGAAAGGTGTGGAGAGGCTGATAGCCCAGTTGCTCGGAGTCTAGGACGACCGCGGCCTTGCCTGCCGTCCACCAGACCTTGAGCAGTGTCAACCAGAATAGGGCCGCATAGAAGGCCAGCACGCCAAAGGCCCTCCCCTCCGGTGCTGGTCCTGGCGCTTTGAGCCACCAGGTCACTCCTCCGAGCAGCATCACTACACCGACACCCCAGATCATCGCCTTGCGGCAAGTGCTTCTGACCCAGGGACGGAAACCAAACTCCAGACGGCTCTCGGGATCGCTCATTCGCGTCGGCACTTTATCGTAACGCCGACCCGACCGAACCTCCCACGGATCCGTATAGACTCGGCCTTGCAGTTTTTCAGCACCTAGAGGAGCTCGACATGACCGCCCAGAAGATCCGTCGTATTGCCATCAACACAGGGGGTGGAGATGCACCTGGCCTCAATGCAGTCATCAGAGCCGTGGTGCTGTCGGCCAAGAGACGCGATTGGGAAGTAATCGGAATTCAAAGAGGGTACGCAGGCCTGCTAGATACCAGCAAGATCGTCAATCTCGATTATCACGACGTTCGGGGTATCACCCATCTGGGTGGGACAATTATCGGTACCAGCAACAAAGGCAACCCCTTCGAGATACCGGTCAAATTGCCCGATGGCACCGAGACCTTGATGGACCGGTCCGATGAGGTCGTCGCCAACTTCAAGCGCCTGGGGCTCGATGCCCTGATCGCGATCGGCGGCGACGGATCAATGAAAATCGCGTACAAGTTCGCCAAAAAAGGACTGCCGATCGTCGGGGTACCCAAGACCATCGACAACGATCTCGAGGGTACGGTGGTCACCTTTGGCTTCGACACGGCGATGACCGTTGCAACCGACGCTGTCGACCGATTGCACTCGACCGCTGAAGCTCATGAAAGAGTGTTCACCGTAGAGGTCATGGGTCGGTACGCCGGCTGGATCGCACTCGGTGCTGCGATCGCCGGAGGGGCCGATGTCGCCCTGATTCCCGAAATTCCCTTCGACATCGACATCGTCTGCCGCAAGCTGATGAGCCGCGAGGCCCGCGGTCGCAGGTTTGGCATTGTGGTCGTGGCCGAGGGAGCGAAGCCGATCGGCGGAGAGATGGTCACCCAAGGAGACAAAGAACTGGGTCGAGAGATCCACCTCGGTGGAATCGCCGAGATCGTCGCCCATCAGATAGCAGAGAAGATGGACAAGGAGACCCGGACGGTCGTACTGGGTCATTTGCAGCGTGGAGGCAAGCCGACCCCACGCGACCGCGCCCTGGCTCTTAGCTTTGGTGCCGCCGCAGTCCGGGTTATCGCGGCCGAAGAGTTTGGGGTGATGGTTGCTCTCGATCCACCCGAAGTCAAAACGGTGCCGCTTTCTGAAGCCATCGGCCGGAGGAAAACAGTCCCCCTCGACTCCGATATAGTCTGTACCGCCCGCGAGATCGGTATCTGTCTCGGCGACGATTGGGAGTACGCGCGGTACTAGCAGTAGAGCAGTGATCAGTTGTTTTCGGTTTTGAAAAAAAGGAGGGATCACCAATGTCATTCTTCAAAAGAAGTCTCCTAGGTAGTTTGATTTTCCTCTGTGGAAGCTCTGCCACCCTGGTCACAGGTCTATCAGCCCAGGAACGTCCCACACCAGACGCGGTCGCTCACAACGTCGGACAGACAGAGTACTCGCCCTACGCCGGTCGGCAATATCCGACCAACGTCTACTTCGGCGATACCCACTTGCACACCGCAATCTCCGTTGACGCTGGCACCATGTGCCGTGTCGGACAGGAGGATGCTTTCCGATTTGCACGCGGTGAGGAGATAACGACGACCCACGGGCTGCGAGCCAAGCTTTCCCGGCCACTCGATTGGATCGTGGTGGCGGACCATGCCGAGATGTACGGCTTGATGCCCCAGCTTCTCAAGGGTGACCCCGACATTCTTGCTACCGAAAAGGGCCGGCGGTGGTACGACATGTTGAAGGGCGGAGACCGCGATCAGACCTTCGCTGCCGCGATGGAGATCGTCGCCTCGTTGTCACAACCCGACCCGCCGATCAAGAGTGACAAAATCGTGCGTGATGCTTGGCGTGCCTACACTGCCCTAGCCGATGAATACAACGAGCCTGGACGATTTACAGCACTGATCGGCTATGAATGGACCGCGATCGGTGGCTTCAACCTACATCGCAACATAATTTTTCGTGGCGACTCCAGCGTTGCCAACCGCACGGTTCCGTTCTCACAGTTCGATAGCCAGAACCCCGAGGACCTATGGCGACATCTAGACACGTTTCAAACCGAAACCGGCGCCGAGGTTCTGACCATCTCCCACAATGGCAATCTCAGCAACGGCCGGCAGTTTACGCTGGAGACCTTCGACGGCAAGCCTCTGACGCGTGAGATCGCGGAACTGAGAATTCGCATGGAGCCCCTGGTCGAAACCACACAGATCAAGGGAGATAGCGAAGCGCACCCTTTCTTGTCTCCAGACGACGAATTTGCCGACTACGAAACATGGGATCGATCGAATCTTGATGGTACCGAGCTCAAAACCAAGGACATGCTGCAGTGGGAGTACACACGCGAAGCACTCAAGGTAGGACTTGCTCTGGAGTCCCAACTCGGCGTCAACCCATTCAAACTGGGACAAATCGGTAGTACCGACGCCCATACCGCCCTGACAGCTGTAGAGGAAGACAACTTCTTTGGTAAACACTCCGGAGTGGAGCCCGAGCCACACCGGTGGGAGCACGTTGTCATCGAATCTCCAAAGGATCCCGATTTGACCGTCTACGGTTGGCAACAAGCGGCCTCCGGCTATGCGGGCGTCTGGGCGGCGGAGAATACCCGCGAGGCGATCTTCGATGCCATGAAACGAAAAGAGGTTTATGCCACCACGGGTTCACGGATGGTCGTACGGTTTTTTGGTGGATGGGACTTCGAGGCCAGCGACGCCCAATCCCGGATGCCGGCTGGTGCAGGCTACGCCAAGGGCGTGCCGATGGGGGGCGATCTCTCGAAAGCACCTGCTAGCAAGTCTCCAAGTTTTTTGGTCGCGGCGATGAAGGATCCGTTCAGCGGCAACCTCGACCGAATCCAAATCATCAAGGGTTGGCTCGATTCCAGCGGCAAGCGGATGGAGAAGGTCTACGACGTCGCCTGGAGTGGCGACCGTAAAAAGGGTGCCAACGGCAAGGTGCCCGCTGTCGGCAACACCGTCGATATTGCAAACGCGACTTGGTCTAATTCCATCGGCTCTCCGGAGCTCATCTCGGTCTGGACTGATCCGGACTTCGATGCCGAAGAACGAGCGTTCTACTACGCCCGCGTGATCGAGATTCCGACGCCGCGCTGGACTGCATATGAAGCGATGCGATTCGGGGTTCAGATGGATGCGAAGGTCCCGATGACCACCCAGGAGCGGGCCTACACGTCACCGATCTGGTACACGCCCTGAGCGGGTGAGCAGAGCGGGGGTCAAAGAGGCATGTGCTTGCTACATGCCCCCCCTTTTCTCCGACTAGGTCTCGTGTCCCCGATGTAGCTGCCAAAAGGCTGTGCTGCTGAGTTAGGTCTCGTGTCCCCAAACTAGTGGCGGGGCATGAGCGGTGTCAGATCGCCGCCATCGAGGTCGTCTGGATAGGGGATGCCGGCGAGTGAGGCCAAGGTCGGGGCGAGATCGACGGTGGCTACCGGTTGATCGACCGTGCCCGGTTCGATCCCCGGAGCCATGATCAGAAGCGGTACTTTGCGGTCGTAGGGATAGACCGTTCCGTGGCTCGTAAACAGCCTTCGGGATTTCATGAAGTACTCGTCGAACTGGATCAAGAAATCGGGACTGCGGTCTGGGTTAAAGCTGTTGAAATAGAGCCGCTGGATCGGGTCCGATGCTACCGGTTCGATTAGTTCATCCCGTGTCCAGACCGCTGTGACAGAAGGACACTCCTCGATAGCTGCGGCGGTCTTGGATTCGAGCTCGCTTCGACTCAGACCGGTTTTTGCCTCGAGCTCTGGGGCCAGTACCGGTCCCGCAATCAGCCATCTTTCCACTCCGTGCGAGTCCGCCAGCCGTCGACCCACGCTCTGCAAACAGTGAACGATCTGGGAGGTGGGTCGCCCTGCCTCCCCACCCCTTTTCCAGCGTACCTCCGGCGCTGTGACCGAGCCGTGGTCGGAGGTGACGGCAACGATCGTTCGGTTCAAGCCGACTCTCCGATCGACCAGATCAAAGAGCTCGCCCAGGAGCCTGTCGAGCCGGAGCAGCACATCCACTTTCTCCCGGCTGTTTGGACCCCAATCGTGCCCAACCGTATCGGAGGCCGAGAAGCCGAGTGCCAACAGGTCGATGCTCCCATCTGATCCCAGCCCCTCTGCCTGGATGGCGTAATGAGCAAACCGCGCTAACAAGTCATCCAACCATGGAGAATCCCAAAGACTGTCGTAGAAATCCTCTGCCGGAGCAATGTCGAGCGACCCCGGGGCGTAGGGACGCCGACGCTGGCGCGGTCCTAGGTCGACCTTCTCGATCTCGAGACCCTCGAGCTCGCTCGCCTCGAGCGGCAACGGTGTCCACACCTCGCCGAAGTATCCAGCTGCAATTCCGAGAGAGTTGAAGTCGTCGAGCCAAGAAGGGTATTCATAGTAGGTCGAGCTGACCAGCAGCCCAGGCTCGTCGTCATACCAGACTGCAACGTCGGCTTCCCGCCCTCCGAGCATGATGGCTGCCCGATCCTTGGCGCTCGCAGCGATGACCTTTCCTGCTCGATCGTGATCTTTGAGCCAATCGCCCAGGGTCGAAGCAAGGAGCTTCCGCGGAGAATCGTCGTCTTCATCGTCGTCAATCGACCAGACCTTCTCGGGCTCACCCGCCTCGAGCCACCAGTTGCCAATAATGCCGTGCCGACGTGGGTACACTCCGGTTGCGATCGAGGCGTGTCCTACGGCGGTCTCGGTGATGGCATGGCGGTGCTCTGCATTCGAAAAATCGACACCCTCGTCGAGCAGTCGTCGAAAACCATGCCGAAAAACCGGCCGCATGCGGTCGAACATATCGCTGCCAAGCTGGTCGACCGAGATGACAAGAATCAATCGAGGCTCATCGCTTCGGGCCTGTTGAGCCTGAACAGAGATCGGGAACAGGCTCATCACCATGCAGAGTGCAACCACACCATAGGTGACGAGCCTTCCCATGCTAGCCCGCACTATTCATCAACGTGCTCGCAGGTTTTCTGGCCGTGACCTTGGCGCTGCGAACGGTAGCTGCGACCCTCTGGAGCAGAGGCGTCAGCTCGTCGATATTTTTCGCACCGAAATCCTCGAGGATACTCTTTACTACAGCATCGTCCTTGGGCAAGGCGTCGACAGCCGGGCGCGATTCAACCACTTCAACCTGTTCGAATCCCGCCTCATTCATCATCGCCAGATAGTCGTCGAGCAAAGATGCCCCTGCCACACAGCCGACATAGGCAGCAAGATTCGTGGCAATCGCCTCCGGCAACACTTCGGTCAGAACGATGTCGGAGACGGCGATTCGACCGCCCGGTCTCAGCGCCCGAAAGGTCTCGTTGAAGACAGCCTGTTTGTCGGGCGAAAGATTGATGACGCAATTGGATATCACGAGGTCGACGGTATCACTCTCGACCGGCAATTCCTCGATGTAGCCCAATCGAAAATCCGCATTTTGAATACCTGCCTTGACCCCGTTCTCTCTTGCCTTGGCAACCATCTCCGGTGTCATATCTACACCGATGACCCGGCCCTCAGGGCCAACGAGCCTGGCCGATAGAAAGGCATCGAAGCCCGCACCTGATCCGAGATCGAGCACCGTCTCTCCTTCCTGGGGCCGACCATGTTGGAGCGGTGCGCCACAACCAAGACCCAGATTGGCACCCTCGGGAGCTCCCTCGACATCCTCTTCGGTGTATCCCATGCGCAATGCTGCCGCACTGTGGGAGTCCTTTGCCGATGGTTCAGCCTCCGGACCACATCCGCAGCCGCAACCCCCACTCTCAACACGAGCCGCATAGGCCTCTCGGACGGTCTGGTGGATCGACTCCTTGTTTTCGATGATTTTTGTCGTCATACCTCGCTCCTTGCTTCAACTGGCAACCTTCTGTTGCCTGGGTCAGTTGGGTGATCAGCGACTACAGCATTCCGTGCAACACTCGGAAACTGCAGCAACAACGGTCTCTAATGCCTCGACTACCTGTTGCTGTTGCTTGACCGGAATACGCTCGAGGATCCCCTCGCTACATCGAAGAGATCCGGCGATCACTTCCTCGGCGATATCCCTGCCCGCGGGGGTCAGAGCAATCACGATGGCCCTTCCATCGTCAGGCGCGGGTCGGCGCTCCACGAGGTTTTGTTCAACCAACGGATCGACAAACCGCGTTGCGGTGCTCTGAGCCACGCCGAGTGCCGCGGCAATCTCACTCATTCGTTTTGGCTCGGAACCAGATGCCAGGCTCTGAAGAACCATTGACTGCGACACCGGAAGACCACAACAAGCGAGCTCTGTGCGTTCGAGCAGCTTGAGACCCCGAACCAGACCCGCGGTCAGACCGGACAAACGTTTGGTCAGTGAAATTGTGATTGGTGAATATACTTGCATAATACAAGTATATTCACTCGACTCGACTTGTCAAGCCAACCCTTGGGGTCGACTCGGGCCCTTGTATCTCTATTTGGTTACGACGGTTCGTCGATCAGCAGACCCAGTAGGTCCGATGTCGAAACGATCCCAACGGGTCGATCGTCGCGAGTCACGAGGAGCCGATGAAGATGCCCGCGAAGCATGGTCGAGGCCACCTCCGAAACCCGGGTGTCCTCTGCAATCGAGAACACCTCAGGGGTCATGATCTCGCCAACACGAACCGTGTCATTCTCGATTCGAAAATTTTGAATCTCTTCGATCGCGATTTTGTTCTCCCAACCCGTAACAAAAAAGTCCGGGCTCGAACGGTCGCCCCGTAGCGCGCCGTCATCGGAGGCAACACCAGCAATGTCGACCACCGAGACGACACCCACCAGCTTGCCACTCTTATCCTCGACCGGCGCACCGGTAATCTCATGATCGATCAGAAACCGCGCCAACTCCCGGACCGACATGTCCTCCGGGACCGAAAGAACTTCGGGATTCATCAGGTCTCCAGCCGTAGCAGGTCTCATGGTCTTCCCCTTCCTAGAGTAATCATACGCCTCCTGATGCGCTTGGCAAGACCCATACCCTTCGTTCGATCTACCATGGGATTTCGGCGCCCGTATAATCGAAAAATCGACCCGTGTCTTGCCTTCTCAATCTGCCGATAATCCGAAGTAGGCCCCGAGCGCTCGCCTCGGGTGATTGCGGCGCGCTCGAACCCCCCATCCGCGTGCGTACCCACCCGGGGTGAAGAACAACACAAACAAACCCTTGCCCGACCAGCTCGACCGCCAGTGAGCGATTGAACATATTGAGCGCGGCTTTGCTGATGCGATATCCATAGTAACCACCCTCTCCGTTGTCGCTGATACTTCCCATTCGACTACTGACATGGGCAATCCTGCGACCCTTGCCGCGACGCAAGTGAGGCATCAGTGCCTGGGTGACACGTATCGAGCCCAAACTGTTGATTTGAAACTTTCGCTCAACGTCGTCGATGTCCAATTCGGATATTCCTTCTCCAGCGCCACCAGCCCCAGCGTTGTTGATCAGTAGGTCGATGCTCGTATCGCCGAGCCGCTGAGCAAATGCCGCCACACTTTCTGCGTCGGCAACATCGAGGGCTTCGACCCGGATCTCGAGCGCCCTGAGATCGATAGCGCTCTGCGGGTCTCGCGCCGTACCGATCACCTGGGCTCCTGCTTGCTTCAACCGGCGGCAGAGCTCCAAACCAAGACCTCTGTTCGCGCCGGTGACAACGGTTATCTGATCTGTCATGCGGGTTCGCCTCCAGCCCCAATTCTGCCACATGGCCCTCGTGCGATGAAGAGAGCGAAGCCGGCTACAAACCTCTTACTACCACTGATCGAGCCTGTTAATGCCGCAATGCAGCAAAATCGGCTATAATTGTTGACGCACCGCGGCGGTGCGCTGTTCATTGTCTATCTACCAACCAAAAGGGGAAGCTGCATGAAAGCCTCTAAAGTCACACCCGTAGCGGAGCCCGAGGAGTCGATCGACATCTCCTCTCGGAGTGACGCAAGCGATATTCCAATCCCGTCGAGTCCACAGGCGAGTCCACAGACTCGAGATCGCCCCACGAGTGGAGGTGCATTTCTCTTCGAATCCGTCATTCGCCCGATCTTTGCTCGGGAGATGTTCACGGCCGAGCAGAAGGAGATCGAGAGCATGGTGCGACAGCTCGCCGAAGAGCGGATCGCGCCACTGGCCGACGAGCTCGACACTCCGAACGGTGAACTGAGCCGTAAGCTGATGAACGAATGTGCAGAGCTCGGTCTTACCGCAGTCGACATCCCCGAACGATTCGACGGTATGGCGCTGGATAAGACTACCTCGGCGCTTGTTGTCGAATCTCTAACCCGCTGCGGATCGGCCTCGTGGATCGTGACCTTCTCGTGTCATGTGGGTATCGGTACGCTCCCGATCGTCTACTTCGGCTCTGAAGATCAGAAGCAGCGATACCTCCCCAAGCTCGGCTCGATGGAGTATCTCGGTGCCTACGCCCTCACTGAGCCCGGTGCCGGCTCCGACGCAACCAACCTTTCCACCACCGCCCGCTCGAGTGACGATGGCTCCGGCTTCATCCTGAACGGAACCAAAATGTGGATCACCAACGGTGGATGGGCCGATCTGTTCATTGTCTTTGCCAATCTAGAAGGTGCCGGTGTCACGGCATTTCTGGTGGAGCGCACTACCGACGGTCTGACCACCGGACCCGAAGAGCACAAGCTGGGTATCAAAGGCTCCTCGACCGTCACGCTCAACCTCGATGATGCCTGGGTTCCAAAGGAGAACCTGCTCGGCGAGCCGGGCGGCGGTGTTCCGATCGCCTTGAACACGCTCAATATCGGTCGGTTCAAGCTGGGTGCCGCAGACCTCGGCGGTTGCAAAGGTGTGCTCAACCTGGCTACCGCGTACGCCCTGGAGAGAATTCAGTTCGGCCAACCGATAGCCTACTTCGAAGCCATTCGGAAAAAACTTGCGGAAATGGTGGTCGACACCTACCGCCTCGATAGCATCATCTATCGCACCGTCGGGCTGATGGACGAGCACATCTTGCAACTCGACCGCAAGGCGCCGGGATACCCGAAAAGGGTCATGGCTGCACTCGAGGAGTACGCCATCGAGGCGTCGATCGCCAAGGTCTATGGCTCGGAGACGATGGCCCGCGTGGCGGACCAGGGCGTACAGATTTACGGCGGCTATGGATTCTCCGAAGAGTATCCGATGGCTCGTATCTACCGCGACTGTCGAATCGATCGCATCTTCGAAGGCACCAATGAGATCAATCGGATGGTGATCTATGGCTACGTTCTGAAAAAGGCGTTGATGGAGGGGTTGCCTCTTCGCGAAGCCCAGCGTACTTGGGATGCCGAGCCCAGCCCTGGAGGCGGTGAGCTCGAGTGGGAGATCCAATCGCTCTTTGTCACCCGCGGGTTGATCTCAAAGCTCCTATTCGAGGCGATTTCTCTCTATGGTCAGGATCTTCGCAACGCCCAAATTGTCGGCGAAGACCTCGCCGATCTCATCATCGGGTACTTCGGCACGACTGCGGCGATCAACCGCATCCACCAGCTTGGCGAGAGTGCCTTGTTGGATCGGACCTACCGTGCGCTGGCGAGACTCACCGTGGCCTCATTCCTGGAGGATGTGCATCGGCTCGTCTTTCGACTTCGACCGGTGCTTTTTGCCGACGCCTATGGCCGAAAATTCACGGATGACCTGGACCGGCTGTCTCAGCAACTGCAGCTCCCCTTCGATCCGGTGGCAGAGGTTCAGATACTGACCGACGATCTCTACGATCGCGGCGTCTACAGATTCGAATAGGAGGTTTCCAATGAGTCGAACAAGTGTGATTGTCGATGCGGTGCGCAGCCCGATCGGTGTAAAAAACGGTCATCTCGTTGGCGTACGCGCCGACGACCTTGCGGCTCAGGTAGTGCGAGCGTTGCTGGATCGCCAACCCAATCTGTCTGTCGACAAGGTTGAAGATCTGGTTCTCGGATGCGCCTTTCCCGAGCACACCCAGGGAATGTTGATGGCGCGAGGCGTCGCTATCCTGGCGGGGCTGCCCGAAAAGACGGCGGGAAAGGTCGTCAACCGCTTCTGCGGCTCTTCGATGGACTCGGTCCACCAGCTCTCCCAGGCCATCCTCGCCGGTGATATCGAGTGCGGGATAGCGGTCGGGGTCGAAGACATGTTCGCTATTCCGATGGGCGGCTACAACCCATCGTTTCATCCCAAGCTAGACGAGGTCGACTACTACATCGGTATGGGTGAGACGGCCGAGAACCTGGCCAACGACCTCGAGATCTCTCGCGAAGAGCAAGAGGAGTTTTCGGTCGAGTCGCACACCAAGGCCCTGAAAGCCTGGTCGGAGGGGCTCTTCGACAACGAGGTCGTCCCGATTCAGAACGGCGAGGGCCCGATCGAGCGGGACGAGGGACCGAGGGAGCCCGACCTGGACAAGATTCGCTCGCTCGCGCCGGCCTTCCTCGCCGACGGATCCATAACAGCTGCCACCTCTAGCCCCATCTCTATTGGCGCCGCAGCTGTTTTGGTCTGCAGCGAGGAGTTCGCCAAAGCAAACAATCTCGAGATTCGAGCTCGCATCGTCTCGCGTGGGGTCGCCGGAGTGGACTGGACTCGTATGGGCATGGGCCCCATTCCTGCCAGCAAGAAGGCCCTCGAGCATGCTGGACTCCAGATCGGCGATATCGACTTCATCGAGCTCAACGAAGCTTTCGCCGCACAGGCGCTCTATGTCTTGAAAGAGACTGGTTGGCCGATGGATAAAGTGAACGTTCATGGTGGCGCGATCGCGCTCGGACATCCCCTCGGAGCCTCGGGCGCCCGCATCATAGCCACCCTACTCAATGTGCTCGAGCAGCATGACGGCAAGTACGGTCTGGCCACCATGTGTATCGGCAGCGGGCAGGGAATTGCGACCATCATCGAAAGGGAGTCGTGATGAAAGAGATCAAGACGATCGGCGTCTGTGGCGCCGGAGTGATGGGCAGCCAGTTGGCAGCCCTCTTTGCGGGTGCCGGTTTCGAGGTGTTGCTCTTCGATCTCGACCAGAAACTGGCGGAGAAGGGACTTGCTGGAGCCTTGAAGGCCAAACCGGCAGCTTTTTACAACCCCAAGTTCGCCGAGCGGATCACGCCCTGCAATTACGAGGATGATCTGGAGCGCATTTCCGAGTGTGACTGGGTGATCGAAGCCATTGCCGAACGGCTCGACTGGAAGCTCGATCTCTACGGCAAACTCGCACCCCACCTCTCTGCCGAGGCGATTCTTTCGTCCAACACTTCGGGTCTACCCCTGGCCGACCTGGTCGGGGCGATGGACAGCAATCTCCAGGGTCGCTTCCTGATCACACACTTTTTCAACCCGCCACGCTATATGCAGCTTGTCGAGTTGGTTCCGGGAACCAACACGGCGCCCGAGGTGATCAAGGGCATGGAAACGCTGCTTGGAGACACCCTGGGCAAGGGCGTAGTGCTGGCAAAGGATACACCCAACTTCATCGCCAACCGTATCGGTGTCTTCGGAATGATGTTGACCATCGAGCTGACAGAGAAGATGCGGCTATCGGTCGAACAGGTCGACGCCATCACTGGACCGGTGATGGGCCGGCCCAAATCGGCCACTTACCGCACTGCCGATATTGTTGGGTTGGACACGCTGGCTTTTGTCGCTCACACGGCCTACGAGGGGTGCCCCAACGACGAGTCGCGCGACATCTTCCGACAGCCCGAGATTTTGACGGAACTGCTCGATCGGAAATGGTTGGGACAGAAGACCAAGCAGGGCTTCTACAAGAAGGAGGGCAAAGATATCTTTGCGCTCGACTTCGAGACATTGGAGTATCGGCCCAAGCAGAAGCCGCGTATGGATGGCATCGGAGTGGCGCGGCGTTTCACCGATCTGCGTCTCAAGCTAAATGCTCTGGTCTACAACCCCGATGCGGCTGGCATCTTCGCATGGGAGATGACTATCGGCACGTTGGTCTATGCGGCCAACCGCCTTGGTGAGATCGCCGACGACATCATATCTATCGACGACGCGATGAAATGGGGCTTTGGCTGGGAGCTCGGACCCTTCGAGATCTGGGATGCAATCGGGGTCGAGAAATCTGTGCGGCGGATGCGGCACGAAGGAAAACCTGTGCCAGCGATTGTCGAGGATCTTTTGGCTGCCGGCGAAGAGAGCTTCTATCGTCGTGACAGCTTTGGTGGGCCGTGCGTTTTCGATATCAGCACCAAGGCGATTGAACCGGTGCGAGAAGACAAGAACACGATCATTCTTGCCGACGACAAAAGCAAGGGTGGCGAGATCTTGCGCAACTGGAGCGCGTCGCTGGTCGATATCGGCGATGGTGTCGGTTGTCTGGAGTTTCATTCAGCCCTGCAGCTCGAGATGAATCCGATCGATGGTGCCATTCTCGATCAACTGCGGGAGTCGCTCGTAGTGGCTGGAAAACAGGGGATGAAGGGTCTGGTTCTCTCGCACCAGGGCGCTCACTTCAGCGCCGGAGCCAATCTCGCGCTCATACTCGAGCTTGCGAGGACCAAGCAGTTCGGTCTTCTCGAGATGGTCTCCAAGACCTTCCAGGACCTGACACAAGCGATCAAATACGCCCCGTTTCCCGTGGTCGCAGCTCCATTCAGTCTCACCCTTGGTGGTGGTTTCGAGATGATCGCGCCCTGTGATCAGATCGTCGCTCTAGCGGAGCTATATTGCGGTGCCGTCGAAGTCGGCGTCGGGCTGATTCCTGGTGCCGGCGGCAATCTGCGCGTGCTCAGCAACTTCCTCGAAAACCTTCCACCCAGCCGATTGGGACCGATGGTAGCGGTGCAGAAGGCCTTCGAGACCATTGCGTTTGCCAAGATCTCGACCTCCGCCCACGAAGCCAAAAAGCTCGGCTATCTCAGGCCCGACAACCCCATCGTGCTCTCGCGCCGGCATCAGATTGCGGTCGCCAAAGAGATGGTTCTGACGCTGGCAGCCGACTACAAGCCGCCCCTGCCTCCCGAATTGCGGCTTCCCGGCAAGGGCGGGCGACTGGCCATCAAGGTCGCAATCAAGGGGTTTCGCATGGCGGGGACGATCTCCGAGCACGACGCGCTGATTGCCAGCGGCCTGGCTCGGGTACTGACCGGTGGCGAGCGCGCCAACGGAATCGACCCGGTCGATGAGCAGTATCTCCTCGACCTCGAGCGTGAGGTGTTCGTCAGTCTGGCCGGTGAGCCGCTGTCACAGGACCGCATGGCGCACATGCTCAAGACCGGCAAGCCGTTGCGGAATTGATCGTCAGCCAGATCAACTGATTCGCCACCACGCGCGGAACCTAAGGATAACGCGTGATCTTGGGTACCATTGCGTTTACTCGACAGGCCTTTCGGCAGGTTTTCGGCTACAATTCCGCGTACCCAAATTTTGCCGTCGGCTTGAAAGCCATCGACGTCACAACTCAGACCGCTGTCGGCGATGACGCATCGAATTTTCTCGGTCGCACTTTTTTCGAGTGACGGCGTGGACCTTGATACTCAGATTTATGAAATATGTGACGAACTTGGAGGTGAGCATGAACCGATTTCAGCAACTTACGACAGTCAGTCTCTGTCTAGGCATCGCCGTAATCTTTAGCACAGCGTCTGCCATCTATGCGGCAGACATCGTCCACGATGCCGAGTACTACATCCTCGAGGCCCAGAACGGAGAGCGTTGGGCGGCCGAGGATACCGCGCTCGACAAGAAGCTCGCCGAGCTGCGCGTCAAGCACGGCACTCCGCCGAACATCATCCACGTCATGTGGGACGACACCTCTTTCGGAGACGTGGGGATTCCGGCGATCAACAAGATTCGTGGATTCGAGACACCGAACCTGAATCGGATCGCCGAGGAGGGCATCATGTTCACCCGGATGTACACCGAGGTGGGCTGCACGCCCAGCCGAGCCGCTGTTCTCACGGGGCGCCATGCGGTTCGATCCGGCATGTACGTCATCGGATTTCCCGTCGAGTACTCCGGGATGCGGGCCGAAGAGGTCACCATCGCCGAGGTGCTCTCCGAGGCGGGCTACGCTACCGCCTTCTACGGCAAGCTGCACCTGGGCGACATCGAGGAATCCTACGCCCACAACCAGGGCTTCGACGAGACTTTGTTCGGGATCTATAACCAGATCTTCAGCCTCTACAACGAGGTCGGCGAGGCGGCCAACGCGACGATCGGCCTTCAGGAGCACATGCTCGTGAAGGATCCATACAAGCTCGATGACACCTTCATTCCGAAAGGCTACGTTGGTTACGTCGAGGGCAAGAAGGGCGAGCCCGGCCTCGAATGGCGCGGTACGGCCAAGGAAGACTACGACGCGTTCGACCCAGAGACGAAGGTTCGGGCGATGGACTTCATCCACCGCAATGTCGAGGCCGATAAGCCGTTCTACGTGGCTTGGTGGCCGCTCCTAACCTCGTTCATGCCCAGTCCTGAAAAGAAGACTCTCGCCCGCGGTCTCTACACCGACGCCATGCAGTACAACGTTGACGCCTTCATCGGTGAGCTCATGGATGAGCTCGAGAGACTGGGAATTGCGGACAACACATTGCTGATTGCGATGGCTGACAATGGTCCGATGGCGCACAACCCGCCTCCCGGCCTCGGCATGACGGAAACCATCTTTCGTGGCGGCAAAGGTGACTTCCTCGAGGGTGGCGTGCGAGTCCCTGCGTTCGCGTGGTGGCCCGGAGTCATCGGGCCTGGACAGCTTGTGGGCGACATCATTCACGAGGTGGACCTCTTCACCACCTTCGCCCGACTCGGAGGAGCCATGGACTCCATACCGACCGATCGGGTCATCGATGGTATCGATCAAACGGCAATCTTCCTGAAAGGCGACACGAACGGCCGCCGTGACTACGTGCACATCTACCAAGGACCCAATCTGGGCGCCACGGTCAAGGGCAACATCAAGAAGCACTGGATCGACCCGGATCCGGGAGCTGCGAGCGGCCTTTCCGCCTCGTTCTACGATCTGCTCTCCGACACACGGGAGAAGAACGGGATGATGGTGAATACGTTTCATCTCAACGAGGCCTTCGTCCGGGCACGGGCGCGGCATGAGCTTTGGAAGAAGAAGTACCCGGATTCTCCTCGCGCACACGGGATCGCCTATGCTGGACTCTCCAACGCGAGACCGGAAACCAAAGCGCTCGGTGTACCCCCGGCAAACATGAAAGATCTGCCGTTCGACGTCTTCGAGTTTATGGAGTACGAGCTCCCGTGGGAGATGCGAAGTGATCCGGACCTCGGCCAGTAGCGAGACCGAGGAGAGACCTATTCCCCGCAGTCAATCGGCCCGCCACACGGTGCGGCGGGCTGATTCATTCAATGATCGATTGAGAGGTTCAACATGAACAGAAGACTCCGAAAACTAACCGCCTTGGGTGTTGTCGCCCTGGTAGCAGCCGTCGGCTATCTCATTGGGCATCAAGATGGGAAAGAGGGTGCCAGCTCATGGTTGGTGTCCGAAGCCGCGGCATCGGGCGCTGGTCAAGTGGCCACCGGTTGGTCTCCTACAAAGCCCTACCCGGTTCACGAAGTCTATTTCCCCGGCACCGAGGAGCTGGCACCCGATGAGATGCGGGTCATCGCCTGTGGTTCCGGCATGCCGATGCCGCGACTCAAGCAAGCGGCTGCCTGTTTCCTGATCGAGCTCGGCAATGGAGACAAGTTCATCTTCGACGTGGGCACGGGGTCGTTCACCACCCTCTACGCTCTCGGTATCCCGCTCGACTATATGACCAAGATCTTCCTCAGCCATCAGCACGCCGACCATATGGGCGATCTACCCACGCTTTGGATCTACGGCATGCAGAATGGTCGCTCGAAACCACTAGACATCTGGGGGCCAGGTGGAGGCGGTATGCCCGAGAGCTGGGGCACGAAGGCTGCTATGGACGGTGTCCTAAAGTTCTACAACTGGATGCTGGAAACCAGCAAGGGTGGCCTCGACACCCGTTCTCTCGCCATGAATGTGCATGAGTTCGATTGGTCGAAGGTCAACAACGTTATCTACGACGAGAACGGCGTCGTTATTCGGACCATCCCGGCGATCCATCTCGAAGGTTCTGTCAGCTTTATCTTGGAGTGGAAAGGGATGAAGCTGGCGTTCTCTGGCGACACATTGGCCAACCGATGGTGGACTGAGGCCTCGAAAGGGGCAGATCTATCGATCCACGAATGCTTCCTGCCCAACGAGTACTTCGTATCGAAATACAAATTTCAACCGGCTGAAGCAATCTACGTCAGCACCCTGGTCCACACCACCGCCCAGGTCTTCGGCAAGATCATGGCCCTCACCCAGCCGAAGCATGCGGTGGCTTACCACTTCCAAAACGATCCTGAAACTCTGCCCGCGGTGGTGACAGCCGTTCGCTCGGTCTACGACGGACCGGTAGACTTCGCCGTCGATGGGATGACCTGGAACGTAACTAAGGAAGGTGTTCGGACCCGTGTAGCCATGATGAACTCCCAGCCCTATCCGCCACCTTCTGTGACCGCAAGAGAGCAGACAGCACCTGGCGGTGAGAAATATGAGACGCCGGAGTGGGTCCTACAGGGCTACGAGTGGGAAACGCTGCCGCTCATGGACCAGATTCACGAGGATTTCAACGAGCAGTTCGGGTCCGACTTCCAGTTTCCGCTGAAGCCGGCCGACGATTAGAAGAGATCCAGTCAATACCTAGATACTCCCGCCGCCGGCGGGAGGGCTCGTTCGTCCGAGCGGTGAAAAACAATGAGAGAAGATCCATGAGTTGTCGAGTTAACCACCTTCTGTTTGTCGCTGCTGTCGTCACTCTCGCTGGCTGCGGTCGCGGAAACGAGTCCGTTGTCGACCGAGCTGCCGAGCCGCCCCCTGATCCACAAGCTGAAGCGGCACCGTCTCCTGAACGGCAGGTTGTACTTAGCGGTCAGCCCAACTTCCGCGATTTGGGTGGCTACGAGACTGTGGACGGTCGCAGAGTGAAGCCGGGCGAGATCTATCGTTCTGGAGAGTTCCCTCATCTGACCGATGAAGACGTGGCCAAGCTCGAAGAGTTGGAGATCCAAACTGTGGTGAATTTCCTCCTGCTCGAAGAGATCGAGATGAACGGCCAGGATCGGCTGCCTGCTGGGACCCGGGAAGTACCTGAGCCCATCCAGGGTGACCGGGCCGCCGAGCTCACCATGGTGGTCCAGTCCGCCATCAAATCAGCCGAATTCGAGAAGCTGCCGCCAGAGATGAACCCCGAGTTTCACCGGCTCCTTCTCCTCGAGGGCAAGGATCAGTACGCGGCGTTGCTACGACAGGTCGCGGATCCAGCGAACAGGCCGCTAGTCTTCCACTGCTCCCACGGTGTGCATCGCACCGGAACCGCCACTGCGATTCTCCTCTCCGCACTGGGGGTGCCCTGGGAGACGATTCGTGAGGATTATCTGCTGACCAATGAATACCGAGGCGAGGAAGTTGAAGCTACTCTGGCCAAGATTCGCCTGATGGCCGCCGAAAAGCAGGGCATTCCTCCCGAGGAAGTCGACATGTCGAACCTCGAGGCCTTCTACATCCTCGAGGGCTCCTACATCGACGGCGCCCTTGAGCAAGCTGTTGCGGACTATGGCTCCATGGAGGCCTATATTCGCGACGGTCTCAATATCTCAGACGAAGAGGTGGAGAAGCTACGAAATCAACTTTTGGAGTGATCTACACTTGCTGTTGTCCTGTTTGGGCTGTCCTGCTTGAGCCTGGCATTGACAAGAAACTCGAAAACGGAGAGATTGTTAGCCGTTTTGTCCACTTGGGTCCAAAAAACAGCTCTCGCGCCGGACTTTGTGTCCACCTGGGCTAAACAGGAAGGATCCTCCAAAGGTGCTCAAAAGGTGCCTCAAAAGGTGCCAGGCATTTCTGCAAACGCAGTCTGGACCGATAGACTGAGACCGTGTGTGCATCCACCCTAGATACACTCGCCTCCAGGTCGGTCATGCGCTGGCGGCGGCGGGCTCAACGCCGAGTCGGGCTATATCGCGTCGGGCGATGGCTTCTCGAGGCAGTGTTCACCCTAACCCTGATCGTCGGACCCAGTGACATTTTCGCCCAGTCCATCAATGCCCAGGCTACCGATGTGGAAGCTGCCGCTCCGGAGAGTCCAATTGTCACCGACCGGCCGACCGACAGTGCCTCACCCCTGCTGCTTCCCAAAGGCACATTTCAGATCGAAGCCGGGTACAAACTCAGTCGATTCGGCGACAATCCAGGCCATGCCGATAGTCACGAATTTCCGGATCTTCTCGCCCGATTCGCGATCAACCACAGGTTCGAGGCGCGTCTCTTTTCGTCGGGCTGGACGCTCAAGCAAGGCTCGTCGGGTAAACAAGACGGCTTCTCCGACATCACCCTCGGGACCAAGATTGCTCTCGCAGACGCACAGGGTCACCGTCCACAGATGGGCCTTCTTGTCGATGTGAGCATGCCAGTCGGCCATAGCGATATCACCAACGACTACGTGATCCCAAGGGTGCTCTTTCTCGGTGGGTCCAACCTGACGGATCGGCTCGCGCTGACCTACAATCTCGGCCCTCGTCTTGTCACGACGAAGAGCGACGGCGACAAGCAAACGGACGTAGATCTCAACTACGCGGTGGCCCTGAGCGGGGCAACCGGTACCTCAGTCAGTCTCTTCGGCGAAATCTATGGAGCTTTCGCCTCTGGCGATGGCCGCCCGAACGGCCACAACTTTCAGGCGGGAGCGACCCTGCTGCTCAATCCAACCCTCCAGCTAGACATCCGAGGTGGATTCGGGCTGGTCGATAGCGTACCCGACTGGCTATTCGGAGTCGGTATTGCATTCCGGCTGCCGTATTGAGTTCGCATCTCGCGGCATGAGAATGAGTCGCGGGCACCCCAGAGAATCCCGATCGTGAGTTGCCGCTGAGTCGGATCGTCGAGGTTCACTGGGTTAGGAGTCTAGACACCGATGCCTGTACCATCTTCCGGATGAGCGAGCGCTCGCAGCACAGAAACTGGGACCTGAACCTGGCCAAGTTGGCCGGTGTCAGTTCACTGGCTCTCGGGGCGATAGTCCTGATGGGCTGGTACCTGCATGAGCCGGCGCTTATTCAGGTCAATCCGGCGTTTGTTCCCATGCAATACAACACTGCGTTGGGCTTTGCGCTGAGCGGTATCGCACTGCTGAGTATCGCCTGGCGCTGGTCATCCATTGCCCGGATAACCGGCGTAGTCGTCCTACTGATCGGCGTTCTCACATTGTGCGAGTACCTTTTCGGTGTCGATCTGCACATCGACCAGCTGTTCATGGAGCACTACATCGATGTCAAGACCTCCAATCCAGGCCGCATGGCACCGAATACGGCGCTTTGTTTCAGCCTGACCGGTCTCACGGTTCTACTTACAAGCTGGTTCCGCGATCGTGCTCGGGTCACATCATGGACTGCCACGCTCGGGGCCCTCATCATCAGTCTTGGCGTCACCGCCCTGGCCGGCTACATGGTCGGTCTGGAAGATGCCTATGGCTGGGGTCACATGACCCGGATGGCAATCCACACTGCCGCAGGAATTATCATATTGGGGGTCGGTTTTGTGGCGCTGGCCTGGTCGAAGACCAGGCTTCTGTCTCGCAGCGAATTCTTGCCGCGCTGGTTGCCACAAGTCATCGGCATCACCGGACTCACTATCACTTTCGCGCTCTGGCAGGCACTGTCTGCACAAGAGCAGCGCATGGTCAGAGAATTTGGGTCTGATGCTGCAAACCTATCCGACGAAGCTCTACTCGCGTTCGGGATCCTGTTGACATTCACCCTTGCTTTCAACGCTCGGGCAGTGGCCAAAGCTGGCAAGCCGGGGTCTAGAATCGGCGGGGTCTTTGCGCCCTACGTAGTCATCGTGCTGGGTGCGTTGCTTGCAATATCCCTTTTCAGCTTGCTGGAAACCAATTTCGAGGCCTCGGTAAAACAGCGTTTCGAAGCTGCGAGTCGAATCCACATCGAAGCGATCGAGCACGGAGTCCAGACCTATCTCGAAACGCTGTATCACGTTCGCTCCGCGTTCGACGCTTCCACCTTTGTCGGTCGGGACGAATTTCGCACCCTCGTCAGCCGCAACCTGGAACGTAACCCTGGCATCCTTGCACTGGCATGGGTTCCCAAGGTGTCCAGTTTTGAGCGTGATGCCCTGGAAGTCACCATCCAGGAGCAGGTCCTACCAAACTTCAGTTTCAGTGATCAAGCTATCGAGTCCGAAGCTACCGCTGCTTCCCCGCGTTTGACTCATTTCCCGATTCTCTACCTCGAGCCACTGGAACCCTACTTGTCGATTGTGGGTTTCGACATGGCAGCCAAGCCGGAGTACGCCCTCATACTTTCTGAGGCAGCACGCACCGACATGCCTTTTGCTTCGTCGTCCGTGCATCTTGTCAATTCGGAAGAAGGCGCCTACTCAACTCTTGCCGCGCTACCCGTATACGAGAAGGGAGTGCCGCTAAGCACCCCCGAGAGTCGCGAGGCAGCTCTGCGTGGGTTTGCGGTGATGATCACTGAAATTGGCCCGATGATCGAAGCAATTCTCGATAGATATATCAGCGCGGCCGGTCTCACCCTGACTATCAAGGATATCGACGAATCGGCCCCTGAGGCGTATAGGTATCGACATGTCTCTCGACAGCTGGCTCTGGGAAAAAACAACCGCGAGAAGGACTATCTGGACGACGGATTGACAGCCACTAGATCTGTGACGTTTGCCAACCTCGGCTGGAAAGTAACCTCGCACGCTGCCAATAAGGAAATCTATCCTTCCTGGGACGCAAACAACTTGTGGTTGCCGCTAGGGGTGATAATGCTCGCCCTCGGGCTGGCCTATTTTCTGTACCGTCTCAAACAGGCCGAGGGCGAGATCAAAGCCAGCATGGAGCGAGTCGAAGCCGCCAACCAGGCCAAGAGTGCATTTCTCGCCAATATGAGTCACGAATTGCGTACTCCAATGAACGCCATCCTCGGCTACAGCGAGATGCTGATCGAAGAGGCGGAGGATCTCGACCAGGAGGATTTCATCCCGGACCTGAAGAAGATCAACCAGGCCGGCACTCACCTACTGGCTCTTATCAACGACGTGCTCGATCTCTCCAAGATCGAGTCCGGAAAGATGGAAGCCTTCCCAGAGAGTATTGATCTGGGCAAGCTGATCGACGAAGTCGTCTCGACAGCTCACCCGCTGATGGAGAAAAACGATAACAAGCTGTCTGTCGAACGCGGCGAGAAACTAGGCAGCGCATTCCAGGATCTGACCAAGGTGCGTCAGATCCTGTTCAACTTACTGTCCAACGCCGCCAAGTTTACGCACCAGGGCAACGTGACCCTCCGCGTCGATCGGACCGTTCAGGCTGGCGTGGAGCGGTTGACTTTTGCCGTCAGTGATACCGGGATCGGTATTGCTGAGGACAAAATAGACCACGTCTTCGAGGAATTTACCCAAGCAGACGGAACAACGACGCGCGATTACGGCGGTACCGGGCTCGGGCTGGCGATTTCGCGACGCTTCTGTGAGTTGCTCGGTGGCGACCTCCGCGTCTACAGCCGGGTGGGAGAAGGATCCACTTTTACCATCAACATCCCCGCCATCCTTCCTGGGGCAACACCGCAGGATGCATCCACTGATTCGACTTCGACTGTCAAGACCACCCAACCGACGATCGCCAGCGACACCGTAAGCGGATCCGCGATCTTGGTCATTGATGACGATCCAGAAGCCTGCGAGATTATCGAGCGCTACCTGATGAAAGATGGTTACGACGTGGTTACCGCTGCCAGTGGAGAAGAAGGTTTGCGTCTCGCGCATGAGATACAGCCCGCCGCCATCACCTTGGACGTCATGATGCCGGACATGGATGGCTGGTCGGTTCTGCGAGCATTGAAGGCTGATCCCGACCTGCGCGATACACCCGTGATCATGCTGAGCATGATCGATGACCGGACTCGGGGTTACTCGTTGGGTGCTGTTGACTATCTAACGAAGCCGGTTGACCGGGAGCAACTGCACAATGCATTGAGTCGCTATCACTGTGCCGAAGAGATCTGTACTGTGTTGCTGGTAGATGATGACCCCAAGGCCCGCGAGTTGATGGCCCCCGCCCTAAAGAAGGCCGGTTGGGCCGTAACCGAGGCTGGCAACGGTCAGGAAGCGCTCGAGGTGATGGTCTCGGAACAGCCTCGATTGATCCTTCTGGATCTGATGATGCCGGTCATGGACGGTTTCAGCTTTCTGGCCGCAATGCGTGCCAATCCGGATTGGCAACAGATACCGGTTATCGTTATCACTGCTAAGGATTTGACCGCCGATGACCGCGATCGGTTGAACGGCCTGGTCGAGGATGTCCTTGAAAAGAACGCCTATACACGTGAACAATTGCTGGAACGCGTGCGTGCGGCTGTTGCTGCGTGCAACATCAGCTAGGTAGATACCGACAACTTTGGAAAATATGATGAGCAAGATATTGCTGGTTGAAGACAACGAAATGAATCGGGACATGCTGTCGCGCCGACTCGAGCGCAAGGGCTTCAAGGTGGTAATAGCGGTCAACGGCGAAGCCGGTGTGGCGATGGCCTCCTCCGACAGCCCGGACATCATCCTTATGGATCTAAGTCTGCCGGTTATCGACGGTTGGGAGGCTACTCGCCGTATCAAGGCCGATCCCGCCACACAAGGTATTCCGGTGATTGCACTGACGGCGCATGCCATGGCCGGCGATGAGATCAAGGCACGTGAAGCAGGTTGCGATGACTACGACACCAAGCCGGTAAGCCTCAAGCGTTTGCTTGAAAAAATCGGGAATCTTCTAGGAAGCGACACCTGAGCCTGCCTATCGGTAGACCTGCTGCGCCAGCACGATTACCTTGTCCTTTTCTCCGAGCCGCCATGTGACCTCCCTCGAAGGATTCAGCAATACCTCACCACCCTGCTGTGCCAGGCGTAGACCCAGCGCTGTTTCCAGCTTCTGCTGACTCGCATCGACCAGATCGCCAAATGAGCATTCTGTTTCAAGCTCCACGTAATCCCTTGCAGGCCGCAGGCTGATCTCGACACCGCCGGCGCTGAGTAGCTCGCGATAGATGGGGGCGAGAACCTCTTGGCGCGCAATCTGCGCTAGCTGAGCACTGACGACCTCGGGGCTGACAATGATGTCGTCAACGCGAAGACCAGCGAGTAGGGCGCGGTTGTTGTCATCCAGCAGTTCGACAATAGTGTGGGTATGCCAATCATCATGCCTGCGCAGGTCGGACAAGCGGAGCAGGATCCGGAGACTACGGGTGTCCGCATCTCCCTCTTCCGCGGAATCGTCTGCAAGAACAACAACGCTTTCGAAAGCGGCGCGCTCGAGACCAGCGTAGGCGACGCGAGTTACGGCATCGCCCTCCACAAAAACGAGGTTCAGGTTTTCGAGGCTACTCCCCTTGCGGGCTTCTAGCCGTTGCACGGCTTGCGCTTCACTGACACCCGACAGGATCGTCACCTCAGTTCCACGCAATGCATGTTCATCGAGCTCCTGCAGGATGTCGTAAAGGATATCGGTCCAGCCGATCAGCAACACCCGGGCAGGTACCGGCGGTGCCGATCCGCTTTCCTTATCGTCCCGTGCCGCCGAAGCCCTGTCGGGTTCCGAATAGGCAACCGGAAGGCCACGTGTCAGCAGCACTAGCTCCTCGTCTTTCGCTACCTCGTAATCGGGCTCCAGGTTGAGGCCTGCCGCATATCGCTCTGCCTCACCGGGCTTTTTTTGCCACGTTACCCCGACAGGTATGGCATCGGTCAGACCCTGTGCAATCTCACGCATAGGACGATCCACACAATCGGCGATCGACTGAACATAGATGCTGTTACCCGACGGAGAAAAGATCTCGCTGTAGACATCCGACAGCCCAGGGTTACGGACCGTTTGCACGATCACCTTGCTGATAATGCGGCTGGAGGAGATAACGTGCAGCCTGTCCCTTGCGGCGATCACTGCCAGCTCGTGGTTCTGCTCCAGAGCAATCTCCGATGTCAGGACCGGTGCTTTGTCCGGCCAATTCGTTCGTGCAGCCAGAAGCACGATGGTTTTGATGGCCTCGCTGTCATCGGCATCTGTTGAAAGCACAATGACACTCGCCGCTTGATTGACGGCGACGCGGTCGAGCTCGCCATGATCGCTGGGGGTTCCACTCCGCAGGATGACTTTGACCCGTTCCCGTAGGATACCTGCGACCCTCAGCTCCTCCTGCATTGTGTCGATGCCTCGCGGCGCGAGAATGACCACCTTGACGCCGGGCTGGAGCAGGGCCAGCTGTTTCAAGATGGAATACACCTTGTTATTCCACCCCAGTACCAGCACATGGCCACGCTCTAGGACCTGCGTATCACCCTTTCGTAGTGATTCGATGCGGGTCCGCATGGTGTTGTTGATCAGAGAGATCAACACACTGAAAACCACCAGGCCCATGACGGACAGAAACAGTGCATACGCCAGCACTGGACCCGTAGCGCCGTAGGACTGCTCAAACCCGTCGAGACTCAGAACCTGGGTGAGAGCCCACCATAGCGAGTCCCAGAGACCGGCATCGATGTCGCGGGGGATGGTCTCGACGGCAGCGTTCTCTGCGGAGAACAACCCGAAGAACTTTGCCGTCATGCCGATCAACGTGACGAAGACGACCAGCGTGACGAACAACAGAAATTGCCCGACAAATTCTCGCGCAAAGGCCTGGTCGACCAAGTAGCGAACTCTTTCTTGAAGGTTCTTGAACATTTTCGGAAGGGGGCTCAGGAGTCGAAGGCTGCATCAAGTGTGCGGTCGAAGGTCTTTATGGATCGGACTCGCCGTCGACGGCACGAAGCCAATGTTGTCAAGCGACGAAACTACTCTTTTTCCTGTTCTCCAAGAAGGATTTGATTTCTAACCATGGTGAGTGTTCACTATACACATGCATACTGCTCGCACACACTCTTGGATCGAGTGATTCTCGCGCAGCCACGATCACCGCCCTCCACCAGAGAGACGCAAACAGCCTCGAGAAGCTGACGCTACAGGTGCAAGCCTCAGGAAGGCGTTGTCCAGGTGACAACACCACGACGTTCGGCTGCACCCGCAGGGCTTCGTCAAACTCCAAAGAGCTCTCCAGAGGAGTCGGAGGATCGAAGACTCGCGGGTGCGTCACTATACGGAGAACTCCGCCCATTTCCTACAAAACGTATTCTGGTTCCAGCAACTTCCGGGTCGTCAATCCGAGTCCTTCGAGGTAGGCTGCTTCAACACCCCGCGCGAGGACCATGAATGAGCAAAGCTGAAACAGAGAATCCGCCTGCCGAAAGCGCGACCGGTCCTGCTCATCCCCTCGAGCTCTCAGAAGAGACCCTGCGTGAGATGGTCGAGGGCGCGACGGAGCGTATCGTCGAGCATCTTCGAACGTTGCCCGAACAACCACTGTCATACACCGAGGGCGGTGCCGAGCTCGCCCGCAGTCTGCGTGAAGATCTCCCTGAGAGCGGACAACCCTATTCCGAGTTACTCGAGCTGGTTTTCGAGCGGTGTTTGTCGCTCACCTACAACACCGCTAGCCCGGGTTATCTCGCTTTTATCCCAGGTGGGGGGCTTCCACATGCGGCGGTCGCTGACCTGATTGCCGACACCGTCAATCGCTATGTCGGCGTCTTTGTCGCCGCGCCTGGTCTGGTACAGCTGGAAGTCAATGTAACGCGCTGGTTCTGTCAGATGGTGGGCTATCCAGAGACAGCTCGGGGTCTGTTGACCACTGGCGGCTCACTGGCCAACTTCACCGCCCTCTACACGGCTCGGCGCGAGCGGCTGCCTGACAACTTCCTGAAGGGGATTTTGTACTGCTCGGATCAGGTCCACCACTCGATCATGAAGGCCGCGATGTTGGCCGGATTCCCGGAAGGCAATATTCGAGTCGTGCCCTCCGACGAGCACTGCCGGATGCAGCTCGATGCGCTGAAGGAGCAGATCGAGAGCGACCGCGAGTCGGACCTGCAACCCTTTCTGGTCGTCGGCAGTGCCGGAACGGTCAACACCGGTGCCATAGACGATCTCGTCGCCCTTGCCGACCTGGCGGCCGAACAGGAGCTCTGGTTTCACGTTGACGGAGCCTACGGCGGCTTCTTCGTGCTTACCGAGCGGGGCCGAGAACGCTTCGAGGGTCTCGATCGAGCTGATTCGATCAGCCTCGATCCCCACAAAGGCCTCTTTCTCCCCTATGGCACTGGTTGTCTGGTCGTCCGTGACGACGCAGCGCTCAAGCGAGCCCATCACGTCGCTGCTGCCTATATGCCGCCGCTGCAAGACGATCTCGAACAGATCGACTTCTCGGAGTCGTCGCCGGAGCTTTCACGTGATTTCCGGGGTTTGCGAGTCTGGCTGCCGTTGAAGATGCACGGCGTCGGGGTCTTCCGTCAGGCTCTCGCCGAAAAGCTCGACCTCGCACAGTGGGCCTGCGATGAGCTCAGCCAGATCGATGGCATCGAGATTGTGGCCGAACCGCAGCTTTCGATTGTCGCTTTCCGGCTGACCCGACCAGGCTCGAGCGAAGCGGAGCTCGAGGTGCTAAATCGCGATTTGCAGCAGCGCATCAACGACAAACAGCATGTCTTCCTTACCTCCACCAACCTCGACGGCCGCTATGTCATCCGCATTTGTGTTTTGAGCTTCCGCACCCATCTCGATCGAATGGAGCAGTGTTTGGAGGACATCCGACAGGCGGTGCAGGAAATTAGCGAGGACACGTACTCGTCTTAAGAAGGGGACACGTAACAAGTATATGTCCCCTTGCCAAATAGAGGGGCTGTCCCCTTATCAAATCAAACCGGGGTCGGCCACGATCTCGACAAGACTCGGGCCCACATGTGCCAGCGCCAGACCGATGGCGTTATCTAGCTCCGCCTTGCTGGTGACTCGGATGCCCCTGGCGCCACAGAGCTCCGCGTAGTCGGCAAAGTTCGGGTTGTGAAGACCGGTCTCCCAAACCGGCCATTGGCCCGAGCGTTGCTCCTTGGAGATCTTGCCCAGCTCGCTGTTGTTGAGCAGGATGTGGGTGATGTTCATGTCGTATTTGACCGCAGTCGTCAGCTCACCCATGTACTGGCCAAACCCTCCGTCGCCTGAGATGGAGATCACCTTACGGCCTCGAAAACGAGCATCGTCCTCCTGTGTCGCTGCCCAGGCACCGAGCGCGGCAGGTAGCCCAAAGCCGATCGAGCCCAGATAGCCCGACATTAGTACCGACTGTTCGGTGCACTCGAAGTAGCGACCAAAGGAATAGGTGTTATTGCCCACATCGACCGCCATGATGGCATCGGTGGGTGTGTGGCGGGTCAACGCCGCAAAGATCGAGGCAGACGAGACGCCCTTGCCCTGCTCTTCGGTCTCACGCTTGCTCTTTTCGTCACGCCAGATCTTCCAGCGCTCGGCAACTTCGCTTCGACGGTCCTCCCAGCCGGAAGCATCACCGAGCTCCTGACTCAAAAGGGCCGCGGTGGTCCCGATCTCTCCCCAGACCGGTACGTCGACCGAGTGGAACTTGCCCAGCATCATGGGGTCCCAGTCGACCTGAATGGTCGGTTTTTTCGGTGTGATTCCAGTGTGATCGCTAAAGCTGGCGCCAAAGACCAGCAGACAGTCGGATTCGTTCATAAAGTAGCTGGCTACCGGCGTGCCGCTGCGCCCGAGGACACCGCAACCGAGCGGATGGTGATCCGAGATCACGCCCTTTCCTTTGAAGGTCGTCAACACCGGGCTTCCCAACCTCTCTGCCAGCTCCACAATGCCCGGCATATGAAACCGTGCCCCATGACCCACGATAATCACCGGCCGTCGCGAGCGGCGCAAAAGCGCTACCGCCTCGTCGAGCGCGGCATGGGGAGGAGCGATGTCGCCTGGACCGATGCGCCCCTCTGGGCCACCCGGCTTGGCGTCCTCCGGCGCGGGTAGGGTCTGAACTTCGTCGGGGAAAATCAAATGCGAGACTCCTCGGTTGAGAATCGCGCTCTTGCAGGCGAGATTGACCAGTTCGGCATGCTGGCTCGTGTCGAGCACCGGCTGACTCCACTGCGCCACGTTGCCATAGGCCTGGGTGAGGTCCACCTCCTGAAAGGCTCCAGGTCCGAGAACCTGGGTGTTCACCTGTCCGGTCAACGCCAGCACCGGCGAGCGATCGACATGGGCATCCCAGAGACCGGTCAGCAGGTTGGTGGCTCCCGGACCGGCGATCGAAAAGCAGGCTGCCGGGCGGCCGGTGAGCTTGCCATAAGCCGACGCTGCAAAGGCAGCGGCACCCTCGTGTCGGATGCCGTAGTAGGTCAGGTTGCCCGCTACTTCCTGGCGGCGAATCGCATCGGCCAGACCGAGATTGGAGTGACCGACCATCCCCCAGACATGCTTGATGCCCCAATTCACCATGGTGTCGACCATCACGTCAGTGACAGTACGAACATGCATCGCCTCTTCTGCAAAACCGACATAGACGCCGTCGTCGCGCACATCGACCGGGTAGGTCGCAACGCCATCATCAAACCCGGGGGCCTTTCCGTCGAGTGGGTCGTAGTCCCAGCCGTGCCAGGGGCAGCGCAGAAGACCGTTCTCAATCGAGCCTTCACCGAGCGGGCCGCCCTGATGGGGACATTTGTTGTCGAGCGCTCCATACTCCCCTTTGTAATGGGTCATACAGACCGTCTGGGTTCCGCAGGTCACCGGCGTCACCCGACCTTCAGGTAGAGCCTTCGGTTCCAACACCTTCATCCAGACAAGACCTGCAGCGGTCGAGCCGGCGGTTTCGTTTTTTGGACTCTTCGAATCTGATGACATCTCACTCCCTCGCTTGAACTGCGGTGTCGGGCATGCGACCTGGCACCGCTACATGAAGACAAAATACCGGGATCAGTTTAGCTTAGCCGCCTGGCGAACCTAGCCTTCTAACGAAACAAGCAGGTTTGCCATCTCGATGGCCGCGATCGCTGTTTCTGCACCTTTGTTGCCTGCGGCTCGTCCAGATCGCTGTTCGGCCTGCTCCATCGTCTCTGTCGTCAGCACCCCAAATAGAATCGGTGTCTCGGTATCCATCCCGGCCCTGGCGATGCCAGAAGAGGCTTCGCCAGCGACAAAATCGAAATGAGCCGTCTCGCCACGAATGACGGCACCCAGACATACGACTGCATCGTAGCGACCGGTTTGCGCCATATTCTTGGCGACGAGAGGAAGCTCGAAAGCGCCAGGTACCCAGGCCACATCGATATCTTCCACGGAAACACCCCGATCGACGAACGCTTCGGTGGCACCCAGCAGCAGCTCCCCTGTGATCGTGTCGTTGAACCGAGCCACCACTATCCCGAACCTCAGATTCGATGCGTCGAGCTTTCCCTCGAAGACCCGGCCCACATCGACCTGCGGACCGTTCGCAGTCCGTTTCCAGGTACTCACGAGAGTCCTAGCGGAAGAAGGTGACCGAGCTTGTCGCGTTTTGTGGCAAGGTAGCGGCTCGAGTCCCTGGTGGGTGCGATGACGAGAGGGACACGTTTGACAACTTCGATTCCGTGCCGGGTCAGACCCTCGACTTTGTCGGGGTTGTTGGTCAGCAGGGCAACCCGTGGCATGCCAAGATCGAACAGAATCTGCGCCGCTACGCGGTAATCTCTCAGATCGGCGGGAAGACCCAGTTGATGGTTGGCCTCGACCGTATCGAGCCCCTGTTGTTGCAGAGCATAGGCTCGAAGCTTGTTGACCAGGCCAATCCCTCGACCCTCCTGGCGCAGATAAACGACGGCGCCATGCCCCGCCTCGGCGACCCGCCTTTGCGATTCAGCCAGCTGGTCACCGCAGTCACATCGCTTGGATCCGAGAGCATCCCCGGTCAGGCACTCCGAATGGAGTCGAACCAATGGCAGTATCTCGGGATTGTCATCGATCACAAGAGCCAGATGCTGGCACTGATCGTGCGTGTCTTCGAAAGCAATGACGTCGAAGGGGCCCCGTTCGGTTGGCAGCTCGGCCTCCGCAAGCCTGTTGATCTGGGGCGCAGTGCGACAGCGGTAGGCGATCAGATCAGCAACCGAGACTATTCTGAGATCGTGTTTCTCTGCAAGAATCTCGAGCTCGGGAAGTCGAGCCATGGTGCCGTCATCGCACATGATCTCGCAAATAACGGCCGCCGGAGTCAGACCGGCCAGTCGGGCCAGATCGACCGAGGCTTCGGTTTGACCTGGACGCGACAACACACCTTCGGGCTCAGCTCGCAGTGGAAAGACGTGACCAGGCCGAGCCAGATCCGACGGCTGAGAGCTGGGGTCGATCAGGACCTGTATCGTGGTCGCGCGGTCTTGGGCCGAGATGCCTGTCGTTGTTCCCTCCTTCGCATCGACAGAGTGTGTGAAAGCCGTTCCGAACTGGGCATCGTTCTTACTCGCGGGCACCATCTGTGGCAGTTCGAGCGTGTCGATTCTCTCCTGTTCCAACGAGACGCAGATCAGGCCTCGAGCCTCGCGTGCCATGAAGTTGACGATCTCGGAGGTTGCGAACTCCGCGGCCACAACCAGATCACCTTCGTTCTCTCGATCCTCGTCGTCGACGACGATGATCATGCGGCCGGCCTGCAGCTCGGCAATCGCATTCTCAATGCTGGCTAGAGGCATGACTTTGTCCTCCGATCAACTTCTCGATGTATTTGCCCAGAATGTCGACTTCGAGATTGACTCGATCGCCGACTTGCTTTTGTGGAAGTGATATGTGCCTTTGGGTGTAGGCGACGAGCATGAAGGTGAAACTCGCATCTCCAACCTCGACAACGGTCAGGCTGACACCGTCGACCGCCACATATCCCTTGGGAACCAGATAGCGCAAAATGTCGGGCGGGGCTTCGATCTCGACCCACAGCGAGTCCTCCTCGGGTGTGAGTCGACAGATCGTTCCGGTCCCGTCGACATGTCCTTGTACAAAGTGGCCGTCGAAGCGCCCATCTACCGCCAGCGATCTCTCTAGGTTGATCGGATCACTGCTCTCTAGCTCACCCAAATGGGTTCGCGCCAACGTTTCGGGTGCCAGTCCAACGACAAATCCACGTTCCACCATCTCGGTGATCGTCAGACAGGTGCCTTCTACCGCGACACTGTCGCCGAGGCGTGCCCCATCCAACACCTTTTCGGATTCGATGGTCAGCTCCCAACCCTCACCGACTCTCCGCAAGGAGAGTACTTTTCCAATCTCTTCGACGATTCCGGTAAACATCCTTTTTCTCCGTTCAGTCTTCCGAGCTCATTTCCGCCCGGTCTGACCTTTCGACTGGGCTTCTCGACTGGGTTTCTCGAGCGGGTTTCTCTGCTCGGATCCAAAGATCGACACCTCGGGCCTCGACATCCATCTCGCCGAATAGGAGCGCATCGCCCATGACCGGTATGCCCAGCCCGCCGACCGGGCTCGGGGCGTCGACTCCACCGATGATCTTGGGTGCAACAGAGATCATGGCCCGGTCGACCAGGTCTCGTTCGAAAAAAGATCCAAGCAGACCCGATCCCCCTTCGACTAGAACTGTCAGCATCTCCTCGTCAACAATCTTTCTCAGCATTGCGACGAGGTCGACTCGCCCATTCAGGTCTGCAGGTAGCTGCCAAACCTCAACACCCTGGGACTCGAGCTGTTTGGCATACCCACTGTCGACCCTCTGCGTGGTTGCCAGGACAGTCTGCCCTGGCAGCGAGGACGAGAAGATCTCCGACTCGATCGGTGCTCGGCCCCGGCTATCCACCACCACTCTGAGGGGATGGCTCGGATTCGAAATGTCGAGTCGGGTCGTCAGTCGGGGGTTGTCGATAGTAACGGTACCGGCTCCGACTGCGATGACGTCAGAGATCTGCCGCAGCTCATGTGAGAAACGACGCGACTCCTCGCTCGAGATCCAGCGCGAGTGACCGGTTCTGGTAGCGATCTTGCCGTCGAGACTCATGGCGAACTTGGCGGTTACCCAGGGCAGACCCTCACGTGTCATCTTGGAGAAGGCCTGAATCAGGCGAACACCCTCTTCCCGACAGACTCCTGGGCGCACATCGATACCGGCCTCCTCGAGTTGACGGTGGCCCTGCCCGTTCACTTTTGGGTTTGGATCGCGCACGGCATATGCCAATGATGCAACGCCAGCCTGAATCAGCGCATCCGTACAGGGGGGGGTCCGGCCTTGAACACAACAGGGCTCGAGCGAGACGTAGACCGTCGCGCCTTTGGCACGGCCACCAGCGGCTTCCAGAGCCTCGATTTCGGCGTGAGCACGACCCGCCTTTCGGTGATAGCCCTCGCCCACAATCTCTCCATCGGCAACGACAACGGCTCCGACCATCGGATTGGGACTGGTTTGACCCTCGGCCCGACGTGCGAGTGCGATGGCCCGATTCATGAGCTCGATTTCTTGGTCAGAAGTCAAAACAAAACCCCGCAGGCTCAAACCTCCGGGGCATGCGGAAGCCTGAAAAAGGCCACCCAAATGGGTGACCTTCAGGGCATCTGCACCAGTAACTCCTGGTTGTTTCGACCACGCACGAACGCTACCGTCCGCCTGCCTGATCGTGACCTTCTTCCATCCGGACTATACCGTCGGCCTCGGAATTTCACCGAGTCAGCTCACCGGTTTTTTGATCGGCTCGCTCGCGGGCTTTTACCGCCGGTCGGGAATTGCCTCACTCGTGTGAAGCTCACCACGCCCCGAAGATCGTCTCTTATTTTACGCGAAAAGAGCCGGCTTGGATCGCTTTGCTCGAATCTCTTGGTAATTCGAGGCAGTCGCTAGCATTTACAGGGGTACGACCCCACCGTAGGCCACGCCCGTCAGATAGGCGACGTCGCGCTTCCAGGTCGTCAGGTCGCTTTGGCGAAACTGATTGAAGTGGGTGTGGCCACAAGCTCGGCTCAGTAGTTTCATGAGCTCGACTACCGACCCAAAGAATCGCGCTAGTCGCTCGGCTGCTTCATCGACTGGGAGACGAGCCCTCAAGCGCTCTTTTTGTGTCGCTATGCCTACCGGGCAATTGTTGGTCTGGCAAGCGCGCATTCCCAGACAACCGATCGCTTGGATTGCCGCGTTCGACACCGCGATGCCATCGGCGCCGAGAGCCAGAGCTTTGGCAAAGTCCGCCGGGGTCCTCAGACCCCCGGTGATAAACAACGTCACCTCGCCGCTTTTGCCCCGTTCATCCAGAAGCTTGCGAGCCCTTGCCAGGGCGGGCATGGTGGGTACCGAGATGTTGTCGCGAAAGATCAATGGTGCAGCGCCGGTTCCGCCTCCCCGACCATCGAGAATGATGTAGTCGACTCCGATTCGAAGCGCGGCGTCGATATCTTCTTCGATGTGCTGGGCCGAGAGTTTGAACCCGATCGGAATGCCGCCGGTCTCGCTACGGACCTCCTCGGCAAAGTGGCGGAAACCGTCTTCGTCGTCCCAGTCGGGAAAACGCGACGGAGATATCGCTGCTTCTCCCTCGTTCAGACCACGCACCTTGGCGATCTTTCCCACCACCTTGGCGCCGGGAAGATGTCCCCCGGTACCGGTCTTCGCACCTTGGCCTCCCTTGAAGTGAAAGGCCTGAACCTTTAGAAGCTTCTCCATTGAGAACCCGAACCTGGCAGATGCCAGCTCGTAGAAATAGCGGCTGTTGGCCTCTTGCTCATCGGGCAGCATGCCACCCTCACCCGAGCAGATCCCGGTCCCAGCCAACTCTGCACCCTTCGACAGCGCCACCTTTGCCTCCTCGGAAAGGGCACCGAAGCTCATATCGGAAACGATGATTGGAATGTCGAGCTCGAGCGGTTTGGCGGCTTTCGGACCGACCACTAGGTTGGTGCCTACCGGTGTGTCGTCGAGCTGGGGCACTGTGGCGAGTTGAGCGGTCACGAATTGGAGATCGCTCCATTCCGGAAGCTCGCCTCTGGGCACTCCCATTGCGGCCATGGGGCCGTGATGGCCGACCTTCTCGAGCCCGTTTGACGCCAAATCCCTGATGAAGTTGACATAGGGCTCGACGGGGGTGCCGTGAAGATCCTGGTACTCACCTTGATAAGAGTCGCGATCGTAGGCCTGCGGGTTCTCCCGCTGCCACACGGCGACTTCATCTTCATCGACCCAAACACCCCCGTCTTCGATCCAAGCCGAGAATTTGTGGAGTTTCTCCGATGAGTTGTACGAGCTTACGCCGCTGCGAAACTCATAATCCCAGCCATGTACACCACAGATGATGTCGTCGCCCTTGACGCAGCCGTCGACCATCAGCGCACCGCGGTGAAGACAGCGACCGTAGAGAACCGAGACCTGATTGTCCCAACGGATGATGACCAGATCGACATTGGCCACCAAGGCTTTCGCCGGCTGGCGATCCTCGAGCTCGTCCCACTCAGCAATTCGAATCTTGTTCATTGTCCCCTCCTTGAATGTAGCGCTATTCCATCACGACTGGTCCATGATCTACGGATCTTCAGCACTCGGGGATTCCCCTGTCTTCGATGGTGCGGCTTCCGCACCGGGTGTGCGCGGGCGATCTAAGGCCGCAGGGCGGTGGTGGTTCGGATGAGCTTTCCGACGGCGGTCTCGAGCCTCTTGTCGAGCTTCTCGTCGACCAGTAAACCGTCCTCGGCGAAGGCCCTGTGAGCCTCACCCACCGAAATGTCGCCCGGAACCACCAGCACACCCATCCCCGTCAAGATCGCCCGAACGTGGACCAATCCGCGCAGGCCTCCGAGGCGGCCGGGCGAGGCGCTGAGAAGAGCGGCAACCTTGCCGGAGTAGGCAGCCGACATGCCGATGTCGTTGGAAGCACGCGAGGTCCAGTCGATCGTGTTCTTGAGCAGGGGTGTTATCGAACCGTTGTACTCGGGGCACGCGATCACCAGTGCGTCGTGCTCGAGCATCAGATCGCGCAGTCTCGAGGCATTCTCGGGGACACCGTCCGCCATCTCCAGGTCGCCGTTGTAAATCGGCATCGGGTAATCGGCAAGATCGATCAGAGAGACCTCGGCTCCGAGATCTCGGGCTTTCGCGGCCGCTGCGGCGGCGAGTTGACGATTGAAGGAGTCGCGGCGAGTGCTACCTGCAAAGATGAGGATTCGAGTCATTTGTTTCAAGGCTCCGTAGTTCTATTCAAATCAGGGATCTTCTCCTGCTTTCCAGGGTGACCTTCCGTTCACACGAGTCAGACGTAGAGTAGCGTTTTCTTCAAGACAGGAGTAGGGGATGTGAGTAGGCACGGCGGTGTTGGCGGGCCTGTCAGGAGCCGCGGTATGCACAGGCTTCACTTCACGCTCAGTTTCGCGATCCGGCTAGGCTGCGCTGATGCTTCGACTCGGGCGATTCCTCTTCTTGCCAATGCCAAGCGAGTGGTAGATTTCCGATCGGCATGATTCTGTCTTGGCTTCGAGTAGGCGTCCGGGTTGTCCTGATCGTCTTTTTTACCGCCGTCTTCTGGGTCTTGCTGCTCGCCGGTACCCTACTGACCGCCCCCAGGCCAAGAACCCGAGTTCGTTGGCGGGGGTTTGTCTTCAAGACCTGGTCCAGGCTTTTACTCCTTGTCATGGGAGTCGAGGTCGAGACCGTTGGCAACCCACCCGAGCTGCCGTTTTTTCTTGTCTCCAACCACCTCAGCTATCTCGATATCCTGGTACTTGCCAGCCGCGCCGGTGTGGTCTTTATTGCAAAATCCGAGATTGCAGGTTGGCCATTCGTAGGCCTCATCTGCAAGAGCGTCAATACCATCTTCATCGATCGCCGGGCTCGCCGAGACATACCTCGCGTGATAGCGCACATCGATCGGGAGCTCGACCTGGGTGCCGGCATCGTCCTGTTCCCGGAAGGTACGAGCTCGAAGGGTGACTCTGTGATGCCCTTTCGCCCCTCTCTGCTTGAAGTGGCTGCCAGGTCGGACACGCCTGTTTCATTTGTGGCTTTGAGATACAACATCCCCGAGGAAGGCCCACCGGCCCATCTGGCCGTCTGTTGGTGGGGTGAGGTCCCGTTTGGACCCCATCTCCTAGGGCTTCTCGCCCTACGCCGGATCCATGCCAAGGTGGTGTTCGGCGACCAGCAACTGCACGACACCGATCGGAAACAATTGGCTCTTCGACTCCATGCCGCGCTGCTCGAGAGATTCGAACCAACCGCCCAGGAGACTGAGTGACAGGCCTCGGCTGACGACCGCTCGAGAGTCACCGAGCGACAGAGCAGCAACCGTGGTGTTATCTTGCCCTGACCATGAAGATTCAACGCATAACGGTCTACCAGGTCGATCTCCCGCTCCACGAGGGGACCTATAACTGGTCTGGTGGAAAATCGGTCGAAGTATTCGACAGCACAATTGTCCGAATCGACACCGATTCGGGAGTCACTGGCTATGGAGAAGTCTGTCCGCTCGGTCCTTCTTATCTTCCGGCCTACGCGGCCGGTGCCAGATCCGGGATCGCCGAGCTGGCACCCAACATCCTTGGTGAAGACCCGACACAGCTCGAGAAGCTCAACCGCATCATGGACCACTGCCTGAAAGGGCACCCCTACGCCAAGTCGGCGATCGATATCGCGTGTTGGGACATCCTCGGTCAGGTCTGCGACCAACCGGTCTGCACGCTTCTAGGAGGTCGGTATTCCGATGATTTCGTACTCTATCGGGCCATCTCACAGGAATCACCGGAAAAAATGGCCGCGAAGGTGTCTGGTTATCGCGACGAGGGCTATTCTCGTTTTCAACTCAAGGTGGGCGGCGAACCCAACGAAGACATCGAGCGGATTCATGC
>CAXMQZ010000148.1:0-3231 GCA_964195975.1 uncultured Polyangiaceae bacterium | reverse complement strand
CGACCAGGACGTGAGCCTGCTGGCCAGGGGGGAGACCTATCGTTTACTCGGCCACAACGGCATCGAGATCGTCGACGGGCTCACCGGCGAGCGGCTCGTCGCCAAGGTGAAGCTGGTAGATCGGCTGGACCCGGAGGATCGCTACGACCTGGTGGTGGTGGCCATGCAGAAAGCCACCCGCATGGCCGTCTGCCCGGTGCTGGCTCAGAATAAGTATCTGAAGAACATTCTCTTCCTGGGCAACGACGTGTCGGGTTTCCAGCACTATCTGGACTATCTTCCCAAGGAGAGCATCTTGCTCGGGTTCCCCGGCGCGGGCGGTGGATGGGACGGCGACGACCTGGTGATCATGGACCGGGACAAGCCTGACGCCCACCACGGTGAGATCTTCATCGGCGAGCTCGATGGTACAACTCGAGCCCGAACCCTGCAGATCAAGGAGCTCTTCGAGGCGGCCGACATCAAGGTCAGCCTGGAGAAGAGCATCGACAACTGGCTCAAGTACCACTTCGCCTTTATTGCCCCCACCGCGGGGGTGATCTTCATGAAAGGCGGAGATTTGCGCGCGGTGGCCGCCGACAGGGAAGCGATCCATCTGTACTGCGGCGCCTGCCGCGAGGCCGGCAACGTTTTGCGCAAGGTCGGATATCGCAAGCGTCAGCCTCCGGTGTTCAATCTGTACTACTGGCTTCCACGCTGGTTGGAGCCGATGGTCTTCAGCAAGCTGTTCGGATCGCGCAGCGCCGAGGTTCGCTTCGGGCTCCACGCTCCCAAGGTGGGCCCCGAGCTGCTGGAGATGGCCGAGGAGTTTGCCGAGCTCAAAGCCCAGGCCGGAATGGAGACTCCCAACCTCGACCTGCTGCTTGACTGTGTGCGGCGGCGAACGGTGAGGGACTGAATGCGGGGCACAGTCAACATACCTCTCGGACTGGCGGGCCTTCTTGTTGCGCTTGTGACGCTTGTGACGGGTCTGCTAGCAATCTCTTGCTCGGCCAACCGAATGTACCGCCCCGATAGCGTCGAGGAGCACCCCGAATACAGCCTGGCGTTTATCGAGTTCGACGATCAGGGAGAGCTTTGGGCACCGTCTCAATTGGACCGAGCTTTAGCGCTTCTCGAGCGTCACAACAGCTCCCGCGAAGTCCCTACAGCGCTGGTGCTCTTCATTCACGGTTGGAACGACAGCGCGTCTCCAAAAGAAGAGAAGGAGTACGACGGAGCCCTCTATCGGTTCAGGGAGTTACTTGTCCGACTCGAGGCAGACCACAAGCGGAGGCGTCCGGAGCTCGACATCCCTGTGGTGGGCATCTACCTCAGCTGGAGAGGCGAGGTGTCATCCGTGCCGCTACTACGTCAACTCTCTTTCTACAACCGGCGTGGCGCGGCGGAGCGCATCGCCGGAGCTTCGGCAACGGAGGCGATCTACCGCATTCTGACTTCGTTGAGGAGCAATCCCTACTCTCGATCCGTGCTGATCGGCCATTCGTTTGGGTCGATGATCCTCGAGCGAGCCCTGGCCCAAGCTGTTGTGAGCGCTCTACTGGCCGCCCCAGACCAACAACTCGTCTTCCCGGCCGATCTGGTCGTCTTGTTCAATCCTGCCGGTTCGGCAATCCAGTCCAAGCAGTTGGTCGATATTCTGGCCCGAAATCGGCTCAAGACCTATCGCTTTGACGACAGCGGCAATCGTTTTGAGCGGCCGCTTATCCTGTCTTTTACCTCCGAGACCGACAAAGCGACCCGGCTCTATTTTCCCTTGGGCATGCGCGTCAAGGCGGCTAGCAAGAAGTTTCGCACCTATGGTTCAGAGTATTGCAGCGCGATCTCAAATCAGCGTTGGCTGTATTCGCACACCGCGGGCCACACCCCCGCACTCCATAGCCATGCGGTTACGGTTGCCCCGAAAAGCGATCGCCCTGCGACAGAGCAGGCGGAGCACCTGGGGCACGGTCCACCTCGCTACTACAGCGAGTACGATCCGGTAACCAAGGAGATGGCCTTCTCCTTCGATGGTGAGAACGACCGCTTCACCATCAAGCGAAAGCCGCGAGCACTCAATGACACGCCGTACTGGATCATGCAAGTGCCCCGGGAGTTGATCCCAAATCACTCGCAGGTTTTTTCCGTCGATACCTTTGCGCTTATCGAGGCAGCCCTTCAGTTCAGCGGCGCCATGTCGGCGGATGCCAGTACTACCGTCGTAAGGGAGGATGGGGTCCGGCCGGTGGCGGTGGTGCCCCGCCCGGACGGAAGCGCACTGTTTGTGGATCGCTCCCGGGCAGTTTACGGCGTGCGTCCGGACTCCCCCCGGCCCGTGTTTCTCTCTTGCTTGAGCGAGGACATCGACCCCACTCATGCCATCGGCTTTCATGTAGCCGGACACCTCGCCTATGCAGCTCTTGTGAGACCCGAGGCGGGGGCAGGCCCGAAATGCCAGACCGAGGTTTATGAATTCCAGGTGGACAACAGCGGCTATCGGCAGCTCAGCCGGATTCGCATGGCCGGCTCTGACTGTTTTACCGCGGCAGCCTTCGACGTGCCTGAAAAGCGGGTCTATTTCGGTTTCGAAGAAGAGGGCGAAGCCGGTATCTTCGTTGCTAGCCTGTCTGAGGACTCGCCAAAACCCAGCAAGTTCGTGGACCTGCCCGGCGCGCAGTCGGCGACGGTCTTGAAGGTTGACGCCGCGGGGCGGCGCCTGTTCGCAACCCAGGCCGAGAGCGGTGCGCTGTGGGTTGTGGACCTAAGCGCTGAGGTGCCCAGTCCGCGGCTCGTGACCGACACCCTGGGCTGGCCTACGGCCCTCGGCTTTGGAGGGGCAACGCAAAACCTCTACGTGACAGATGCCAAGAGCCGGAAAATCTGGGCCCTGGACTGTCGGGATCGGTGCAAGGAGCCAACCGTCTTCTTCCAATCCGACTCCCTCAGGAACCCCACCACGCTCGCGGTTGCATTGGATGGCACACTCTGGTTGGGTGACCTGCAAGAGCAGACCCTGATGACCATCGCACCTGACGGAAGTGTCATGAACACGATCCGCTCGCTGTCGGGAACCCCGACGTCATCAGCTACGCAGTAGGGATGGGATGGCGTCTAGTCCTCGATCTGAAACAGGGCCGCCTGAGCCACCCTGACCATGGTCGCCGCCTGGGTCAGGGTCAGGTAGAGGCCCGGAGGCGAGTCTGCCTGCCGATTTGTCCGAGCATGTTCTTCTGACCAGAAGAAGACGCATTG
>CAXMQZ010000147.1:0-33944 GCA_964195975.1 uncultured Polyangiaceae bacterium | reverse complement strand
GCCGAACGGGGCGACTGCCCTCATAGATCTTTCAACTACCTCAGCGGCTCAGAATGCAGTAGTGTTTCTCCCAGACGGGTCAGTCGATGAGCCGGGCGGCATTCACATCGCCGATAACCGGGGCAACTTCTTCTCGGTCCGAGTTGAGCCGAAAGCAACCGGTCAGGTACGGATTCTCAAGTATGACGCCGCCCCACCATGGGGTACACCATGGGAGGACGACGACCTTTATTTCTTCCCGCGTGGGCGGCATCCAACCGACAACGTCCCGATGTGGCGTTGGTTCTAGCAGTAGGTCCGTCAATCCTGCTCACTGCTGGTTACTGGATCCGAACAAAAATTCGTTTGAACCAGGGCACGCCCTTATCCTTGAGGCGCTGTCTTGCAGCTCGAATCTTGTCCTTGTCCTCTTGGCGGGCCAGTTTCTCGAGAAAAGCAGACCCCTCTTTTTGATGGCAGTCCTTGTACTTCTTGCCACTTCCGCAAGGACAAGGATCGTTTCTGCCAATCTTGGCTACGTGACGCGGAGCCGGGACATTCGAGAAACCGGGCCACACAACCTTGGAGTGCTGTTTGATACCCCGTCTGCCCATGATCGGATTCCCTTTTTCGAGACCGGTTGATCCTACTCTCGTGGCCTCTTTCGCGTGTAGGACTGCGACATTCGCAGTCTCCATAAAACCTCAGAATCTTCAGTGCCTTCCTGACGAAACTGCGCAATTCTCAAGCGAGCACGAGCCGTCTCGAGCGCGCTTTCCGAAATGCCGACATCGGCCGCCTTCGCGACGATTTCGCTCCTGAGAACAGGCCCATCCGAAAGGATCTCGAAGATAAAGTCGCGCACCTGCGGGTAGGAATCGACCACCGCGCTTCCACCAGAGCTGACGGTCACTGCAGGTGGTTTGCGAAGAATCTCAAAGCGCGTCGATCTGACCCAAGTATCCAACGACAAATCTTGGCGACGGCTCTCATAGGTCAAATAGTCGCGGAGCGACATCTGCACGATCTCGTCAGATAATCGATTGCCGCCAGGTGGCGTCTCGATGTAGTCGAGAAGCTCGACTTCTACCCGGACTACATTGCCATAGGGCTCTCCACTCTCAGGGTCGACAATCAGACCAACCAACGGATTCGCTACATACTCCTCCCAATCGACCAGCCTCATTTCGGCCTGTCTACCTGGCCACGGAATCACCAGTACCGCGTGTGTCATCTCAGGCTGATTCATCGCCTTCCGTCACTGCGAGCAATTGCTACCACTCCAGACACCTCCGTCGAGCCAACCCAAGCACATGGCTTCGACGATCCCAGACGATCCCAATGGATGCTTTGATTTGGCTCCGCAGACCTAGTTTATCCTGTCTGCATGGACCGCAGTACCTCTAAAGGTTGAAGGCCCTAGTTGGCTTCGATCACGGAGGAGGGCCATTCATCGCCCTCGAGCTGCAACTGTTCCCGTCGACAACCCAGGAATCCTGCAGCCTCGATGAGGGCGATCCTTACGGGATGGCTGTCGGGAATGTGCAACCGAACCGTTCGAAGATCACTACCGACGTAGTACTGAAGGTGCCAGCCGGGCAACAAAGAGTCTGTGCAATTGAAATAGATTCGTCCACGAGGTCTGAAATCTGACTGAGCTCTTGTCGGCGCCATCGTATCTCCCGAAGTTACAGCTTTGCTTGTTGTGCTCCTCTTTAGATACCAAGGCAACCCTGGATAGACACCACCGAGATGGATATATGCGCACTCGTCAACACTGCGGGGCCGGCGGTTCGCAGGCCTTGTATTTCCGGGTGTCTTCGGGTTTTCGCGTGGTAGCATGCCGCAAAGCACGAGGAAAGATCGATTCGAAGAAATGCTGGAAATCCGGGAGGCAAGCAGGTTGCTCTGCGGGCACCCAAAACAGAAAAAGGAGACCCAGGTATGTCGAAGAAACTCTGGATTGCCACTGGTCTGGTGGTAGCGGTCGCCGCTGGCGGGCTGCTGGTCGCACAACCACAGAAATATCCCAATATTCCTGACGTACCGATCGTTTTTGAAAACGATCAAGTCGTGGTTCAGCACTTGACGCTAACGGAAGGCGAGTGGACCGGAAACCACTCCCATCACGGGAATCAGATGGTGGTGGCGCTCGACGATCTCTCGACTCTCTACAAGATGAATGGCGAAAAGGAAGAGCTGAGCTACAGCAAGGGCGACGTCTTCTGGATCGACAAAGTCGAGCATGATCACAAGACCATCAAGGGCGGAGTTGGCGTCCTGATCACGTTCAAGAAGTAGATCGAGCGATGACAACGGTTACCGCAGAGCTTGGCGCGGGTACCCAAGCTACGATACGAGCTCGCCAGTTCACCTGGCTAAGCGATGAACCCGCCATTGCAGGAGGAAGCGACACCGGCCCCACCCCGTACGAGCTCCTCCTGGGAGGCTTGGCATCGTGTATCGCCCTCACGTTGCGGCTCTATGCAAACCACAAGGAGATCCAGCTGGACGGAGTCGAGGTCGAGCTCGAGTTCGACCGAGTGCACGCAGATGACTGCGCAGAGTGCGATGAGCGTTTGGATGGCCGTATCGACCGAATACGCTCGAAGGTGACTATTCGAGGGGATTTTGATGCCGCTCAGCAGAAACGGCTGTCGCAGGTTGCTACGCGGTGTCCGGTACACAAGACACTGGCAAACGGGATGGAGATCTTCGATACGATCAGTTTCGAGGAGCCGAGATGAGCTCGAGGGCAAGCAAGTTCTTCGAGCCCCGAACGTAGAGAAGACCGTGTGAGAGGACCGGTGCGTTCCAGCTCGGAAACCCGAGCTCGTCGCCAAGATCGATCTCTGTGACAGGCGAATAGCTCTCACTCGTAGCGCGCACCAAGATCATCCTGCCCCGCTCGGTCAAAACGACAAAGTGGCCATCCACATACATCAAAGTCGCCCGCGGCATCTTCTCAGACCACTGAATCTCGGCAGTACGTGGATCGATACACCGGAGATCCGAGTTGCCACTGCTCTCTCCGCTCGACCCATAGACGTAGCCCTTGTAGAAAACCGGTGTGGACCAGTGCGCCGCAATGCTCTTGGCGCGTTGCCGAGGGTTGTCGGCGTGCACGACTTCGAACTTGCCCGGTAGAGGCCGAATAAGCGCTCCTCCAGGTCCATAGCTCTCAGTGATCAAGATTGCATCGTCAACCAGAATTGGCGTGGCAGCGTTGACACTTTCGAGCTTGCGAGCGCGCCAGGGAAACTCGAACTCGACGAGACCGCTCGAGGGCTCAAAACCCACGAGCCCACCGCGGGTGAACGCAAAGGCCCACCTTCGACCTCCTATGTTGTAAATCACCGGACTGCTATAGCTGGCCAGCTCGTTGGTAATGCTGTACCGGATGTCGCCGCTACTCTTCTCAAACGCTACGATTCCGCTACCCGCACCCTCGACCTCGTTTGTGTGGATCGCAGGACTGTCCGACGGGCTACCCCCGATCATCGTGATCAACAGATCACCCTCGACGATCGGTGTTGAACCAACACCAAAGAAATTCTGAACCACATGAAACTGCTCAGTCGTATCGACCTGCCACAGAACCTCGCCGTTGCTAAAGCTGTGTGCTCTCAGGAGGCCCTCGGCCCCAAAGGCAAAAACACGATCGGCGTCGATTACCGGGCTCGCCCGAGGACCACCACTATAGTCGTACATATCCACGTACTGGGTCGGATACTCGGAACGCCAAAGCTCCTTACCGGTATTTTTGTCCAACGCCACCAACCGCGCCTGATCGCCATGACGGTCAAAAAAAAAGAGCCGGCCCCTGGCTACAGAGGGAGCGGAATACCCCTCGCCCACCTCTCGCTGCCAGACAACGGGTAGAGGATCAGTCGACCAGTCTTTGTTAATCCCGACCTCGGGCGACTTGGCATCTAGAGTTGGGCCCAGGAAACGAAACCAATCGACTCCCGGAGTACCGGGCACGGCATCCGAAGCAACACCGCTCGTCGGCACTATGAGAACGGACACGAGTCCAATCAGAACCCAGATTCTTGACATCCGCGCAGTCTAGCCGCTGATGCCGGCGCCACCAAGCCCTTGACCCGGTGCTAGGCCTCGGGCGATTCTGAACTCGCTCCGCATGGGTCGTATCGCCGAGGTGCTTCGCTAGGCGATGAGCCCATGTGTAGCGAGCTCAGGGGTCGCCAGCGCTGTCGGAGATCTTGTACAAATACTCCATTCCCCGCAGGTACATCTCGCCATCCACCAAGGCCGGAGTGGCATCGAACCGGTCATCCAGCTCGTTTGTCGCCAGCACTTTGTACTCCGGGCCGTGTTCGAGCACCACAGTAGTGCCGCTACGACCGACAATATAGACCCGCCCTGCTGCACCGACGGGTGATGACCAGACGTTGCTGATGCCATCGATGCGGATCTCGGTAAACAAGACTTCTCCTGTGTCGGCTCTTACACTCGAGAGAATGTTCTTGAAGTGCTTGATGAAATAGATCTGGTCGTCATACAACAAGAGCGAAGGTACGTAGGGTGTATGGCGGTTGTGAGTCCAGACGAGCGATTCGGAACCCTCGACCTCGCCCTTTGCCGTGGCAAGGTCGACCGCTTGCAGAGCCGCTCCGCCATAACCGCTAGCAAGGTAGACGATGCCGTCTCTATGGACGGGTGACGGGATGGTATTGACCGTCATTCCACCAAGACGCCAAATCTCCGCACCCGATTCGAAGTCATAACCTCGGCTCTTTGCCGTTGCGGGCACCACGACCTGAAACCGATTCTTGTTCTCGACGACAAGAGGAGTCGCCCAACTCGTCACCTCATCCGGCCTCGAGGTACGCCAGATCTCACCGCCGGTCAGTTTGTCCAAGGCCACGATAAAAGAATCGCCTTCATGGTCCCAGTTGATAATCACGGTGTTTTTGAAGATGGCGGGTGAGCTGCCCTCCCCAAAGCCGTTGCGTGTCTGCATATCTCCTAGGTCCTTTTTCCACAGAAGCTCTCCTTCAAGGTCGTAGGAATAGGTTCCGTTGGAGCCGAAGTGGGCGATCAGGACTTCGCCATCGGTGACGGGTGACCCTGACGCCCACGAGCTGTCTAGGTAGTGGCTTTCGTGGGGCACGACCTCGAAGGCCGTCTTCTGCCAGATCACCTCTCCTGTTGTTCGTTTGACTGCTTCTACGACAAACCTCTGTTTGACTGGCTTTACATCGGGAGGCCACTCTTTGTTGTCTAGTTTCTGAGCAGCCGCGGCCTGGCTAGCCTTATAGCGATCGGGCTCGACCGAGACCGATGTGAGCAGGAAAACTAGTTCATCCCAGACCACCGGTGAGGCGAGACCGCGACCCGGCACACGAATCTTCCAGGCGATGTTGTTGCTCTCGCTCCAACGCAGCGGCGGGTCAGCCGTCGCGCTAGTTCCATTGAACGCTGGCCCTCGCCACGACGGCCAGTAGCGTGCAAAGTCGTCGGCCTCCGTAGCCGTCACGGTGCCGAGAAGGACCCCGAACACCGCGACAAGAAGGACTGCGACTCTGAAACGAATTGGCTCGGGTTTCATGGCTGATCTCCAGTCGAGGCGCTCATCCTAGCAGTGAGGTCGCTGTCGGCGATACGATCAACGCGAAGCGCTCTCCGGTGAGGATAAATGCCCGGGTCAGACAGGGCGACCGGGGGAAAATATTCCCTTCGAGCGGACAGATCTCGGCTCTCTGCAGAGAGCCGATCGCTCAACTGGTTTGTTTCCAGACAGTTGCGATTTCATCGCAAAGTGGCATTCAGATTGCTATCGCCACGAGCAGAGCCAGGGATCCCATGGGGGGATTTGGAGGCGCTGGCCAGCCAAGGAGAATAGTCTTGAAGATTTTTTGCTGGATCTGTTCCTCACGCCGTGAGTTTCTTATGCCTCAACAATCCACCCTGGCGGTGTGCAGCTGCTGTGGAAATCCAGAAGGGGCCACTCAACAGCTCGTGCCGGTAGAGCTGGCTATTCGAGGCCTCGAGACTCCCCCAGGTCTTGTCGAGAGCCTCTTTGGCACCAGGTGGACGTAGGGTGGAAACCTGGCCGCCGATTGATTTGAGTCGGGTCGGTCGAGAGATCTCCTGAAGAGACTCAGACGCAAACGGAAACCAGCAGCTCCCTCGAAGTACTTCCGATATCCACGAACACCGTGCGAGGATTATTCTCCACGCTACAGTTGTCGGCAATTTCGGTCAGCTCGACGATGTAGTCTCCAGCCTCCTCAATGGTGAGGATCAGCTGCTGCTCGGCGGCAACTTCCAGGTCGACATTCAGATCCGGGCCATTGACAATCAAACGGTATCCATCGTCGAGGTTGTCTCCCTCTGTGACGATTTGCAGGTTCAAGGTGCCAAAGGTCGGGGTGAACACGCCAGAGTCACCACAGCTCATGTTGAGAAAGGCGAGCGTGAGCAAAAGGCACGTGAGGCTAGATCGGCAAATCATAGGGGTCATCAGTCTTGTCTCCTCTTCCTCGGACGCGTTCCGAGGTGTGGATGGCACGGATCATTGTACCTATCTGGTGTCGATTTCGCGCGCAAAGACGCGATTACGCGTAGAAGAATGGAACTTGCAAAGTCCAGGCCATCGCCTCGAGTCAGACACGATCAAAACCGCAGCTTGCTCGCCCAGCCCGCGCTAGTGTTCCGTACGGTAGTTCATGACCAGCAGTACTAGGTATGTGCATATCTCGATACGGCGAATTGACAATTCTCCAGCCGACGCGATAGGTTTTGCGAAATTCGGTTAGTTTGCTGTTCATTCACAAGGACCTCGAAGCTGAACCGCAGTCGATGCCTCGGGCGAGTCGACTCCTGCCTCGATCTTCGGCCTCGCGGAATGACTCTCGCGAGGTCGTTCTGTATTCAGTTACCGTCGACAGTCCCCTGGTACTCCCCCGGCACTCCCCCGGGGCACTCCCCCGCTCGACCTATCCGCATATTGCAATAGAGGTGATGAAGACGGTGAGAATCCCTGCAAGACTTTCCCTGACGATTGACTCCATCTAGTGGGGAAATGCGATGCAACAGAGCGCGAACTTGATGCCGGTAGCCCGTGTCATTCTTCTTGGCGATGAATCAGTCTATCCGGGCTGGTACATCCAGTACTACGCAAGGGGAACTCTGGTCAGCACTCGTCTCGAGATAGACCCCACATCCGACGCCGTCGGCGCCATCACGGAGGCGGCAGGCTATATCGGGTGTGTCCCCGGACAGATTCAGGTGGGTGGATCTCCTTGGCCAAACCTCGAGCTGTCGATGTAGGAAAGGCCTGGCTCCTAGAACTGGCTCGCGGTCAGGATGCCACGAGGTCGGGCCTTAGCCACCCCAGGCCAAGCTGTTGCCGGCCTCGAAGCCATCCGAGAAGATCGTGTCACCATTCACAACCAGGTCGGTACCCGCGACCACTCCTAGTGGCTGGTAGCCCGAGTAGCCCGGGAAGACCTCATTGAGCATCGGGTTGCAGAGGCGCCGAATCAAAACCTCACTGAGCACTCTTCTATAGTCGGTCATTACCGCAACGTCAGCGCCATCAAACAGTTGGTTGTTGGCAAGACCCGGCCATACACCGTGGACGCCACCGGTGGCGTTTCCCGACAGCACCAGCATGAAACCGCCATGACCATGATCGGTGCCCCGATCGGCGTTTTGACGTAGGCGTCTGCCGAACTCGCTCATCACGAGAATCGTAAGACGCTGGGTGTAGTTCTGCTGTCCACTTCCATCCAGGTCGGTGTACAAGGCCGCCAAGCCACGTGCCAGCTCTTCCACGTGGGTATAGAAATAGCCGCCACCATCCTCGCCCTGACTGTTGTGAGTATCCCAACCGCCGAAGTCGATCGTGGCCACCCGCAGGCCGAGATCCAGTTTGACCATGCTAGCGACGGTCTGGAGATGCTGACCCAGGCTGCCACTCGGGTAGATGGCGCCATTTGAAGGCGTATAGTCATCGCCACCGCCATTGAGCTCGATGATGTCGACCGCATCGAGAGTTTCGGCACCGGACTGATGCAGCCAAGACGGTGAACCGGTATAGAGATTGCGCAGAGCCAACCGTTGAGCGCTACGCCACTCCCAGGGTCCGACATTGAGCGAGAAACTATCGGGGTCGCTCATGTTGATGGTCTCGAGACTCCCCCGCAAAGAGTTCTGCTGCAGATTGCCAACCGCCAGGGACGGCATCATGATCTCGGGGGGCAGATTCGATGCCGACGCCATGTGGCGCGTCAGCCAGCCGGTAGGTGTGCTCAACGTGCCAGGCGTTCCCAGCTCCACAAATCCCATCGAATCGAAATGCGATCGATTGTCCTCCTGGTGTCCGGCCGCAAGAACCACCGAGAGCTTGCCATCCTGGAACAGGTCGTAGAGGGTCGCTGGGGGTATTCCGGTTCCACTCGGCCAGCTATTGGTGGCTGGGTGAAAGCCGAACTGAGAGGTCAGAGGCAGGGCCGCATTGCCTCCACCCAATGGAATCGCGATGTCCGGCCGAGCCGACTCGTAGAAACCTCGATCGGCGCCGGCAATAGGCGGTACGAGATTCAAGCCGTCGATGCCACCGCGCAGAAACAGAGTGACCAGAATCTCGTCGTTTTCGCTGTTGGGGTCACCAAAGGCAAGCGTGTTGAAGCTCGTTCCGGCGTAGGCGGCAACAACCGCCGAGCAACCCGAAATAAATCCGCGTCTTGTTGTGGACATAGTGCCCTTTCTCTTGCTCTGTCTAGAACCGCTCAACTCCACAGAAAATCTGGCGACATCAAGATCAAGGCCACCATCGATCGCATGCGATCGCGGGTGTCTCCGTCATTGAAATTGAGATCGAAATCCGGATTGAAACCCTGCGCCATGAACTGCACGATCTGATCCCGGTCCGCAGGGTCCATCGGTCGATTCAGGATTCGATCGATCCAGAAGTCCGCTAGCGCGCTAGCCGAACGAACACTCGGAGGGGTCTGCGCCAGCACATTCAAATAGTAATTGTCGTTGCTGTTATCGAAATCGACCAGCCAGCCACAGAGTCTCCAACTCATTACTCGGGGCGTCATGCTCTGCCAGGCTTCGCGCACGTCTGGATAACCATTTGGAGCCGGCCAAGCAAAAAGCGCCTGCCCCGCGCCCTCATACCTCCACAAGAACGAGTCGGTATCGGAGTCATTCATTCGCGGGGTGAAGTTGGCTTGGCAAGCTCTGAGCGCACTGACCGCGATCTGAAAGGGTCGCTTGATCTTCTCGCCCCAGGTGGTACGAAATTCGTCGGAAAGCAAAATAGCCTCGTAGACTTGTTTGAGCTGATCGGGGGCGGTCCAGTTATTGGTAAACACATCCGCCGCCGTGTCGATGATGCTCTGCGGGGGGTCGTCAGAGATGAATCGTTGACAGAGCTTGCGCGCAATGTGTCTGCCGGTTCCCGGGTGTGACGCGAGAAGATCGAACACGTCGCGGGCATCCTTCAGGTCGGGCTGATCAGCCGAGATAAAGGATCCGAGGACGTGCTTCTGAAAACGATCGTGCCAATCGGGACGGTAGTAGAAACCACCTGTGTTGGGGTCACCACCGGTGCCGTAGGCAATCGACCAACCCGTCAAACACCGGGTCGACTCGAAGATGTCGTCATCGACATATCCGAGAGGCCGCCCTTGAGAGTCGGTCGGTACCTGGTTTTGGGGAATGACGCCGTAGTAGTTCTCCGCTCCGAGAGTGTGAAGCTCAAACAGTTCACGACTGAAGTTTTCATTCGGACCCGCGTTCGAGCTTGTGTAGTTGTCCAGGTAGCGCAACATCGAGGTGCTACGGGTGATCACCTCCAGCAGACCCCGAAAACTCCCCAGCATCCGCTGACGAATTAGAAGATCAAGCTGCGGTAGAGGTACCCGCACCCAGGAGGAGGTGCTGCGGTAAACATTGAAATGGTCATGCCAGAAACTCGCCAGGACTTCTACAAGCTGTTTTCTTGAAAACATCGCCCGGAGGAACGTCCAGCGCTTGAGCTCATCGACCGGGAGCCAGGATGAAGTATTCCCACTCGGAGCATTGCCATGGACATACCAGTCCCACAGGGTGGTGACATAGGTATCCGGATTCGAGTCGATTCCGATCGACTCGAAGTTGGCAGTAGCGATTCTGTTCTCGAGTTCCGTGTCAACAATGCTGTCTGGATTGAGCTGCTGCGCCACAAAGGCTGCGAGACGCCCCTCGTCGGTACCCGCCAGAGCCTCGAAGGCCGCTTTGTCTCCAGGGCGGGGACCAAAACCCATCCGGTTGTAGACGACGACGCCAAGAGGCGCCGCGGTAGGCGCACCTCCTTCGACACCGAAGTCTGCCACCTGCCGCGGTTCGCCCGACCTCATCATGAGATTGCGGCGACGCATCAGGTCGAGATAGTAAGAGCTCGCTCCAGGAGACTCGGCGGAGGGTTCCCTCCCTCCCAGCAGCGATCTACGGCTGAGTGGATTTCGTTCCTGTTGTGTGTTCACGGATAACGTTTTAGATGATGTCTTGCATCAAATCTGTGAAAAACTTCACAGAGTCGAGAAAAACATTGAAGACCTTCAATATTCATGGGCAGATCCCAGATGAGCTCCCGGACGAGATTTCCAAAAATCTCTTGAGCTCGAGCTCCGTACGGATCGAACGCATCGTCTCCAGAGGACACAAGTCCCCGACGGACTTCTGGTACGACCAGTCTGAAAGCGAGTGGGTATTGCTATTGGCGGGACAGGCTCGTCTCGCCATAGACGACGAGCCGGAGGAGATCGAGCTGGGGCCGGGGGACTATCTGAACATTCCAGCCGGGCTCAGGCATCGCGTCACATGGACAGACCCCGATCGAGACACGATCTGGTTGGCGATCTTCTACTCCTAGATCGCTACCGGCGACATGTACGAGTTTCTATGTTTCTATTTTCTCGGGACCAGGAACGTTCTAGACTAGGCTTCAGATCCCGATCCAGTGACACTCCGGGATTTGGATACCGATGGCTACTACCCTAAACACTCGGCAGGCCGACACCGACCGATCCGGCGGGGCCGAACGTCGGATTTATCCCCGTTTTGGTGTGCCCCGCTGTCACGTCTACTCGGACGGAGACAGGATGCACCTACTCAATCTCGGGCGATCGGGTATGGCGATCGAGTCCTTCGGGCGATGTTCCTTCTCCCGCAGCGAGAATCATCGTTTTGTCCTCGACGACGAGTTGCACTCGATCGAAGTTCTCGGCAACGTAAGCTGGGTGTCGTCGTTTTGGGTCAACGACGCAAGTGTTCCCGGCACAGGCCTTGTACAGACAGTTGGGGTCTCGTTTCGGGAGGTGATCTCGGCCTACCCGATCGGGCTCTGGCGCGGTATCGAATCCTTGGGCCCGCCTTCGACCCATTCCGATCGAGATCTTGTGCCGGCCGCCGAAAGTCCGGCCATCTCGGCCAGACCTGCCGCAACGATGGACAAACCGCGCGACGGATCGGTCACGGCATCGCGATTTATTACCGTCGAGGGCTATTTCAGAGATCCAGGCTCGACCGAGAGTATGACTATCAATGGCATCGAGGCCTCGATCGAGGATGATCGATTCAGCGCCAGAATTCACCTGACCCAAGACGTCAACTATCTATGCGCCGTTGTATCCCACTTCAACACCATCGATAGCACGTGTTTTCTTGGCAAAGTCCTACGTGAGCTCCCACATGAGAGCTCAGACACCCAATTAAGAGAGTCCGCCCATCTCCAAGACGATCTCGAGCGAGCCGCCGATGTCCTGGTTCTGCCCGAGCTGCCCGAAGACTAAAGCGTCGCGAAAGGTTTGCTATGACTAGTTTCTTTACCAACACCAGCAAAAAAACAGTGGATCGCCGCCTTCTCGAGGACCGTCGATGGTGTCAGGATCGGCGCATCGACAGGAAATCGGTGGAAGATGAGAAGCGATCCGAAGTCGATCGGAGAGCTCCCGGCGACAGGCGTAGCTAGGTAGTCAGGCAGTTAGCTACCCGCCAGATCGAACAACTGCCCGAGGGGTGACCATCACGAACTGACCGGAGTGATCGCTGACGGCGGTCATCTCCAACTCCGGAATTTCGTCTATCCAGCCTCGATAGTTCGAGCGATCACCGATCAAGCACTCCAGATTAGGATAGACGGCACTGGTCTCGCCGACCCTCAAGTGGACACGGCGAAACATCATTCGCGCCAGACGGTTCCGGGTGATTCGCTGACCAGTCATGTCGTAACGCCGAACCAGATCCCGAGAAATCGTCAGTCGCCTGGGTCTCGCGGCTTCAATCTCCTCCTTGAAAGCCATCCAGGGATACAGAATCAAATTTCCTCTTTGTACCGACAGCTTTCGCTGCAGCGTACGCTGCGTGAGCTGATAACTCGGGCCAAAAAACCCGATCAGACAGACCAACATCACCCCAAGCCTGGCCTGGCCCTTGAGAAAGACCAGAGCGCAGCCTGCCCCGACGAGAGCCACGATCGAGATGATCCCCAGAAGGGTAGACACCAGGGCTACCGTGCCCGCAGCACCATTGACCCCACCGACAGGTATCTGCCCCAATCGCGCAGGCACGACTACGACAGACACGATTGCCAAGGTCAGCACGATCGGCACCACTAGCCACGGGCTCGCGAACTTGCTCCAAGGTAGGGCTTCGAGCCCGACGTAAGAAAAAAGCATCGCGCCGAGAAGGCACGACACCGGGATGATGGGGATCAGAAATCGAGTCGAAAAGAATGCAGGGTGAATCGTGATCATCAGCACAATGTAGGCCACCGGCATCAGGTGCAGAAGTCGCACTTCCATCTGTTTCCGCTGCGCGAAGGCGACGCCGCCACTGATCAGAACCAATAAACCCAGATGGCGGAGAGAAAAAGCCGTTGGGGCGAGCCGAGGTGTCCCTGTCCACACAACCTCCAGCCAGACCAGCGAGTCCCACTTGGATTTGCCCTCCGAAGCGCCGTGGAGCCGAGTCAGACCTGAGAGCGTCTCTGGCTTGACGCTGAACCAGAAATCCCCAAGAACCCGAGCATCGATCATCATCAGAACCAGATAAGCAGCGACACCACCCCCTATCCAGTAGAGAATCGAGCGAAAAAATCTCCGAAAGTCGATAGAGCCTCGACTCCAGAGAAACAGCAGCGGCAACCAGAGCAGGATCAATCCTGTCTCTTTCGACTTGATTGCAGCGACGGTCAAGGCGCCAATCAGGAAGGCGTGCCATTTCAGACTGGGGCTGGACTCCTCATGCGATCTGGCCTCACCATTCAACTTGGCCTGCCCATACAAACCGTGCATGTACGCCGAGACTGCGAGGGTGATGAACATCATCGCCGTATAGTCGGCGTAAGCGACCCCAATACCACCAAAAAAGGAGACTTGGCTCGCGAGCAGGAACAGGGCGATCGCCAGAGTTCGGATTTGCAACCCCTTGCCCAGACATCGAACCCCAAAAGCCAAGCCACCCACGGTCACGGCAAACATGAATGACCAATAGAGCCGTGAGCCCAGAAAGGCCTCTCCATCTCTGAAAATCATGAAAGCCCTTAGAAGATAGACATGGGCGTACCGGTTCATGATCCAACCCATCTTCTTGGCAAAAGCTGCGGCATAGAGATAACGAACGTCATCACCATCCGCCGTGCTCCCGGTATAGGGATAGACAACTCGCCAGACCACCAACACCGCAACAAGGATGAGGACGATCTGGAGACCTCGATGTAGGAGCAAAGCCTCGACGGCCTTCTGCAGCTTCAGGGCCGAACCTGCAGCCTTCGAGGGTACCCTTGTCAGGAAGCCCAGTTTCAAGACGCCCAGCGCTGCAGAGGCCCCGATGGCGAACAGAAGAGCCCCCAGCATCTTTCGAGATCGGACGTCCAAGCCCGCCAGCAGGTTTCGAAGCCCCGAGCGCACAAAGCCCGGCCTCGATGCATAGAACGAATCACCTGAAATCAGCGCCCACTCCTGTCCGACTTTCGACCATCTCGTTCGCAGCCGTGCCCGGCCACCTGTTTGCGAGAATCCGATCTCGATCGAGTGCAGCCCGCCGCTGAGCTCTCTCTGAGCCCTCCGCTGCCGCTGACCGCTGCGGTCCCGAGTCTCGAAGAGCACCTCGTCATCGATCATGAGATAGGACACATTCTCCGAGCGCGACATGAATCGGTAGACCGCTGTCTCGTCAATCTCGAGCCAACCACGCCATCGAATGCTGAAGAGCTCTCGTGAGAGCAGCAGACCAATCAGGTCGTCGCGACTCTCAACCTGAGGCAGACCGATCTCCGAGTAGATCGGTGGCTCGCTCCAGTTCGGATCAAGCGCAAAGTAGTCGACCCTCAGGCCAGGATTATCAACCATCAGGCACAGACCGATACCGATTGCCAAAACTGCCAGGATGAGTCTGCCCCACACCTGATAGGGCCCTACCCTAGGCGATCTCGGCCGAGCAGACTGTTCGTCAGTCGGCCCATTTTCAAGCTTTTCCACCCTTTTCCGTCCTCGTAAAAGCTCGCCCCAGCACACAAAAAATGCACTACGCTACTACGGCGTCGGATTCTGAATTATTTCCTCTTTTGGATGCAGTGATATCGGCTCCAAAATACCGTCAGGTATCGGCACCTGCTCCCAAATTTCGGTCATCTGGTGGTAGAGGTCGCGTTTCGTCTTTTGCGAAGTGTTCGGTAGTCGGTAGACCTCATAAATAGGATGAACCCTGTCTTTGGCTTCGAGAGACCTGTCGGTGTGGAACTGGAGCTCCCAGAGGGTTCCGTTCGGCGCCCGGAGGACTCCATTGATGCCGGAGTAATCGTCTCCGCGAGGCCAGTAATTCTTGATTAGCATCACCTCGTGACCGATTCCTTCCATGATCGCCAGGATCTCTTGGATCGATTTGTCACAGTGCCCAGGAGGAGAGTCGTTGACTACCAGGAGATATCGAACCGAATCATCGATCTTGATGTCGCCTGGGAGTACGGACCGATCCCTATTCCACCGTGTGTAGATCTTGCGAATCAAGGACTCGCGTCCTTTGAGCCGGTGCTCCAATCCCTCGAGCCGACCAGCGCGTACCTCTGTCAAATACTCGAGTAAAGGAGTGATCCAGCGCTCGGCTTCGGCTGCGTCTCGCAGAATCTCATCAGCATGATCCATGATCTCCTGTTGAACCTGAGGGGTCAGACCAGGCTCGGTTCGCAGAGCTGCGGGCCAGCCATCAAGAGCCGTTGCGGGAACACTCCCACCACTTGTACAGGCCACCAACCCCGGGAGCGCAACCAGCAGTATGAGCAAGGATCGACGAGCGACAATCATGGATCGATATCCTATCCCGCTTCCATAGGACACCCGTGACGACCGAGCGAGCGAGCGGTGACTGATAGACTCTTGCTACAGTGTCTGGTTCATCGGTCAAGTCAAGCGGTTTCTGGGTGGCTAGCGCCTCCGAAGTGCGTCGTCACTATCGCAAGAGTGTGAACGATATTGTTCTAAGCACCCCGGTCGCAGGTAGGTTGCTCAATATCAGCGAGGCGGGGATGGGTGTAGAGACCCGATCGCCGCTATCGGTACGCACCCGCAGCGTGTTCGTACTCGAGTCCGGTACGAGTCGGCGAACGTTCGAAGGTGAAGTGCGGTGGTGCCGCCTGACAGACACGATCCCGCTTTCCCATGGAGAGTCCACATCGGTCTACCGAGCAGGTATCGCTTTCGTCACCGCCTGATCTTCAAATCCTGCTTTCCAGATCCAAGAAGACTGATCTCTCTGAGTATTCGATTCGGCCAATATGCGCTGTGTTGAATATGGCTGCGGACTCCTGCACTCGACTCCGCGGCAGGATCTCTTACAATGAGTGCACCTTTATCTTCTGGACCACGATGCTGTGGTCCTAATGTAATTCCTTAACCAGGAGACGAACCGTTGAATCGAGTATCCGCAATCATCACCATCGTCGCTTCGAGCCTCGTCTATCCCGTTGTTGCCAATGCCTCCGAGGCCAATGTGTCCGAGATCTGGACAGCCACCGACATTCGAACCGCCATCGAGTTCTACCCCACCGTTCTTCAGGATCTGGGTATCGAAATAGTCGATCTGAGGACCACTACCTCCCCTGTTCAACAGCACGATCTTTCGGTCCTGAATGACAACGCGCCGGCCTTTCATGCCGCGCAACCCTGGAGCATGAAGTTCACCACCAAGAACGATCACTTCGAAGGAGTGTTCTCAGGTGCAGCCCGCCACCAGGGGGGATTCGAGCTCTCATGGAGGGGTGGTGGAGTTTCGCTTCAGGGATTCATGGTTCGACCCGGCGCTGAGCCTCGATCGCTCGAGGTGGTCACTGCGGACAACCGAGTGGTCTTCAACGGAACTCATCTCCACTGGGCGGTCGACACAGAGGCCGGTCTGCTCGAGATGTTCAACGTCGATCTTCGTCTTACCAAGGAGATGGCAATCAGCCTCGGCCGAGAGGCGTTCGAGGGCAAACCTGTAGCCACTCTATCTCTGACCGCGGCTGTGCAACCTCCCCAGGGATATGCGCCCGAGACTGGCATTCCGAGCTGTACACCCAGTGATTGGTCGGGAGATCAGGACGTTCAGCTGATCAATATCGGTACAGTCAATCAACTCGCTCGATCCAACGGCGAAGTCGTCATGGTCCCTTCCGCAACCCTCAAAAACGTCGGGACAGCAAACGTTCCCTGGCTCAGCAAGTTCTCCGGTTTCAGCGATCCCTACAACAACGATCAGCACCCTTTCCTGACCTGGTCGGTGTTTCGAATCACCGGCGAGGGCATCCACCAGCTCGGCGTGAGCGCTATCAAACACGCTTTCTTGACAATCAATATCAACTGTAATCCGGGAGCCTGTACTACTGGCCATGTCCTCGGCCTCGGATGCGAGGATGTCTACGGCACGGGAACAAACTCGAGCAATGGCGATCTCGCTCCCCGTGAAGAAATCCTGGCGGCGAGCAGCGTCTGGGCGCACTGTAACGAGCCGGTTGCAAACACACCCTCGCATTTCGACCAGGACGGTAACTGCAGCCAGGACCATTTTGGCGGAGGAGAGAACGCCTTTTCTCATGGACTGATCGTTCAGGAATCGGATCTCGCGGACGACACGGCCTCGTACTATTTCTCAGCCTGGTATCTGGTGCGGGACGATATAGACATTTTCAACACCATGGGATACCGGAAAATCAATCCGGTCTTTGGAGGCAACAACTGGACTTTCAGTTTCCAGACTGGCCTGGCCAACGGCTCGCCTCTCGATGCCTGGATACCCTCGGGCACCAACGAGGAGACGCAAAACAACGCGGTCTTGGCTCGAGGTTTAGGACAGGGCAATCTGCAGCTGGCCGTCAACGTAGCCGATCTGGGAGATGGGTATTTCCGCTACGACTACGCCCTCATGAACCACGATTTCGATCAGGGGCTAGATGGTTTTTCGATTCCGATACCTGCCGGAGCTTCGGTCAGATCCACCAGCTTCCGCGATATCGACCAGGATGGAGCCAACGACTGGCAAGTCTCGATCGCCACCGATTCGGTCACTTGGACAATGCCGGACGCCACCAGTTTTCAACCTTGGGGCGTCGTGTTCAACTTCAGTCTGGAGGCCAACACCGCCCCTCTGGTTGCCAACGCGGTCATGGATGTTGTCGGCAAATTCAGACCCGAGACCCTGGAAATCTCGACTCGAGCACCATCGCCATTGCCGACCGACATCTTCTCCGACGGCTTCGAGTCAGGCGACGTTTCAGCCTGGTCTAGTTCTTCACCATAAAGCTTACCCTCGGCTGCAGCGGGTTCCCCTTGTTCGGGGACACGAGACCTAACTCCCACGCCTGACCAAGTAATACCTACTCTGGGGACACGAGACCTAATTCCCAGAATGGCCTAGAATTCCTTCTATGAAGCGCGGCGCAATACTAGCGGTTCCGGCTCTTGTCCTCGCGCTTCAAGGCTCCGCAATCTCTGCCGACACGGCTGGCACTGCCCCACCTGGCACTGCCCCACCCGCCACAGTGGTCGTCACTCACGGATTTCAATTCGGCGGGCAGATCCCAGACTGGCCCTACGCACTCGCCGACGCCATTGCGCATCGAGCTGGTATCGAAAGCGGCACCGATGGTCGGGTTCTTGCCTACGATGCGACATCAGGCGATCTTCTTGCTTGCCAGCATCCTCAATGCACGACATCAGGAACCGGGATGAGTGTGGTCGTCTTCGACTGGGCGGCCGATAGCAACGAGTCCGGGAGCGGTTTCTCGGAAGCGGCAGCCGAGACGCTCTTTGCAGGACTGGTAGCCTGGAGCCAGGAGAGCCCGCCATTGGTCAATCTCTCGGCTCTTCACCTGATTGGGCACAGCCGGGGAGCCATCGTCAATAGCGAGGTCGCCGAGCGTCTGATCGCGGCTGGTTTCCCCCCTCCCGAGCAGGTCACCTCACTCGATCCAAATGATTCTGGAGGGGCGCTTCGTCCCGAGAGCCCGGTCGAGGGAGGCGTCAGCGATGGCGGTTTGGACGACTACGATGTCAATCAAGAGCACCCTGACTACAACTGTCACGCCCAGAACTCGTCTCAGGGAATCTGTGCCTGGTCGGGTGTCATCTATCACGACAACTACTGGCAGAACGATTCAGGATGTCTTGCTCTCCTCCCGGACGGTCTCGAGCTGTTTGGCAGCGCCAATTTCAACCAGAATGGATTGGACGATCCGTTCTGTCACAGCGACACCCATCGTTGGTATCTCCTGACTGCAGATACCTCGACACCGACTCACCCCGTGACCGGCAACCCGCCGGGGCCAGATTGGTTCGGGGTGGACACAAACTGCACGAGCAGCCCGCGCACCGCCCCTCTGACCAGATCTGCCGACGGGTTCAACCTCTCTTCGATCGCCGGAGGCGAAGCGAGCCGCTGCCCGATGGGTCCGCAGCAGAGACAGGTCGTGTTGTTTGATTTCAGTCTCAGGGAGGGCCTGGTCAACGGCGATTTCGAGCGTACGCCTTCATCGGGGGCCGAGTCAGGATGGTCGTTTCATGGCGGCGATTTTCAGGCCTCGATCGGTATGGATACTGACCGGTTCTTGAGCTTGGCTGGCGGCGACTGGGCTCGGCACAATCGCTTCTTTCTCCCGACCGGGACTACGGCTATTCAGATCTGTAGAAGAGTCTCGGCGGCCAGCCCGAACGACACTCTCTCAGTCCTACTTCAGGTTCCTGGCTCGCCCGACCGCGAGCTGCTCGATCCGGGTCAGCAATCTCTATCTTCGAGAACAGATTGGGAGTGCTTTGACGCGCCCGTTCTCGAGGCTGAGTGGGGCAAGAGGGTCACACTTCATCTTTCAATGACCAATTTCTTGACTCCGAATGTCCACGTCGACGATCTCCGTCTTCGCTTCTCACTCTTCTCGGACGGATTTGAATCAGGTGATGTGAGTAGGTGGAGCGCAGCCGCGCCCTAGACATAGAACCTTCAGTCTGTGACCTCCGATCAAATTCGACAGACGCCTTATTTCGTCTGGCCGGATTTCGTTTGGCGGGCGAGTTAGGTCTCGTGTCCCCAGAGTAGGTATTACTTGGTCGGGCGGGCGAGTTAGGTCTCGTGTCCCCGAATCTCTAGTCGAGATACCCGAGAGACTCCAGGACCTGGCGAGTCTCATCGTCGTATTCGATCGACTCCCGGCCGAGCTCGCGCGCCTGGCGGTTGGCCACACTGAGCCAGATCTGCAGCGCATCCAACATGTCCTCGCTTTTCTCGCGATTCTCCTCGACGACGTTGTCGCGCTCCTGAGGGTCCAACGTGAGGTCGTAGAGCTCGACGCCATCACCCATTCCGGTCACAATCTTCCACCTACCGCCCACCATTGCCTTGCGGTAATCTGAGAGGTCGGCAAAGACGATCCGAGGGCCTCTGGAGCTACCCTTCTCGAGCAAGGGCAAGACACTATTGCCGTTCACGGCGCCAGCCCGATCGCTACCCAGCAGATCGAATAGAGTCGGCGGAATGTCAACCAGGCTTACGGGTGAGGCGACTCGGTTACCTCCCCAGCGACCGTCGGGGAACTTGATGATCAGAGGAACTTTCAAGGTCGAGTTGTAGAGATTGACCCGGTGGCCCTTTTGGCCATGCTCGAAGAACTCGTCGCCATGATCCGATGTGACGACAATTACCGCATCGTCATACAAACCTCTTTCTCGCAAGGCTTCAAACAGCAGACCAAGATAGTGATCGGTAAAGGCGATCTCGCCGTCATAGAGCGCCAGAATGTGCTCCAAGTCTCGCGGATCCATGTCTGGGTGGATACTCTCGTTGCTGGTGAAGTAGCTCGAGTCGATTTCCCCGTCGTAGTCCGAGTCGAACTTGGTATCCCAGGGTGGGGGCGGATCGTAGTCGTAGTGGACGTCCCAGTAGTGCAAAAAGAGGAAAAACGGTCGGCCATCTCTACTGTCGAGCATGTCGACAATTCTGCGGTGCTGCCTGGGCGTCACAGGCCCAGCTACTGTGGCCCGCTTCCCCCGAACCTTGATGGTGTAGTCGTCGTAGTCGTCCCATCCCTGGTTGAACCCAAATCTGGACCGCAAATAGGGTCCTGCCACCACCGCCAAAGTCTGATATCCGAGCGTCTGTAGCTGCTCAGAGCAGAGAACCGCGTTCTGGCCAATCCGCTGTTTACCCTTGGTGACGCCATGTACCTCAGGGTAGAGACCGGTGAGCATCGAAACGTGGGAAGGCAGCGTCCAACTCGTAGTAGCAAAAGCATTGTCGAAAACTACCGATTGCGAAGCGAACTGATCGATGTTGGGGCTGGTATCTCGCTGGTGCCCGTAGATTCCCAGCCGGTCTGGTCGCAAGCTATCGATCGAAATAAGAATGATGTTGGGCGTTTCGGGCTGATTCGAGCAGGCGAACGCACCCGAAAGAGCCGACACCGCTACCAGCACCAGAAGGCTCGTACACCGATGTTCGAGCCATCTCAGTTCTGGCCACCAAACATAAGACGTTGGATTGTGGGAAGAGGTAGCTCCCCGTAGCTCAGCAAAGCCTCATGAAATGCTTTCATGCTGTAGTGCTCGCCAAAGCGCCTTTGGTACTCGTCCCTCATCTCCAGGATAATCCTTTCGCCGATGATCTCGCGACCCGGCGGGGATGGACTCTGCGAGTCACGCTGTACTTCGATAAAGGCGTTTGTCGCCTCCATGCCGATCTTCTCGACATAGGCTGCGACCGCTTCGTCGAAGCTCATCTGCCCTTTTGCCATGCGCAGCTTGGTGAGAATACGCTGGATGCGCCACATGCGCATCTGGAGTCTGGCCATTCGGGTTTTGAGCGCTTCGGCATATGGCAGCACGGCCTCGTAATACCCCTCATCCTCGAGCAGTTTCTCCAAATAGAACGACCAAGCCTGGCTGAGATAGATCGAGCGGTATCTTTGACGCATCGGGCTGCCGACATGCTCCAGGGCGATCGCTCTTTGCACGTTGTGACCAATCCATTCGTGGTAGGAAATCACGTGGGTCCAGTAAGGGTTGTAGGCCTTGATACGACTGAGCTTTTCTTCCTCGGTCAGCCGGTCCTCTAGCGGTGTCACAACGTAGTAACCCGAGATTCGCCCAGCCAGGGTCGGGCCGTAGGAGGCACCTCCGAACGAGAGAATGCGTCGCCCCATCGGGGCGGTGATCTGAACGCCGTAGTCGAAGGCCTCTGGAATCTCGACAACATGAGAGCCGGGACCTCGCAGCCATTGGTCCGCCAACGCCACATACCGCTCCGCCATTGGCAGGACTTCGGGCCAGGGAGGAGCCTCTTGCTTCATCACCTGCCAGACCGTCGCCAGCTCGCCAGAGGGGTGAATCCTCAGAGCCAGCGACTCCATTTGGGCGAGCGTCTCGGTCTCTTCTTCAGCAGCTATTCGAAGCATCTCGTCGACGCCGTATCCATCTAGACCTTCGTGTACGAACTGATAGAACTCCACCTCCTCGGGCCGCCAACTCGCCGTTCTCGTCGAGCGTTCCAACAGCTCCGTCTCTAGCCAATCCGAGAAACGGCCGACGGCCTTGTTCGCCCTGGATCCAGCTTCCAAGAACTCGCCCTCGAGCTCCGGTTCGTCGACGCAGACGCTCCCCAGCATCTCTCCGAGCATCAGCTGGGCGTAGTAGCTGGTGTAAATGGCGTTCTCAGTCCAGGTACGGGCGGGTCGGGTGAGATTGACTCGCGCGTTTTCGAGAATCTCGGGCAATCTCTCGAGCTCATCGCGCGCCTCGCCCACTACTTTGTCGGGTTGTGCGCAGGGTCGAACAAAAAGACTGTTGGTCGTAGATAGCGCGAGGTACGTGACCGGTATGACCTCGAAGAGCCGTAACTCCTCGATTTCGTACAGCCGGGTCCGGAGATGGGCTTCGAGCAGGCCCGCATCGAGTCCGTCATCTGCTCCCAACTCCTCGCGATCAATCTCGTCGAGCCTCGCCAACAAATCCTTGTAGGACCGCGCAGCCTGAAGGTACTCGTCTTTCGAGTGGGTGAGAATCTTCACCTCCTCCAACGACTTCACAAGACTTGCAAAAACAGCACGGTCATCTTTTCCGGCAGCTTCCTTGGTAGGCCTGGTAGTAGCCCCGGCAGCTTCCGAGGCACCAGCAAGCTGGACAGCCAGAAATCCGATAGCGAGTATGGACAGACTCTTCTTCATGCTCATACACAGTGGAGCTGCGAAGCCTGACGCAACAAGAATTGCCGCAGCAGATAGCGATCCTGGCGGCGGCGACAGCCTAAGTCAAGGGTCATTGCCCAGGGTCACTCCCAGGGTCACGTCAAGGGTCACGTCAAGGGTTCGCCAGGAAGCCCTGGCGAGGCGCGTGATCAGGCGGATCGCCCGAGTCGACGCCAAGCCTCATAGAATGGGGCACCCCATGCTCAACAATCGGAAAGTCATCGTCGTCTTGCCAGCCTACCGGGCCCGAAAGACTCTCGCGCGGACTGCGAACGAGATTCCTCGCAACATCGTCGACGATGTCATTCTGGTCGACGATGCGAGTGACGACGATACTCTTCAGGCCGCCAAAGAGCTGGGGATTCGGACCTTTGTTCACAGCCGTAACCGCGGCTACGGAGCCAACCAAAAAACTTGTTATCTCGAAGCACTGCGAGTCGATGCCGACATCGTCGTCATGCTCCATCCCGACTACCAATACGACCCGAGATTGGTAACACCCATGGCTGGGATGATCGCATCTGGGGTCTACGACGTGGTAATCGGCTCGAGAATTCTGGGTAATACCGCTCGCGATGGTGGCATGCCGGCCTACAAGTACATCTCCAATCGCCTTCTAACCGCTTTACAGAATCTCATCATGGGTACAAAGCTCTCCGAATTTCATACCGGTTACCGAGCATTTTCGCGCCAGGTCCTGACCGAGCTCCCGCTGCTGGCCAACTCGGACGACTTTGTCTTTGACAATCAAGTTCTGACCCAGATCGTGTCGCGCAACTTCAAGATCGGTGAAATCTCTTGCCCGACGCGATATTTTCCCGAGGCCAGCTCGATCAGCATTGGCAGGTCGATGGTCTACGGAATAGGGTGTCTACGCACCAGCCTGAGCTACCGACTCTGGAAATGGGGCCTCTCAATGCCGGCTTTTCTATCCGACAAACCTGAGCTGCGTCTCACTGTGGACGATACCTCCTGAGATCTTGCCGCCGATCTTTGGCGCGGGATCTCTTTCTAGACTGCTGTATGATCCCTCTCTGACCCAAGGACCTCCAGAGAGGCCCGCAGGCGCACAGATTCTCGATCAATGTTCACTGCCAAAGAGATCAAGTCTTTTGGGCATGAGTTGAAGTTCGTCTTCGGATCAGCCTTTGCCCGCGATGTCGAGTCTTTTCTCGATCGGCACTACCGACCCGACCCTGTCCATCCCGTTGGAGTCGTGTCATCGATCTACTTCGACACTCCTGAGCTGGAATACATGAAGGAAAAGATCAACAGCGACTATCTGAAGACAAAAGTCCGAGCTCGTTGGTATCGAGATCCAAATGGAGACTTCGGTGAGGACCGAGTCTTCGCCGAAGCCAAGTTTCGTATCGGCACCCGCCGCGACAAGATTCGGCGAATCACCAAGATCCACAGCTCCTGGATAGAGCGGCAAGAACTGACTCGTTCGAGCCTTCAGGAAATCCCTAGACAGCTCCGCTCCGAAGGCGTGCTGATGCATCAGCCTTTGCTTCCACTATTGCTCGTGAGCTATCACCGTCGGCGCTACATAGATCCGTGCTCCGAGACTCGAATATCGCTAGATACCAATATTTCCGTGGTGAGGGGAAATCCTCAGTTTGCGCTGCCCTGGACGGCAAAGGCATTGAAACAGGCGGTTGTCGAAGTGAAGGGCCCAACGCGGAAACTTCCGGCGTCGCTCCGCCTCCTGCCCAAGCTCTCCTGTCACCGGGGATCCTTTTCTAAATTCGCGGCTTGCTTCGAGGCCTCGGTCGGAGCGCGTTACTGACCCTGTTTTGAAACCGAACCTCACCTACCCATCAATAGACTAAGGAATCGACTCCGATATGGATCAACAACTCTCGTCTTTTCTCGAACCCCTCCAAACCCTGAAGAGTACGGGTATCGAGGCTATCGGGGTCATCCCCTTTCTCATCGTGCTCAGTGTTTCTCTGGCGTCTGGGCTCATTGTTTCTCTCATGTACCGCAGGTTTTACAGCCTGAGAGAAACGGGAAGCCAAATCCAACGTGCCTTTCCCCTGCTCAGCCTCGCAATCACGGCCATTTTTGTCTGCATCCAATTCTCGCTTCCTCTTTCTCTCGGGCTTCTTGGAGCCCTTTCGATTGTCAGATTCAGGACACCGATCAAAGAGCCCGAAGAGATTGGCTTTCTGATGGTGGTAATCGCTACCTCCTTGGCCTGCGCCACGTTCAATTTCAGGTTTTTGGGGGTGATTCTGTTCCTCGCGCTAGTTGCGCTGCTGATCCAGGAGCTTCTGCCGGGTCTACTTCGCGGCTCATCCAAGTCGGGTCTTGTGTCGATTTCGATGCCAAAAACGGACTACGCAGCAAAAAAGGACGATCTTCTGGCCCTACTGAAAAGGTCGGCACCGCGCGGTCGGATCGAAAGCATCTCCCAAAACATGGATGAGATGGTCCTGACCTACAGCTTTAGACGTCTCGAGGCGGACGCAGCCGCCGAGTTTCAGCAACAGATAGGAGAGGTCGTGCCGGCAGACTACGTGACGCTTACCTACGAGCGTCACGGGTCCGGCTGAGGATGAAAACCAACCGGAAAAGCCGGAAAGGGTCCGGTGGCTGGACCGCTCTCCTGGGCACCCTCATGCTTCTAGCCGTTGGAGCATGGTTCGAACAAAGTGTCACCTTTCAGCCAATCCGCGAGGCTCTGCAAGCGCGTTATGCACACCGGAGCTCATTTCCCGGGAATCGGACCGTCCGACTGCTAAGCAGAATGGGTGTGCTGCACTCCGAATCGACGAAGCAGGTCCCCGAGTCTGCAAGGCTGGTCACCCAAGGCCCAAACAGCTCTCGCAAGACCATTGCTTTTTGGGGTGTAGGCCCGAGCGATCCCCAGGTCCTACCAAGCACGAAACTGGTACCAACAGAGCTGCGAGATTCAGGCGCTCCGATCCTGTCGATTTATCTCGATAAGCGGGACCGCCGATCACTGCTGAATCGGCCTCACGCGAGGGGACGAGCGGCCGAGAGGAGTGCCTATGTCTCATATTTCGACAGCGGGCGTCTAGTCTTTGGCTCGGGAGCTGGAATCCGCCCTCACGGAGGCCGCAGCCGATCTGATCCCAACGCCAAGAGTTTTCGTCTCTATCTTCGGGGCACTTATGGTGCCGAGAAGTTCCCGCCTCGCCTGATCGCAGATGAGCAAATCGATCCGCTTCAACGGATTGTCGTTCGCATCGACCAAAGCCTGGACAACTTCGGCGTTGAATGGCACTTGGTAAGTCCCATGGCCTACGACATCGCACGACAGGCCGGTGCGCTCACGCCGATGACAAAACCCGTAGTTCTGGTAATCAACGGGAAGTCGCGCGGCCCCTACGTTCTTACCGAGTACCTCGACGACAAGTATGTCGAAGCAACCTACGGTCATGGCCAATTCACCCTTGTGCGCTCGAAACTCGATCGAAGGACAACCCGCTTCCAATCGGGCGATCTTGCCTCCTACAGGGCGTTTCTGGCGTTCGTCCGATCGGCAAACGAGCACACTCTGAGCGAGATCAACTCGCAGGTCGATCTCGACAACCTGTCTCGCTGGTTTCTCTCGATGATCATTTGCGGCACCACAGATTACTTCCAGGGTCCTCTGATCCACGATGACTTCAAAACCGATGCGAAATGGTTCTGGATCAACTGGGACATGGACAACAGCTTCATGTCGGCCGGGAAGCGGAGCCGGGAGAGACCCTGGGAAGTCGATATCTACGACGAGATCGTCACCCGCTTTCACCGCGACCCCCGTTCACAGCTTCTTCGAACACTCACTACAAGACATCCCGGGTACCGTCGGCAGCTTTTGGAAACATACACCGAAATCATGAATCATCGAGTCACACGGGAGTTTGTTGCGGGTCGACTCGATCACTACGACGAGGTCGGTCGGCTGCTCGGGATCTCCGATCTGCGCTCGATCGAGCGCATACGCCTCTACCTCGAACTGCGTGAACCCATCGTCCGCAACCGGCTTGGCTCTCGACTTGGCGGTGGAGCTGCCATCGAGGTCTCGGTGAAGGTTCCGGACGGGCGGAGCCTCGAGATCGACGGGAGTCCGATGACGTCCGACTATAGAGGTTGGTACTACGAGACACTTCCGATCGAGGTCGAAATACCCGAGCACGACCTGGCAGACTTTTCACACTGGCTCGTCAACGGCCAGGAAGTTCGAGAAGTGAGCATTCGGCCCGACGGCACTGATGATCTGACCATTCGACCCATCTTCCACAACAAGACCTAGTCCGCACTGTTTGTGAGCCTCTCGAGGGTAATGTGATCCCTTCCACTGCGCCAAAGGGTGCCGATCCGTACTCTATTGGATGTCATGCCTGACTCAACTCGAGAGCGGGACGGGGAAGATCGCCGCGGTGGCGGAGATCGCCGTATGAGTAACGATCGTCGCAAAGCCGATCGCCGAAAAGTGAGCATCCCGGTCAAGGTCGATCGCCGCAGCAGCAAGGATCGGCGAGCCGAGCCCGAGCGCCGCGGCAAGTCCGACCGGCGACACTGCCCTATCTAGCCCCGTCGGACACCTTGTAGAGCCCCATTCTCACTCTCGCAACCTGCGAGAGAGTTCCCCTGTACCGGAAGCTCGCAGCCCAGTGACCGCCAGCGCCGGCGACCTCTCCATCGCCGAAGCCAGAGGGAATCTCGAGCTGCAAACCATAGTCGTAGTTGTTTGGATCGTTGGCGAAAAAGCCTACAGAGCTTGAAGGAGGACTGACTCCTCGAGCAGGCTGAGCCGTGGAGCCGGCGATCATCAGACCGAGAGGAGCCCAGGACAGGCACCAAACAATCCGTGGGATTCCGGCATGATGGAAACGTCCTACCGCCTACTGGCGCGGTGAGATGCTCCACAGATCAAACATGCTTGGTTCACCTCCTGCCAATTCCTTTGGTATCCTCGGAACCATATTTACAGGAGCAGCTGAATCGGGCATCAAGCTCCACGCGATGCCATCCACAGTGGCCTCTTTTCGCGATCAACCGACAAGGGAACTGGTTGAACACCTCTACGACACGCTTTAGCGCCGATGAATGGGCTCTGATCTTGGGCGGTTCCAGCGGCTTTGGGCTGGCCACCGCTCACAAGCTCGCCAAGCACGGGCTCAACCTCTGCATCGTCCACCGCGATCGACGGGGAGCGATGCGCAAGATCGAGCCGGAGTTCGAGCGGATTCGGGAGCGGGGTGTTTCCTTGCTGACCTTCAACCGGGATGCCCTCGACGCCACGGTCCAAAGCGAGATCCTGGATGCCCTTTCCGAGACCCTTTCCTCACAGGGCACATCGCAGGGTCGCGTGAGGGTCCTGCTTCACTCCATCGCTTTCGGCAACCTCAAGCTGATCGGCCCCGAGGCACCCAAGAATGAAGGGGCTCGCGCCCAGCTCGCGGAGGCTCTTGGAATCGAAGAGAGTGTCCTGACGGAGACTGTCGACCGACTCTTCGAGGCGGGATGCGATGCCGTTTCAGGTCTGACCACCGCACCGCAATACGCGGCGGACCTCTTCTTGGAGGAAGAGGACATGGCTCTCACGGTGCACGCCATGGGTACGAGCCTGCTCGGCTGGACGCAGGAGCTCTTCAAGCGGGACCTCTTTGCTTCCGATGCCCGGGTGCTCGGCCTCACCAGCGAGGGCAACGCCGTCGCCTGGAAAGGCTACGCCGCAGTAGCCGCGGCCAAGGTCGCGCTCGAATCGGTCTCGCGCTCCATCGCGGTGGAGATGGCTCCCTACGGAATTCGCTCCAATATCGTGCAGGCGGGGGTGACCGATACGAACGCTCTCCGCATGATCCCGGGCAGCGCCCACCTCAAGGCACAGGCCCGAATCCGCAATCCCTTCCGGCGCTTGACCACTCCCCAGGACGTCGCCAATGTAATCTACCTGCTCTGCCTTCCGGAGGCCGGCTGGATCAACGGCGAGATCATCCGAGTCGACGGCGGCGAGCGGATCTCAGGTGCCTCGCGATGAGCCTCTTCCTGCACGGTCTGGGTCATTTCCATTCCGAGGCCGAGATCACCAATCCGTTCCTGGAAGAGCTCGACATCGGCACCAACCAGAAGTGGATCCTGGAGCGGGTGGGAATCGAATCCCGACGCACCGTGCTGCCCCTGGACTACATTCGCGACACACGAAACTCGGATCCATCGATGGCGCTCGAGGCGGCTCTCTACTCCCACGCCGACACAGGCAAGAGGGCGGCCGAAATGGCCCTTCGGCGAGCCGGAATCGACAAGGATCAGATCGGCCTGGTCATTGCCGGTTCCAGCCGACCCGAGATGTCCTCTCCGGCCGACGCCTGCGCCATCGCCGATGCCCTCGATCTGGAGGTTCCGTCGTTCGATATCAACTCGGCCTGCACGAGCATGTGGGCGGCTCTCTACATGCTCTCCATGATGCGTCCGGAGGGCCTTCCGGAGCTCATCCTGCTGGTGACCCCAGAGAGCCTCACGACCACGGTCGACTACTCCGACCGATCGGCTTCGGTGCTGTGGGGAGATTGCACCACCGCTGCGGTGCTCTCGACTCGCCTGCCCGGACGCGCCCACATCCTCGGCAATACCATGGCTTCGAGCCCGGCCGGGCGGGACAAGGTCGCCGTACCGCTCTTCGGCCACTTCGACCAGGAGGGCCGGACGGTCCAGATGTTCGCGATCAAGAAGACCATTCGCTGCCTGAACGGCCTGAAGAAGGAATTCCCTGATGCAGCTGACGATTTTCACTTCATCGGCCATCAGGCCAATCTGCGGATGCTCGAGGCAGTCTGCCAACGGTGCGGAATCGACGATGCCCACCATCACTCGAACGTAGTCGAGTTCGGCAACACCGGAGCCGCCGGCGCACCCTCGGTCGTCTCCATGAACTGGGACCGATGGCAGGACGGGGACGACATCGCAATGATCGGCGTTGGCTCTGGGCTCTCGTGGTCGAGCTACCTCCTGCGTTTCGGAGACCGAGCTTGACCTACGACGAATTTCGCGCCCGGTCGAGCTTCGCTCACGAGGAGGTGTTGGCACTCGCCCACGGATCACTCTTCGACGACGCCCCACCGGAGTACAACGCTCGATTGCCGCTGCCACCGATGCTCATGGTCGACCGCATCGACGAATTCTCCGCCCGACGGGCGCGGGGACGAATCGTCGCTGAGCGCGACATTCGCGTCGACGACTGGTTCTTTCAGTGCCACTTTCTCGGAGACCCGGTTCAGCCCGGATGCCTCGGCGTCGACGGCGTCTGGCAGCTTCTCGGCCTATACTGCGCCTGGCGGGGAGCCCTCGGTTCGGGCCGGGCGCTCGGCTGTGGGGAGATCGAGTTCGCCGGACAGATTCGGCCCCACGACCGCGTCGTTCGCTACGAGATCGACGTCGTTCGCTACCAGGACCTGCCGAACTCCGGCTCGGCCATAGTCATTGGCGACGCCACCGTCTACGTCGACGACGAGCCGATCTACGAGATCAAGCGGGCCAAAGTTGGGGTGTTTCGCGACATCGACTATCCCGACTATCCACTTCGCTCGCAAAACTCGCGGGGCGGAAGGATGGGCGAGTCATGATCCCGGCGGGGGTTCTCGGCTCACTGACTCCGGATCAAGTTCTTGAGATGCTCCCCCAGCAGGAGCCTTTCCGCTTCGTCGATCGCATCCTCGAGATGGACGAAGAGCACATCGTTGCGACCTATCGCTTTCGACCGGACGCCGACTTTTACCGCGGCCATTTCCCCGGCAATCCGGTCACACCTGGTGTCATCCTCCTGGAGGCCGTGGCTCAAGTGGGAGTCGTGGCCCTGGGAATCTACCTCTTCGCCCTCGACCACTCCAGGGAGGAGCTCGAGCGAACGGTCACCCTCTTCGTCGACGCCGAGGTCGAGTTTTCAGGCGTCGTACCACCGGACACCGAGGTGACCATCTCGGCCAGGAAAGTGTTCTGGCGGCGCAACAAACTTCGCTCAGAGGCCACCATGGTCCTCGCGGACGACACCCTTGTCTGCGCGGCCACGATCTCGGGAATGGGGGTGAAGAGGTGAGCGAAAGCGGTCGTGTAGTCGTGACTGGCATGGGCATCGTGGCACCCAACGCCAACGGCACGAAGGTCTTTGAGCAGGCAATCCGAGAGGGTATCTCGGGCATTCGCCACATTCCCCTGCTGACGGAGCTCAAGTTCGGCTGCCAGGTGGCCGGTGTTCCACAAGGCGTGGACGAATTGGCCGAGCAGTACTTCGAAGCCGACGAGTTGCGGGCGATGAACTCCAGCCACCGCTTCGGTTGCATTGCGGCGGTCGACGCGTGGACAGACGCCGGTTACGAGCGGCCCGACCCTCAGGACGACTCCGCCCTCGACTGGGACGTAGGCGCCATTGTCGGGACCGGTGTCGGGGGACTCGACACCGTAGGCGAGAGGGTCGTCCCCTTGGTCGATGCAGGCCGCGTCCGGCGTCTCGGAAGCACGATGGTGGAACAGATCATGTCCAGCGGAGTCTCCGCCCGCATCGCCGGCCTCCTGGCCCTTGGCAACCAGGTAACCGCCAACTCGAGCGCCTGCAGCACCGGAACCGAAGCGATCATCGAGGGCTACTACCGCATCCGTTCAGGACGGGCGAAGCGCATGCTCTGCGGTGGCACCGAGGGATCCAGCCACTACATCTGGAGCGGCTTCGACTCCATGCGAGTGCTCAGCCACGGACACAACGACGAGCCCGAGAGGGCCTCTCGACCCATGAGTGCCTCGGCGGGAGGGTTCGTGCCGGGAAGCGGCGCCGGGGTCTTGCATCTGGAGAGTCTCGAGAGCGCCCAGGCCCGGGGGGCCCGAATCCACGCCGAGTTGCTCGGTGGAGCCATAAACTGCGGTGGACACCGCAGCGGCGGAAGCATGACCGCTCCGAACCCGATCGGCGTACAGCGATGTATCCGCGACGCGCTCGATGAAGCGGGAGTCGATCCCGCGGACATCGACGCGATCAACGGACATCTGACCGCGACCGGGGCGGACCCACGGGAGGTCGACTCATGGGCCAGGGCCCTGAAACGCTCGCCCGAGAGCTTCCCGCCAATCACCTCTACCAAGTCGATGATCGGCCACGGACTCGGCGCCGCCGGGGGCATGGAATCGGTCGCCTGTATTCTTATGCTGACGGGCGGATTTGTTCATCCGTCCCTAAACTGCGAAGATGTGCATCCGGAGATCGAGGCCTACGCCGGCTCGATCCCCCACACTGTGCGAGAAATGCCTGAGCTGAAGACGATCATCAAGGCCGGCTTTGGCTTCGGGGACGTAAATACATGTGTGATCTTCCGCCGCTGGGATGATTAGCATTTTGCAAGATAGGAACAAGCCATGACGAGAGAAGAGATTTTCGCCAAGGTGGTCGTGATCATTCGACCGTTCGTCAAGAACCAGGAAGCCCTCGATGCTGTGAACGACGACACCAACATCCTCGAGGACCTCAAGGTAAACTCGGCTCGATTGGTCGACATCATCCTCGATTTCGAGGACGCCTTCCAGATCGAAGTAGAGGATGAGGATGCAGACGCAGTGAACACGGTGGGCGACGCCGTGCAGTTGATCGCAAAAAGAGTCTCCTAGAAGAAAAGCGATGTCCGCACTTCCCTTCCGAACTCGAGCCGCGCTGACCCTCCAACGCGAGGTCGGTCGATTCTCGGCCATTCTCTGGATTCCACCGATCGTCTTCACACTGCGCGTCTTGATGCGCTATCACATCAAGAACGCGGCTGAGCTCAGGACACGCTTCCGGGCCCTGATGAAGGAGAGCGACGGACCGGTTCTGATCTGCGCCAACCACCTCACCATGGCAGACTCGGTGATCCTCACGTGGGCGCTCGGAGGATCCTGGTGGTACATCTTTCACTACCGTCGGATGCCGTGGAATCTTCCCGAGTACAACAACTTCGCATCGATCTGGTTCAGCCGCTTTGCTGCCTGGGTCACAAAGTGCATCCCCATCGTGCGCGGCGGCCCGCGCCAGCAGGTATCGGGAGTGCTCAAGCGAGTGCAACACGTGCTCTCTCGCGGCGACACCGCATTGATCTTCGCCGAGGGGACACGGAGCCGAACCGGGCGCGTACAGCCGGATTCCGCCGTCCACGGCACCGGCCGCATCATAAACGCCGTCGAGGATTGCAAGGCGCTCTGCGTCTATCTTCGCGGCGATCGGCAGCGAACATGGTCGACGTTTCCCGCGATGGGTGATTCTTTTCACGTCGACTTCGAGTTCTTCCAGCCCGAGTCGCTGCACCAGGGAATGCGGCGGTCGCGGGATTTAGCCCAGCAGATCGTGGCCAAGCTGGCGCGGATGGAAGAGAAGTACTTTGCCAGTCGGTAACGACGTCGTCGACATTCGGCACCCCCTGTGCCAGCCCGATGCGATCCACCCTCGCTTTGACATCCGGGTCTTCTCGTCGAGAGAAAATGCCCTGCTCGCGACCTCGACCCTGGTCCACCTGACGCGTTGGACGCTGTGGGCGGCCAAGGAGAGCGCTTTCAAGGCTTGCCGCAAGCTCGACGGCCAAGTCCGTTTCTTTCCCCGAGATTTCGAGGTCCACCTGAGCGGCGAGTGGGCTGAAGTGACCCACCGACTGGGTCGCTTCGACGTGTGGCTCGATCGCACCGACGACTGGGTGCACGCCCTGGCGAGCCAGACCGGCGAGAAGCCCGACTTCCGGATCGACGGCGATTCCTCAGCCGATCCGGGCGGTGAGAAGCGACACTCCAGCGAATGGGTGAGGAGGCTGGCCCAGTCTGCTTTGGGCGCTTTCCTGGACCTCTCGCCAAGCGAAGTCGAGATCGTCTCGACGGATCGCATCCCCCTGGCGCACCGGAAGGGAGCGCCCCTTCCGATTGACCTGTCTCTGTCCCACGATGGTCGCTTCGTGTCCTGCGCCTGGGAATCAATCCGAAGCTCGCCCGCACCCTAGACGAGCGCCAGGCCTCGCCTGGCCTGACCTGGTGAAAGGAAATCAGCGGCACATCCCTATTTTTAGAGTAGTCTAAAACGCGCAATTGGCTACACATAGGCCGCAAGTGTAGTGTTGACAGTGTGTTAACACCACCCACACACGGGTGGTCGAGCCTCCAAAATCTGATCCACGTGGAGTGTTAGTTTTCGGCTCCTGTGAATCGGCGAAAGGAGGCCCGAGATGGGCGCAAAGCGGTACTCGACGGAGCAGATTATTGTGAAGCTGCGGCAGGCGGAAATCGAGAT
>CAXMQZ010000146.1:0-12399 GCA_964195975.1 uncultured Polyangiaceae bacterium | reverse complement strand
AGCGCGACTACGAGCGTCTCGAACGGCTGATAGAAGAGCAGAGTTCGCTCGAGCGTAGGCTCAAGCGCCTCGACGAGGAGTAGACTAGCCACTAGAGCCGTCTTGAGCGCCACGGGCCGCACTCGCACGGTCACTCCCCATGTGGTCTGTGCTGGCCGCCAGGACGGCTCGCTGCAGCGCGAGCAGGAGCGTAGGGAAGCTGAGAAGCTCGAGCGGTTTGCTAGGCGGCTGCTGGAGTGTGACGGGGTGAGCGAGGAGCTGCCCGGGATGCAGTCATCGATGAACTGAGCCGAGCCTGACCAGATCTTCGTAGGTCCAGTGCGACTCGTCTATCCGCGCCTCTTTTCGTATACACTTCGCTTGGCAAATAGACCAGGCAGTTTGAAGTTTGCAGTAGGAGGGAGTCCTGCCGCAAACGCCTCTAGGTTCAGATGCAGGAATGGGAGAAGGCGATGACCAGAATAGAGTTTTCGGTGTGCTTACTTTGCGTGCTCGGAATCATCGGGCTGTTAGGCTCTCCGCAGCCGCTCCCAGCTCAGCCTGTCGTGCCGGCGGGAGATGAGTTTGTCGTCAATTCCTTCACCTTTGGTCGGCAGTGGCGCCACGATGTCAGCATGACACCGGATGGAAGCTTTGTCGTGATGTGGACCGATGGTTCCAATGAGCCGGGTCTTACCGGACAGGACGGTAGTTTCTCCGGTGTCCGCGGACAACGATTCGATGCCACCGGTGGCCGCATTGGATCCGAGTTTCAGGTCAACATCACGACATTTGGTTCTCAGCAGTTTCCCCTCGTAGGTCACGATGCAGCAGGCAACTTGCTTGCCGTCTGGTCTGGCATTATGGGTCGACGATACGATGCGTCGTTTGTTCCTATCGGTGGAGAGTTTCTGATAGCTCCAGGTCTATCTATGGATAGGCTGGACGTAGCTGTTCAGCCTAATGGCGATTTTGTCATTGCGCACGGCGGTCCCCCTTTCGGAGACGTGATGGGCCTACGATTCCAACCCGACGGTATGCCGATTGGCGCCGAGTTCGAGGTGACCACCTCCACCAATAACACCCAAGCATTTCCTTCAGTCGCTGTAGACAACGATGGAGATTTCGTTGTGGTCTGGGAGAGCGATGACATCCAATTCCTCCACTACAACGTCAAAGCGCAGCGGTTCGACAGCGAAGGGACCATGATTGGCCAGGAGTTCCAAGTCAACACATTCTCCACGTTCAGACAATGGCATTCAGACGTCGATATGGATTCAGAGGGCAACTTCGTCGTTGTGTGGCACAGCCAGAAGTCAACTCCCCCCGATGATTCGTCACTCTCCGCGATTCAGGCGCAGCGATACGCGTCTGATGGAAGCCCTATAGGAGGCGAGTTTCAGGTCAACACCACGACACAGGCATTAGAGGACTTCCCGCAGGTCTCTGTCGAAGAGGATGGTAGCTTCATGGTCGTCTGGGAGACATCGAAAACGCCTGGCGATGTTGATGGCTGGAACGCGATTGCAGCCCAGCAATTCGACACCGACGGAAACAAGGTCGGCTCCGAGTTCTTGGTAAATTCGTATACGCCCCTCACTCAGGATCAGCCGAAGATAGCCGGCGATGGGATGGGTCGTTTTGTTGTCGTATGGTCCGACTCCGGGATCGCAGGCTACAACTTAGCAGAACAGGATGGCAGCCTGAATGGTGTGTTCGGCCAACGATTTGAGAACCCGATCTTCGCCGACGGCTTCGAGTCCGGCGACACCACGGTCTGGTCGAGCACTCAGTAGCATTCGCTCCCCCGACGACGGCTGCGGTTGGTCGATATGTAGGGTCAGGGGCCAGGGCACCGATACTACTGGGCTGGTACGGCCAGGTCCTCCAGCGAAGCACCCTTCTTGGCGATGTAAAAGGCCAGCACTTGAACGGGCTCGCTGTCACTGCTGTTTTTCACGTTGTGCACTTCCCCCTTGCTGGTTGTAAATGCCTCCCCGGTGGCGACAGTCTGGTCGTCCTTCCCCTCCACCTGTACCACCACGGAGCCTTCTAGGATATAGACGATCTCGTTGCCCGATTGGGTGTGGCGACCGCTCTCGGCCCCTGCTGGAACGTCGCGGAGCACCAGTATCGCCTCTAGTCCTTCGGCTACTGCCAGCTCGGTTCGCTTCAGAATGGTTCCGCTCTTCAACGGATCTTGAGCCGTCAACGTTGATCCTCCTAGCAGGCCGATCACAAGACCCACAACTGCACTAGCGCTCACTACCACGCCGCTGCGCTTCATGATGGACTCCTTTCAGAAAGGTGTGGCAGGGATCTTACCACGAGCCTTTGAGATGGCGTGCTCGGCCCGTTGCTGCCGGGTTGCCTGCTCGAGGGCTTCGAATTCTGGTTCGGTGTAGGTTGCTTGGGTTTCGGTCATTTCTTGCCCCTTTCAATACAAGAATAGCCAGGCTGCAACCCCTGTCAAATATCGCCATTTCGGCCTCTTACGCCCTGACGTAAGGCCGTTACGCGCCACGGTGAGCCAGTGTCACCAGGGCGTGAACGGGTGCGTTAGAACGCGAAAAAATACGCGCTCGGGCAGAGTGACCTTTTTCGATTTGGGGGTGCGAAAAGGGACCGGCTGCCGAGCGGTAGTACACTGGCCATTGGCCAATGTTTAGAAGAAGGGGCGGTCGTCGCTTTGCTGAAGATGGGTTTTGGTTGGGATGTATTTTGTGGTTTGGCTTCGCGGGTGTCTTTTTCGTCGTACTTTTCTTAGGGGCTGGCTGGAAGGGGCTCTTGTTCTTGCTCGCGTGCCTCGCGTTGGGGGGCAGCGTTCACCCTATTGCCGAGTGGTTGAAGCGCCTCCGAAAAGACCGATAGCAAGAGCCCCATAATGCGGATTACGGCGCTCTCTGTAGCGGTCGGCGGAAATCTTCTCTAAGCTCGGATTTCCCAGATGGATCTTGACTGCTGGTAGCCTGGAGGCCTACTGGACCAGTAGGATACGGGTCTTGCGAGACGCTGAACAAGTCAGAACCGGAGAACGCTATGGGTGAGTCGCGTCACGAAGTGGCGGTCATCTGGGAAATCCCGGATAAGGCTTTCTGCTGGAAAAATCGACCATCAGACATCCTCGGTTCACCGCGTTCTAGTTTGAAACCCAAGAAGGAGAACAGACCATGGCATTAGGTGATCTTATTTTGGAAGAGACGGGCCAAGTAACCGGGACTCGCGTCCTTTCGGCAGATGCGTCCGGCGCGAGTATCGAAATATGCCTTCAGCTCACAGGAACAATCCGAGGCGTGGCTGAGACCACTATTTGGACGTATACGACGCTGACCAGACCGGACGGATCGATCTACGGGTCGGGCCAAGGAGTCATGACCACTGAAGATGGAGATGTCATCAACCTCATCGGACATGGCTCCGCGCAAGCCGCCCCGCCTGGAGGCACGACCAAGTTTCGGACGATGCTCCACCCTCACGCCGCGTCGGCAAAGTATGCCGATTTGAATGGCATCGGCTTGGCCGGCGAGTATGACGTGGCTCCAGACGGGAGTGCTGTCAATAAATGCTGGGAGTGGAAGTAAGAGACGAACAACATATCCTCCCTCACCCCCGTGGGCCGCAAGAAAGACTCTGGCGGGGGCCGGCCACCTAACCCTGAACGGGCCGAAAAACCCGAGTGCTAGGCATCGTCCCGCATCGAGATCGTGCCTTGTGCGGCCTGTCAGAGCCTTGTTTTTGGGGGTAGTACTGCGAGCGGCCGCCGATGGACCCTGAGAGGGTTCTACCGCCCCTCAGAGCGACCCGCCGACAGCCACGGCGCCGCTGCAGCAACGCAATCAAAACGGGCGGAGCGGCCTGGGATCGAATCGACGCAAGACTACGCACCGAAGTGCGCGGAGTTTGGTTAATAAGAAACCGCCCCACCCGAAAATTAATTTGCCACCTCTGGCTCCACGACGTGAATTACCTCTTCACGCTCGGCCTCGGCAATCCCCTGGCTCGAGAGAGCCTGCCTGCCCATCTCGGCAAGTGGGTGGCTCGGCTTGAGGCCGGCCGCTTGATCGAGTGTCACCTCGGCCATCTCGAAGGCTTCGCTCACCTTCGCGGCAGCGTCAGACAATGCGCTGGCCTCGGAAAGCTCGAATCCACCGCTCTCACCGGCGAAGCTCCGTTTCACATGTTCGTGGTTGAACTCAGTCACTCCGCTTGCCAGCCTTGGCGCCAACGCAACGGCTCGCCGGACCTCAAGGGGCATTGCTTCGAGCTCGATCATCGTCGGCCCTTTTTTTCGCAGGTTCAACTGTCGCAGCGCCCTTAACGATTCCATCTCGAGCGCGATTCGATATGGGTCTTTCGGGGTGTCGAAGGCTTTGTTCTCGGCTGCAGTCTGAGTCTCGAAAGCCGTTTGCTTTCCTTGAGCAAGGACGGTTTCAGACAGCTTGCTGGCTATCTTTTTGGCCGTCTCGTACGCCTCTTTCAGTTTCCGATCGCGGCCCACATCCGACAAGTTCTCGTTGGCCTTGATCCGATTTGACTCAGTGAGAAACTCCTCGACGACCCGACGAATGGCCTCATGTGACATCCCAAGTTCGCTCCAACCCGGCTCCGTTTTGCGATCCTTGAGACCGTCAATTTTCGGCCAGAACATAAAGGGATTTCTGCTGTGCGACATCCTCGCAGAGAGTTCGAGCCAGCGGTCATAGTTGACAGACATTATTCGTCCACCGTGACGCCGAATTTCGAGGCGTCGAATTCACCCGAACCGCTACCTGGCCGCGCCGGATTCCGAAAAGTACCTACGCCCTTGTCGCCCTTGACATCGGGATTCTCGACCTCACTCGGGGTGCGCGGAATGCCTGAATCTCTTGCGCCTTTCATCCCTGCTCGGTGGCTTTCCTCTTCGATTTTCTTGGCGTCTTGAATCTTGTTTTTCTTCACAGCCATTTCTTGCTCCTGTGCCGGGCACGGCCCGGTGTTGTTATCGACGAGCATCGCGATCGGCCTTGGTTGGCACGTGCCTGGCTCGCCTTTGTGTATTTGTTGTCTGTGGGCCTTCGCTACCATCTTGAAGACCTCAAATCTGAGAATCTGACGCTGGTGGCTTCACGGCGTTTGTAGACTGTGCCGTAGCGTAGAGCGTCGATCCAATGATCAGGTCCTCGGGTGTCGACATCCTCGACCCGTCGCTGATCGCGTTCGATATATGGAAGCGTCGCCCACCCGTACTCACAGTTTCTGGTGATGTATAAGCCGGGTGAGTCGGTTGAGCCAGCGTCGGAGAACATTCGCCGCATGGTCTCCCAGCCGCTGATCCGATCCTTGTTCCCGCTGGCGTGGAAGTAGACGCCGCATCGACGAAACTCGTCGCCGATCGATCCCGAACTATGGCCGTGCTTGGCAAAGATCGCATCGTCGGCCACACCACTAGGATGGATCTCCCAGCGAGCGCACATCTCCCGGATTTCATCGGCGATTCGAGGCACCGGATACTGAAGACCTTCGTTCAGAGAGCCTGGAACATTGGTCACAACCTCATCGATCACCACCCGAGACGACTTGACGTACATACGCCCGTCAGGGCCCTCAGCGTCCATACTCTCGGCAATCACAAGACACGCTGCGGGCTTTGCTGAGCCGTGGTCATAGGCGAGCTTGAACCTCCACTGCCTCAAGTCCGGCTGGGACCTGAAATAGCCGGAGGTTTGCCGCTGGGCTCCGCGGAGCTTGCCCATGTTCGCGTAAGTCCAGAACTTCGGATTCTCCGCAGGGGTTGGCCATGGATCCACGGCTACCCGTGACTCATCGAGCACGGCGCCAAAGAACGCCCCTCGAACCACCGCCCAGTCGCCATCAAGCCAGGCACGGCCCAGCTCGGGATCGGTCGCCGTTGCTGCTTCGATCTGCGCCTTGTATCCGGCCTGGTCAAGAAACGGGTTCGAGAGATAGGTCGAGGGACAAGAGACAAACTCGCGACCAGACTTTTCCTCGAGGAATGGTTGCCAGGGTGTGTTCTTGAACACGTAGCGATGAGCGACCCAGTGATGACCCACCCCGCCGGGGTTGGCTGCAATCACGACTCGCACCGGCATTCCATCCGGCCCGCGAAGGTTGGAGCGCAGGAGATCGAGAGCTTGTGGGTCCGGCCACTGACCAGCTTCATCGATTAGTAGCAGGGTGAATGATCGACCCTGGAACTTCGAATAGTCGTGAATTCCCTCGAGTTGATTGATTTCGAAGTAGGCACCCGAGGGTAGCGACCACACATGCGAGGATTGATTGAACGTCGCTCCTGTCCCGTAGACCTTGCCGAAGAGCTCGCGGGTGATCATCACGAAGTCGGCAACGCCGGGGAAGCTCTGTCTCAGGTAGAGTATCCGCGCCTTTTCTTTGTACTGTTCAGCGTGGCGCATGGCTAGGAGGGCCAGGGTGTAGGACTTGCCTCCACCTCGGCCACCACCGAGAAACACATCATTGATCTCGGGCACCGCCAGCACTCGCTCCTGAAACGGCGAGATCTTCAGCTTCTGAACCGTTGCCTCTACATCAGCTAGCGTCAACCCCGGCCTCCTTGAGCGCTTTTTGCGGTGTGATGTCTATGATTTGCTTCTTGTACTCTTCGGATGAGAGAGCCCCAGGTAGCTGAAACGTGATCTCCACCTTGTTTTCTGGGACACTCTGTTTCGGCTGGTCGGTGTATTGGTAGAACATCTTGAGCACGACGATCGCCGCCGTGACTTGCTTGGGATGTTTCGGGTCGAGCGCTACGCGAAGCAAGGCGCTCTTGACTTGAGATTCCATCAGCCCGCGCCCGGTCTCGAACACGGCCTTGGCCTTGTCGTCACGGCTGAGGATTGCCCGCAGGGTGTGATAGCCGATGCCCAGCCTCTTCGCGATGGTTGCGATCGATGCACCCCAGCCGGCAAGCTGCTCGAGTAGCTCGTAGTCGTCGGGCTTCAAGTTCTTTCTCGGTCTACCCATCGGTCAGCCAGAACCTCCCGTCTATGTCGGTGTCGATCTGGCCCAGGTCGTACAAGTGGCCAAGGTGGCGATATGCCTCATCCAGGTCGAGGCCGGACCGGGCAACGACTTCGTCAATGGTCAGCCGTAGATCATCGAGTGCGATCCTGACCCTCATCTCGGGCCTGGCGTAACCGCAAGAAGTGCAGATGAGAACGGATACGCCCTGGCCCTCGAGCCGCTGGCAGGTGGAACAGCGACCTCTTGTTCCACTGTTCCATTCACTACTCCGTTGAACGGTGGAACATTCTTCTTTTTCACCGATGTTCCACGGCTGTTCCACTTCTTGTTCCACGCCGCGCAATACGGCAAGTCGCTTCTGGGCAAGGCTTCTGAGCGAGTTATCAGCCTGGTGTGTTCCAGCGTGTTCCATGGCGTGTTCCATAGTTTCGTGTTCCATCGGGGTTATCTCGTTACCTCTTCTTGTTCTGTTCCACTGTTCGACGACATAGGTGGTGGAACGGTGGAACAATTAGTCGATCTCCCCCTCCTCGCGCAGTTGTTTGATTTTTCGGTTCACGGTTCCAAGACCGAGTCCGGTCTCGGCTGCTATGTCTCTTTGCTTGGTCACGCCGTCTCGATATAGAGCGAGCACTTGTCGCTTCTTGGCGTCCTCTAACGGCCTCCAGGCCCAAACGGCCCTGCCGTCAGGGTCGGTTGTCAGTTCGGCCTCGAAGGGTTCGGCCTCGGCGCCGTACACTCCACGTGCCTTTGTGAGATGAACTTCAAACCGGGCACCGAGCTCCGGTGTGTAGTCGGAGGACCGCTTCAGTTGAATGACCTGGCTCAGAACGTCCTCTTTCTTGCTGGTGCCTCGAGCGCCTCGATTGGCACCTTTCCCCTCGTGATCTACGAGGAGCACCGAGTAGCCATGTCTCCTGAGAGAAAGCAGCCAAGGTTGAACCTTGTCCCAGGACTCAGCATCGTTTTCCCGAACGCCGCTGGAGAAGAGGGTGGAGACGTTGTCGAAGATGATCAGGTCGATGTCCTCGAGTTCGCGCTCGACAAGGGTCTGTCCCTCCTGAGACGCCAAACTCGGCAACGGGTCGTCAAGGAGGTCCGCAGCTATGAGCCTGAATATCGCCGTCGGTTCTGTGGCCATACTCGCGACCATTGACGCGAGACGCTCCTGCAATGCTTCACGCGGCATCTCGCCGTCAACCAGGAGAACGCCCTTGGGCGAGGGGGTTTCGTATCGGAGAAATGGACCACCGGAGGCGGTGGCTAGGGCAACACCGTGAACGAAGTTTGTCTTGCCGATGCCTCGATATCCGTGGACCATGCAGGTGTCTCGTTGCTGAATGAGTCCCCTGACGATCCACTCACGCGGTGGAAACTGCATGTCAAGGAAGTCGCGCAGATCTACGGCAAGCCGCGGTTGGTTCAAGTCCTCGACAACCACATCGAGAGCCTTCGCTCCGAGCGCTTTCACGCCACACCTCGCAACGCGATTTCTTGCTCGAAGCGCTTGATGTCTAGCTCGGTGGTGAGTTCATGCAGCTTGGCCTCGAGATCGCTCATGATCTCGTAGCCCTTGCTGTTGCCACCCAGCCCGCAGCTGTAACATTTCCACGAGCCGTTGGCTTTGTCGTACACGGCATAGTGGAACGGGCCGTTGAAGGCGGCAGGGCAGGCGACCTTGGTGACCTTGCCGTTAGCCTTGGTGGCCATTGCCGCCCCCTCCCGGATCGCCCGTGCTGAGCACGCGGTTCTCCTCGAGCCACTCGAGTACGTCGGACCAAAGGTAACGCACACAGCGCCCCGAGATCCGAATGAATGGCGGACCCTTGCCCTGGGACCGCCACGAAGCACAAGTGTGCTCCTTGATGCCCAGGAACGTCGCAACCTCACCGCTGGTGGCGGTGGGCTTTGGACTGCTTCTCGTAGCTGCGTTTATTTCTGGATGGATTTGAATGTGACTGAGTCACTCGAACGGGCACTTACTAAAATACGCCACGCATAGTCATCCGTCAATAGGGTTGGACCGACTTTCTCAAAATCCTATTTGCGTGAGTCTATGTTCACAACCTCACCGCCTGAGTCGCCATTCAGCGCAGCGGCAATCTCTCCAGCAACGGTGTCAGCCGCCTTCTTTATCGGCTCGGTGTCCACCTCCACATAGCCTTCCGTTGTCTTGGTCTGCTTGTGGCCGAGTAGGGAAGTGATCATCGGCAGGGCTAGGTTGGCATCGCCACCGGTCGACCCAACGGTGTGTCGTAGATCGTGGCGACGATGTTTGATCTCCGCCTCGGCCTCGAGCCACTCCCAGGCGCGCTTCAAGTCATCGTTTCTAGGCCTGCGAGGGGCTCTGCCCGGAAACACGAATGGCCCTCGTTCTGGAATCCGGCTGAGCACTTCGATGGCAGGTGCTGAAAGCACGACCTCTCGAAGTCCGGTCTTGCCGTCAACCACGATCACGCCCTCTTCGAGCGTCACCTTGTCCCAGGGGAGCTTCAGGATCTCATTCAGTCGGCATCCGGTGAACAGCAGCAGCCGAACCGCTTCAGCAGCATCTCGGTCATTGCGCTCTTCTCCGTCCGCCCTGTCGCGATACTCGCCGCCGCGATTCATGCGGGGCCGGCCATCCACTTCGAGCTTGACCAGGGCCTTGCCGAGCCGAGCCAGTTCGTCATTCGTCAGGCGTCGGTCTCTCTCGGCCTTGGCGTCTGCGATCTCGATCCGTTTGACGCCGCAGCAGGGGTTCGATCTCTGCGGTCGGACACGTCGTTTTTCGGCGTAGCTCATCAACCTAGACACTACGGCGAGCGTCTTGTTGGCCTGATAAGGCTTCTTCGAAAGGGAATCTCTCAGAAGCTCGACATCGTGATCGGTGATGTCTTTGGCCCTCCGAGTTCCCCAGCAAGAGACTACGTACATGTCGAGGATCTGGTTGTAGTGCTTTTGAGTCTTCGTGGCTTTCTTGGCCACATGTTCTTTTTTGAACTCCTCGACCAGCCTCTTGACCCGCCACTGCTGCTTCTCGGCCTCCATGGCCTTCTTGCGCTCTTCTAGGGGATCGATGCCTCTGTTGATGTCACCTAGCTCCGCTTTCGCCCTGGAGCGAGCCGTGTCGAGCATCAGAGGTTGACCGTAGCGCCCGAGCTTCATCAAATGTTTGACTCCCCGAACGCGATAGGACAGAACCCAGGTCTTCACATCGCGTGGCGTGATCCTCAGGCCGAGCCCTCTCACGTCATGGTCCCAGATGATGCACGCCTTGAGATGCCGTTTGCCATTGCGCCCCAGGTAGCCTTTCATCACGGTGTCCACCTGCCGAGCGTACTCGTTGCTCGAGAGCTCGCCAGCTTTCAGCCTCGCTTTCAACGCCTTGGATTGCTGCTCCTGCCAGCGCTGATAAGTGGTGGATTCGATCGTGGTTTTATGTAGGTTCATAGCGCGTCTCCATCCTGTGAGCAGGTCTCTAAACGCAATAATGTTACCTCTATGTTACCACCGCATGTGTAAACGGACAATAGGTAGTGCAACCATGTGCAACGTCATGGAGAGCAGGGGAGAGGGTGTCGGTGGCTGAAAACCCCTGTGGCTATTGGCGATTCTGTCAAATCGCCTGTATGTGTCTTGGGAAAAAAGATGGAGCCGACGATCCGAATCGAACGGACGACCTGCTCATTACGAGTGAGCTGCTCTACCAGCTGAGCTACGTCGGCGCCTAAACAACCTCCGACTGCCCGGAATCGAGCAGCCGGAGATTGAAGATATTAGGCGAATTGCCCGCTAGCGACAAGCACTTCTGATCGACCTCAATTAGGGGTGTTGCCGGTACCATCGCCGAAGCAACCACGACAGTGTTCGCGGAGATCTCGCCTGATAGGCCGGGACTCACGTCGCAGGCCGCGAGCCTCCATGCGAAGGTCGCGAATCTTCTCTCGAATTTGCTTGCGCTCAGTGCTGTCTTGCGGCAGATCACGAAGCCGTCGGCGTAGCTCCCGCATCTCTCTTCTGAGGCCACGAGCATCCTTGCGCAAGTCCCTGAGGTCGTCGCGGAGGCCCGCGCATCTCTCCTGGCTAAAGCATTCATCTTTGGCTTGGACTGCGGCGCTGGCAACAGGGGCGCTGGAAACAAGGGCGATGCCGCCGAAGAGCAACAGTGCGACAACCGCGATCGACGAGTTCATGATGATTGATCTGAGGCTCATGGCAGGTCTTCCTCCGTTAGATACTGAGTATTGTCGGTTGCCCGCCGCGAGCGCGCAACCCCGGTGCGTAATGTTGGAACAGCCGACCTGCTGATCCCTTGCGGTCCAGATGAAAAACTCTTAGTTTCATAGGCTCGGTTAGGACCTGCCATTTTTGCTGTCAGTCTTGGTTCAGACTGCACACCCTGGGTCGGTGCGATGGTATCGAGGTCGAGTATGCTTGGGGTGAAATCGAATGGAGATAACGACGCCGAGCCCGAGAGACCGTGCCGTCAAGCGAACGCTTGGCGTGGTCTTGGTGCTGAATCTTGGGGTGACGGTCGCCAAGCTCGTGGTCGGCTGGCTGACCTCCAGCATCGCCATGATGGCGGATGGTTTTCACTCGCTTACAGACTCGGCTGCCAATGTGGTCGGCTTGATCGCGATGTCGGTGGCGCAACGTCCACCCGACGAGGATCACCCCTACGGTCACCGACGATTCGAGACCTTGGCGGCGCTGATCATCGGAGCCCTGCTAGCCCTGACAGCTTGGGAGGTCCTGAAAAGCTGCGTCGAAAGGCTGCGCGAAGGTGGGGCACCCGATGCCACGCTGACCAGCTTTGTCGTCATGGGCACGACGATGGTGATCAGCTGGGTGGTCTCGACCTGGGAGAGGCGGGAGGCGAAGAGGCATAGGAGCGAGCTCCTCCACGCCGATTCTGAGCACACCCGCAGTGACATGCTGACCTCGGCGGCGGTTTTGGGCAGCCTGGTGGGAGCGCGGCTCGGTTACTCCGAGTTGGATCTGGTGGCGGCAGTTCTGATTACCCTGATTATCGGGCGAACAGCCTTTCGAATTCTCAAGGACAACACTATGCTCCTGGCCGATACCGCAATGGTGTCAGCCGAACAGATCCGAGAAGTTGCGATGGAAGTACCCGGAGTGATCTCAGTGCACAAGATTCGCTCGCGAGGTTCAGCCCTCGGTGGGCACGCCGATCTTCACATTCAGGTGCGGGCAGACCTGGCACTCGACATCGCGCACGAGATTGGGCATCAAGTTTCCGATCAGATTCGCGAGCGGTTCGGTCTGCCCGATGTATTGGTACACGTTGAGCCTCCGATCGGCTATGACACTGGAGCGCCCACAAAACCATCAGAGCCAACGAAAACCGCTGATTAGTAGCTCTGGAATGTGAGGGAATGAGGGTCAAACAGCGAGCGCTGTTTCTGGAGCTTGCTCGGGCTGGACACTATCCAACTCGAC
>CAXMQZ010000145.1:0-6439 GCA_964195975.1 uncultured Polyangiaceae bacterium | reverse complement strand
GAGTCCGCGATTCTGACGCCGTCCGGTCGCACCCTCGGCCCCAGGTCCTCGAAGCGATCGATCGCGTTGGTGGTGGAATCCGAGATCCAAGCATTGAAGCTCGAAGGGTCGGCGAGGCCGCCGCCGGCCGCCCGCGCCTGGCAGATGGCATCCGCAGCAGCGATCCCGGTCTCCCCTCCGGCGTCGGCCCATCCTCCCAAGTCACCCATCCCCTCGACCGATGTGACGAACGCCAATGATCCAATCGTGGCTGGAGGAGTCAGGGGTGGCCCTGAACCAGTTTCGAAACAGTAGAGGCGGGACGAGAACTCGCAGCGTGAGGTAGACGCTATGGTCCATCCGTCTGAACCGTAGTAGACAACGCCTCCTTTGGTGTTTGCGCTGGAGTTGTCGGTCCAATCACTACAGGTGGTAAACACGGAGTTTAGGCTGCCGTCTTCGATGGTCATCGTGAAAGTCGAAAATGCGCCGGTCTGAAGTGGATTCCCGAACTCGTCGACTTCGAGCAGATAGTAAAGAACCGATTCCGGCTCGAGCAGGCGATCGATGGTCTCGGAGTACGGCAGCCCGTCAGCGCGTACCCACGGACCGGCGGCCACCGGTAGCTCGGCCTGACCACAGTTGGCCGCTTTCTTGCCGGCAAAACCGTGCAGTCGGCAGTAGGCGTCGTCGGTGGTGGTCGATAGCCAGGCGACAAAGTTGGCTGCGTTGTCGAGACCCGCGGCGGCCGCACGAGCCTGGCAGATGGCATCTCCTGCCGCGGCGCCAACCTCGGCTCCTGAATCGGGCCAGCTGCCGAGATTCCCGTCTCCGCTGACCGAGGTGACAAAGGCCACGCGGGGTTGTTGTGCTTCGAGTGCGCTGGCTAGAAACGATGCAACGATGACAAGTGTCCAGATGGTTCCCCAAAGGCGGACAAAAGAAAAGGTCGGAATCCTTGTAGAAGTCATATTCTCTCCTGATGGTCGATTCTGCTAGCGGCAGCACTTCGCTTCTGCCCTCGAAATCGGCGGTTTTGGTAGAGGGATCTTATCTCAGACTTCGCGAAGGCTCTATATAGTCTGAACTAGGTCTCGTGTCCCCGTTGTAGGTGATATCTGGTCTTGCTTGGGAGTTAGGTCTCGTGTCCCCCTAGGGTGGCCAGGCGCCGAGGGCGTGGTCGTAGCACAAGACGATGGTGTCGTCGCAGGGGTCGGTGATCAGTAGCATCGGAGAGACCGCCCCGCCAGGGGAAGTGGCGAAATTGCCCCATTTGATGGTCAGCCCGTTGGCGTCGAGTCGATGGGCCGCTCGTTGGTAGACCACTGGGTTGGTGACGTTGAGGTCGCGCCACTTAATGAGAAGTTCATCGCTCGTGCGTTCGATCACCTCCCCAGTCGGAAAGAACGGCATCGCTGTCGTCGCATCGGGCATCAGCCATGAGTAGGGTGGCGGCCAAATATTGCGAATCACCAAGTGATTCACAGCGGACGAGGCGTAGTTTGACGAGTCGTAGGCGCCAGCCCCTTTGTCGATGGGTACGAAGCTGAAGAGCTCATCGGCGGTGGTTCCAGGTTCGGGCCTTTCGAACCAGCCGCCGAGGTTGGTGTAGAGATCTGAGAAATCGCGCGGCAAGAGGCTCTCGGCCTGACAGAGGCCGCCCTGCGCGGTCCACTGCCAACGGGTTGTGAAAGCGCGATCTCGATAGCGCAGCGAATCGGGATCGAGCATGTCGGTATCCATCACGGCTTGCAACTCGTCTCTGCGGCTACCGGACAGAAATCGGTAGATACAGAAGTCCGCCGAGAGATCTGGGCCGTCGCTGAGGCCGAAGGGAGCCTGGAACTCGATCTGTGCCCACGGATACTCGAGGAAACTTCCACCACCCACGTAGTAGCCCGGAAACCCTGGCACGGGGTCGGCCAGAATCTGTGGGAATGCAAGCTCGGTTCCGGCCGTGACCGGGATCGGAATCTCCCCGGCAAGCAGGTCGGTGCCTGGCGGTCCGGCGAACGTGTTGGTGTCGACGCCGGTCTGCGCCAGGACAAGATTACGCAGTGCGGTAGCTATCTTTCCCAGGTGGCCCAGGGAAAGCCGGGTGTCGCCCGGGAAGTCGACGTCGACGATCCACTGGGGCTCGTCGTCGAAGTAGACGCCGGTTGGGTCTACTGCGTAGACGACCCTCCGCACTTCGCCTCCCAGTGGTGCGACATAGACCGGTCGGCGCAGACGGACACGGTCTCCGGTGAGATCGCCGCCCACGGGGTAGCCCCAGGTCTCTCCCGGTTCGCGGATGCCGTTGCCGTTGCCGACCAATTCCTCCATTTCGGAGTCATCGGCGGCCAGAAAACCGACGAAGTTGGCCTTGGCTTCACCCGATGGGTCCCCGGTCAGGGGTGAGAAGTGAGCACCGTAGGGACCGAGCGCGACATAACTCGGGTTGCCGTCGGCGGTGGGTGCCTCGATTCGGGAGCCACCGGGCGGAATGGTGTAGGCGAACGGCAGGTCGAGGGCTAGAACCTGGTTGCCGACAATCTTCCAGACTCCGCCGTCTTGGCCAATCAGAGCAAAATCGTCGATGATCGGTCGAGCGGCAGTGTCGCGGTATCGCACCGGAGTCGGGTCACCACCCACCGGGGCTCCGGTGCGAATCTCGTCGATGGTGGCCGTTGGCGGCCGAAGGAAGTCCGGCAGGGTCCGGGGATGCGAGGTTGTAGCAAGCTCCCGCAGGCGCCCCAGATCGACCTCGATCGCGCTGTAGCGGGACATCTCGGTATTGAGCTTGGCGCGCAGAGCCGGCTCATCCTTACCAAAGTTCAGGAAGGTTGGCGATATCCCGTCGAGTGGCGCCGTCAAGGGGATGCCGGCTTCGAGGACGTCAGCGATCTCAACCCGGGCCTCAAGGACTTCGCGTGCTGCGCGACTGGTGGTGCCCATGTCGATGGCTGCCAGAAGGTTGCCTGACTTCGTGCCGCCGCAGTCGGTGAAGCTGAACGTACCGGTGTAGATGCCGCCGGGTTCCCAGTCGACAGTGAACGACGAGCCCGCCGAGCAGCCGCCATCGGTCTCGAGGCCGAAGGTCAGGGTGTCTCCGATCTCGGAAAACGACGTCACGCCACCATCGCAGGCAAAAAGCTCGCAGTCCTCCTCACCGACAAAACCGCCACCTACGAGGGTGTCGTCCTCGTCTAGCACCACGGCCAAAACAACGACGTGTTCGGGATCAGGCCCGCCGGTATCCTGGGCCGCTACGAACTCCTGCACGGTCAAATCGCAGAAAGTTCGCTCGAGGCTCACGGGTTGACTGGCGATGTCGCCGGAGGCGGTTCCGGTGATCGTGTTGCCATCCAAGGAGCCGTTGACGTCGATCGTGCGTGTGGTGCTAGTGTTGATCAGCTCCAGGGCAAAAGACACCGACGAGCCAGGGGTCGAGCCGCTGACAAAGGTCCGGTAGCGGGTACCACCGAGGAGATAGCCAACGATCTGGCCTCCTGGTCGCTCGATAAGCTCGAGGGCGAAGCGGCGCGTGGAGCCGGTGAAATCCAGGCTGAAGAGCCAGGTTCCGGTGGCCAGAGTGGCGTTGGGTGAGTTGCTCCAGAAAGTCTCGTCGCCAGATTCGAACCCGTCGTGAAATATCCCATCGGTGCACTCCGAGATTGCCACGTCGGCTACGAACAGGAGAGCGATCAAGGCTGTGGCGAGCACCATCAGGCGTGCCGGCAACGTGTGTGCGCTCTGCTGAAAGCGAGCACTACTGAGTTTGGTGCGCACGAGAGTACAGCGATCGTGCCACAGCATCTCCGCTTCGGCAAGAGACCTCAGAAAACGGGCAGAAAACGGGGACACGAGACCTAATTCCCCAGAACACGTAGGCGCCACCGACGTCGGGGACACGAGACCTAACTCTCCGCTTCGGCAACCACCGAGATCTGACCGTCGTTCTCGATGACCACAAGTAGTTTGTTGGGTCTGCAACAGACCCAGCAATCCTCGACATAATCCTGTGATCGACCTGCGGATGGATCAATCGCGATCTCCACAACCTCACCGCAGTAGGCGCAGGTGTATCGAGCGTCCGTCTCCACGATCGCAGCTTATCGCCTCTGGGAGCCAGGCCCCTTGGTTTCGGTAGGGAAGATCCGTAACGAGGGCATGACCGCTAGTGCTCAAACGTCATGTCCCGTTGGCGGGATTCTCTCTGTCTTGCGTATTCATAGATAGCAGCATTCATTTGTGGACGACAGCACTGCGGGGGGCCGACTGATGAGACCTCTACAACGAGTATCCGTTGGCATGGCTTGGCTGGTGAGCGGCACGGTCGCGCACGCCCAGTGGCAGGAGCCGCCGACGATCACCGTGGTTGAAGCCGAGCGTCTCGTCCGGGTACTGGCGTCGAACGAGTCCTTGAATACGAGCGTCGTGGGGACGACCTCATATGCCGGTCCGTATGTCGATTTCGTGGCTGATGAACTCGCGGGGATTTGGGGCTCCGAGTCCAAAGCGGAGGCCACGCAGAATACGCAGATCTCTTCCTTTTCGATCTACGGCACTGGAGAGATCAAGGTCGATGAAACGGTCGGCGGCGCGCCAGAGGCTCAGTGTGGGAGTGACGCTACGTCCAGTGTGCAAGTGACCTTTACGGTCCCGGTGAATGCGCCTTTTTCCCTGACAGGAATATTCGAAGCTTCCGCTGCTCCTCTGTCGCTTGCCGAAGGGTCTGTCAGCTTCAGTGGGTTCGACGAAAATGGTTCTCTTTTCTGGATGCAGAAACATTTCAGTGCGACCGATCCCCCAGAGGACAGTTGGTTTTTCTTTACCGGAACGGTCAAGGCAGAAACGGAATTGCATCTCTTGATTTTCGCGGATGGTTTTTGCGGAGGCGAAGCGGCAGACGTCGTCGCCGTCGCGGCCTCCTTCGATTTTGATCTGGACTTTGGTGATCGAGACGGTGATGGGTTGCTGGATGACTGGGAGGAAAATGGGATCGATATTGATGGTGAGGATCCGATCGACATCGACCTGCCTGGTATGGGTGCCGACCCCGACCGCAAGGACCTGTTTGTCGAAGTCGATGTCATGGAAGGAGTAGCGTTCGATGAGGCAGCCATCGCGATGGTGAAACGGGCATTTGCCGAGGCGCCGCGCGATCTGGTTTGGAACCCGGTTGCCCGGGCAGGCACCCTGGAGGACCCGACCATCAATCTTCACGTTGAGTGGGACGACGGCGATGCTCCTGATTGGAGCTCACTTCTTGCCCCACCCAACGTATGGCCGCTCCAGTTCAACGCCATCAAAGACGAGTTTTTTGGCACCGAAGACAACCAGTGCGACGACGCCAGCTGCGTGGCCCTCAGAGCCGCAAAGCTCTTGGTTTTCCGCTACTGCCTCTGGGCCGACGTACTCAGCGACCAGCAAGGGGCTTTGGGAATCGCCGAACCGCCAGGAAACGACTTCATCGTTGCAGCCGGTAGTATCTCGGCCTGGCCAAGCGTTGCAAATGTGGTTACCGAGACGCTCGCAGGTGCTTTTATGCATGAGCTCGGCCACACTCTTGGGCTCGAACATGGCGGTCAAGATGATCTCGACTTCAAACCGAACTACCTATCGGTGATGAACTCGGCGTACGGGGAGCCTTGGGACAAGATCACCCTGCAAGGCACCAATGCCAAGGAGATATGGCGCCTCGACTATAGTCGCGGTGCCATGGCCATTCTTGACGAGGAGGAAATGCAAGAGAATCAGGGCCTCGATGGACCGCTGGGCCGGATGATCCTATTCAACTCGGCGGCCGCAGGGGAACCGAGCCTGCTGAACTTCGTGTGGGCGCAAGCGCCCTGGGTGGATTGGAACTACAGCGATGCCGTAGACGGGTTCCCTTACCCACTCGACATCTCCCGTTTGGATCCAGAGATCTCAGAGGATACCTACGATCTTCTCGTCTCATACGCGGATTGGGATCGGCTGTGGTATCAGCTTTCTGGGACTCCCCATTTCAACGACGGCATCGTACCCGGAGCCGAGCAGACCTCCCCGGAAATCAGTGGAGAGTTGGTTGAATCGATTCTCTCTGCAGACTGGGTCGACCAAACTGCCCTGGGTGATCTCGTGTTTGCCAACGACTTCGAGCTCGGCTCAACCACCGCCTGGTCAGATACGGTTCCTTGAATAAAAAGGGACACCTAGCTAGTGCAAGACCATATGGTTCTTGCCCCCGTGGCGGGTTTCTCTCTATCTTGCGTATTCATAAGTAGCAGCACTCTTTTGTGGACAGCAGCACTGGGGGGGGAGCGACTGATGAAACCTCTACTTCGAGTATCCGTTGGCATGGCTTGGCTGGTGAGCGGCACGGTCGCACACGCCCAGTGGCAGGAGCCGCCGACGATCACTGTGGTAGAAACCGAACGTAGCGTTAGGGTGCTGGCAGCGAACGAGTCCTTCAACTTGAACGTAGAGGGGACGA
>CAXMQZ010000144.1:0-7408 GCA_964195975.1 uncultured Polyangiaceae bacterium | reverse complement strand
GCTGATCGCCGCCAAGAGTTCATATCGACGCGGCGGTTTGGCACCTCGATGTCGGCTCATCACATCCTGGGGCTGAAGCAGGTCCCAAGGGTTCGGCTGTTCGCCGATTAAAGTGGTACGTGAGCTGGGTTTAGAACGTCGTGAGACAGTTCGGTCCCTATCTTATGTGGGCGTAGGAAATTTGAGGGCATCTGTCCCTAGTACGAGAGGACCGGGATGGACGAACCTCTGGTGCACCAGTTGTCGCGCCAGCGGCACGGCTGGGTAGCTATGTTCGGAAAGGATAACCGCTGAAAGCATCTAAGCGGGAAGCCCCGCCCGAGATGAGATTTCCCTGAAGGCCTCTGGAAGACTACCAGTTTGATAGGCGGGATGTGTAAGCACAGCAATGTGTTGAGCTAACCCGTACTAATCGGCCGTTCGGCTTGACCATTTATTATTCTTGAGTTTTGGTTGACGAGGCGGATCTTATCGCTACATACCTGATTTGGTTGGACGATGGTCATTTGTTTGAGACCAGGTTCTTTTGAAGATTAAAGTTTTTCCGGTGGTCCTAGCGAGGTGGAAACACCCGTACCCATTCCGAACACGGAAGTTAAGCTCCTCAGCGCCGATGGTACTGCGTGGGCGACTGCGTGGGAGAGTAGGTCGCCGCCGGGAAGTTCTTAGTTGGATTTGGCCCCCGGTATCTACCGGGGGCCAAACTTCTATTCAAAGGCGAATATCTAGAGGCGAACGTGATGATTGCAAAGACTTATTCCAAGACAGCCAGCAAGTGCAGCGTGACTTTTCGAATCCCGGCCGACATCGCGGCCGAGTCCATCAGCGTGCTGGGAGATTTCAACGATTGGGATCCGCAGGCTCACCAGCTCAAGGCTCGAAAAAACGGGACCTTCAGCACAACCCTGTCGCTCGCCACAAGTCAGGCCTATCGGTTTCGGTACTTGGCTGATGGCGGGACCTGGCTCAATGACGACGATGCTGACGGTCTCGAGCTGAATCGCTTCGGCACCCTCGACACCGTGCTATTGGTCTAGGGCCATTGGTTTAGAGCTATTGATCTAGGCCGAGCTCGCTACTGATTACAAGCTTGGAAAAGACAAAAAGTCCCACGCTGCCATCCTCTGGCAGTGTGGGACTTGACGACGTACTTCAGTCGATCGTAGCTACGATCTAGCGGGGCGATTTGCCAGTGATCTGGGTATCGGGCGCAATCAGGGTCCGTGGATCCGCCTTGTAGCTGACTGCGGTCAAGCGCTGATTCGGCCTCAACTCTCTGACAGTCATTTTTCTGCCCCCGACGTCGAACTCCCAGTCATTCGAAGCCGTAAATTGCTTGACCTGTCTGTTATCCATTCTCATTACGATGGTCAGTCCGGAAATATGAATGATCGTGCCACTGACGACCTCCACTGTGTCGGGCGACGGCACAGTGGTGATCTTTGCTGAGAGCACCGTGCCTGGTTTCAGCTTGTCGACGGTCACGGCGTTTCCATCGATGATGAACTCCCGGCCCTCCGGTACGAGAACAGTGCGAATCTCACCGCTCGGAATCAGCTTTGTCACGAGTACGTCGCCGTCGACCTTGACGACTTCACCCGAGATGGTGATTGTGACCTCTTCGTCTGAGCTTGGCGTCGCCACAGCTGCGGTCTGGACTAGACCTATCGCAAGGATCAAAACAACTAACACTCTCCCAACTGTTCTTGTGTCCATCTGTTTATCCCTCCTTGGTTTTCCAGCGTTCCCCTTGTCTCCCCGAGACATGTTCAGGAGACTATTAACGCGCGGTAGCATCCCCGACCTAGAGCCTCAGGCACACCACTTAGTTCTCGTGGTCTGCAAGGATTCTAGCAGGCCCGATTCGATCTCTGCGACAATCTCTTCGATCATCGACCCACCTTGCCCTCGTATCGCCAGGTCCTGCTCCTAGGTTGGAATCTCCGCCAGCCCCATTCGTACGCCATTACGCCGGCTAGCAACTCGCCGTCGCTAGACCGGGTGGCCCACGCGGTGAGCTCATCGATTCGGTGGTGGATTTCGACACCGACGCCACCAACCATGAGCTCGATCGGTGTTTCCGTTTCCGCCAGCTGGGTAAGCGGAAAGAAAATTGCTTCACCATTCATGGCTAGCCCCAGACCGAGATGATCTGCTGCGTGTTGGGTCGGTCGCTTTTCCGGACGCGGCTCGCCAGGGATCCAGGTTCGATAGACATACGGCCGTCCCTCCACATCCTCGGCGATCCACACTTTGGTTTCCGGATGAAGCTCTCGCCATAGCGCCCAGGTGGTTTGGATCGAGGGGAGCATCGGCAGCGGCAAATTCTGCAACTCTCCCGACACCGCTCGGCCCTCCAGTTGCGACCAAACGCTGTCGGTCTCACGGTCGACGATCAGCAGGTTGTCTTCGATGAGACCGGCACCAAAGTCGAAAGTCAGCTCCCGGTCTCCGATCGAGCGGGCGTACACGACGCCCGAACCAGTGATGGGTCACCAGGTTGGGGCGAGCGGAACCTCCCCGACCCTGTCGTTGGCCACCTCGTACAGGGCGAGATACCGGATCGGGTAGGCCATGGCCTGTCCATCGGCAACCACTCCAAGCACCAGATCTTCGTCTTCCAGGCCCGCCTGGTCAGCCGAGACGATCTCGAGCTCTGTGGCAGCCACATGGACCTCCATCTCGACCTCCTCGAGCTCGCCACCCGGCTTCATCTGCACCCGGGCTCGGACGGTGCGAACCTGTTGGTTGTTATCAACTTCTACCGTGATGCAAGCCAGACCGAGACCCATCAAAAGGACCAGATACATCATCGCCACTCTGTTCACTGTGCCTCTCATCGTGCCTCCTGTGCGTACCCAAATCACTGGCTGAATGTGCGACATCCTATCGAGTCGATCTGCTGGAAGGAAATCAAGGGAAATGTCCGGCTTCTTCCACCGCGCATTTATCATTTGCAGGGTATCCTAGAAAGACTATGTGGACCATCGAGCCATTGAGAGAGGATCAGGTGGAGCTGGCGGGGGAGGTTCTGGCGCGAAGTTTCTTCCTGGATCCGCTTGCCCTATACATGCTGCCAGACGAAGAGGATCGCAAAAGGCTTTTGCCGTGGCATTTTTCCTGTGTGGTCAGACACGGTGTGAGCTTTGGAGAGGTATACACTACTTCCGGAGATCTTCGAGGAGCTGCAATCTGGTTGCGGCCAGGAGAGCTCGAGATGACCGAGGAGCAGGTCGTGGCAGCCGGCTTCCATGAGGCTCCGCAGGTACTTGGCGAGGGGCCTTGGGGACGGTTCTCGAGCGCAATTCAGTTTCTGGAAAAGATCCATGCCAAGGATCTATCCAGCGATCACTGGTACCTCATGATTCTAGGTGTCGATCCCGAGTTTCAGGGTCAAGGTCTCGGCTGCGCTTTGATCCAACCCATTCTCGATAAGGCCGACAGTGAAGGAAAAACCTGCTATATGGAAACAGCGGAGTTTTCGAATGTACCCTTTTATCAGAAGCGCGGTTTTCGACTGTTGCGCGATGGGGTCGAGCCTTCGAGCGGCGTGCCTTACTGGACTTTTTGTCGAGATCCGAGATAGCAAGGGCGACAGAGCTGAGCGGCTGAAGGGTCGGTATCCGATGAGAGACGACGATCGACGTTACTGGTTTCCGGCAAAGTGCTACGGCTGGGGCTGGGGCTTTCCCATTCGGTGGCAGGGCTGGCTGGTGATGATCGTCTGGACAGCCGGGATCATCGTCGGTAGCCTGGAGTTGCCGCCCAGAAAAATGCCGATTTTTCTGGGATTCATGTTGATCATGATTGTGGTTCTAATCGGCGTCTGCTACGCCACAGGCGAACCGCCAAGTTGGCGTTGGGGCGATGACGATAGATGGGAGGGGGATTCATGATGTCTGAGTCGATGAGTTTCGAAGTCACAGGAGATTGCGAGTTTGCAGAGGCTCTAGAGCGCACCATCGATGCTCTCAAACAGGAGGGCTTTGGAATTCTCTCCAGGATCGATGTGCACGATACTTTCAAGGAAAAGCTCGATATCGACTTTCGTTCCTACACCATTCTTGGAGCTTGCAACCCACCGTTAGCGCATCAGGCGCTATCGGCTGTGCCCGAGGTGGGATTGATGCTGCCCTGCAATGTCACCGTCGAGGACCGCGAGGGTGGTGGTTCGATCGTGCGAATCGTCAATCCCGATCAGATGATGCGAGCTGGCGGTTTCGACGACGACGAGCGCGTCGCCTCAGTCGGCCGCGAAGCCTTCGAGCGACTCCAGAGGGTGGCCGAAGCGCTACAGCTTTAGCCTGGAATCCATCTGCCGATGAGGGGAAGATCCCGAAGGGTCTGGCGCCAATCGAAACGGTCGGGATTAAACGGCGAAAACACGAAAAACAGCGCCAACCAAAGGGAGTTCTGGACAAAAATGACATTCAGAGTCAGGTGAGTCGAGAGGTGGAGGAGGATAAGACCCAAGCCAAAGACTCGGTGCAGCGAAGGGCGAGTCACAGACCAGAGAGCGAAGAACTCCAGATAGAGAGTGCCGATCATGAGCGGCCACCCCAGCCAGTAGTGATCGATAAGCCAGGGTCCGAGAAGGCTGGTCGTATCGCTTGATACCAGCTTCTCGGCGATCTGTCGGGCCAGTGCCGAAGGAGCCAGAGCGCTAACCTCGCCCTGGACTGTCTGGGAGAAGATGGCCCAGATTTTCCACAACCCGGACATGCTGTAGGTAAGCATGATCATCCCCTGAGTAGCAGAGAACGCCAGCAGAGTTGCGGCCCTTGTAGCGCGGTCCGGAGGTGGGGAGGAACTCCAGCCGACTGGTAGAAAGATCAGCATGAAGCTCACCAGAATTCCGAGGTGGTCGCCGTGGTTGATCGAGCCAAACGAGAACTTGAAGGCAAGGTACTCGAGCAGCGACACGAAGACTACGATACGTGCCCAACGGTGTTTGCAGAGAGTCAACCCGACGATGCCGCCCAGTAGGTGAAACCAGAGAACTAGATGGATGCCAAGCTCGAGGTCGACAAACCGGAACCAGAACAGGGGCCAGCGAGGAATCAGCTCAGTCGATTTCAGGTACCCTGACCAGGCATACAGGCTGCCAGCTGCAAGAAAGAACAGGATCGCGTAGTAGGCCTGAACCAGCGTGCGAGCGGTGACATAGCGGTCGGGCCTGGTCAGGTAGCCTGCGCCGTCGGGATCTGTCGATCCAGGACAGAAGAAAGCGGCGATCGACTCGACGCGAGTCTGTGCTCTCATTTGGCCACCTTGGTCTCGAATCGACCGAGACTGGTCAGTTCTATGCTCTCACCTGTTTTCCACTTTTCCAGCGGATCGTAGCGCTCGTAGACCAGCTCGTAGCGCACCCTCCCTTGGAGGTAGTTCGACTCGAGAAGCCTCCGATATCGCTTTACTTTGCCCTTCCGATCTCGGGTCTTGGCGCGTCCCAGCTTGTTGATCACCTTGCGGCCGATATTGCGGTTGCCCGTAACAATCGTCTCAGGAGCTTTCAGAAACACCACGGGTGGATCGATGGCCTGGCCGTTGTGCTCCTCGATCAGGATGGTGTAGCGACTGCTCTCATTGGGGACATTCGAAAACAGAGACCAGCCAAAAAAGGGGAAGATTTCGTCGACACCGGGCACCAGCCGCTGGCTGGCGGTGCCAGCGATGAAGTAGACAATCAGAACGACGACAAGGCGGCTACGAATCTGCCGCAGAGAGATCGAGTGCAAGCTCATTGTCTCGAAACCGGGATGGGACCCTACGATATCAGAGGCATTCAGCCGTCGGCCTGATGACTAGTGCGGGCTAACTAGTTGGCGGGTATCAGAATCGAACACCGAAGCCAAGAATGGCCTGCGTATTGTCCGAGATCAGAATCTTTCCCATAAAGTACGGGCTGACGGCGCGACCACGCAGGAAGCCGACTCCCGCAAGGAGGTTGAGACCTGGATCTGCCTCATCGTCCCCCCGGTCACGGCTCCGATAAACGAGTGCGGGTCCGCCACCGACCCAGATGTCGACAACCTTTGTGGGTGCGAGATCGAATGTGAAGTCGGCATTGAGCGTAAACAGATTGCCGTTGCTGACAAAGGCCCATTCGATATTGGGATTGAATTTCCACGGACCCGGACCCATCGGAGTCAGAAACTCCGCACCTACAAAGAGGTCCGAGCCGTCGGTGTAGACACCGGTGCGAAGGCCGAAAGCCCACTGGGCCTGGGCAGCGGAGGCAGCAAGAATTCCACAAAGACCTATCAGCAAGGCGAGACTGCCGAGTCGTTTCATGATTGGCTCCTTTTGGATCGGCTCTGTCGCCGATTCAATTTCAGGTCTGCAGAGAAAGTGCCAACGAGTGCAGCGATCACTCAGAGATCTTTACGCAAGGGGCAAGTACCTGATATTAAATAGGTTACAGTGACACGTAACTGAGCTCTGAGAGGGTGACTGCAGCGACCACCAAGAAACCTGGTTCGTCTGGTCAGCCAGATCAGGGAAAAAGTCCCTGTTTTGGAAGTCCAGTGCAGTCGCTTTCGGTCGCGGACTTGAAGTCTGGTCAATTCGGCGGCACTTGCATGAGCAACGAGGTGAGCTCTCCGAGCGCCTCGTTCAGGGCCTCCATTCCCAAGCGACTGCCGCGGAAGTGACCCATGCGAACCACGACAAGATCGAGCGAGGGGACAATGAACACACGCTGGCCACCACCGCCGGCCATGTAATAGGCATCCGTGGGTAGTGGTATGTCGCCTTTTCGATTCAGCCAGAAAAGGCCCCCATAGACCGGTTCGGTCCAGGCTGGGGCGGGAGTGGAGACAAACTCGACAAAACCTTCGGGCAGCAACCGCTCTTCCTGCCAGACCCCGTCTTGAAGGTAGAGCAAGCCGAGCCGTGCCCAGTTTCGGGCCGTTCCGTAGTCATAGCCGGTGAGAAGAAAATTCCCGTAGGGGTCGGTTTCGAGTACTTGGCGTCGAATACCAATCCTGTCGAAAAGGGCTTGTTGAGGAAAGGTCAGATAGTCGCCGCCGCTGGCACGCACTGTCTCGCGCACGATGTATCCCAGAGTCAGCGGGTCGCAATTTCTATATCGTCCCTCGGTGTTTGCCGGGAACTGGAGCGGCCGATGGATTGAGTAGTCGAACACGTCGACTGCACCGGTATAAATGTAGATGTGGTCCGGATATCCCTTCTCGGGAGAGAAATCTGGATCGCGGGGTGCGATAAACAGGAGACCGCTCGACATATTGAGCAGATTGCGGATCGTGATATTGCGTCGAGGATCGTCCTCCTCTTGCCACGCCGGCACCGGTGCGGGATCGTCGAGATCGAGTAGACCCTGCTGAATCAACAGACCAACAAGCGTAGCGGTCAAGCTTTTTCCCATCGACCAGCTCTCGAGCTGAGT
>CAXMQZ010000143.1:0-23545 GCA_964195975.1 uncultured Polyangiaceae bacterium | reverse complement strand
ATAATTCTGGGGACACGAGACCTAACTCGAGGGAACACCTAAGTATTCACTGCTCTGGGGACACGAGACCTAACACAAGAGGAACATATTTCTGACCCGAACCCCCCTTGACTTGGCTTCGAACGATCCTGTTCATTGGTTGCCGCCATCGGCAGCACCAACAGTCGAATCGTCCTGGCCGACTCGGGTCCTATCGAGAAGCTCAGCGTGGCCGGACCCGGCCGTCCATATCGGGGATCACGAAGTTCGGGTCGATCCTGCAGACCCCACCCACCAGAGGCAGCGCCTTGCAGGTCTCCTGAATATCGAGCGGAGTCGGTTGCTGCCCCGTGTCGACCCAATCGCGTAGCGCTTCCCACCCGGCGAGGATCTCTCCTGGAGTAAACACACAGTGGGTCGGTATGGGCTCGACCGCGATCACCGTGGTCAGATTCTGAGCCGGAACCACCTTGGCGTATTCACTCTGGTTTTCGACTAAAACCAGCCCGTCTTTGTCGGTATGCATCGAGATGATCTTTGCGTTGCCGACATTGCCTTTTGGGGTGAAATTTTTCTTGAGCCTCTTGCGAAACTTCTTCCTGGCCTTGACCCGTTTGATCCCCGCGTCGACCTCGGGATCGCCATAAACGACCCTTTTGTTCCCGGTGCCTATCTTGCGTTTGAGCTTCTTTCGATCGTAGACCAGATCGCTCATCGCCTGGGTCGCAAAATCCATATCCGTCTGTAGAAAGCTCTTGGGAATCTGTCCGAGATCGAGAAGTCTGTCCAGATTCTCCTGCTGTCGCGCGGTGCGATTGCCCCTGGACTTGTCCACACCGGTGCAGGCATTTACCGCTCGCTCGACGTCTTTGTCGCTCCAGTCGGAATTCTTGGGAAGGCCCTTGGCGCCACCCGGAATCGCCGCGCCAGGCATATCGGAGCAGATCAGGTCGTAGCCCAGACGAAGATCGAGTGCAGCGTCCCAGTTACGACTCCCCGCCATCGCACCGCAGAATGTAAGCGCCCCGACGACATTTCCCAGATTGCCACGCTCGAGTGCCGAGGCTGTTACCGCACCACCCAGGGAGGCTCCATAAAGGATGATCTGGTCAGGCGTGCCGAATTGAGCTGTAAACGCGGCAACAAGCTCGCGCAGATCTGCATCGCTCTTAAAGAGCGCCCAGCCGCGAAGACGAAAGCTCGATGCGGCTACCGCATACCCCTCGAGAAACTGAATATCCTGGAGTGGCCCAACATCATCGACCGGCTCGACACGGCCCAGGCTGAAACCGTGATTCCAAATAACCAGGGTACGGTTCCAGTTGTCTGGCACGACGATCTTGTAGTAAGCGCCACCCGGACCCTGACCTTCGACCTCGGTATCGGCCCAAGAGGGCATGGCGCCGAACAGAGTCGCCGCGGTAATGGCTGCAAGCAGTGGAAAGGTTCTCATTCTCATAACTCTTACCTCACCCGTCGATCAAACTCAATCGACTCCTGCACTGACGAGCCGACTCGCGCCTGGATTAGTACGGAGGGTTTGTACAAATCGGACCGACTCCGTTCGGCCCAACAAGACTAATCCCTTGTGGCATGGTTAGAGATTGACCCTGGGCGACAGTTTAGCGGTAATGGGCGCCACGCCCTTAGAAAAGCCAACAGGGCGAGTATGGAGTAACCCCCGCGTTATTCAGGAGCCCTTCGCGGTCTGTCGCAGGATCTTGGTAGGGTGTCGCCTCGATGGATCCTCTCACCCACACCCTGGTTGGCGCTTCACTTTCCTCGACCTCGCTCGGTCGAAAGACCCGACTGGCCGTCCCAGCGTTTATCGTCGGTGCCAACCTTCCCGACCTCGATGTCTTTTCCTACTTCGCGGGTGGAGACGTGGCGATCGGTTTTCGCAGAGGCTGGACCCATGGAGCTCTTGCTCTCGTGGTATTGCCGGCGCTACTTGCGGCCGTGCTCTGGCTGTGGAGTCGGGTTCGCTCGCCGGACGAGCACTCGCCACCGCTTGCTAAGGGTTGGCTAGTGGCGATCTGCTATGTCGCCGTCCTGACTCATCCTTGTCTCGATTGGCTCAACACCTACGGCATGCGGTGGATGATGCCGTTCAGCAACACCTGGTTCTACGGCGATGCGACTTTTATCGTCGACCCCTGGCTGTGGTTGATTCTGGGTAGCTTCTGGTTGCTGGGCAAGAAGGCCACTTGGGTCTGGGCCCTGGCATGGCTACTGCTGGCGGCTTTCCTCCTCTTCTCCATCCGCGACTCGGCGCCGCAGTTTATACCGCTGCTGGCTACCGTCTTTTTGCTGGTTTTGGTCGCCTTCCTGTGGCGGCCGCCAGTGGATCCGGCTGCTCGACAGCGGTTCGCAGCAACCGGTCTCGTGGCGGCGTCGATCTACATCGCTCTGTTGCTCTCGATTCACGCGGCTACGGTCAACCGTGTCGCCCAAGAGCTCGATCGATTGGGCCTGCGGCCCGTGGCTGAGATGATGGTGGGTCCTACACCTACGAATCCGTTGGTGTGGGATGTAGTGGTGGATCTGGAGGATCACTATCGCTACGGTCGATTCAATTGGATCGACGGCAAGACTGTCACCCTCACCGATAGATCGTTGCCGGCGGCACGCCCCACGTCTCTATGGTCGGAGATCGAAGCCAGTGGGCAGCTGAAGGGCTACTTGAGCTGGGTTCGGTTTCCCTGGTACGAGATCGAGGAGACCGAAAGCCATCGGCTGGTTCACATCATGGATGCGCGATACAGACGCAGACGCACCCAGGGATTTGGTGGAGCCACCTTCACCCTCCCACTCGAGCCACCTATGTCTTGAGCCGGCATTGTTCATGAGCCCGCATTGTTCGCAAGGCCCGCAGCCTGATACTGCGATCACCGATCATCTCGGCCCGTACTCGGTTTTGGTCGCTTGATTCCGCCTGCCTTGCGCCAGCTACGAACGACAAAGGGTATGCGAGGAGGCATCTTGCCTGCGGGCAAACGCATCTCGATCTGCTTTGAGTAGCGGAACCTTGGCGTGATCTGGTACAGATTGTCTCTTGGCGCACGGAACGTTACCGAGACAAACCTCCGGCCCTCTGACTCAATCTCAACCGCCTGCTTTCTACCAGGGAGACCAAACTCGAGGGAAAGTATGGCCCGCGGGTTCTCGATGACAGGCATCCGAGCGACGTAGAGGCTCCGATCCTCCTCCGCGCGGACCCACTCGCCCGACCTGGCGTTACCCACCTGCCGCATCGGATGTGGCAGGGCGATCAACACGGGTCCCCAAGATTCGAACAGACGAGGCTTGACGACCACGACCCTCGACTCGTGCAGCCGATCCACACGTCTCTGATAGAAGGCGCCTGTTTCGGGGTCTGAGAGTCGGGAGGCTGGAAAGACTTCGGCATCAGCCCAGTTGAGCATGGAGCTCGAAACCGTGCTCAGATCTGGGACCGTTTCGACCGCTAGCCTGCGTCGGAGGTGTCTTGTCTGACGTCGCCAGAACCGAAAATCGTGCTCGGAGAGGATCAGCCTGCCCGACGGGGCCCTCCTTAGCTCACTCGCCAGAACCGACAAGGCCCTGTCGCCGGTGGTCGGGACCGTGCTTGTGTAGGTAAATCGTGTGGCCGACCAGCCCAGCGCGATCACAATCAAAGCCACACTGGCCGCACTCGCGAGGCGTGCTTGTGACTGCGTCAAAAATTCAGCGCCCCGGTCGTAAAGTCTAATCAGCATCCAGGCCGCGGCCAAAGCCATGAACGGGCTGATCGGCAGCCAGTTGTGCGCGTCCGGGTTGCTCGTGCTCATCGCGTAGAGAATCGGGTAGGCCAGCAGGTAGGAAAGAAGCATCAGCCAGCCGATTGCCGTAGCCGAGTTGCGCTGATTCCGTATCGAGACGACCGCCAGAGACGGCACACCGACCAGGGCCAGAATGCCGACAAACGGACCGTGAATCAGCGGCGATAACAGTGCCTTGATGCCAAGCCAAAAGAGCTCGAACTTCGACTCGATGCCGATGGTCTGGCCATGGCGCTCATAGACTCGCAGAGTTCTGCCGAACGAGGCGCGGAAGATCTCGAAATCGATCAACACATACGGATTCAGCGCGAGAAATACGATGACGCTGGTTATGCCGGCACAGACCAGGAGCCCAAAGGTGCGCCACGATCGATCACGGCTCACCAGAGTACCGACCACCAGCGGGATGGCGATCGGACCGGCGTTGAACTTGCTCGACAGCGCCAAACCGATCGCCAAACCTGCCAGTGCATAGCTCAGAAGCGTTGGCCGGGCCACGGCTCGCAAGCTCATATAAAAGGCCAGAATCAGGGTGAAAATCAGCATGCCGTCGGCCATGAACTTCACAGATGCATGGATGTGGAAGGGGACGACAGCAAGAAAAAAGGCCCCTAGTAGACCGAGTCGTTCATCCCCGAGTCGACGACCAATCAGGAAGACGAGAAGCAAACCCAGGGTTCCAAAAAACACTTCTACCAGACGGCAGAGAAGATAGGCGGTCGGGGTGAAGTCACCACGAGCGTCGAAAACCGCAAGTTTCTCGTGGCCGATGGTTCGATAAAGGGCCGCGCTGCCCTCGAGAACCAGAGTCTGGGGTAGATGAGTCAGAGAGGGGTGGAGACCGTTGGCCGGACGAAGGTGGCCCTCCTTGAGGATCGACTCGACGTTCTCGAGCGGATAGCGTTCGTCCCAGAAGCGGGTCGAGTTCAAGCCTGGGACTGCATACCAGACTCTCAGCCCGAGGCTCCAAGCTAGCAGAAGCCCCAAGACGACCCTTACGGTCAATTTACTCATCTGTTCAGGGTATGCCGGAGCCGGCCGCCACCGCTGCAATCGGCTCGGCAGCTCGGTTCGCGGCAAGCTTGTCGACCAAACTCATCGCTGATGCGAAATTCTCATCAACCTCGTTGTGACGAAACTCGGCATTTCGGCCCACCAAATGGAGATTCTCGATAGAGCCAAAGACCGTAGCCGACTCCTCTCGCGCCTGGTCGAAGTTACGATCGTAAACGGGGTAGCCGTAGCGCTCGGAGAGCGTCAGCGTGTCGCTAATTTCGCTTCGCTCCAGGAACCCGAAACGCTCGAGAGCCGACATGACTTGTTCCTCCGGATCGTCTACTCCTACCGTCACCTCGGCCACCATCACAGTCTGATCCCGGGGAGCATCCTGATCAGAAAAATTCTTGAACTCCGCAAGGCGGTTGATCGCCACATCACTGTCGGCAAAATAGACCCAATGGTAGGGCATCACTCGGGGTCGCTCGACAAGAAGATAGACAAGCGTCACGGCCTGAAAGCGCAACGAGAATTCATGCCCGAGGATGCGGCCGAGTGTGGTTGCCGGCAGGGTGGAGATGACCCGATCGCAGACCATGACATGCTCGTTGCCGTCTTGCTCATAACGTACCGCGTGAACACGGCCCTCTTCGATCTCTAGCCCTGTGATCCGCGATTCGAGCTTCACACAATCGGCTACTCTTTCGTAGATCCCTTGACTGATTGCTCCATAGCCCCCGGACCGGGGGTAATGGAACTGACTGAAATAGATTTTCGTGTCGCGGCGAATTGCATCTCGAAATCCTGAGACGCGCAGCTTCTGTCGCGCCCACTCCACCGAGATCTCGGCGGGCGGAACGCCAAACATCTTCTGGGTGTAGGGTTTGAAAAAACTCTCGTATAAACCCCGCCCAAACTTATTGAGAGCCAGATTCTCAAACGAGTCTTCGCTCAGTTTGGGCTTGAACAGATATCCAAAGACAAGTCGACAGCTGATCCGGGGTGGAAGACGTAGGACCAGTTCGAGAGGGTTGATCGGATCGTGAACCTTACGGCCGGCAATATAGATACGACTGCGCCGCCGATGAACCACCATCGGTACCAGATCCAAAATTCTTTCCCGCACGGCCTCGTCGGTAGTAAAGAAACGATGGGGAGCGATGTCGCAGTCAAAACCGTGCCATTTGAAGCTTCTCGCCAGACCCCCTACGCCATCGCTGGCTTCGAACACCTCAACGTCGAAGTCACGCTCGCGCAACAACAACGCACAACTAAGACCGGAGATCCCCGCCCCGAGGACGGCCACCCTCTCCATCAACAAATCTTTTCCTTATCAATCAGGATCACGATCTGAAGGTAGTTTATACGCCAAGAGGCTCATGCGGGACGCAGTTTCAGGAAGGGTCTCTGATCGGTAGCCCCAGACAAGAAATCGGCCACTTCTGAACGCCACTGCTCGAGCGGCACTCCCATATATGAGGTCTGTCTCGAGTCGATCGCGTCGAGCTCACCCTCGACTGCATCGAAATGAACCGAGGCTTTGCGAAAGTTTCCGCGCCCACCCTCTACCGAACCGACGTGATGTCTTAGAAGCGCCGCTGCTACCTGGATCATCCCCTGAAGCATTCGTCCAGGCAGGGTTTGGTGACCAACGGCATTCCATATCTCTTCCCAGGCCTCGTGCGACTCCCAAAAGTAGCCCTGGTTAAAGAGATCAACGCCAAGAAGATAGGCCTCGCAGTCCCTCCAGGAGATCGGAAGCTCGTCAACCCGGCTGCCTAGATCGATCTGCATTCCCCCATAGGAGTGTCCCTCCGGGGCCTTGACTGGATGAGGTGTCAGTCCGGGCACATGCCGGTAGCTTGGCAGTGCCACATCGGTCCATCGGGATGGTGGATCGATCGAGGATTCGATGGGGCGTAGCAATGCTGAGTTTGCCATCGCGAGGAGAAGCGTAGCAAGGGTTCGAATAACGGGGACAGCCCCTCTATTTCTCCTTCCATTCGGAAATAGAGGGGCTGTCCCCACTTTCCAACAGATAGCTTTTCTACATTCAGGCAACCTTCACTTTTTGTCTTCGTATACACTGTGTGTCACACAGTAAGAGGTGGCGCACAGGATCATGGCAAAAAGTCAACGGCTAACAGAAAATCTGACCCAGGAGCTGAGAAGGGGTGTCCTTATCCTGGCGATTCTTCGCGTCCTGGAGACAGAGCAATATGGCTACGCTCTTCGCGAGCAGCTGGCTGAGAAAGGTCTCGAGGTGCAGGAGGGAACACTCTACCCGCTTCTGCGGCGTCTCGAAACCCAAGGCCTGCTCGAGAGTCGTTGGCATGTCGGTGAGGCCCGACCCAGGCGGTACTACAAGACCGCACCAACCGGCTTCAAGACACTGAAAAACATGCGACACGAGTGGAGCTCGCAGGTCGATGTTCTTCGAGACATCCTCGACGAAGAGTGAAGGAGACAACTATGGGACTCATTAACAGCTATATCGAAGAGGTAGGCAGCTATCTTCCAAAGCGTCTCCAGGACGACGTCGCCCGAGAGCTGAGGTCGAACCTGGAGGAGGGGCTGGAAGACCGCCTGAGCTCGGGTGAGTGGACCACAACAGAGGATGCTGAAGTATCGCTTCTTACAGAGCTAGGTCCACCTCACGAGCTGGCGGAATCCTATATGCCCGGGCCGCGTGTCCTGTTTGGCCCTCGACTCTACCCACCCTTTATCCGAACCATGACGATTGCTCTTTCGGTTCTTGGTGCACTCAAGGCTTTGAGTCTTGTCGTCGATTTCATTCGAGCCGAGTCCGCAACCGAGTTCTGGATGTCGATCATCGGCTCCGTCGACAATCTGTTCATGGGTGCATTTGTCGTCCTCGGCGCTGTCGTCGCGATCTTTGCTGTCATCGAGCGCACTACGGATGGCCTACCCGCCAAGACCGGTTCGTGGGACCCACGGAGCCTTGAAGAGCCCGAAGACTCAAACAAAGCGCTTCCAGGCAAGCAGGTTGTTGGAATTGTGTGTCTCGTGCTGACGCTGGTAGCGCTCAATCTATTTCCTGACAAGGTCGGCGTCTTCGTGGACATGGACGAGAACAGCGGCTGGATACCGATCTTGAACCAATTCTTCTGGCAACATCTCTGGTTGCTCAATATCGGTCTCGGGTTGGATCTCGTAGTACAGGTTCTGGTTTTGCGTAAAGGAGAGTGGAACCTGCCATTACGATGGGTGCGCGTTGGGGTCGGCGCCCTTTATGTGGTCTGGCTAGCGAACTTGGTCTATGGCCCTGGCATCTTCGAGGTCGACTACGGATCGCTAGGCAGCCAAGGGTGGCCCGAATCAGCCACTCAAAGGCTCGGGAACATCCTGCAGAAAACCGTCCTACCCGTGCTCAATATCCTGCTCAAAGTAGGCCTCCCCGCAGCCATCATTTGTCTGGGTATCCGAATATACAAGACGACTAGAGAGTCATTCACCCGTGCCTAACCTTCATGCCGTAGCTAGGGGGACACGAGACCTAATTCCATCGGATCCAAGAATCCGGATCGGGTAGCGCGAATGGATCAGAAGCGATGCCGTTCAAATTACTGAATCTGCAGAATCTAGTCGTGTGTCCCCCTCGATTCATTTCGTTGGATCGGATTCTTCTAAGAGCTCTTCGAGGTAGGAACCCCAGATGGCAGGGATCGAATGGGTACCATGACCCCGAGTCTGGTCAGTAATCGGTAGCAGAACGTAGGTGCCGTTTGGAACCTTTTCGATCTCACGCTCGAGAATTCCCAGCTCGGGAGGATTGACCTGGTCGTCGGCCGAGTTGATAGCCAGCAGTGGTGCCTTGATCTTGTCCAGGTGGGGCGACGGATCGTAGTCGCGAGACGAGTCGAACTGGTAGATCAGATCATTTGCCTCGAGACCAGTCGAGTAGCGCTCCACACGGGCTGCAAAAAAGGCTTCAGCCTCCTCGCGCGTCGGGGCCTCCTTCTGCCACTGAAGCGGACTGCTGACCATGAAGATCAGCGGATAGGTAGCTGCGACGAGGCCTGGAGGGGGCTCGTCGTACTCACCGCCCTTCCACTCCGAATCGTTCATGATCGAGTCGATGATCATCTTGCGCATCATCCGGTTGCGACCCGCGATCTCGACAGGCAGGCTAGCCAAAGGCATGAGGGCATCCATGAAATCGGGATAGGTATAGCCCCAGACCCAGGTTTGCATTCCGCCCATCGAAGTACCCATCACGAGGCGCAGATGATTGACCCCCAGATGTTCGGATAGCAGACGGTACTGTGCGCTGACCATGTCATCGTAGTTGTACTTGGGAAACTTCATCCGCATCCCATCGCTCGGCCGGCTCGATTTGCCGTGGCCGATAGCATCGGTCAGCACGATGTAGTAGCGACTGGCATCAAGGAGCTGTCCTGGCCCAAAGAGCTGACCGGCAAACCGGTCCGAGAGAAAACCGGCGCCATGGCCCGTCGTTCCGTGCATGATCAGAACGGCATTGGATGTCAGGCCCGACGCATCCACACGGGGCTCACCGAGCGTTGTGTAGTGCAAGTTGAGCTCCGGAAGCACCTCGCCGGTGTGAAACTCGAAGTTGTCGACCTTGAAGTCGCCTTCGACCGGGGTTGGATACTCAGCTGTGATGACCAGGGTCGGCGCTACGATAGCAAAAGCACCAACAACCAGAACCCTTCGCCAAATAGCTTTCGATGATCTCCGCATCGCTGTTCTCCTCTACTCGATTTCGGCATCGACCAGCTCGGTCAGCAACGGATAGGAGCGATCCAGATGGTCGTTGCCCTCTTCGAACATTCTCCCCTGCTGGCCAAGCCTCATGCCACCACCAGCCGATTCACCGTAACCGGCATACAGACGATCGACCACATCCATGCCTTCAACGACCTCGCCAAGTGGCGCAAACCCCTGCTCGTCGAGGTGTGTGTTGTCGACCAGATTGATGTAGATCTGCGTGGTTCTCGTGTCGGGGCCTGTCATGGCATAGGCGAAAGAGCCGCGAGTATTCGACGCTCCTACCGGATCGTCAGCAATTTCTCGATCGCTCCAGATCGAACTCAACGCAGGATCGCCGGCGATTCCAAACTGGGCGATATAGCCTTCTCGCACCCTGAAGAATCGTGAGTCGTCGTAAAACCCCGCCCGAACGAGGTTGTAAAACCGGTCGACACCGATCGGCGCCTGATCCCGACGCGTCTCGACGACAAAGCCCCCTTCGCTGGTAGTGAATCGGACCCGAAAGAGCTGAGGTGCCTGTTCGGCCCAGAAAGGGGCCGCAGGATCGAAGAGAGGGTTCGCTGATGTCGCACCGAGCAACGCCGCGCTCACCAGAGAGAAGACAACGATGGCACTATGTGTGGGCATCGACTTACTCCCGATTCAGCTCGATGAGCTCTTCCATCGTGCCGGCAGACAGCACGTGGCTCGGCAGAGACCGGTCGAGGAACTCCTCGACTCTGTGGGAGACGGCGCGTAGGGCGTCGAGATCGACGCCAGTCTCAATACCCATCTCCTCGCACATATAGACAAGGTCCTCGGTGGCGATGTTCCCGCTGGCGCCCTTCATGACCGGTGTGCCGCCCAGTCCACCAAATGCAGTGTCGAAGGAGTCCACTCCCTGCTGCATGGCGGCCAGCGCGTTGGCCAACCCCATGCCGCGAGTGTCATGAAGATGCAACCAGAGCCGTACATCTCCCAAAACCTCTTTCAACGCCCTGACCGTCGATGCCACCTGCACCGGGTTGGCCACGCCGTATGAATCCGAGACTCCGATCGCGGTGGCGCCAAGACCGACAAACCGATCGCTCAAAGACACGACCCGTTCGATTGGCACTACTCCTTCGATCGGGCACCCGAGAGCAACGCCAAAGACAACTGTTGCGGCTGCCCCCTTGGAGTCGGCCAGGTCGCGAATACGCGAGAACAGATCTGCCGACTCGTCGATCGTCAGTCCGACATTCTGCTGGTTGTAGCTCTCGGTTGCACAGACCACGAGTCGGAGCTCGTCGACTCCGATGGCCACTGCTCGCTCGGCCCCTTTCAGATTCGGTACCAACACACTCCAGCGCACACCCGTGCGATCGCGAACCCTTTCGAGCACCTCCGCGGCATCGGCCAGCTGCGGAATCACCCTGGGGTGAACAAACGCCGTCGCTTCGATCTCGGTCAACCCGGCGTCGACCAACCGCTCGATCACCTCGACCTTGAGCTCCGTCGGGACAAAACGGCTCTCCATCTGGAACCCATCACGCGGTCCTACTTCGATGATGTGGACGCGCTTGGAAGTCAGGCTAGTTGTCATCTTCCTGGATCAGCTGAGTATAGACACCAAAGGTGTCTTCCATCTCCAGGTCGACAAGCTTCCAACCTTCAACCCCAAGACGTGGAATGCGATTTACCAATCGAATGCCCTCACTCTCCATACGAGCCGCTTCGGTCTCGACATCTTCGACCTTGAAGGCGATATGAAAGAACCCTTCGCCATGTTTGTCGAGAAAGGCTTGAACGGGGCTGTCATCGCGTATCGGCTGGACCAGCGCAATCCAAAGACCACCGACATCGAATCGGACCACTTCGACACCACGATCTTCGAGTCGTTCGCGCTCGAGCGGCTCGACTCCAAAAATGGCGGCAAACCGAGAAGCCGCGCGATCGATATCACGGACGACAAAGTCGATATGGTGCGCACGCTGGATCACTATTTAGCAAGATCCTTTCGCTCCAGGCCATCGAGATAGCTGATTGCCACCTCGACATCGACGACGTCACCATACTTACCCTCGATATCGGTGAGATTCGCGCGATGGGCCGCGGCAGATCGATCGCCGACACACTGCTCAGGCACGATCGGGCGAAAGCCATACTGCATAGCGTCAACGACCGTGGCGCGGACACAACCGCTGGTTGTAGCACCACAGATGATCACCGTATCGACTCGCTTCGCCGTTAGCTCCGAAGCGAGCGAGGTACCAAAAAAAGCGCTGGCGTATTTTTTTTCAAAGGTCGTCTCCTCGGGTCGGTATCCGAGCCGGGGATCGATTTGCACGAGCTCGCTGCCCCTGAGAAGAACACCGAGCGATGGCACCTTTCGGATAAAGGTTCCACCATCGCGAAGCCCTTCGCTATAGGCGGTAATGGAATAGAGGATGGGGACTCCAGCGCGACGACCCGCATCGAGCAACTGGCGGGTGGCCTCGATCTCGCTGTCCAGATTGGACCCGAGCGGCGAATCCTCGCGGGTAAACCCGAGAAGAAAATCCACGATGACAATCGCCGGCATGTCGCCAAAGCCCATCTCGCCGGCAAGCCCCTTACGACGGTAGCTTTCGAGCGTGTCCTGATTCGAGCTATCCACCTCGCCCGTCATTGTAAGGCCTTTGAGTCCATCCAGCTCTAAACTAGAAGCGAAAACCCAGATCGAGTCCCCAACGACGAAGCGCTGCCGGATGGATAAACGAACCACCAAACTCTGGAGCCACAATCACCTCTTCGAGCACTTCGTTGTTGGTGATGTTATGGCCCCATACAGTCACCGACCATTTGTCTCGAATCAGGCCAACCCTGAGATCGAGAGTCTCGAAGGAGTCTCGCTGTGCCAACCCGTAGTCAGCTGTACCCAACCCTGGAATGAGCAGGTCAAACAGCGAGATGTTGGTCTGATCCTGAACCGTATGAAACCAAGTGGGACCAACAAAGCTTCCAAGAAGGTTGCCGACAAAGACCCATTTGTTGTTGATCGGATAGCTGACGTCCATGGCCAGGGTGCCCGTGTAGTCCGGCGTATAAGGCGACTTGTTACCCACGGTGTCGGGGCGCGATGAGTTCTTGAGGATCTCACTGTCGGTCCAATTCCATCCACCAAAAAAGGTGAAGTGGTTGCTCGCCGCCCACGAGAATCCGACCTCGGCTCCCACGATCTCGACCTCGTCGATGTTCGACACCACACGGAGCAGACCAAAGGGGCCAACCAGAAACTCGAAAAACTGCATGTCATCGACATCGACTTGATAGACCGCCCCTTCGATGAAGAAACGGTTGGTCACATCGGCTTTGAAACCGAGCTCGAACGCACTCGAGGTTTCCTTGTCGAACTGATCTTCGATCAGCAAATCGGTGCCGAGAGGTTCGTTGTAGAAGATCTCCACGGTGGCATTGCTGCCCTGGTTGTTGAACCCACCGCTCTTGAAACCGACACCCCAGCTGCCATAAAGCGACCAACGGTCGCTTGCATCCCAGCGGCCACTGATCTTGGGCTGCAACTCATCGAAGGTCTCACTCTTGGGCAATATCTCCCCGCTCGGGTTGATACTGGGGTCCAAACCCGGATTGAGCGGCGCGCCGCCAAGAAACTGTCCATCGAGCGTGTAGTCGACGTATTGCGTCCGCGGCTCGGTCGGCACCAGGTTAGTGACATCACGCTCCTCACGGTCGTATCGCAACGCCAGACCCAGCTCGAAGCTCTCGACGATGTCGTAGCGCACCGCACCAAAGACTGCGAAAACGTTGCTTCCGAAGTTGTCGTGCACCAACTGTTCGGTCGGGTTGGCCCCATCTTGCGGTACAAAGAGACGCTCCACGACACCCTGCTGCTGATCGATGCCGAGATTGACCCCGACCTCACGGTCGATACTAAGAAAGTAGACCCCACCCTGCCATTTCAGCTTCGTGTCTTCGCCGCCGGCCAGCTGAACCTGAAAGCTGATGTCCTCCTGGTTTCTGACCTGGTACTGGGTACCGTCGCAGCTCGTCGGTGTATAGGGACCAAAGATCGAAAACTCTGGTACCGGTGCAAGAATCTGCGGGGCGGGCAAGACAAAACCGGCCGCTGACAGCTCGGCAGTGGTAGCCCTACAGTTTGGCTCTTGGTTAAAGAAACCGAATGCACCGCTGGTTCCATCGGCGAAGAGGTCGTTGTTGATATCGCTGTACAGAATCCAGGCGGTCAAGCGACCGAAATCGAGTGTCTTGTCGAGCAGGCCCGAGATCTCCAGGGCCTCCTGGTCATTGTTTGGAACGATATTGGGCTGGAATATGAAGGGGTGATCGTTGACATCTTCGAAGAATGCCTCGGCGCCGGGAGTACCGATGACCGTAAAGCCTGGCAGCGCAAATGCCGCGTTGAAAGTGATCGAGCCGGCCTGGACCTCACCATAGCGAGCCTGGATATCCCACATGGTTCGGTCGTTGGGTTCAAGTATCAATCGACCGTTGATGGTGTAGTTCTCATACGGATCGACGACAGCTGAGTCGTTGAGAAACTCGTTGCGCCAGAAGCCATCGGACTCCGCCCATTCTGCGTTTACGACGTAACCGCTCGTGCCGCTGCTTCCTATTGGACCGCTCACGGCGGCACCGGCAAAGTAGGTGCTGTCCTCGGCTCCTGAGATCTTGAACTCACCCTCGAACTCTTCTGTGGGTCGTCGGGTTGTAACAATGACTGCGCCTGCGGCGGCGTTTCGTCCGTAGAGGGCTCCCTGGGGACCCTTCATGACTTCGATCTGCGATAGATTGTTGTACTGCCTGTTCAACGATGCCGGGTTGGTCTTGAGAATTCCATCCACGACAAGGGCAAAGCTGTTCTCGGCATCACGGGATCCATTGATACCGCGGATATTGACTTGTGTGTCTGCGACCTCGGCCGCATTCACGATCGAGACGCCAGGCACCATCTTGATGATTTGGGCCGCGGTCTTGACACCAGCGGACTCGAGTTGAGCGTCGGTGAGCACCGTGACAGATGCCGGCACCTCCCGCAGCGCCTCTTCGACCTGGCGTGCGGTAACGGTAATCTCTTCAGCGATGGGCTCCTCGCCAGAGAGCTCGTCCACCATCTCTTCTACAGCTTCGGTGTCCTCTTCCTCTTCGGTCTGAGCGACAACCGGTCCCACGACAAGCAAGCTCATCACGATCAGTACCGAAAGGATCCATCTGCGTTTCAAGTTCAGCATTCGGGTTCTCCTCTTTCTTGACCCGCACGCAGGGCCAAGAGTCGGCTGTTCGCATAGCTGACTCTCGACTATCTGCTGTGAACAATAATCGGCCCACGCGCGGGGCGCGCGGAGCCAGCTCTCGCACAACTCACAACTCGGCATTAGGATGTTCATCATCATATAATGTCTGAATGTCAGCATGTCAAGACAACCTCGAGAGGAAGCCATTTTCCTCGGCGTCTTAGGGCACGAAAACAAGCTGTCTGTTGTCTGACTGCAACGCTCAAACGTGGTCTGTTGGTAGCAAAGCGCTGAACGAAGAAAGGGAATTTATGGCCTATCGACTAGGAGTGGACGTGGGCGGGACGTTTACCGACCTGATGTTGGTCCACGATGAAAGCGGCGATGTTTTTAGGATCAAGACACCGTCGACACCGGCGGATCCTTCCGAGGGCGTGCTCTCCGGAGTCAACCGAATCTTGAAAGAGAGTGGTGTCGATGTGGGGGATATCTCCCACATCATGCACGGCACGACGGTAGCAACCAACGCTGTGCTCGAAGCCAAGGGTGCCAGAGTCGGTCTCATCACGACCAAGGGTTTCGGGCAGATCCTTCATCTGGCACGGTCGCAAACCCCGGGTCCCCTGGCGGGCTGGATCATCATGATCAAGCCAGACCCCCCTGCTGCACTCGAAGACACCCGTGAAGCCGATGAGCGCATGGACGCCCAGGGCAATGTGGTCGATCCGGTCAACGAAGATCAGGTCCGAGAGATCGTCAAGGACCTCATCGACTCTGGGGTCGAAACACTCACCGTCTCGCTGATCAACTCCTACGCCAATCCAGCTCACGAGCGCAGAATCAAGGAGATCATCGCCGACATGGCTCCCGGCTTCCCGATCACGATTTCCTCCGATGTTCTACCGGAATTTCGTGAGTACGAGCGGACGCTGACCGCCTGCATGAACTCCTATGTGCGTCCCAAGGTGGCAGGCTACGTCAAAAACCTCGAGAGCTCTCTGCAGGAGTTGGGTGTCAAAGGCACCGTCAACATCCTGCGCTCGGATGCCGGGCTGATGAGTATCGAGACCACCCAGGAGAAGCCGGTATACGGGATCCTCTCCGGCCCCGCCGGCGGAGTCGCCGGAGCCCTCGCCGTTTCTCGCCGGGCCAACTTCGAGGACATCCTGACCTTCGACATGGGTGGCACCTCGACCGACGTCGCGCTGTGTCAGCACGGACAGCCCACCATCACCCGCGAGACCGAGTTGGGGCATTTCAGAGTCAAGGTTCCGAGCGTCAATGTGCATTCAGTCGGTGCTGGGGGTGGATCGATCGCCCACGTGCCGGAGCTCACCAAGGCCTTGCGAGTAGGACCTCAATCAGCTGGGGCCGAGCCGGGTCCAGCCTGCTACGGCAAAGGGGGAACCGAGCCGACCGTCACCGACGCCAACGTGGTCGTCGGTCACCTACCGCCTCAGTTGATCGGAGGCGAGATGCAGCTCGATGTCGATGCAGCCAAAGCAGCCGTTCAGACCATCGGCGACGCGCTCGATCTCGACCTTCATCAGGCCGCACAGGGCATCCTAGACATCGTCAACGAGAACATGGCGGGGGCGCTTCGTCTGGTCTCGGTCCAGCGTGGATACGACCCGCGCGACTTTGCGCTTGTCGCCTTTGGCGGTGCCGGACCGATGCACGCCAACGCGGTGGCAAAGCTCATGGGCTCATTCCCGGTGGTCATCCCACCAGGTCCGGGTCTTTTGTGCGCCGAGGGCGATCTGGTCGCTGATTTTCGCGAAGAGTTTGCGCGCACCTTTATTCGTACCGTAGATCAGGCCGATGTCGCCGAAGTGGTTTCAATCCTCCGCGAGCTCGGCCACGACGCCCAAGCGTGGCTCGAACGCGAGAACATCAGCCCGGACAGCTGCAGCGTCGATTACTCGGCCGATATGCGGTATTACCGGCAGGGCTACGAGATCCCGATCGCTGTGGAGATCGACGCACTCGAAAAAGAGGGGCTCGGACTTCTCACCGAGCGATTCAACGAGATCCACGAGCAGTTCTACGGCTACCGGATGCCGGCCGAGTGCGAGATCGTCAACTTGCGAGCCGTCGGCGTGGGCAAGGTGCCCCACCCGAAGATGCCTACTGCAGACAAAGTGGCCGAGGCGGATCCCTCAGGGGCGGTGACCGAAGAGCACAAGATCTATTTCGAGGGCGATTGGATGCCGACAAAGATCTACGACCGTTCCAAGCTCCAAGCCGGCAATCGGATCCCCGGACCAGCGATCATCGCGGAGTACGACTCCACCACTGTTGTGCTCTCGGGATTTTCCGCCGAGATCGACCAACAACTCAACATACTGATCAACCCCAACCAGGGTTAGGAAAAGGGCGACGAAATGCAAGGCGTAAAGATTGCTGAGATTCCAGATATCGAGATCGATCCGATCACCCTCGACATCATCGAAGGCGCGCTCAAAAACGCTCGTCACGAGATGGACGCGGTGCTGTTTCGAACCGCAATGAGCCCGGTCATCCGTGAGCAGCACGACGAGTTTCCGATGATCACCGATCCCAAGGGTCGGATGGTCGTCGGCCAGTTCGGCTCCTACATCTCCGAGATGATGGATAACTTCCCCGAGCCGGTGGAACCGGGCGATGTCATCCTGACCAACGATCCCTACAAGTGTGGCGGTGCCATCTCGCATGTCAACGATTGGCTTGTCCTGATGCCGATTTTTTTTGAGGACGAGCTGGTCGGCTGGTCGTCAATGTTTGGTCACATGATGGACATGGGCGGCCCGCTTCCAGGCTCGCTCCCCACCAATGCCAAAACGATCTTCGGCGAGGCGATGATGATCCCGCCAATCAAGATCTTTCGAAAAGGCGAGGCGGTCCAGGATGTGATCAACATGATCCTCAACAACGTCCGCATGCCGGACATGAACCGCGCCGATCTGATGGGCATCGTCGCAGGTTGCAAGACTGCGGAGAAGCGTGTCGTGGAGCTGTGCACGCGCTTTGGCAAAGACACCTACCTGGGTGCGTGCCAAGCCCTTCTCGACCGAACACACCGAGCGATGTCCGCTCTGATCCTGCAGAACATTCCGGAAGAGCCCCAGTCTTTTGAAGACTGGGTGGACGATGATGGGCGAGGTCACGGTCCCTACAAGATGAAGCTCACTATCTGGCGTGAAGGCGACCACGCATTCTTCGACTGGAGCGGTACCGATCCGCAAGCGGTGGGGCCGATCAACTTCTATCTCAATGAAGAGATGTTCAAGATGTTTATCGGGGTCTATCTCATCATGGTGTTCGACCCACAGATTCTCTTCAACGACGGCTTTTATCCACTGCTACACGTCATCATTCCAGACGGTAGCCTGCTACACCCGAAGTACCCAGCCGCACTGGGCTGTCGGACCCATGCCCTCACCCGACTGTTCGATGTACTGGGCGGCACTCTGGCTCGCAAGAGCCCCGAGCACACCACCGCTGCTGGGTATGGCACGTCGCCCTACATGCTCTACTCCGGCTGGGACGGCGCAGGCGACTTCTTCTATCTGATGGAGATCTCCTATGGAGGCATCCCTGGACGCCCCATCGGCGATGGGATGGATGGGCACTCCTGGTGGCCGTTGTTTGAAAACATTCCGACCGAGTACCTCGAGTCCTACTACCCAGTCCGCGTCGATGGGTACACCACGATTCGGGATTCCGGCGGCGCCGGTCTCCACCGTGGCGGCAACGGAATCGAGAAACGCTACGTCTACCTCGAGCCCGGAGAAATCTCAGTTCACGACGACCGTTGGCTGACCTACCCCTGGGGAATCTTGGGTGGCATGCCTGGGAGGCGTTCTGAAAAGACGCTACTCAAGGCTGACGGAAGCAAAGAGAGGTTGCCCTCGAAGTGCGACGAGGTCCAGGTCGAGCCGGGGGACATGCTCGTCTATCGAACCGCAGGTGGTGGTGGATGGAAGGATCCGCTCGATCGCCCCGAGGAGCGGGTCGCAGCCGATGTGGCCAAGGGTCTGGTCTCGGAAGAGAAGGCCAAAAACGACTACGGTGTCGTGATTGGTGATTCGGATGCGACCGCCAAGCTACGCGAGGCGATGCGCGCCGAACGTGGCGACGTCAAGGACTTCGATCTGGGGCCCTCGCTCGAAGACATCCTGGCGGCATGCGAATCGGAGACCGGTCTCAAACCACCGGTTCGCCAGGAGCAGCTACGCTGGGCAACAATGGAGACACCCGAAGAAGCCATGCAGCGGGTGCGGGGTCAAGACAGCGGCTAGAGACACCTGGGTCCGATCGGATTGTGTGACCCCCGAACCGCCCTCAGTTCAAAAATCTGATCCCGAGGGGGACACACGACCAAATCCGGCGAAGTTCAATATTTTGATTCGGGCTCACCCGGTCTGGTGGCGACGTAGCCCTTCCGGCCCAGATGGTCCCATGGCCTTTCAGGCCCCAATACGATAGTGTCCGGCCTCTTATCAGCCGGTGAAGGAACTCCCCATGTCTACAGAACTGCGTCAGGACTTAAGAAACGTTGCGATCGTGGCCCATGTCGACCACGGCAAAACCACTCTTGTGGATGCCCTGCTTTGGCAGAGCGGCATCTTTCGAAAAAACGAGGTGGTCGCCGAGCGGGTGATGGACTCGATCGACCTCGAGCGCGAGCGAGGCATCACCATCATGGCCAAGAACATGGCCGTGAATTACGGCGATATCCGGATCAACATCGTCGACACGCCGGGCCATGCTGACTTCGGTGGTGAAGTCGAGCGAACCCTCAAGCTGGTCGACGGAATCTTGCTGCTGGTCGATGCAAGCGAAGGACCGCTGCCACAAACTCGTTTTGTCCTGGGCATGGCGCTCGAGGCCAAGCTCCCTCCGATTGTCATCATCAACAAGATCGACCGCTCCGATGCGCGGGCCGCCGAGGTCTTGGATGAGATCTACGATCTCTTTATCGATCTCGACGCCGACGAATCGCTGCTGGACTTCCCAGTTTTCTACGCCAACGCCAAGGCGGGCACCTGCCGCCGGACACCCGATGGGCCCGACGAGTCACTGCAGCCTCTTTTCGAAGAGATTGTCAAGACGGTGCCGCCCCCTTCATACGACACTGAGATGCCGCTTCAGATGTTGATCACAAGCCTCGATTATGACGACTATGTCGGACGTCTTGCGATAGGCCGAGTGTTTAACGGACAGATCAAGACCGGACAGGAAGTGGTGGCCGTGCGACCCGATCACGAGCCGAAACCACTCAAGATCTCCACTCTCTATGGGTTTGAGGGTTTGCAGCGTCTGGAGATCGAAGAAGCCGGTCCCGGCGACCTCATTGCGATCGCAGGGTTCGAGGACTTCTCGATTGGCGACACGGTCTGCGACCCAGAGGACACGCGCCCACTCGCCCCGCTATTGGTTGGAGAGCCCACGCTCTCGATGCTCTTCTCGGTCAATACCTCACCCATGGCAGGGCGCGAAGGCACTCATGTGACTTCGAGAAAACTGAAAGAGCGACTGGAGAAGGAAGCGCTCGGAAACGTCGCGATCCGGGTCGAGCCCAGCGACTCGCCCGACGCCTTCAAGGTTTCGGGGCGTGGCGAGCTTCAGCTCGCAATTCTGATCGAGATGATTCGACGGGAAGACTTCGAACTCGCGGTCGGAAAGCCCGAGGTGGTGACCCGGACCATCGACGGTGTGCTCCACGAGCCGATGGAGATTCTGGTTGTCGACTGTCCCGAGGACTATGTGGGTGTTGTGACCCAGAAGGTTGGCGAGCGACGAGGCAGGATGATGCACATGGTCAACCACGGCAGCGGGCGGGTGCGTATCGAATTTCGCATCCCGTCGCGTGGCTTGATCGGTTTTCGCACCGAGTTTTTGACCGAGACCCGAGGAACCGGCATTCTCAATCAGCTTTTCGATGGCTGGGAGCCCTGGCAGGGCGAGATCACCGAGCGGGTAACTGGAGCGCTGGTCTCGGATCGCGTCGGTAAGACAACGGCCTACGCCATCGACCATCTACAACCCCGAGGAACCCTTTTTGTCGGTCCGGTCGCAGAGGTTTATGAAGGCATGATCGTCGGCGAGAATTCCAGGCCCAATGATCTCGATATCAATATCACCAAGGAGAAGAAGCTCACCAACATGCGCGCCGCATCGGCCGACGACTTCGTGCGACTGGTGCCGCCCCGCTTGCTTAGCCTCGAGCAGGCGATCGAGTTCATCAGCGTCGATGAGCTTGTCGAGATCACCCCCAAGGCTATCCGGCTACGCAAAAAGATCCTCCCCGCCAACCGCCGCAAGTAGGTGAGTGGGTGGGGACAGCCCCTCTATTTTCAAGAGTCGCCCAAAAGACAAACAATCCCTCACATTTTCTGACTTGGAAATAGAGGGGCTGTCCCCATAGAATAGGCCGCGTTCCATAAATTCAACTCTTTCTTGCGAGGTACCGATTCATGATCGGCACGAGCCTTTCTCATTTCAATGTCACGGGCAAACTGGGTGAAGGCGGCATGGGTGAGGTCTACCAGGCCAAGGACACCAAGCTCGGGCGAGATGTCGCCATCAAGGTACTGCCCGAAGCGGTTTCGAATGATGCTGACCGGATGGCCCGCTTCGAGCGCGAGGCTCAGGTGTTGGCCTCGCTCAACCACGCCAATATCGCTGCAATCTACGGCATCGAAGAGGGCGATGGCCGACGCGCCCTCATCATGGAGCTGGTCGAGGGCGACACCCTGGCCGAGCGGATCGCCAAGGGGCCGATCCCGGCTGAAGAAGCCTACAAGATCGCCTTTCAGATCGCCGAAGCGCTCGAGACCGCCCATGAGAAGGGCATCGTCCATCGCGACCTCAAACCGGCCAATGTCAAGATCACACCCGAGGGCCAGGTCAAAGTGCTCGATTTCGGACTGGCCAAGGCGCTCGAACAGGAGGCGGTCTCGGGTTCGGGCCCCTCGCTGTTGCTTTCACTCTCCCCGACCCTGACCCAGCAGATGACCGAGGACGGTCTGATCCTCGGCACCGCCGCCTATATGAGCCCCGAGCAAGCGCGCGGCGCCTCGGTCGACAAGCGTTCCGACAATTGGGCCTTCGGCTGTGTGCTCTTCGAGATGCTCACGGCCAAGAGGGCCTTCGGCGGCGAGACGCTTTCCGACATCCTGGCCACAATTCTCAAAGAAGAGGCCGACGAGGACGCGCTGCCCGCAAGTACCCATTCGCGGATCCGCGAGCTCCTCGACCGCTGTCTCGAGAAGGACGTTCGCAACCGGTTGCAGGACATCGGCGATGCGCGCATCGAGATCGAGCGGGTCATCGCTGGAGCCCCGGATGAGACGCCGGTAGCGGGAGCGGTATCAGGCCGCAGCGCGCGGCTCTGGCAGGCTGCCGCGTTCGCCCTTCTACTCGCCGCCGGCGCACTCGGCTTTCTTCTGATGCGAGCCACATCGGCGCCGCAGGATGTCACCCGCGCCACGCTACCGGCACCCGAAGGCACGACGTTTCATGTCAACACCGAGGTCCCCGGCCCGGTAACCATCTCGCCCAATGGGCGGCACCTGGCTTTCAGCGCGCTGGCCGAAAACGGCGAGACCTTGCTCTGGGTCCGTTCGCTCGACGATTGGGGGGCGCGGCCACTGCAACGAACCGAAGGGGCGCAGTACCCGTTCTGGTCGCCCGACAGCCGCTCGATTGGTTTTTTTGCTGACAATAAGCTCAAAAAGATCGACCCCAGCGGCGGACCCCCGGTAACCCTCTGTGAGGCCGGCATCGCCGGCAAGGGCGGTACATGGAACAAGGACGGGGTAATCGTTTTTGCTCAAGGCCACGATACGCCCATCTTTCGCGTCGCTTCCGCCGGTGGCGAGGCCACACAGATCACCGAGCTCGATGAGGAAGCCCAGGCGGACAGCCACCGCCACCCCTGGTTCCTACCTGATGGGAAGCACTTTCTCTATCTAGTCCGAGCAGATCAGAGCCAAACCGAGCAGTCGATTCGTCTCGGTTCGATCGATGGTGATGTCGATCTCGAGCTCCTCAAAGCCGCCTCGCAGGCGATCTATGCCTCCGGTCGGCTCCTCTTTCAACGCGAGCAGACCCTGATGGCACAGCCCTTTGATCCAAAAAAACTCCAAACGACAGGAGAAGCGATCCCGATCGCCGAGAACGTGATGAATCTTCCCGGCGCCTACAAAGGAGTCTTTTCGGCATCGGAAAACAACACTCTCGTCTATCTGACCGGTATCTCATCGCGAGCCAACCAGTTGCTCTGGCTCGACGCCGAGGGCAAGTCGCTGGAGCCTCTCGGAGAGGAGGCGGATCATAGCGAAGCGATCCTGTCTCCTGATGCCAGCCGTGTCGCTGCAACGATCAGCACCGACGAGGGTCAACCCGACATCTGGATCTATGAGACCGATCGGGGTCTGCGCTCCCGCTTTACCTTCGATCCCGGTGTCGATTTCGGTCCCGTCTGGTCCCCCAATGGTAATCGCATCATTTTTTCCTCCAATCGAAACGGCGATTTCGACCTTTATCAGAAACTTGTCGGCGGCACCAGCGATGAAGAGATGATTCTCGAGGGAGAAGGCGATCAGTGGGCTGACGACTGGTCCTCGGATGGACGCTTTCTTCTCTACGAATCGGAGGTCGATAATCAAAGCGACGTCTACGCCCTGTCAATCGCTGAAGGGGGTGAGCCGATACCGCTGCTCACCACCAACTTCGACGAGTTCAATAGCACCCTCTCACCCGATGGTCGGTGGCTCTTGAGCACTTCGCACGACAATACGGCCCGGCTTTGGAACG
>CAXMQZ010000142.1:0-7282 GCA_964195975.1 uncultured Polyangiaceae bacterium | reverse complement strand
GGCGAGCTGCTCTTGAAGCTGGCCATACCGGTCCATTACCGCACGGATGACCGACGGGTCGGACATATCGACGCCGGCACGTTTGAGGGCATCCATCGGGTAGACACTGCCGCCTAGATGGAGCATGGCCAGATAGTCCTGAACCGCGGTCTTGTCTCCATCGCGGAACCGCTGCGCGATCGACTCGCCGGCAGCGTAGCTGGTGGCATAAACCCAGACGTAGTAGGTGCGATAGAAGTGGCTGATCCGCGACCAGCCGGCGCTGTAGGCATCATCGACCACCAGGTCGGGGCCGTAATACTGTTCGAAAAGTTCCTTATAGACGGAGTCGAGGGCCTCTTTGGTAAGGGGTTCACCCCGCTGGGCCATGTCATGAGCCGTGGCCTCCCACTCATGAAAGAAGATCTGCGTCACAAAGGCGCCAGAGATGTTGTTCATCGCCTGGTTCAGCAAGAGCTTGCGCTCGTCGTCGTCGGTGCTGCGCTCGAACATCCATTCGAGAAAAAGCGATTCGCTAGCGACCGATGCCACCTCCGCGACAAAGAGCGAGTAGTTCGAATAGTGATATGGCTGGGTCGTGTCGGCGAAATAACGGTGTACGGCGTGGCCCATTTCGTGAACCAGAGTCGAGACTCCATCGAGCTTTCCACTCCAATTCAAGAGCAGGTAGGGGTGGGAGTCGTAAGTACCCCAGGAGTAGGCACCGGGTCGCTTTCCGGCGCTGGAGTAGACATCGACCCACCGTTCCCGAAGAGCCCGCTCAGCAGCGCTGGCAAACTCTTCACCGAAGGTCTCCCGCCAGAACTCCAAGGCCAGCTCCCAGCCCTGATCGAAGGTGTAGGTCTTCTCGATACCCGGAATCAGGTTGACTGCCAGGTCGTAGGGGTGTAGCTCATCGATCCCAAGCAGCTCCTTGCGCAGCGCAGCATAGCTGTGGATCTTGTCGATGTTGTCGTGCACCGTGGAAACCAGAGTTTCGATAACTTCGACCGGTACGTCGGTGCTATCGAGGGCCATCTCCAGCACCGACTCGTAGCCGCGAGCCCGCGATATCCAAAGGTCGCGCTGGATGTTGCCGCCCAGGGTGGCTGCAAAAGTATTCCCATACTGACCGTAGGTCTCGTGCAGGGCCAGCGCGGCGTTGCGGCGGACATCACGGTCCTGGCTGGTCACCAGTCTGGGGTATTGACCTGGAACCGCTTTGACGTCGCTGCCATCTTCGTCCTTGACGGTGGGCCACTGAATATCCGAGTTCTCGAGCGCATCGAAGGCCCTTCGCGGGGTAGCACCGGGGAGGCTAGCAGCCGCTAGGAGCTCTTCGACTTCTGAGGAGCGGAGGTGCTCCTTGGTCCGAACGACATCGTCGATGGTGTGTGCAAACGCCTGGACATCGGGCTCTCTTAGAAACTCGACCAAGCGATCGTCGGAAATCTGAGCCAGCTCGGGATCGATAAACGAGGTTGCCTCGGAAAGCTGGGTAGACAGATTTTGGGCCCGAGCTGCGAGATCCTTCGCCGTTGCGTTGTCGGCCTCCGTGTGAAGCCATTCGTTGGCGTAAACATAGATGTCAGACAGCCTCCGGCTTAGAGCAAACTGCGTTTCCATGGCAGCCGCCAATACATCGGCCGAATCTCCGAGACGCCCTTTGTACTGATCGAGCTTGGGCAGATCGGCTTCAAGCTCTCGGTAGGCTGTCTCCCACGCCTCTACGGTTGGAAAGATCGCCGTCAGATCCCATCGACTCTCGATCGGTATCTCGTTTCGGGTTTCGTAGTAGGTCTTCTCTTTCTTTGATTGGGAATCATCGGCTCCGAGTGGCCCACCGAGAGCCATGTATGCCGAAACAAGGAGCGCAGTCCGGAAAAAAATCTTCGGAATTGTGAACAGGTGCATCGATTTACCTCCAAGACTAAGCAGAAGAGTGTCGCACGATCGGTAGCTCGTGTTGTTGTAGAAGTTTGCTAGGACCCGAAAGGGGGTCTTGCTCCACTCTACGTCGAAACGGTTGTGCTTGTTGCGACCGGGTCAGGAATCGATCGAAATTCTTGTTCCATTTCGGCCTCCGTACTGTCCAAGACACTGAACATCCGAATTATGTTGGTGCTTTTCCAAGAAGACTCGCCAAGCTGACAAAAGAAGGAGGTAGGACGATGTCGAATTCAACCCTGAAACTTTCCGGAATTTTGGAGTCCGCACCGTATCGGCTGGAGAGAGTACTCGCGGCAGGTGCGCTACTGCTTGCCGGTTTGGCCATGTTCTCGGTCGCTTGCGGTCCGGGTTCCAATTCGCCAACCGAACCTGCGATCGAAGGACCGAGGATCGTGACCGTGGACTCCAACGCTGCCGAAATCACTACCTCGAAGGGTGTTGCTGTTGGTGGTGTTATCGGCGTCGATGAAACATTGCGGGTAATTCTGCTCGACACTGAAAGACAGATCATGGTCGGTGCTAGCACGAAATGGGATCGCAGAGGCAATCTTCATTCCTTTCCCAAGCTGGTTTCAGCTTTCAACCAAGGTAGCGCTATCAGTGTCAAGGCTCGTGGGGTGGTCAACAGGGTGGGCGATGTCAAGGCAGAAACCATCAAGGCAATCGTTCGATGAGGAGTCGGACCACGCAATGAAAATAGCTTCTCAAATCGCGAAAGTTGTTCCAAGTCGGCCTTATCACTGTCTAACTCAAAAACGCTCGAATCTGCTCGAGGGTCACCCGAAAGAGATTCGAAAGCACCTAGCAGGCAAACACGCAAGGAGAGCCCTGAAATGAGACAGACACAAAGATCTAAATCCAAATCCCTGAGCAATACGAATACTCGGTTGGGGAGCACGCTCCCGCCGTTCGCCCTGCTGCTGGTTGGGTTATCTCTCTTCTCTCTATCCTGCAGCTCTGGGAGCGGCTCCCCAACCGAGCCTTCTGCCGATCCGGTCAGCCTCAACGCTTCCGCCTCCGACAACGGAGTCTCTGGATCCAGTGATAGCGCCGAGGTAGATGGCGCTGTAACGGGTGTCGACGCCGGGTCGCAGACGATCTTTCTCGCCACTGGCGATGCAGTGGTCGTCGACTCCAATACGATCTGGGATCCACTCGGTGATATTTTTTCCTTCAGCAAGTTGATGAGCGAGTTCAATGCAGGTGGGAATGTCCGGGTGGAAGCCGATGGTTCGTTCACCGACAGCGGAGCCGTCTTGGCCGACACCATCAAGGCTGAGACCGACGACAATGGTCCAAATGATGACGGCCCAAACGACAATGATCCGGACGACGACTCCGACTCGGGCGACGATAGCGACGATTCTGACTCCGGAGATGACAGTGATGACTCGGACTCGGGTGCCGATGGCGACGACTCCGACAACTCCGGCCAGGGATGAATCCTCGAAGAGTGACTCGAGGATGAGCTGAAACGTTATGCTTCCAGTACCAATTGATCGCTCGACGGCCCACACCGGTGGTGTGGGTGTCGAGCTCTCGAGTGGGACAATAGCGTGGTGGAACCGACAAACAGTCTGCTGGAGTCTTTGAGCGATGAGGAGTTGGTGCAGAGGATCTGTCATGCAACTCCGCGTGAGGCCAGCGAATGTCGCGAGATTCTCTTCAGTCGGTACTATCCAAAGGTGGCGGGTTGGACGATGAAATGGACTCGCAACAGAGACGAAGCTCTCGAAATAGCTCAAGAGGTATTCCTCAGGGTGCAGGAGAAGTTGTCCACTTTCAGAGCCAACAGCCGATTCTCGACTTGGCTGTACACGGTAACGAGGAGCGTTGCCATCAATCGGGGCAAGGCCGCGGCCCGACGGCCCGCGGTGTCGTTAGAGCATGAGGCGATGCGGGAGCCCAAAGATCCGGGTCGAGGTGCCGATGACCTTGCGGCTGAAAAGCAGATCGCTCGGAAGTTTCGAGCCGCCATGGCTCGGGATCTAGAGCCATTGGAGGCCAAGGTGCTGTATCTACATCATGTAGACGGTATGACCCTTCCCGCCATAACGGATCTCCTGCGGTTGGATAACAAGTCGGGAGCCAAGGCTTTCATCGTCAGCGGCAAGCGGAAGCTGAAGCGCCATTTCGGGAAGTGGTTGCGAGTTCAGACATCCGCAGGAAGCAGCGCCCTGGAGGGATCGCAATGAGCCGCAAGACTTTACAGGCGTGGCTCGAGGCGGCCTATGACGACCAAGCTGAGTGTCCTCCTCCCGAAGTTTGGCTCGAGGCCGAGCTCGAGGCTTTGTCTCCCCAAGCGAGACAACAGGTCGATAGCCATGTGGCTTCCTGTCCCCGATGTGCGGCTGAGCGGGAGCTTGCGCAAAGCTTCGACAGGGATGAGATGGATCTCTCGCAGCGCGAGATTCGAGATCTGGTGCGGAAGCTCGACGAGTTGGAATCTCCCCAGATCATCGAGTTTCCTCCGGAGGCGTCGACTGTCCGTCCGGCCTGGATGATGCGGCTTGCAGTGGCGGCGACCGTGGTGCTGGCTGTCGGTCTAGCCTTCCAGCTTTCGCGCCGACAGCCCCCCACCTTGCCCGACGCACCGCAGATCGAGGCTACAAGAAGCTCGACGGTGGATCTTTTGCAGCCAATCGGCGATATCGAGGTCGCCCCGGAAGAGATGCAGTGGAATCGATTCGAGGGTGCGGATAGTTATCAACTGGTACTTTCCAGAGTGGATCGCGCCACACTCTGGGAAACGACCACGGCGGATGCGATAATAGAAGTGCCCTCCGAGATCCAGGCAAAATTTTCCCCCGGAGTTACATACACTTGGCGTGTTGAAGCCGTAGATTCTGATGGTGCTGTAGTCGGCCGTTCTTCGAGTCGACAGTTTGCGATTGCGCCTGAGAGCGGCAATAGCTAGGGATCGACTCAGATACGGAGTGAAACCATGCGAACCCATCGACAAAAAATCACTTTCGGACTGTTGGCAGTTGCCACATTTCTGGTTGCAATTTCGCCCGCGGAGGCCAAGAACGAGCTCACCCTTCGAGTCAACGATGCCATTGCTTCACCAGGTGGCCTGGCCGCGATCGTGGTCAGAACCTACTCTTCGCGCGGATTGAGCTCGGGCCAGCTGTGCATGGAGGCGGGATCGGTGACTGTGCCGACCGGAGCCACTGGAGCCGGTCCGTTCTCAGCGCTGGAGAGAGTCAAGGTTTTCGCCAAGAAGAAAGACGCTCTGTTCGACACATCATTCGAGTCCGGCGGCAATGACCAGGTCGTTCTTTTGCAATTCGATTCAAAGTCCGCGACCGTCAACCGAAAAGATGGCCCGTTGGTCGTGTTCTATTTCCGCGTTCGCGATGACGTCCAGCCGGGACAGCGGTTTCGGATCTCGATCGACCCGCGAAACACCATGATCTTTGGCCGCAATGGTGCGACCGTTCCAATCCGCCCTCGCTCGGGCGACCTCAGGATTCGATCACTAGGCGCGCCCCACTTGGCTGAGGCCGAAGGCGACAAGATCACACCTGGCGAGATAGCCGAGCTCGGGATGGAGACCTTCGAGCCCGTTGCGATGGCGAGCGGGTCGGTCGGGTTTCGCTACGACCCCGCGCTGGCCGCAAGTCGCCCCAAGGTCAAGCTTCGAAAGAAGTATGGCAAGCGTCGTTTTAGCGTCGACCGATCAGAACCGGGTCTGGTCTTGGTCGAATTCCGATCGCGCAACGACTCCTGGAACATGGTTCCTGGTGAGATTGTGTCGATCAAGTTCCGGACGCCAGGCTCCGCGGCCGTTGGCACCAGCTCGAGAGTCTGGCTCGATCCGTCTTTGACCTTCTTTGTCGATCCTGAGGGAGACATGCTGCCCTATAGGCTCGAGGGGGACCGGCTTCGTTTTGAAAGCGGCCGCGGTGGAGGCGGGGGCAGTGACGACGATGACGACAACGGTGGTGGTGGAAACAGTGGCCCAGGTGGCGGCTAGTCCCGTCGTCGCCGCCAGTAGTTTCCCAGAACAAGAATCACAACTAGTGTGGCTGCAGCTACGACAAATCGCGTCGAGGTCGAGACCGCCCAATAGCTCGGAGTAATCGGCTGAGCATCGCCGACAAGAACATATCCCGCCCAAAGGGCCGGGGATTCCCAACGGACGTCGGCCATCATGGCGAGCTTGGTCTCCCGTAGAGCGTCGGCGGCCGAAGAACCCCGACCGATTCGGTAGTAGAACTGGTCCAAGAAAATAGCGGCGCTCTCGTCGCCGACGTCCCAGAGCGTCGCCAAGACAGCCGATGATCCGCCCGCCAGAAAGGCGCCAGTCAGAGTGTCTAGGGCGTCGAGGTTGCGACCTGGATCGGTAGCAGTGCGGCATGCAGCTAGCACCGAAAGCCCAACCGCCCCATTCTGCTGCGCGATCTCGCGAGGAAACAGCAGCCCGTCATCCGTCCCATCAGGTGAGAGTACGATCGCGGTCCCCCATCCGAGTTGATCGTCGATCACCGAGTGGGTGGCGATATGCGCGATCCGAGGGCTGTAGGAAATGGCTGAGCGGTACGCCTGTTCGGTCGCCTCGGGGCCGGTCAACAGCCTTTGTGGCTGTGGAAGCCACTTTTCGAGACTCCGAAGCTCGGATTCTGCGCCAGGCAGAGGCTCCAGTTGGAATCTTTGCACCAGGCGCTCTCTGAGTGAATCCGGGTGGCTGGGTTCTGATTCGAGTTGCGGATTCGCGAAGCCGGCGACTTCCAGCTGGTGGTTCTGAACAGGGTCCGGCTCCAGTCCCAGGGCTGAAGTGCTGGGTAGATAGCTCAGAGAGACGGCTTCGATCAGCATCCGATTGGCATCTCCTGGAATGCGAAGCAACTCGAAGGGAAGACGACGCAGGTCGGCATCGGCCGCGATGTGAAGCAAACCGGAGTGCCAAAGATGAGAAGCCTTCGACGGGAGCAATCGGTTTGACAGGGTGACCCACGCATCCTCCGGTAGCGCGGCGCTGGACGAGAGTGATCGATGTATCGATTCGACAAGGGGCAGGGTTTTCTCGACCGGTCCCAGATTGAACAATCGAGCTCCATTCTCATCGACCGCCCAAACAAGGAGGTCGCGATCGGCAGCAAAGTACTCGAGCACGCCCTTTGCTCCGAGGTGGGTCTTCAGCTCTTGTGTGCCTAGCGGGTGAAGTCGGCTACTGTCTCGGCCGAGGGCATCGAGAAGCGTTCGTGCTTTGGCACGCTGGACCAGGTCGAATGCCTTCTCGTCGTATTTTGATTGAGGCGTCTGGACCGACAGATCCGCCAGGACTTGAACCGCCTTGGCGTACACCGGCCGCTTGTCGTTGAAGTAGTTGGCTCGCAAGTCCAGACCT
>CAXMQZ010000141.1:0-7173 GCA_964195975.1 uncultured Polyangiaceae bacterium | reverse complement strand
CGAGCGGAGCCCCAAAATGCTTCGTGACCTCGCTCTCACAAAGCCATAACCTATCAGTAGTTGGGATTCAAATCGTCACGCCCATCGGTGACCGCCGAACCGCTTCATCCGAGACGAGTAGCGTCTTCGGAAAGGTCTCATCACCGGCCCTGACACGAAGCTCGTACTCGCCTGGCGCCTCAGCTTGGACGCGCCAAGCCATCTCACCCCTGGTCCGGGTTCGCTACGGATTGACGACGAGGCCCCAGGCGGAGGTGTCGCCAACCTCGAAGCCGTCGTCGAAGATGCCGGAGCCGGTCGCTGCCGGATAAGCCAGACAACTACCCGAGGCGCGAGATTGAACATGGCTCGACATCCGTGCGGGTACGCGCTCCGGCTGGATGCCATAGGGGTGGCCGAGACCCAGGGTCAAAGAGAGCTCACTCACGGTCCCACCCAGTGCGTGGCAGTAGCTCATGATCGTGCCACAGGCATTCCCAGCTCCCGGACAACCGGCAGGACGCTGACCGGAAACACCAGTGCAGGCCTGACCCCAACCAGAGGGTATGCACTCATCGACCGGCTGCGAGTTGCCACCGATACCGCAATAGTCGTGAGTATGTGGGGAGTTGAAGTTGTGTCCGATCTCATGGGTCACGACAATCATGTCCCACACGGCACGGGGGTTCGACAGGTTGAAGCTACCGCTCATTTGGCCACTGTAGCCGTAGGCACCGCCGTAGTTGTCGTAGGAGGGAGCCAGACCCGAGCAGCCAGCATTGCTGATGTTCTGGTTCCAACCGCCTTCGCAGAGCACGCCCAACCAGGCGACACCGCCACCATTGCTTTTGCCGCTCATGAAATGGGCGATGGTTCGTTCGATGTGTCCCCGGTTGTCGTTCCAATATCTTCCAAACTCATAGAGCCCACAGCTCGTGCTGCTCTGTGCCCAGGGGTCACTACCACTCGAGTAGAGATAGATCACTTCGATCGCCCAGGCCGTATCGACTTCCGCCGAATAGATGGTCGATCCGTAGGCGATCACGTCGCCGATGTAGTCGACGGCATCGTCGACATTGCCAAACTTGTTGAAAAACTCCCGATCGGTCTCGATGGCAATGCGGGCTACATAGGATGTTCCGGTGCCTCCCGAGACAGCCTGTTGGGGCTCGGCGGGTGGACTGAGTAGCCCATCGAGAGGCGATGCCTCTATTGCAAGCCGATCGGCGTCGCACGACCAATTCCTGCTCACTTCACCCAGTTCGCTATCCACATCGACCTTTCTGGAGATCAGGGGAGCAACCCGACCTTCAGAGACTTCAGCCGCTTCCATCATCCAGAGGTCCCCACCTCTCGAGACCAGACCGCGGATCTCTCCGCGTCTTCCCACGGTGAGAAGCACCAGCGACTGAGGATCGTCGGCAAGACTGCCGCGCAGATAGATATTTTTTGGCGGCTCGAGAACCTGTTCTTGCTGGTCGTCTCCGTGATCGCTGACCACAACGATCCGCGACTGCGGCATGAATACCTCGAATCTCTCGAGCTCGAAGATCGAGTCTCTCTCCTCACCATCGAGCTTCGACACGTAGACGTCGATTTTTCCGGCTACGGGAATCTCCGAGGCGACCGACGCCAGTTCGTGGGCGGCAACTCGACGAACCGTCCCGTCAGCGTTGCCATCATTGGCAGCAGCAGCCAGGTCGGCTCCGATAACCATCAGGGCCAGAAATGCCAATGCCAGTAGAGTCAACGAGGCCTGTGGTACCCGGAGTCTGCTTTCTGTCATTTCTTTGATTCCTCTGCCGAGATCTGACTCAAAACGAAATCAGCTCGGCGCTAACCAGATAGGCGAGCCCACCCAACGCGGCCGCAAGGACCCCGAGTAGAGCCGCTATTCGGAAGACCCTGCCTGGCTTCGACGCGGGTCGCTCAAAATCTGCATCCTGTGGCTGCTCGAGATCCTGGCTATCGAGCGGCACCCTGAGCTGGAGCTCGTCTTCGTTGATGACCAGAAGCTCGCTGTCGGTGATCGGACGGTCGCCAAGAATCGAAGAGACCGCTCCTTCACCCGCTTTGATCGAGCTGTCTGCGGTTCGAGCACCCAGCCGCAGATCGAAAATCTCTCCACCCTTTTGCACATGCTCGGCGATAATGCGCTCGACAACGGCGAGACTCTCTTCATCGACCTTGAGAAAGCGGATTCCCATACCGGCCGGTCGATCATCGCCATCGTGCTCCTCCCGCGTCCAAACGACCTCTCCGAGACCGTGTACCAGCTTGTATTCTTCGCCCAGCCAGATCTCAAAAATAAAGACCGAACCAGCAGGTTTTGGTGATTCGGTCTGGATGAACATCCCCGTCAGGGAGATATTGGCCGAGTATTCAATAAAAAATCCGCCAAAATGATGGAACTTCAGGATGACTTTCCGCTCCAACGGCACCCTGCGAGACTCCGTCGCGACGGGCTCGAGACCCGCTACGTCCTTGGTTTGTTGGGCCTGAAGGTGTTTCATCGTCGTCTCCCGGGCTTGTGTTGGGCCTTGACAGCTCAATCCATCTCTCACTCGCCGACCCTCTGGGATCGGACCCACTGCCAAGGACTACCTGATGAGAGGCTACGGAATGACGCTCAACAATGCAGTGAAACAGGTCACAAATCGAGATTTGGAGCTCAGACCCTTCCGGACTTGCCCCCGAACTACCTATCCCCCGAAATACCTATCCCCCGATATAAGACATCTCGATCTTGTCGGGCGGTTTGTCGGGCGTGGATTCGGACGGAGATGAGGTAGCTTCGGAGCGAATTTCTGAATAACGATCGTCGCGACGCTGCCAGACACCTTCGATCAGCTGCTGCAACTGACCGTCGCTCGCTTCCTGTCTAAGGGGGGCACGCAGATCGATTCCGCTGTGGGCAAAGAGACAGGTATAGAGCTTTCCATCAGCCGAGATCCGAGCCCGCGTGCAGTCGCCACAGAACGGTTGTGTCACCGACGTAATGACTCCGAATTCTCCGCCTCCATCGAGATAGCGCCATCGTTTTGCCACCTCGCCGCGATGGGTCGGAGCAACCGGCTCGATTGGAAGCTCGGTACCGATCCGATTCACGATCTCGGCGCCCGATACCACTTCGTCCAACCTCCAACCGTTTGTGGTACCTACATCCATGTACTCGATGAACCTCGCAATCAGACCTGTACCCTTGAATCGACGAGCAAACTCGAGGAGCTCGTTGTCGTTGCTGCCTCGTTTGATGACCGCATTGAGCTTGACCGGCGTCAGACCCGCAGCAATCGCCGCCTCGATGCCTTCGAGAACCAGATGCATCGGAACCGCCACGTCGCTCAGTTCGGAAAAGGTCGCCTCATCGAGCGAATCCAGACTGACCGTGACTCGCGACAACCCTGCCTCGGCGAGCGCCCGGGCATGCTCAGCCAACAGAGATCCATTGGTCGTCAAAGCAATCTCGATATCGGGTAGCTCCGACAGCCAGCTGACCAGCCGAGGCAAATCGGCCCGAAGCAGGGGTTCACCGCCACTGAGTCGAATCTTTCTCATCCCGAGCGAGTGAAAAATCTTCGCCAGCCGGGTGATCTCTTCAAATGACAGGATCTGGCTACGTGGCAGGAACTCGAAACCCGGCCCAAAAGCAGCCTTTGGCATGCAATACGGACAGCGGAAATTGCATCGGTCGGTGACCGAGATCCTCAAATCCCGCAAGGGGCGCCCTCGACTGTCCAATGTCTGCTGTTGCTGATTTTCCACCACGACCGCTCCCGAAAAGCTCCATGGGCTGACTACGAAGTCTATCGAACCCCACGACAATCTCACCGTGAAACGGTCCCAAAGTCGCTAAGTTCCCGCCATCAAAGGCTTTTTGCCGTTGAAATTACATTGACCCGTGATGGTCAAGAGTGTTAGAAAAAGGTGGTTTCTTCTAGTGGAGACGCACAATGCCCCTGATTCTTCTTGCCGAAGACGAAGCTCCTACTATCGATCATGTACGCTCGGTACTGGCGTCGCAGGGTTGGTTGGTCAAAACGGTCGATAGTCGTGACCAGGCTCTTCGGGCTGCTTCGGAATTCGCTCCGCAGCTCGTACTGGTCAATGACCGACTGGCAGGTGTCGAGGATTTGGTCCGAACCTTTTCGCGCCGCAGCGGTGGGCCCGGAGTCGTTCTTCTCAGCGCCGATGCGAACGGCGTCGATAATCAACAACACGATGCGCAAGATGTCGATGCGGTGCTGAAGAAACCCCTCGAGACAGAGAGCCTGATTACAACGATTCGCGACCGGCTTGCCGAAGGCCAGGAGCACAAAACGAATTCTCCGGTCGCCCCGGCAAACAAGATCTTTACCTCGAAAGAGATCTTTGGCGATCTACTCGACGAACTTCTAGACCCGGATCAGGACGTCACCCAGCCCGAGTCGGCCGCCACACCAGAGCCTGCGAAGCAAGAGGATCAACCCGAAGTCGAAGCTGCGGAAGTCGAGGCCGCGGAGCTCGAGGTCGAAGTCGACCTACCCGAGCCAACCGCAGAACTTGAAGAAGAGGTCGAAGCCGCAGCCTCGGTCGATGTCTCAGAACCGGAGGCTGACGTCACTGTCGACGAGATTCCGGTCGAGGTGGCTCAGGCAGATTCAGAAGACGAGTTGGCCGATCTGGAAGATATGGTTCGCGAGGAGGTCGGCGCCTGGGCCGAATCGGTCGACTCGACGGATGAAGCTCCTGACGAGATCGAAGCTGTCTCGGTCGAGGCCGCGGAAGTCGAACCCTCAGAGGTCGAACCCGAGACAGAAATTCAACCAGAGGACCTGGGTCTCAAGCCGGTGAAGGATCCTTTCCTCGAGCAAGAGGAAGCCGAAGCGGCGGCTGCGTCGGCGATGGTCGACGACGAGATCGATCTGGTCGAGGACCTCGCCGAAGCCATGGTCAGCGAGATCGAGGAAGCGAGTGGAGTCTTTGACCCGGTCGTCGAAGAGGAGGATCTCGACTCCAATCTAGAGGACACTCTGGCAGGGGTCCTGGCCGCTGCGCTAACCGAGGCCTCCTCCTCCACGGTCGACTCTACCGAGGCTGACGAGGTCAGCGTCGATGCCCTTCTCAGCAACGCCCTGGGCGATCTGAATCTGATCGGCTCGGCGCCCACAAGCCCGGCCACCACAAAGAAAGAGAAGAAATCCAAGAAAACCGCCGAGGCTGCCAAGGAACCAGCCGAGGAGAGGGCCGATGCAGCGGAATCTTCAGAGGCCCAATCGGAAGCCGAAGCCCAAGACGATGGCCAGGAGTTCGGCGACTACACCCTGGAGAAGAAGATCGGCCTTGGCGGAATGGCCGAGGTCTGGAAGGCCCGTCGAAAAGGTGTTGAAGGCTTTCAGAAACGCGTCGCAATCAAGAAGATCCTGCCCCAGGCAGCCGAGAACGAGGCTTTTGTGGAAATGTTCATCGACGAAGCCAAGCTTGCGGCTCAACTCAATCACAACAACATCGTTCACATCTACGACCTGGGCCGGCTTGGTGAGGACTACTACATCGCGATGGAGTATGTCGACGGGAAAAACCTTCGACAGACCCTGACTGCAGGACGCAAAAAAGGCCAGCCCATCCCAGAGGGCATAGCTCTCTATATCGCCGCACGTCTGGCCGACGCTCTCGATTACGCCCACCGCAGCAAGGACTTCAACGACGACGACCTGGGATTGGTTCACCGTGACGTCTCTCCACAGAATGTGCTGATCAGCGTCGACGGCGATATCAAGCTTTGTGACTTTGGAATCGCGAAGGCGGTTTCGAAAATGAGCACGACTCAAATGGGCGCTCTGAAAGGAAAGCTCCAGTACATGTCTCCGGAACAGGCATGGGGCAAGAGCATCGACCACCGTTCCGACATCTTCTCGCTCGGAACACTTCTGTTTGAGATGCTGACCAATGAGCGCCTATTTGCAGGAGATAGTGAGATATCGGTTCTGGAAACCGTCCGAGAGTGCGACGTCGCAAGCAGAATCATTCAGTCTTCTGCGATCTCCGCCGGAGTCAAAGGTCTACTGCTTCGAGCTCTTGCCAAAGAACCAGAAAGCCGGTTCGACAGAGCGAGCGAGCTGCAAGCGGGACTCGAAGAGATCTTGGCCGAACACTCACCGACCCCGGGTCAGAAAGAAATCGCGGCCTACATGAGCTTGCTTCTCGGGGAGGCGTCTGAGATCGATCCCCAGGCCATCGCCGACTCCGACGGTGGCTCGGAGCCCGAAGGTGACGGCTCATCTGCCGATGTGGCCGACGCCGAGTGGGTCGGTCAGCCGAGCGAGTTCGAGGAGTCCGCTGCGGGCGATGACGAGCAGCGGAAACAGGCCTGGCTAAAGAAACTGCTAACGAAGCTTCTACCCGTTCTGCTGCTAGCGATCCTGGGGGGGGTCCTCGCGTTTGCCTGGACCCGACAGGACTCGCCTCAACCCGTACCTTCCGCTTCTGCCGCACGGGCACCGACAGTCGAATCTGATTTTTCGGTCCAGACAGCAAGCCTTCCCCAACCCCAGGCCCAGTCCCAGCCCCAGCCCCAGCCCACCCCCGTCGAAAGCCAACCAACAAACATCGAAGTCGCGCAGATCGAAGTAACCTCGGCTCCGGCGGCGCGTGCAGAGCCCGAAACCAGTTCACTCGCTGCGCCGGCGCTAGAGGAATCAACAGACGGGGAACTAGCACCTAGGGAATCAACAGAAGCGGAATCGACAAGTACGGCTACACCCCAAGCAGCATCCCCGGTGGCCAGCGACGCCACCACCGCAAGCGAGGCTTCACCAGGGACCTCTCCGGAAGTAGATCCCGATCTCGAGCGACGTGTCGAAGAGGACTTGCAACGAGTGCAGGAGCTGATTTCATCATCACCTTTCGAAGCCGACGAGTTCGAAGGCAACGAGCCGCCCGCTCCGATTGACTTGCCATCGGACACCCCTGAAACACCCGCTCCGGTCGATTCGGCGCCGCAACTCATAAGCTTTGAACGCCCGGACTACACACCCTCTGAAGGGGGCGACCCAGCCGAGGGAACCGTCAACTTGTCTTTGCTGGTGAATGAAGCCGGCCAGGTCATCGAATCCCTGCTGGTGGACGGCCTACCCCAGTACTCTGGTCTGGATACCGCGGTCCTGGAGGCCGCCCGCAGCGCCACGTTCGTGGCCGCCATCCGAGACGGCGAAC
>CAXMQZ010000140.1:0-2746 GCA_964195975.1 uncultured Polyangiaceae bacterium | reverse complement strand
CGCTGCACAGGGCCGGAAAACTGGGGACACGTAACAAGTACATGTCCCCGTGATTCCGACACGACCCATGCCGAGCGAGTTCTACGAGCGGCGGCCGAGGCGGCGGACCAGCTGGGCGCGGGAGAGGCTTGCAAACGCCTTCTGCATATCCGCGATCGATCGGGGTCGACTCACGGCTTCGCTTGCGATGTCTTCGATTTTGATGTCGTCTTCTTCATCGGTTACACGACTGAACTCGATGATTCCGTGCAGAACATGCTGGCGGGTAATACAACCGACCAGCTTTCCTTTTTCGACCACCGGCAACATGGGGAAGTTGTTCTCCAGAAACAGCTCTGCGATACGGAACAAATCCATGTCGGCCTCTACGTTTCGGGCCAAAGCGGATAGATAGTCCGATACTCGACCGTCTTGGGGACGGTGAAAAACCGAGACCGAAAGAATCCGAAGGCAGTCTTTTTCGGTAAGGAGTCCGAGAAGACGATGGTTCTCATCGACAACCGGCGCCGCCGACATATGACCTTCCGCAAGTAGCGCGATGGCCTCGAGCAGACTCGTGTTCGGTGACAGGGTAGCCTGTACCCTCTCCATCAACTCGCGAGCAACGGGCATCTTGGATGGGGTCATTTTCTTGCCTCCCGTGGCGCTTTCAAATCTCTACGATTCTACCAACTCTTCGAGATTTATTGTCCCAAAAACTGTCCCGACCCTGGTATTCCACGAACGGTCTTGTTATCCATTCCTCTGGGAGGATCATCTGGTTGACACAAAGGGTGGAATCACCGCGCACAAAATGAGAAAATCCCCCTGGCCGGGAACCATGCTGACCGACTCGAGATCATCCGGCCCCAGGTTCCGTTTGTAACCACTCGCAAGAACCGAGGAACTATGACACTGCACAAAGCACGACGTGGGCTTCGTCTGCCCATCCTGGGCGAACCGGTGCAGAAGATCGAGCCCTCGAAGTCTCCAAGGCGAGTGGCACTTCTCGGCCGGGACTTTATTGGCATGCGTCCGACGATGCATGTCAAACCAGGCGAGACCGTCCGGCGAGGCCAAGTTCTTTTCGAAGACAAGAAAGTGCCTGGCGTGCGGTTCACCTCACCCGCTGCCGGCAAGGTCGTTGCCGTCAACCGCGGCGAAAAGAGAGCCTTCGAGTCTGTTGTCATCGAATTGAGTCGGAGTGAAATGGAAGGCCGAACCGGCAGCGCCGACGAGGTCGACTACGCTACTTATATCGACCGCGTTCCTTCAAGCCTGACCGAGCTGCAGGTCAAGGAATTGCTGTTGGAATCCGGGGCCTGGATAGCACTGCGTGGGAGACCGTTCGGCAAGGTGGCGAATCCTGCGGAAAAGCCACACTCCGTCTTTGTAACGGCCATGGATACCAACCCGCTGGCGCCCGATACGGGGGTTTTGCTGACAGGTCACGAAACTCAGTTTCAAACGGGTCTGAGCGTCCTGGCCAAGCTTACAGAGGGCACCCTTTACATCTGCACCGATCCTGGAAGACAGATCGAAGCGCCGCAAGACGCAAACATCCAAGTCGAACACTTTGCCGGACCCCATCCTTCGGGAACGGTCGGCTATCACATCCACGTCCTCGATCCTGTCGACCGCCATAAAGTTGTTTGGCACGTCGGTCTGCAAGATGTCATTGCGATAGGAGCGCTATTCGAAAGTGGCCACCAGCGGCTGGAACGGGTCATTTCCCTGGCGGGACCTGCGGTCAAGCAACCACGCCTGATACGGACCCGGGTCGGAGCATCGACCGACGATCTGGTCTCGGATGAGCTGATCGGCAACGACGACCGGGTAATTTCGGGTTCGGTTCTGTCGGGTTGGGCCGCCATGGGCGATGTGCTCGGATACCTCGGCCGCTACCACCAACAGATCAGTGTTATTGCTGAAGATCGCGAAAGGGAGTTTCTTGGCTGGCTCTCACCAGGGCTCGACAAGTTCTCCGTGATCAACACCTTTGTATCGTCGTTGTTGCCTACGAAAAAATTTCCGTTTACGACCACACTCAACGGTTCACAACGAAATATCGTGCCGATCGGTGTTTTCGAGAAGGTCATGCCGATGGACCTTTCGCCGACCGTCCTCCTCAAGTCTCTACTGATGAATGATGTCGAGACGGCCGAGAAGCTCGGATGTCTCGAGCTCGAAGAGGACGACCTGGCTCTCAGCACCTATGTCTGCCCCGGCAAGAACGACTACGGCTCCCATCTTCGTGAGGTCCTGACGATTCTCGAGAAGGAAGGTTGATGAAGGCCCTGCGCTCATTTCTCGACAAGAAAGCAAAGCTCTTCGAGCCTGGAGGCAAGCTCGAGAAGCTCTACCCCCTGTGGGAAGCCCAGGACACGATCCTTTATTCGACCGGTAAGGTGACTTCAGGACCGTCTCATGTTCGCGACGGGTTGGATCTAAAGCGGATGATGTTTACCGTTGTCTTTGCCCTCGTGCCAGCGATCGCGATGGCGCTCTACAACACCGGCTATCAGGCTCATCTAGCCATCTCGCAAGGCGCGGCTCCGCTCGATCGTTGGCAGACCTCTGCAATGGAAGCAATGGGGCTCGCCTTTGACCCCGGAAGTATTTGGGCTTGTGTCGTTCACGGGACTCTTTATTTTTTACCGATCCTCGTAATGACCTTTGCTATTGGCGGCCTCTGGGAGGTTCTGTTTGCTTCGATTCGCCGTCACGAGATCAACGAAGGCTTTCTCGTGACCGGTTTTCTCGTCCC
>CAXMQZ010000139.1:0-4170 GCA_964195975.1 uncultured Polyangiaceae bacterium | reverse complement strand
TGGGATGGTGACGGCAATTTCGACGAGCCCGATGGCTACATCGACCACTTTCAGTCGGTGCATTCGGGGGAGGGTGAGGAGGCCGGTGGCGGAGCGCTGGGTGGCTGCGCTATCTGGAGTCACCGTTGGTATACCTACTTCAATGGTATCGGCGTCTGGGGACCGTCACCAGAGTATTTGCTCGGTGGTATCCAGATAGGTGAAAGTGACTTCTGGATAGGCGACTACACCATCGAGCCCGAGAACGGCGGCGTGGGTGTGTTCGCTCACGAATTCGGCCACGATCTCGGCTTGCCCGATCTCTACGACACCTCGGGAGCCACCAACGGTACCGGATTCTGGACCCTGATGTCTTCCGGTTCCTGGCTCAACGGCGGCACCGAGGATATCGGCTCCAAACCGGGGCACATGGGCGTCTGGGAGAAATTCCAGCTCGGTTGGTTGAATTACGAAGTCGCATTCGCTGGTAGCAAGTCCGAGCACAAACTGGGTCCCGCCGAGACCAACACCAAGCAGGCCCAGGGACTGTTCGTGCTCCTACCCGACAAAGAGGTTGTGACTCAGATCGCTGAACCCTATTCGGGTGAATACTTCTATTACAGCGACTCGGGCAACGACCTGGACAACTTCATGGTCAAGACCTTCACCCTCGTCGCCGGATCCACCCTGAGCGCCCAGGCGAACGTTCAAGTCGAGGTCGATTGGGATTATGCCTATCTGATTGCTTCAAGCGATGGCGGTGCGACCTGGACAAACGTGCAAACGAATCTTTCGACGAACTATGATCCCAACGGCCAGAACTTTGGGCAAGGAATCACTGGGAACTCAGGGGGTTGGACTCCTCTGACCGCCGACCTGTCCGCCTACATCGGCGACATGATGCTCGGCTTCCGCTATTGGACTGATGGAGCTGCGGTCGAGCCTGGATTCATGGTCGACGACATTGTAATCACTGGATATCCGCTCGATGGAGCCGAGACCGACGTCGGTTGGACCTTCGATGGATTCAGAGTTACTACCGGAACCGAAACCGGTTTCTTCTTCAACGCCTACGTGGCCGCCTTTCGTCAGTATCGGGGCTACGACGATGGCCTTGACACCGGCCCCTACAACTTCGGCTGGTTCGGCGACCCGACCCTCTCCAACTGGGTCGAGCGATTCCCCTACCAGAACGGTCTGCTGATCAGCTACTGGGACGGTTCGCAATCCAACAACAACGTTGGGACGCACCCAGGTAAGGGGCTAATCTTGCCCATCGACGCTCATCCAGAGGCCATGGAACGCAATAGCGGTGGCATCTGGGTCGGCCGGGTCCCGACTTACGATTCGACCTTCGGACTCGAACCGACCGACGCGATCACACTTCACAGGGGAGGCGTTCCAACTTCCTATCCCAGCCTACCTGCTGTGTCGGTGTTCGACGACACTACCCAGTACTACAACCCAGATCCTGACTACCCGATAGACGTGTGGAACGGAGTGATCAACCCACAAACGGGCACGCAGATTCGCATCAAGAGCGTGAGTGCCCATGGGAGCTTCATGCAGGTGGAGGTGCGTCCGTCGAAAAACTCCAGGCGGGTAGAGCCGCGTTCATCGGAGACTTCCACGGAGACTCAGCCGCGTTCGTCGAAGAACTAGGAATCTATCAACTCGGCTCTTATGTCAGCAGTCTGCTAGCTGACTGATGTCTAACTAACGAGCCCTAACCAAGGAGGCTCCCGGATCCATCGGGAGCCTCTCTCTTTTCCCCTGGCCTTTTCTCCTGGCTGCTAGCCAACCTCCAACACCGCGGCCGGGCCGCTGAATGGCCCTACTGAGCCGCCGCGAGCTGAAAGCCTGCCGTGCGTAGCTTGTTTGCCATGTCGGTCTTGTCGAGGGACTTGGCATAGGCCTCGTCGGCACCGACGAGATGCTCCTTGACCAGCCGCAGCAGATCTTCGTTGAGTAGCTGCATGCCGAGCTGTTTTCCAGTCTGGATGGCGGTCGGGATCTGATGGGTCTTGCCGTCGCGAATGTTGGCGGACACCCCCCGGGTCACTACCATGATCTCCAGCGCGGCCACCCGGCCGTTGCCGTCCGCACGTTTGCACAGGGTCTGACAGATGACGCCCTTTAGCGAGGCCGCCAGCATGGTGCGTACCTGTTCCTGTTGCTCGTGGGGAAACTGATCGATGATGCGATCGATAGTCGTAGCGGCGGTGGAAGTGTGCAGGGTGCCCAGGACCAGGTGACCGGTCTCGGCGGTCTCGATGGCGATCCCAGTGGTCTCGAGATCACGCATCTCACCGACCAGCACGATGTCGGGATCTTCCCGCAGCGCTGCGCGCAGAGCCCGTGAGAAGCTCTCGGCGTGCTCTTTGATCTCGCGTTGGCTGACGCGACATTGGTTGTCCTGATGTACGAACTCGATGGGGTCTTCGATGGTGATGATGTGATCCTGGCGGTTTTTGTTGATGTAGTCGACCATTGCCGCCAGGGTGGTCGACTTGCCGCTGCCGGTCGGGCCGGTCACCAACACCAGCCCCTTGTTGAGCATGCAGAATTGGCTCAGGGTCTGCGGTAGCTTGAGCTCTTCGAAGGTGAGGATCTTGCCGGGGATGTGCCGCAGCACCGCTCCGGTCCCCAGGTGGTTACGAAAAACATTGACCCGAAACCGGCCCAGGCTGTCGACGGCGTAGGCGAAGTCGGTATCGAACCTCTGCTGCAGCTCTTCCTTGGCTCGCTCCGGCATGATCTCTGCGACCAGACGATCCATCTCCACGCCAGCCATGATTTCGGTCTGCTCTCCTTGAAGCGGCGTCATGGTCCCGTGGACTCGCATCATGGGCTTGCTATTTCCTGTCAGATGCAGGTCGGAGGCCCCCATCGTCACCGCGTACTTGAGAAGTCTGTCTATTGCTGCCATGGCTAGCGGCTCCTAGAGGGTCGGGGTATCTTGCCGGTCTTGCGCATCGTCGCGGTCGACCGAGATCCGTACTACGGCGTGGTAGGGGATCACATGAATCCGATGGTCATGGCTCTCGACATAGAGCTCATGGCCGGCGGCACTGGCCTCGAACTTCAGGAGGGTGCCGGTTAGGGGCTCCCCACGGGTGGTCTCCACCGTCACCTCGATGCGCTCGGTCAGGAGCCGCTCCAGGTTCAGGCTGGTCAACCCGGTCGCCTCGAGATTCCAGGCCAGGGTGGCTTCGTACTGCTCGTTGAGCAGCCGTACCCTCTGACCCAGAGTCCTGCTGAGACCCTCGAGCACCTTGGCTCCCACTTCAGGTTGGTCTGCGAGCAACTGATCGAGGCCCGCCCGCTCGAGTACCAACGCTTTTGTCGTCTCCAGGGCTCGTGCGTTACCGGGCCGATCGCCCTGATCGAGGATCGACAGCAGACCAAAGACCCCACCGTCTCGTACCGTCATGAATAGCTTTTCGACACCGCTGACGATGCCAAAGATCTCGACGGCACCTGTCAGCACGGCAAACATGGAGCCACCGGGATCACCAGTGGCGTAGATCTCATCTCCCGCCTGCCATTCCACGGTCTTCGTCAGCTCGCTCACTGAGGCGATCTCCGCCGGCGCAAGGGCTTTGAAGAGTGAGACCGTGGCCAGGTCTTGTGGACTGTCGGTCATGCATTCCTCCTGCTTTGAAACGGGCGTTTTGGAACGGGCGTTTTGGATCGGGGGTAGGAGATTCAAATCCAAACCCTCCCCGAAGGCACCAAGAGTACCAGTCCCGGCTGGAGTCCGTGCTCGAAGGTAATTCGGCTTCCGAGGGCACCCGAGCTGAGGTAGGATTTCTCTCGTGGTAAGACTGCGCGGGCTCATGGATTTGGTGTTCGACATGGTTGAGCAGACGACCGATCTTGTCGAGCGGACGCATGATGGGGTCGTGGAGCGGTCGGCGCGCCGGTTCGCGCCCGTCAGGAACTCGGTTGTCAAGAGCACGGCTGTCAAAAGTACAGTCGAGACCGTAACCGGCATCCAGATGGCGATATCCGGCGGCGTGTTCGAGTCGATTCGGATGATCAACGGGATCACTCGCGTAGCGGTGAGTGCCGTCGCCAATGTCGCCGAAGTCGCCGCAACCGCACTCGCGACGCCGATCGAATCGACCGCGCCAGACGTGCCAGGAGCTTCAAGAGCTGCAAGAACCGCGAGTCGGTACGTCGACTACG
>CAXMQZ010000138.1:0-4756 GCA_964195975.1 uncultured Polyangiaceae bacterium | reverse complement strand
CTACGAAGATCTAGATCAGGAGGCCGCGCTCGCTCGAGAGTACACCCTCGACGCGCTCGCGCTTGATGAGAATCTCGCGGAAGCACACGCCCTCCTGGGCTGGACACGACTCTACTTCGACTGGGATTGGCCCGGCGCGGCAAAGAATTTTGAGCGCGCTCTCGAGATCAACCCCTTCGATCCCTATGCCTGTCACGGATACGGTGACTACCTGACGGTGATGGGACGCGCCGAGGATGGGCTCGACCAGATCAAGAAGGCCACCCAGGTCGACCCTCTGGCTCCGCTCATCAATGCCCCAGTAGCTGCCCACGCCATGATCGCGCGGCGCTATGACGAGGCGATTGCCAAGGCAACAGAGCTTTTGGAGCTCGACCCGAACTACCCGGTGGCGCACTCGGTTCTCGCCGAAGCCTACTGGCACAAGGGTGATCTCGAGAAGGCTCTCACTCTATTTCGAGCTGGCTGGCAGAACCGTCCCGCTCAGCTCGAGGCCGCCGATCGAGGATACGCGGAGTCCGGTCCGAAAGGCGCACTGCGTGAAGTTGCCAAGGTGCTCGCACCCTTAGCCGAGTCCGGTCGAGTGGGGCCGAAATACGTGGCCTCCCTCTTTGCCCTGGCCGGCGACGCCGACCCGGCGATCTATTGGCTCGAGAAAGCCTACGAGCAACGGGTCCCCCAACTGATGCTGATAAAACTGGAACCTACTTGGGATGCGGTTCGTGACGATCCTCGTTTCAACGATCTGACCCGCCGTATCGGGATCCCGTAGGAGGCCGCCCAACTCTAACGACCTTGATCAGGCTAGCTCGCCAGGGCTTCGTCCCTCATGGCACTACTGCAGGGAAGACGGAGCTCGACAGCGCCTTCGGCCTCGTCGGGGTCAATGACCTGACTTTCCTTCAAGATCTCGATCTCTCCAGCCTGAGCCAGCCGCCGGGCTGCCATTCGAGTGGACTCCTCGACAGATTGCCAAGCTACCTGGCCCAGAAAAGTCGTCACATCGTGGGGGCTGATGGTTTCGTCACAGTGCCTCTCATTGAGCAGGATCAAAACCGCCTCTTCGACCCTGAAGTCCAATCTGGAAAGTCGGCGCCGAGCACAGGGCTCACTACAGAACCTCACCTCGGGCCAATTGTCCTTCCATCTGAGTCGCCACAAGAACGAGCGACCACAAACCGTGCAAATCTTTCTCTCTTCCATCTGAAGACTCCCGTTTTCCCACTCTTCTCAACAGGTAATACCCGCGAAGAGGCCTGTTTGGATTGCTTTGCAGCATCTCGGCGAGACCAACCAGAGAAAGCGGGACACGGAACAAGTACGTGTCCCCCCTCCCCCCTGACTCGCGGCAGCAACAGTTCACAAATTGAAGTACAGTCGTTGATGCACAAGAACAGGCCTCATGCCTGTGAGGAGCTGAAGAGAAGCTAGGAGGATCCAACCATGTCAAAACCAACCACAGTCGCAGCGTTCTCGCTGGGCCTGCTGATGATGACTTCGGCCGCCTGGGCGCAGAAATGTGAGAAATCCGAAGAGCCGACGGTCAATATCAGTATTGCTAGTAGCTCTTTGAGTTACTCCAGCGCAGAGGGAGAAGTTCGGCCGACTGTCTGCCGTGGCAATCTTTTTACGATCAACGTCGATTGGACCGACAACACGATTCAAAGAATCAAACTCCACGGCTTTCGTCCTCTTCTGCCCGGGACGAAGCGGTGGAATGTTCTCGATAACACCGCTTCACCCGATCTCTGGGCTAATCGGCACCTGTTGCTGACTCGTCGTTGCGAGGCTCCTTGTAGCGCCTCCACGATCTACAACCTCCCTTCGTCTTGGAGGTGGGCATCGAACGAGCCGGCCAACGTTCGCTCGATCTTGATGACTGTCGAGATGACCCTCGCCGACGACACTGTGGTTTCATTCGAGACGACCTGGGGTGAGAGACCGTAGTATGTCGATCGAAATCAAGATGCTACAAACCGGTGATTCCGCAGTTCTCGACGGCATCGAGCCGGGCTTGTTCGAGCGACCTCTGAAAGATCTATCGTTGTCAGAGTTTCTTTTCGACTCCCGTCACCACATGGCAATCGCTCTCTACAAACCCGCGGGCACGGAGCAGCAGCAGGTCGTGGGCTTTGCCTCAGCCGTCCACTATGTCCATCCGGACAAAGATCCTGAGCTTTTCATCAACGAGATCGAGGTTGCCGAGTCCCATCGCAACCACGGTTTGGGCAAGCAGCTCCTACAGCTTCTGTTCAACCACGCGCATGATCTGGGTTGCACCCAGGCCTGGGTTCTCACCGAGCCTTCCAACACACCGGCCATGCATCTCTACGCGTCGATCAACGGTGTCGAAGCGGTGCACGACCAGGTGATGTTCACCTTCAAGATCGACCAGGAGAAGTAGCTAGGGCAGTTCAGGCCGTGGGCGATTTAGGGGACTTGACCGCAATTCAGAGAATTGGGTCTCGTGTCCCCGAATTGTCCTCGAATCACCTAGACCGAGGTCATCTCCGAGTCGCCCGGGACTATGAGGTTTTCCAAGTTTGCGACGAACTCATCGATCATCCGGCGCAGATCATCCATCCGCCCCTCCGCGACGCACTCGCTCATCTTCAGGCTGACTCCAGAGCAGCCTCCAAACTGGTGATAGGCGAGGCAGTGCTCGCATTGGTCGAGATCTTCGGGAGCCGCTTCCCTGGCTTTCAGGCAAAGATCATTCACGACATTGATCTCCGTCAGCAACTCGACCCGGTCGAGGTCGTCTAGATTCACCTGAAGCTTGCGCCAGTGGCGCAACGTGCCTTCCTTGGCCGACTGCCAGTCTGTCGTCATGGTTGTTCCAGTCTACTCCCGCCCTCGTCCCGCGGTCTATTCACTCTCCGAATCGGATAGAGGGACATGACCCGCGCAGAGCGCGGGATCGTGTCCTCTTCTTACCGTTCGCCGCCCGGGGACATGACTCGAATTCACCGGGAATTCGGGATCGTGTCCCCGTTTTATCGTTCGTTCAAAACATTGAATCCAGCAGATTTAGGTCGAGTGTCCCCCTTTATTCAAGGAACCGTATCGGACCAGGCAGTGGTTGAGCCGAGTTCGAAGTCGTTGGCAAACACGAGATCACCCAGAGCAGTCTGATCGACCCAGTCGACGGCATAGAACGCCTCGAAAAAGTCCAGCTCGATACCCAACATCATCGAGCCAACCGTCGGATCAGAGCCGTCGTTGAATTCTTCAGTTCCCGAAAGGTGATACCAAAGCCTGTCCCAATCAGAAAAGGAAACGAGATCGGTTTGGAAATTCACCGGCATCGATTCGCTAACTCGGTTGATGTCGAGCTGGTAAGGATCTGGATCAGCTGGAGGGCCATTGTTGTTCCAGTCGACAACGGCAGAGTCGGCCCAAGCTACTGTCCAGACGATCGGTTCGGGAAAAGAGTCAGAGGAGGAATTGAAAATAATTGGCCTCCCTTGTGGTCCATCGAGCCCGTCGCCCTCAACGAGATCGGTCTCGTCGAGAGATCTCATGGATGACCGACTGTAGTCGAGGCGCCAAAAATCCTTCGCATTCGTGCCTTGGGCGGTGATCTTGTCGATCGGGAACACATAGAGGTAATTCATGATCGACAGGTAGTTCGGCTTGATATTGACGCCGTCCTGTCCGCCATGCTGAAGACCGAGCGTATGTCCGAGCTCGTGCATGAAATTCGCGGCGAGAGCTTTCGACTTCATGGTGGGATGGGAGTCGCCAACAGCTCCTGCAGCAAGAATGAAGTCGTTGCTTCTTATGGCTTCCGCTTGTCCACCAATAAGATTGCCGTCGCTAACGACAGTATCGGCCCACACGCAGTAGCGAAAGATCATCTCTCTTGCCCGTCTTATGCCGACCTTGTTCGGATGATTGCGATCCGAAGGTGAACCAAAGAACTCGTTCTTGATTGCGTCGAACTGGTCCCAGATCTCCTCGTACGTTCCAAAGATCGAGGCGAAGGCAGGGGCGTCTCCGTCATCGTGTATCAGGTGCACATTGATGCCAGGTTCGCCGTTTGGGTTATTGACCATCTCGGCCGGGGCTTGGGCGAAGGCGCCGTCCACCAGAATGAGTGCCAGCAGATCATTCGGCACACCCTCCATGACATCAATTTCGACGAAGATGTCCTTGCGATCTGGGTCGGCGCCCATACCAGGCAGATCGATCTCGATGCCATCGCCCGGAAAATCGATCCCATTTTCCTCCCAGCTATCCAGCAAACCGTCGCCGTCTCGATCACCAAAGTCCAGATCGAAATCGAAGGAGGCCGCGACGGCGACGACGCCAGCCTCTTCGCCTCCGCAAAAACCATCCGCGAAAATCAAAAGATTCAATTCCGTGTCTGCCTTGACCGTTCCGGTGAAGAAGAACCAACTCTCCTCTGGGGGATCGGTCGCACTGAAATGCTTCTGCATCCAGAAAAGAGACCCATTTTCGTCGAACCCGGTGAAACTGACAGACCCTTCGGCAAGCGACGGGGAGTTTGCCGAGGCCTCGAAGATACCTGTCAAGGAGAAAGGCGCATTCACCGGGACCGTAAAGGTCACTTGAACTCTCGATGTAGCGTCACTTCCACACTGAGCCTCTGGCGCGCCGCCGACCGTCTCATCGACCTTGATTTCTCCTGTACCGTGGATCGAAAAGGAAGAGATTTGCGTATTCTGCTTCGCCTCCGCTTTGGACTCGGAGCCCCAATTCCCCGCGAGTTCGTCAGCCACGAAATCGACAT
>CAXMQZ010000137.1:0-10834 GCA_964195975.1 uncultured Polyangiaceae bacterium | reverse complement strand
GAGCCGAGCCGATGCGTTTTCTGTTTTCCGCGAAGGCTTCGAGAACGGAACTCTCAGTCGCTGGACCAGCGCTTCACCCTAGCGCCGGCCTGGAGCGCCGGTCTGGAGCGCCGGCCAGATCGAGATCTACGGGCTCGGCCTGGAGCTGCACCGCTCCCGGACACCTTGACAGGCCCGACCTGTTGCTCCGATGCAAGCGACGGGTCGAGCCGGCCTTATGAGAGAATCGCTTGATACTGCTCGAAGGAGGTTAAGGTATGGCGATGCGAAAAAACTCTCCACAGGAACCACTTTTGCAATGAGCTTGAAGCGTGCCGGGCTGGTGGTTGCGACCACCGCCGCGACTCTGTACCTGGTTGCCTGTCAACCGGCAGCCGAAGAGCCTGCCGAGGCTCCTGCCAAGCCCGTCGAGACCGCCGCCTCCACCGGCGTCGTCGAGGTCAAGCTCGAGGACTTTGCCTTCTTCGCCCCACCTCGGCTGGCCTCCGGCTGGACGACCTTTCGCATGACCAATACTGGCGAGCAACCGCACTTCATGGTGCTGTGGAAGTTCCCAGAGGGCGTCGAGTTCGCCGACTACGCAGAGTTCGGGCGCATGTTCCAGAACCAGTATGACCGCTATTTTGGCGGTGAAACCACCCAGGACGAGATGATCGGTGACGTCGTCGCCGGCCTCCCAGAATGGTTTGGCGAGCTCCGCGGCATGGGCGGCGTGGCCCTGACCTCTCCCGGCCTTACCGCCGAGACGACCGTCCTGCTCGAGCCCGGTGACTACGTGATGGAGTGCTACGTCGTCACACCGGAAGGCAAGTTCCACGGCTCTCTGGGCATGCTGCGGCCACTGATCGTCACCGAGGAGAACACCGGCCTCGAGCCGCCGGTGTCAGATGTCCTCATCACCTTGTCGAACTACGCGATGCAGGTCGAAGGCGATCTGAGTCCGGGCGAGCATGTGATCGCCGTTCACGCCACCGAAGACGCCGAAGGGATCGTCCTACACGACGTCAACCTGGCGCACCTGAGCGCCGATGCCTCTCTCGAGGAAGTCGGCAGCTGGATGAGTTGGATCGACGCGCTCCGTGTGCCCGCTCCGGCGCAGTTCCTCGGCGGTGCCGACCACCTCGCAGGCGGCAGCACCGGCTACTTCCGCGTCAGCCTCGAGCCCGGGCGATATGCCTTCGTCTCAGAGGGTTTCGCGACCCAGGGCATGGTCCACGAGTTCACGGTGCAGTGAGGGCGCCGTTGCAATCCGTTGCTCTTCGGATCGTAGTAGTGCTGGCTGCGGTTGCCCTGACCGGATGCCAGGCGGAGCCCCCCTACAATGTTCTTCTGATCTCCTACGACACTCTCAGGGCCGACCATTTAAGCCTTTATGGCTATCCCAGAGACACCAGCCCGAATCTGGATCTCCTTGGCGAGCAGGCGGTGGTCTTCGAGTCAGCGATCGCCCAGGCTTCGTCTACCTATCCGTCTCACATGTCGCTCTTTCAGTCCCGATACGCATCGGGAATCTCCCCTGACTCCCCGATGCTGGCTGAATTGTTGAAAGACGCCGGCTACTCGACCGCAGCATTTACCGGCGGGGGAAACGTCGATGGAAGTTTCGGTTTCGACAAGGGTTTCGACATCTATAAAGAGGCGCGGCCCCGGAGTAGCCTCGATGATTCGATGTCCCTGTTCGAGACCTGGCTGAAGAGTCAGCAAATGTGGGGTCGACAAGCCAAGCCTTTCTTTGTATTCCTCCACACTTACGAAGTCCACCATCCATACGATCCGCCTCCACCGTTCGACTCGATGTTTTTTGATCAGTATCAAGGGCGAATCACCGGGAAATCGACCGCCAAATTGCTCAACAAGCTCCGCAGAATCGAATCCTTCTCCGAGTTCGAGGGTGAGGTTGATTTACCGCCCTACCATCGCAAGAAGGTTGCGGCACTCTACGACGGCGGCATTCGATACGCTGACAGCTACCTGGCCCGGATCAAGGACCTACTCTTCGAGCTCGATCTCTGGGATAAGACGATCGTCGTCTTCTTGTCGGATCATGGCGAGGAGTTCTGGGAGCACAACGACGTTCTGCACTCCTTCACCGTCTTCCAAGAGGTTATTCGTGTCCCTTTGGTGATGAAGTTGCCAAACCAGCGACCGGGTGGACTTCGAATTGATCAGCAAGTGCGCCTCATGGACGTCGCACCGACTCTCCTGGATCTACTCGATATCCCGATTCCAGAGACGATGCTGGGCCGCAGCCTGCTCCCCATGATCGATGGAGAGAGAGCGAATCTCATAGCGGTAAGTGAAATGGGGCCATACAAGGCGCTGGTTGATCCTCCGAACAAACTGATCTTGGATACCACCAGCGGCCACCTGTCGTTGTTCGATCTTTCCCTGGATCCAGGCGAGCAACACGACATTTCCGAGCAGAACCCCGCCGAAGCAAGACAGCTTCATCGGTATCTGGTCGACGCTATTCAGGGCTCGGAGACAGAACAGGTCGACGGCGTTGCGAAAGTACTACCCGATGACGAAGAGCTGGTCGAGCAGCTTCGTGCCTTGGGGTATCTGGACTAGCCTCTCTTGGTAAGCAGCACGATGTCCTGGAAAGGATTCCCTTTCGCACCCCGCTCGATATGGTCGATCATCTCGAAGTATTCCCCAAAAGCTCCTCGCCGCAGATAGGAGCTCGGATGATAGGCGCCACACACATTGCTGCCCGCTTGTTCGATCTCTCTGACCACGAGCTCACCCTGAAGAAAGCTCTCTTGCTCCTCTGACGAAAGCTCCTTCAGGTAGTGGCTACCATGAACCGTCAACAAGAGAACACCTCCGGGTGTCAGGACTCGAGCCATCTCCTCAACCCAAGGCCGCTGCAGATCTTCGGGCAGGTGGGTGAATACAGACAAGGCGTAAATAAAATCGAACGATGAATCCTTGTAATCTAGCGGGGGCCACAGGTCATTGACCGAAAACCGCGCATACGGGATGTTGTTGGAGCACCAATCAACCAGGTCAGGATTGTAATCGGTGCCAAAAAACGACGGGCCGGCGACCGATTGCCAGTGGCGCATGACCCGGCCGCAGCCGCAGCCAAAATCGAGAACGGAACCGAAGTCAGCCAGGGATAGTCCATTCTGCTCGAGCGCGGTGCGGATGCTCTCAGCGCCCATCTTTCCTCCGGCAAGAAACCACGTGGGGTCGGAATGGCCGGCGACGAGGAATATGAGCTGAGGCGGAGGAAGGGGTAGTCCATCTTCACTCCTTGGAGTCACCCGCGCTGAGTACTTCTGCTGAAACTCCTCGCAAGCCATGAAATGTGCCCGCAGCTCCTCGGTTGTATTGAGAAACAACAGCTTGCTCTCGACTGCTTCTTCGCTTTCTGGTTCGCGGTCCAAGAAAAGCCGGTAGGCCCAAGTCACCGCATCCGGTGAGAGACCGCTATCTGATGATTCCGTCACTGCATCTCCTTTTGATCGGCGGGACAGCACCCTGAAGAACTTTTCTGTAACTGACACGTGTGGAGACTTCCCTGGCTGAGTTCCCTGGTTCGAATTGTCGCAGAAATCTCAGCCGGAGCGCTATCCGAAGAAGCTACGGTGCCGTCAGAATCGCGTGCTTCTGCTTGATCAACTCCGTCCGGGTGGACACCGAATCGGAGACCAGTGTGGACTCCCCCATCAGGTAGACGACCATCATGCGCCCACGGACTTCTGCTTGCTGCTTCGAGAAGCCGGCCTCGGAAAACATCCAGCTGGCAAACGCAAATCGCTTGTCGAGGGCGCGCTGAAACACCCTTCCTGCTCCCACGTCTGACTGGGCCCAATGCCAAATGGGAAGGTCGTGCCCGGCGAGATTGTCGACCATGACACTTCTCATCAGAAACAGGATGCGATCCTTGGCGGAACCCTCGAACCGCTTCGCCTCCTTGATCGGTGCGTCGGTCATGGTGCGCTCCCAATAGTCGAGCAACGCAAAAAGGAGCGCTCTGCGGTTCTTGAAGTGCCAGTAGAAGCTTCCGGTCGTGACTCCCATTCGGGCAGCCAGCGGTGCGACTTTGACGCCGTCGACACCGGTTTTGCGCATGGTCGCGAGCGCAGATTTCAACCAGTCGTCGCGGGTTAGCCTTCCAGTTTTTGTCTCGACTACCTTTTTCTCGACCATAGAGTTCTGTGTTGACCTCCGACTCACCCTTGTGTTACCACTATAGACTACTCTATGGAGATGTAAAGGGGCCGTCGAGATGACACCTCTCACAGTCGGGGCGGTTGGCCCTGTCTAGTGCGGAGGGGAAGAGCCTCATGGTGTCGAAACACCTAAAGAGAAAGGACGTCCAATGTCAGCAAAACTAAAGACCGCCCTGTTTATCCCGCTCGTAATCGGCGTAACGATCGGATTTGTCCTCGCAGCCAACATGATCCTGGCTCGTCCAGCCCCGGAGCCGGCCCAGGACACCACTCCGCGCGGGCGCACGCCGGCCGCGATCGTTGATGGCGAGTATCCGGCCAGCTATTTCCCCAATACAGAACTGCTTGGCGCCGATGAAATGAGGATCACCGCCCTCGGTACGGGCATGCCGAACCAGACCAAGAAGGCGGTATCGATCTCGTATTACGTGGAGTTGGGCAATGGGGACAAGTTCCTGTTCGACATCGGTTCGGGCGCGATGGGCAACCTGTTCTCCCTGCGACCCGACTTCTCGAAGATCGACAAGGTGTTCGCCAGCCATCTGCACGTCGACCACGTGGGCGACTTCATGGGGCTTCACATCGGTAGCTGGCTCTCGGGCCGCTATACGCCGATTCACGTCTACGGACCGAGCGGGGCTACCCCGGAACTGGGTACCAAAACCTTCATCGAGGGCATGAAGAAGGCCTACCAGTGGGACATCGCCACCCGCACCGGCGCACTACCCGACGCGGGTGGACAGATCGAGGTGCACGAGTTCGACTACCTGCAGGAGAACGAGATCGTCTACCAGGAGAATGGTGTGACGATTCGGTCCTGGCCGGCCATTCACAGCCTGGACGGCTCGGTGAGCTACAGCCTCGAATGGAGCGGGCTCAAATACGTGTTCGGTGGTGATACCTATCCCAACAAGTGGTACATGAAGTTCGCCGCCGGTGCGGACGTGGCCTCGCACGAATGCTTCCTGCCGCCCAAAGCCCTGGCCGCGTATTTCGGTTGGGATCTGGCCCAGGCGACGTACGTGTCGACGCGAATCCACACCGAGCCCCAGGCCTTTGGCAAGGTCATGGCCACCCTCGAGCCGCGAATGGCGGTCGGTTACCACTCGGTGCAATCACCGGAGAACAACGCGGCGATCATGGACGGCGTCCGCGCGGTCTACGACGGCCCTCTGACCATCGCGCGCGACCTCATGGTCATCAACCTGACCAAGGAAACGATCAAGGTGCGCATGGCAACGGTGGATGAGTACGTTCTACCACCCGATGTCACTCCGGCCTACGTCAAAGCGCCTCGTACGGACCAAAAATCACCTTCCGAGGCTATCTCGAGTGGCAAGTGGGATGGCTATACCCCGCCACCGATGCCAAAACGCACTTCGGATTCATAGTCGCCAGGGATTCGAGGAGGAGATAATGAAAACCAGATCCATTCGACAAACCGCCGCCACCCTGGGTGGTCTTGTCTGTGCCCTGGTATTAGCGTCCCACTTTTTTGGCGATCGCGCTGGGGAGTCCAGATCCAAAGTCGATTTTCTACGAGCCGCCTCGGCCGCCGAAGACGCCTCGAGCGAGCGACTTCCCTCCTACTTTCCCAACACCGAAGAGTTGCGGGCGGACGAGATGCGAGTCACCGCCCTGGGCACGGGGCTGCCCACGCCGATCACTCGGGCTCAGAAGTCGACCGCGTGGATGGTCGAGTTGGGCAATGGGGATATGTTCCTGTTCGACCTCAGCACCGGATCGATGGAGAATCTGTTTGGTTTGCGACCCGACTTCTCCAAGTTGGACAAAGTTTTCCTGAGCCATCTGCACTCGGATCACTTCGGAGATCTCGACGCCTTCATCGTCGGCAGTTGGTTGAGCGGACGCTATACACCGCTGCACGTATACGGTGGATCCGGAGAGACGCCCGAGCTGGGCACCAAAGCGGCCGTCGAGGCTCTGATGAAGGCATTGGCTTGGGATATCAAGGGCCGTACCGGCATACTTCCCGATTCTGGCGGGAAGGTCATCGCCCATGAGTTCGACTACAAGCCGGAGAATCAGGTGGTCTACGAACAGAACGGGGTCACAATCAGACCTGGCCTGCTATCCATTCTCTCGATGGATCTGTGAGTTACCGGCTGGAATGGAATGGGTTGAGCTTTGTGTTTGGGGGCGACACCCGGCCTAACAAGTGGTTTATCAAGTATGCGCAGGAGGCCGACTTCGCGATCCACGAGTGCTTTCCCACGCCCGAGGGGTTGGCGGCTTTCAACGACTGGGAGATGCGCCCCGCCACCTATGTCACTTCTTACATCCACACGCCTCCGGAGGGCTTCGGCAAGGTTATGTCGGAGGTCAAACCGCGCATGGCGGTAGCGTTTCACACCGTACTTCTGCCCGACATACGACAAGGGATGCTCGAAGGCATTCGCAAGACCTACGACGGACCGTTGACCATTGCAACCGACCTCATGGTGTGGAATGTAACGAAAGACGCTATCACGATGAGAGAGGCCGTGTTCCCTGACCGGGTCACTCCGCCGCTTACTACCCAGGCCTACAAAAAAGCGCCTCGAAGCGGCGAAGCCAAGATGTCCAAATACATCATGGACGGCGTCTGGAAAGGATTCACCCCGCCTCCGCTACCGGCAGAGTAGCCGACGGCGGAGCCAATCACATTCCGCCGGGTCACCAGGCGGTGTCGTACATCGGCGGAATGACCCGGATTACATCACCGGCCGGCTGAAACTCGATCTCGTCTCCCGGCTTGATTCCGTACTGATCCGCAATCGCCTTGGGAATTGTGACCTGGAGCTTGGACGTAATCTTGGACATATCCTTATTCTAGCAAGGATAAAATCCTTGCCACGATATAGCATTCAAGAAGTCGGGACTTGGCTCTTAGCGGTCGGCCTGATAGTATCGGCCTCGCGTAGCGTATTTCGATTGAATACCCTCGTTACTGTCCCCGACAATCTGGCCTCGAGGCCACAGAGTCGGTCTGGCCACGAGGTAGTGCTAGATCCGAAGCGATGAACAAGAAGCCTGCGAAACGGGGAAGAAAAAGCGGCAACCGGGGCCGATCGCGCAGTGCCGCGAAATCGGCCGGGCCGTTGCCTCTGTACAAGCGAAGCACTTCTCATTTCAAGCCGCAAGAGAGAGATCGTGGAGCTGAGTGCTTTCAAGACAGCCGAGTAGGCCTCGAGATCGAAGGCCCCCGGGCGCTCGCGCGGGTTGAGGGAGTCGAGGGTGAAGAGCCAGAGTCATACCGGGTAGGGGTCGATTGGTCCCGGATCTCGGAGCGACGACTTCATACTTTCTGCGAATGCCGACGATTCGGCGACGGAAAGTTCTGCAGTCATGTCTGGGCTGTTCTCCTGGCACTTGCCGAGACCGGATCGGAGCATCAGCCTCCGGGCAAGGATCGCCTGGGGTTGCGCAAAGACCGTGTGGCGGGCTGGGAGGATCTAGCCCGGATCGACGGCGCCAGCCCGTTAGGCTCGCTTCACAGTGACCCAAGCTCGGACCCCCCCCGAACCAAAAAGAGTGCGCGCCGCACACGTTCTCCTCGCCAGCGCTCAGCGACGACAACCGGGAGGCGCGGCCGTAGGATCGCCACCTCCTGGCGGTCGCATCTCGCCGATCTGAGGGATCAGTTCGGCTCTGACTCCAATGGCGCTACTGCGAAGGCCGTACCGGCGGTGCGCTCAGCTGTCGCCATAGAGTTTGCCGTCAACACGACTGCAAGCCTCGACACCTCTGGTCTGGTTCTGGATGTGTTCGGACGCCCGACCAACGTTTCCGGGAAGGTCGGCAAGCCGAAGCGGACGAGCATCGAGCACCAGGAGCTCGAGCAACTGCTCCTACCTCGCCGGCCGAGTGACCGTCCGAGCGGCAACCCGGGCCCCGTGCAAGGCACAGTGAACGGCACAGTGGACGGTCCCGTGGAAGACCCACTGAAGGACCCAGCGGAGGGCGAATCGCTGGCGCTGATTACCGAGCTGACCAGCTCTACGCCTCGCCGCAAGACGGCGGGCCAGCGGCAGCCGAAGGCTCCGTCCGGGATTCGTCGCCTGCGCCTCCCCCAACAGCTCTACTATTCGGTCCTGCCACGTCTTTGCGACCAGCACGCCCTGAGCTGGTGGGACGGCCGCACCCTGAGCAGTCTGCAGCCACTGCGCTGGGATGCGGGCGACGCCTGGCACCTGGCGCTACATCTCAAGGTCAACCCTGCTGGTGTGGCTCGTCTTACCGGGGCTCTCGAGCGCAACGGCGACAGCGTCCCCCTGAGCGATCCCGTGCTGATCCTCTCGTCCGCTGACTCGGCCTCGGGCGAGGCTACCCCGGCGCTCGTCGTGTTCGCCGAGTCCATCGGTCGCCTGGAGCTCGACCGTCGAAGAGATCTACCCTGGATCACGTTCCTGCGCGATGGCGGCGAGGTGGTAATACCCGAAACGGAGATCGGTCAGGCTCTTTCTGAGCTCCTGGAGCTGCCCGCACTGCCGCGGCTCGAAATCCCGGAAGGGCTCGGCATCAGTGAGGAGGCCTCACCCCCACAGCCAAGACTCATCCTCGAACCCCCTTCCCTCGACACATCCTACGTCGCCGAGCTGTCCTTCGACTACGGCCCTCTGAGAGTCAGTGCGGAGGATCCCAGCTCCGCAATCGTCGACTGGGACCAGCGTACGTTGTTACGGCGCGATCTGGGCCTCGAGCACGAGGCCCTGGTCAGGCTTCTGGAGCTCGGTGTGCAAGCGGTTGAAGTCGCCGATGGCGGGGTGCAGGCGCTCGAGCTCGACCCAAGCAAGCTGCCGGCCGTCATCGAGCCGTTGCTGCAAGAAGACTGGATAGTCGAGGTTCAGGGCCGATCGGTGCGCCCGCCGAGTCCCCCTGCCTTGCGGATCGAGAGCGGCATCGACTGGTTCGATCTCAGCGGCGAGGTGGATTTCGCCGGCAACCGACTGGAGCTGTCGAAAGTGCTCGACGCGGTCTCGCGCGGCGACCGCTTCATCCGACTCGACGACGGCTCACAGGGCCTTGTGCCCGACTCCTGGATGGAGACTTATGGCTCGCTCGCCGACGTGGCGCGCGGATCCACCGAAACCGGGCTTCGTTTCTTCTCCTCTCAGGCTCTGATCGTCGATGCCCTGCTAACCGCGATGCCCCCCCCCGACGTCGACACCGCCTTTGGCAAGCTGCGCGAGAAGCTCTCCTCATTCGAACGCATCAAACCGAAGAAGGAGCCCCGCGGCTTCGGCGGCACGCTGCGTACCTACCAGCGCCACGGTCTGGGTTGGCTCAACTTCCTGCGCGAGTTCGGCCTCGGCGGCGTCCTGGCCGACGACATGGGCCTGGGAAAAACGGTCCAGGTGCTGGCTCTTGTCCTGACCCATCGCGCGCCGTCGAAAACCACCAAGTTGCCGTTCTTGGTCGTGGCGCCGCGGAGTGTGGTGTACAACTGGATCGACGAGGCGGCGCATTTCACACCCAAGCTCAAGGTCGTCGAATACCGTGGCGCAGGCCGTGAAGATCTGCGGGAGCGTTTCGACGAGTTCGACATCATCGTGACGACCTACGGCACCTTGCGTCGCGACATCAGCTACCTCGCAACGGTCGAGTTCGACACGGTGATCCTCGATGAGGCGCAGGCCATAAAGAACCCGACCTCGCAGACCGCGAAGGCCAGCCGGCTCCTCGTAGCGCGCCACCGCCTGGCCCTCACCGGCACCCCGATCGAGAACCACCTCGGCGAGCTGGGCTCGATCTTCGAATTCCTCAATCCCGATTTCCTCGGCAAGCTGCCGCGGCTCGAGGTGCTCACCGCCAGCCGGACACCCAGCAAGAAGGAGCTGGTTCAGCTGGCCGAAGACCTCCGACCGTTCATCCTGCGGCGGACAAAGACGCAAGTGCTGCCCGATCTGCCGCCGAAGACCGAACAGATTCTCCTCTGCGACATGCGCTCGGAGCAGCGCGAGATCTACGATCGGCTACGCGCCGCCTACCAGGTGAGCCTACTGGAGCAGGTCGAGACCCATGGTGTCTCCGGCTCGGCCATCCAGGTGCTCGAGGCCCTGCTGCGTCTGCGCCAGGTCGCCTGCCATCCGGGACTAGTCGACCCGGCCTGGGAAGAGGCCGGGAGCGCCAAGCTCGAAGCTCTCTTCGACCAGGTCTCCGAGGTTCTCGACGAGGGCCACAAAGTGCTTGTCTTCTCCCAGTTCACCTCTCTTCTGGGCTATGTCCGACGGCATCTCGATGAACAAGAAGTGACGTACGCCTACCTCGACGGCAAGACCCGAAACCGCGGCGAGGTGGTCGAGCGGTTCCAGAGCGATCCTGACTGCAACCTGTTTCTAATCAGTCTCAAGGCAGGGGGTCTCGGTCTCAACCTCACCGCAGCCGGCTACGTCTTCCTGCTCGACCCCTGGTGGAACCCGGCGGTCGAGGCGCAGGCGATCGACCGCACCCACCGCATCGGCCAGACTCAACCGGTCTTCGCCTATCGAATGATCGCGCGCGACACCGTGGAAGAGAAGCTCCTCGAGATGCAGAGCGCCAAACGTGATCTCGCCGACGCCATCCTCGGCGGTGAGGGACAGTCCCTGCGCGACCTGACCGCCGATGACCTGCGCCTGCTGCTGAGCTAAGATCAACGGGGGACATGTACT
>CAXMQZ010000136.1:0-77291 GCA_964195975.1 uncultured Polyangiaceae bacterium | reverse complement strand
TGATCTCGGTCTCCGGGTAGGCCTTCTTCATCAGGATCGAAAAATACAGCCCTGCCGGACCACCGCCGATGCTCGCGATTTTCAAGCGCCCTGACCTCTCATTCCGCAGTAGATGTTCATGGCCCTACGTTATCCCAGCTTGTGCCGAACCCGGTCGGTACCTGAACGGGCCTAGTCTCGCTGCCAGGCAGGTGCTGTCAGGCGGCGTTTGCCATCGCTGGAGCACGCGAGGTCCGGTTCGTCGAGCGCCTCTCGATCCCAGAGTTGGCAAGTGACCTGTTTGTGCTTCTGATCCAGGCCTTCGCAGTAGTTTGTATAGATACAGCGACGGATCTCTGAACCCCTGCCAAGCCTCATCTTCCGGAACCAGTCTGGGTCGGCTAGCGATTGCCGAGCGGCTGCGATGATATCGGCCTCTCCCCTTTGCAGGATCGACTCGGCCTGAGCGAAGGTAGAGATTCCTCCGGCGACGATGATCGGTGTCGAATACCCAGCCTCGCGAACCGCGTTTCGAATTCGCTCCACAGCCGGGACGTTTCGGCCAAAGGGGCCACGATTATCTGAGATTGCAGTCGGCATACACTCATAGCCACTAGGGCCTGTATAGGGATAGACGGCCCACCCGATCTTGGGTTGTTTGGCATCTTCGAACTTGCCACCACGAGACAGCGACAGGAAGTCCATACCAGCGGCGGCGAACTCGACACCAAAGTACTGGCTGTCTTCCACTCCGCTACCTCCTTCGATGCACTCTTCGGCCAGAAAGCGACAGCCCACGGTGTAATCGTCGCCAACTCGCTTTCGCACCTGTCGATAGACCTCTAGAGGCAGCCGACTCCGATCTTTGCGTGTACCGCCGTAGCCGTCATCCCGCGTGTTGAGCGCCGATAGAAACGACGCCATCGTGTAGGCATGTGCGAAGTGGAGCTCGACACCGTCGAACCCGGCCTTACGGGCGCGGTCGGCAGCCGATGCAAACAGCTCTGGTAGTACCTCGGGAAGCTCTTTGATCGCTGGAAGATGAAGATCGATCACCCGCTCGCGGTACCCGTAGCGAAGGTCTTCGAGCTCTCGCGGCTCGAGCACCCGGTCCAAATCGTCGTCCGACATGGCAACCAGAAGCTCTCGGAGCTCTTCGTCGTCCCGTGCAGCGACTCGTTGGCGGTGCCTGTCGGTGATCGGCAGGTAGCGGCGAAGAAACTTCTCAGGATCGGGGCGGCGACGGATCGGGAGAAAATCGATGATCTGGATCAGAAGCCGTGTGTGGCCGGAGCTGGCTTGATAAACCGTATCGACAAGCTCTTTGAGACCGGGTAGGAAGCGATCGTGCCCGACGCGAAGTAGGGGGCCGCTGGGGATCTCTCGAATTCCCGTAGCCTCGACCACGATGGCCCCGGGCTCTCCCTGGGCAAATCGCTCGTACCAACCCAGAACCTCATCGGTGACAAAACCCTCCTCGGTGGCGCGCCAGGGCACCATGGCGGGTACCCAGGTACGCTCCTTCAGCTCGATAGAACCGACGCGAATCGGGCGAAACAGCAGAGATGCGGCAGCCTCGTCAGCGGTCGGCCAATGGGGCACCGGAAGATCGTGTTTGATCCTTTCGGCCGGCTTCCACATCGGTGATCAGCGCAGGAGCTCGCGGGCGATGACAAGTTGCTGGATCTCGGTCGTACCCTCGTAGATTCGCAGCGAGCGGACTGCTCGGTAGAGTCGGTCCACTGGGTGGTCGGCCAAAACGCCCCGTCCGCCGATGATCTGGATCGCGTCGTCGACGATTTTTTGCGCCGCCTCGGTGGCATACGCCTTTGCCATCGCGCTTTCCAGAGTGACTCGTTCGGCCCCTCTATCCGCCTTGTGGGCGGCGCGATAGACCAGCAGTCTGGCGGCCGCAAGGTCGGTGCTCATCTTGGCCAGCTTCTGCTGAATCAGTTGAAACTCGGCGATCGCCTTGCCGAACTGTCGCCGCGATTGGGCATGGTGCATCGCTTCGCGGAAGGCTCGGGTGGCCATTCCACACGCCGCCGCGCCAACCGTTGTGCGCAGGCGGTCGAGCGTTCTCATTCCGATCTTGAATCCCTCGCCCTCGGCTCCCAATCTGGCGCTGCTCGGCACTCGGCAATTCTCGAAAGCGATCTCTCCCAAGGGATGGGGCTCGCTCATGATCTGGGGACCGACAAACTCGAGACCGGCAGTGTCCGCAGGCACGACAAAAGCGGAGATTCCGCGACTCCTCCCCTCGGGGTCGGTGCGAGCGAACAGGGTGTAGAAATCTGCGATACCGGCATTGGAGATGAAGATCTTGCGACCCTCCAGAAGATAGTCGTCGCCGTCGGCTGTGGCCGTCGTCGTCATCGATCCGACATCGGACCCAGCCTCCGGTTCGGTCATCGCGAAGGCGGCCATGGCCTTGCCCGAAGCCACTGCCGGTAGCCATCGCTCCTTGAGCTCATCCGATCCACCCAGGGCTATTGGGTGAGATCCCAGACACTGGAGTGCGAAGACCGCGTCGGCAAGAGGCGAGACCGCGGCAAGCGATTCACGAATCAGACAACAGGCTCGCAGGTCGACCGAGCCCGTGGACTCGTCCGGAACGGCAAACCTGGCCAGGTCTGCCTGGCCGAGACGCTCGAGAATCTCTCTGGCCTGAGTCCGGGCCTGCGCGTCATCGGCGGGGTGGGGGAGCGAGCCGATTTCGGCTTCGGCAAACGACCCCAGGCTCACCGCGAGCTCGATGTGAGGAGTATCGAGAAAGACACCAATCTGTTCTGTGTCGATCATTTGAATTCGGGTTTCCGTTTGGCGACAAACGCCTCGTATGCTTCACGGAAATTTGGATCTTCCATACAGACGGCTTGAATCTCGGTCTCGGCTGCAAGCGCCGACTCTACATCCATCGAAGCCTCACGAATCAGCATCATCTTGGTCACCTCGAGACCGAATGACGGTCCACTGGCGAGGCGCTGAGCCCAGGATCGGGCTTCGTCGAGGAGCGTCTCGTCTGCGACAACCCGGTTGTAGAGACCAATTCGATACGCCTCCCGGGCCTCTACAAAGTCGCCTGTCATCAGCAGTTCTGTGGCTCTGCCATGCCCGACGATTCGCGGTAGCAACCACGATGCACCCATGTCGGCACCAGAGAGACCGACCTTTGTAAAGAGGAATGCGATCTTGGCACTCTCGGCTGCGATGCGGATGTCGCAGGCGCAGGCGATCACGGCACCGGCTCCAGCAACGGTGCCATTGAGCGCTCCGACAATCGGTCTCCTGCATCGGAGCATGGCAAGAATCAGATCCCCGGTATTGCGGGTGAACTCGAGCAAGCCACGGTAGTCGCGCTCGAAGAGAGGGCCGATGATGTCTTCGACGTCCCCGCCCGAGCAAAAAGCCTTCCCCGCACCCGTGATGACGATGCTGCGGACACCGGGTTCGGTGTCGAGTTGTCGAAAAGTGTCTCGAAGCTCGCGGTAGACATCGAAGGTGAGGGCATTGAGGCGCTTGGGACGATTGAGCGTGATGATCGAAACGCCAGTCTGTGGGTCGTGTTCGCAAAGAAAGTTTTCGGGATCGATAGTCATGGCATCGGTACTTGTTGGATTGCTGATTAGACGATAGCGGCGGTGGCTTCGATCTCTACCTTGGCACCCGGCTCGACAAGAGCGCTCACCTCGACCAACGCCATCGCCGGAAAGTGCTTTCCCATGACCTCACGATAGGCCTGACCGACATTTCGAAGATCGGCGAGATAGTCGTTTTTGTCAGTGACGTAGATCGTGAGCCGCGCAATATGAGTCACCGTGCCACCGGCATCACCGACTACAAGAGCGACGTTGCGAAGCGCCTGCGCGAATTGTCTGACGAAGTCATCCGAGACGAGCTTCTCGTGTCGATCCCACCCGACCTGACCAGCGACAAAAAGCAGGGCGGCACCCGGAGGGGTGAGCATACCGTGTGAGAATCCCTTGGGCGCTCCCAGGTCGCTGGGGTTGATTGCCGTCAGCGGACCCTGTCCATGGGATGAATTGGAATTATCCATGTCGGCTTGATCTTATCCTCGCTCGCTACTCAGACCGACTCCGGACGGTTGAGTGCTTCGAGAGCGGCTTCGGCGAGAATCTTCCCCAGGGTCTCGATGGTCTCTAGGCCTTCATTGGCTGTAGCGGCGGCTGGGTCACCGAAGTAGGCGTCCGGGCCGCCCGCCTCTTCGAAAGTAGATACACCCGCGCCGATCGCTTCCGAGAGTGATCTCTGATTCGGAGCGAGCTCCATTCGTTTGTCGTTGCGGACCCGCTCTGGAGAGGCGGCGAGAATGATCGAGCTTTCGAATTGGCCGGCATGACAGGCACCGCTCTTGAATTCATCGGTCAGCCTGGTCCCCCAGGGTTTCCGGGTGAGATCGGGGAAGGCGACTCGGATCGGGGCTCGATCTTCGATTGCGTCGACTGCGTCGTGGAGAGATCTCAGGTGAGTAGGATCGAGATGAGCATTCGCTAGCCCCAAGACCGGTATCTGCCAACGAGAGAGGTTCTCGGCGATATCGGTTAGCAATGCGCGCAGTATTTCGGGGTCGATAGAGATCGTGCCAGGAAAGTCTGCTGCAAATCGGGCGGCCGAATATTCGAGTGGAGGCATCAGCAGGACTTCCAGATTCTCCAACGACAGGATCTGCGCGGCGGCCGCCGCCATGCTGGCAGCGATGATCCCATCGGTATCGAGGGGTAGATGGGGACCATGGGCTTCGATCGCTCCTACCGCGAGAAGCGCCACCATCCGGCTCTTCTCGAGGGCTTCGACCTCGGTCCATGTCATCTGATTCAGTCGATGAATGGGCATGCGATTGCAGAATAACACGCGCTTTTGAAGCCCTTACGAGCCTGCACTATTCATGACAGCACGGACCCAGGGCCTGATAAGGTCACTTCATGCTTCTAGAGGGCAAGGGTGCTGTTGTTACAGGTGGAGGGCGTGGTATTGGGTCTGCGATTGCTCGAGCGTTGGTACAAAACGGGGCATCGGTCGTGGTCAGTGCCCGCACTTCGAGCCAGATCGAGTCGGTCGCCGAAGAGCTTCGGCAATCAGGCGGCCAGGTATGGCCGGTGGTCTGCGACGTCACCCAACCCGAGCAAATCCAGCACCTGGCGGATACTGCGAACGACCTGCTGGGAACCGTTCACATCCTGGTAAACAATGCGGGGATAGCTTCGTCCGCTCCACTCAAGTCGATCGAGCTGGATGATTGGAACAGGCTGATGGCAGTGAACGCGACGGCTCCGTTTCTCTGCACCCAGGCGTTCATGCCCGGGATGCTGGCAGGAGGATGGGGCCGTGTTGTCACGATCGCTTCGGTTGCGGGCAAGGTGGGTCACCCCTATGTCGCAGCCTACAGCGCGTCGAAACACGCCGTGATCGGTTTCACGAGAGCCGTAGCGGCGGAGGTGGCTGGAAAGGGAATCACCGTCAACGCGATCTGCCCCGGTTACGTAAACACGCCGATGACCGATCAATCGGTGGCGAGAATCGTGGAACGAACCGAGTTGAGTGAATCCGATGCTCGGGAGCATCTGCGAATGCTCAGCCCGCAAGGACGACTCATCGAGCCTGACGAAGTAGCCCATCAAGTCATCAGTCTTTGTGACCCGCTGGCGCGAGGGATCAACGGCCAGGCTGTCGTGCTCGATGGCGGCAGCGTACAGTCTTGAGCTCTCGTTTGGAGGTGTGTTGATGTCGAGATTCTTTGTTGTTGTCTTCACGATCGTGGTGATTGCGTTCACATTCGGGTCGGTTGCCAACTTGCCGGCTCAGGACAGCGACTCCTGTAATGGTGAGCGATCCCACGAATTTGATTTTTGGATCGGCGACTGGACAGTCTATGGGGGTGACGAGGTTGCCGGTGAAAACTCGATTCAGTCGATCCTGGATGGATGCGTTCTACACGAGAGTTGGCGCGGCGCTCGGGGTAGCGCGGGGTCGAGCTTCAATTTCTACAATCCGCAGACCGAGAAGTGGCAGCAGTTCTGGGTCTGGCGCAACGGCACTACGCTCGAGCTCGAGGGCGAATATGAGAATGGGAAGATGGTGCTCGAGGGCGAAAGTGTGACTCAGTCGGGTGAGACGGTCTTCAATCGCATTACCTGGTATGACAACGACGATGGGACCGTCCGACAGCATTGGGAGTACACCAAAGACGATGGCAATTCCTACGAGACCCTTTTCGACGGTCTCTACAAGAAAAAGTAGGCTCGCTTCGCTGGTTCAACCGAGCTCTTTGTACCAGGCGCCGATCGCAACCTCGAAATAGTTGGGGCTGAACAGCACCCAGGATTCCGCTGAATCTGGAAGTTTGTAGTCTTTTGCAGCGTCTGCGACTAGAGTGCCCTTGGCGTGGGCCCTCTGGGAAAATTCACCGATGTTGTCGGTTATGTCGATTAGCAGGTCGACCGTCGCCAGATCGGAGATAAGGCCGTGCCCTGAGACATACAGGGTGGAGGAGTCTCGACGCAGCGCTCTGAGGCTCTTTGCGAACTCCGATGGGAGGGTGTCCCGGTAGTTGGGAAAGAACCCGTTCCAGACCAGATCCCCGCAAAAGCTGATTGCGGGGCTCTCGATCTCGACCGTGACATCGCTGGGCGTGTGGCCAACCCGGGGATGGATTTCTACGGATCTGCCGCCGAGATCAAGCGTCGTGATTTCCGACTTGTGGAGGGTCGGACCGCTGTCGAGCATCTCCTTGCGGATCTGGGTCGCCTCGACCTTTCGTTCGCTGTCGGCGTGCTCGATCAGCTCTAGAGTCTTTGCTGTCCGCCAGATCCGGGGTTGTCCTTTGCTGTTGTGAAATCCTTCGACGCCGTTGGCGTGATCGCCATGAAAGTGCGTGATCACGATATCGGTAGGTCGGCGTCCGGTGAGCTTCTCCGTCTGATCGGCGACCCACTTTGCACCGGCCGGGCTGCCAAAGCTCTCGACAACCACTACGCGATCGTCTCCGGCGATGATGCCTCCATTGCATATGGTCGTGAAGTCCCTCGCTGCAAGGGGAGTCGAAACGACCGCCCAAATACCCTCATCGAGCTCCTCTATCCGAGCCCAGGGTTCTTCAGCGACGACCTTTCTCGCCCCCTCGGCCAGAGCGACACGGGGTCCGAAGGTGCTCAGAACTACCCACTGAGAGGCGCAAACCCCGGCCCAGGTTAGAAACTCGCGACGATCCTGCCCGGACTTTCCTTTGTTGAAACGCATCTATCTGCTCCTTAAAACACTGGGTACGCCGGCGGTCCGCAGCGATTCGTTGAAATCCCGCCGCGGAGTCGAGTAAAGAGTATCAAGTGCTTCGAGGTGGGGCGCGACTCAGATCGCACCCAAGGGAACGAAAAGCTCTCCCAAAAGATCCGTTCCAACAACCGGGGATTCTTTTCGTTCCCATTGGGGCAAGCGATGCGGACCCAAGTACGGCATGGAGGAAATCGGTGGAAAAAGCGGCGTTTTAGGATAGATTCGGTTGCCGCCGCCCCTCGGCGTCACGGCCGAGCTCAATCGCATGCCATTGGCAAAACAAACCCTCCGGCTTATTGCTATCGGGGTTGCGTGTTGGGTTTTGATTGCAGGATTTCGTACTGACACGATGCGGATTCGCTCCCCCCGCCTGGGGCGGCCCTTTGTTGGCCCAGGAATGGAGACATTCGAAGCCGTCCTCGATGCTCGGGGCTTGGTGCCGGCGAAGGGGTGGGACTGGGTGCTGGTACGAGACGGCATTGACCCCGTTCTTTTGACTGCGACTTCTGGCACAGGTTCCATCTTTCGGCGCACATTCCAATTGACAATGCCACCGGTTCTCCCCAACGGGGGCTATGCACTCGAAGCGAACCGCAAGGGTATGACTGTTCGATCCAATGCCGCTGTTTTTTTCGTCAACGAGTGGCCGGAGAAGTGGACCGTGGTGCACGCCAACGATCTCCCCCGTCTAGGAGTCGAGGACAACGACGCGCGCTTCCAGTTCTTTGTCGAAGCCGTCCGAGCGGTCAATCCGCAGGCGCTGTTGATCACCGGCGATGTCCTCTATCTGGGTGGAGAGGAGCGTTATCGTCGTCTGATCGAAGGTCTCGCGAGTCTTCCGTTCCCGGTGATCGTGGCTCCCGGCAACCATGAGCGGGAGGACTGGAGCTCCTTCATCCGCCATTTCCCCGATATCGTCCATTCCGTCGACCTCGGTCCATTCAGGGTGCTCTCGCTCGACTCCGGAAGTGAAAGGGATCAGTTCACTGTCACACAGCTTGCGTGGCTCGAAGCCAAGCTTGCCACGGCAGATGATCGGCCCCTTCTGATCCAGGTTCACCACCCGATGTATGGCTTCGACTCTGAATTGCGGCGGCGAGACCGATTCCTCGACCTGATTCAAGACAAGCCAGTGGCAGCCGTGCTGTCTGGTCATACGCACTTCGACGATTTTCATGGTCCCGACGGAGAGAGATTCGAGGGCGGTGAGCTCCCGGGTCAGCCCTGGTTTATTACCACCACGACGGCTGGGATCAAGGTCTGGCCTTCACCGCTGGACGATAGCCGAGTGGCCGGCTATCGGGTGTTGAGTTTTGAAGAGGATCGGCTTGTTGGAGCCGGTCCCAGAAAGACACCGACCGCGGTCCCCACCTGCGATCCACTGGATTTCCCTGTCGCGTTGCTGCCACAGTGAAACGGTCCCCGCACACCATGGAGCCCTTGCTCCTCTTCGCCTTGCCGATCCTGCTTTTGTTCGCGGTGCAGGGTTCGGAGTTTTCAGTTCCTGCTGGCAGCCTTACGACGGTTGGGCTTTTGGCTCCACTTGTACTGCGTCCCGGGTATCTATTGCGTGTGCCGTTTCTTCGCTTCTGGATGGGGATCGCCTGCGTGAGTCGATTGGCCCTGTTCGCACACCTCCAGACATTCGGCTGGGACGAGCTGTCCACTATGCAAGGTGTCATCATCGCGATCGCCGGAATCAGTGGCGCCCTTGCTGCGGCAGATTCCCGGCTTCCAGCTTGGACCGCGCGGTCGGTGATTTGGCCGCTGTTGGCCGCAGCCTTGCTCGGCTTTGTCTTTCCTTTCATTCCGGCCCTGCCGTTTGCGATCGGCGGTCTGCTTTGGATCGGGCCGCTGCTGTGGTCAGGCTCGCGGCCCGATGAAAGGTCGATCGAAATGCGCGAAGCCCTGCTGGCATCCTGTCTGCTCGGCATTGCGATCGGATTCCCTGTCCTCGACGGAAGTCTGCTCGGCGACCCGGCCACTGGGGTTCTGGCCCTCGCTTTTGTGTCGGCCGCCCTGTTTCCCAAGCTGCCGCGGATCGTCGATGTCGGAGCGCTCGACCTACTGCCCCCACTCCTGGTGGTCGGTGTCTTGGCTTTCCCGCAAGTCACACTTTGGTTGGTCTGGCCGATCGCCGTCGGCATCGGTATGGGACGGATCCTGACTCGACCCCATGAGTCCCGCACCGTCATACCCGCAGCGACCTTTATCGTCGGCGTGGCGATCGCTCATGCGTATGTGAGTCAACCTCGCGCGGTCTATGCTGTGATTGCCCTGGTCTTGGCAGAAGTAGTGCGGATTCTTCTGGGGTATCGAAAAGCCTGCCAAGGGTCAGGCTAGGTACTCGCGACGATTCTGCCCGGACTTTCCTTTGTTGAAACGCATCTATCTGCTCCTTAGAACGCTGGGTACGCCGGCGGTCCGCAGCGATTCGTTGAAATCCCGCAGCTCATTCGAGTAGAGAGTATCAAGTGCTTCGAGGTGGGGGGTGAGCTCGCTCCTGAGGTCTTCCAGACGCTCATAGGATCCTTGCGACGGACGGCCGTAGGCATGGGCGACGTGGGTGTAGAGATAGGCGAGCTGGTCGTCGAGTCGCGGTGGGTGATTTAGAAGATCCTGATTTGTCTCGGCTCGAGTCTGAATGAGCTCATCTTCGATTGCGGTGAGTTGGTCGATCAGATCGTTGGCCTTTGGTTTCCAGTCACCCGTGTAGCCCGACTCTTCGATTCTGGTTGCGATAAGCCGCAGCTGGGATCGAACCGACCGGAGTGCGCGAACATTGTTGTGAGTCAGGTTCAGCGTCTCCGCTATCTCGTCGAGCAACGCGTGCTGGGCCCGCAGGTCATCGAGCTCGACGTCGGTGAGCCGTGGATCCATGAGCACGCTGAGGGGCTGTTCGAGCACTCTGTCATCCATGGTCGGGTCACCTATGGTCGGGTCACCGATGGTCAACCGGAGCGTATAGGTGCCAGGTAGCACCTTGTAGCCACCGGTGTCTGCGAGCGAGAAGAAGGATCCCTCGATCAGATCGGGTCCATTTTTCTCGAGATCCCAGACAAAACGGTTGAGCCCCTTCTTGGCTGGCAAGGTAGGCCGGTCTGGCTTGTGACCGCCGTCGCTGGTCGATGCAGGCGGGGTCTCAGTGGTTGTAATCGAGCGAACCAAATCGCCCTCCAGGCTGAGGATGTCGAGTGTGCCTGTACCTTCCGGTTCTTCCGCAATCCAGTAGTAGAGAACCGCACCGTCGGTTTGACCCTGAGGACCCTGGTAGTCGTCGAACCGGACCTTGGTGTCGATCAGATAGGCAGGCGCGGGCTCGAAGAGGAAAACGGGCTCTTCTGCGACCGACTCGCTGAGCTGGTGCAAAAGTGTGAGGTCGTCCAGGATCCAGAATGATCTGCCCTGTGTCGCGACAACCAGGTCTTTCTCGTGTACCTCCAGATCCGTTATCGGTGTAGGGGGGAGATTGAGCTGTAGAGTTTGCCAATGATTACCGCCATCGAAGGAGACGAATAGACCAAACTCGGTACCGGCGTAGATCAAGCCCTCGCGATCGGGGTCTTCGACCACGGCTCTGACCGGATGATTGTCAGGAATTCCGTTGGTCCCATCGGTGAGCGAAGTCCATGTTGCACCAAAGTCGTCCGTCTTCCAGATGTACGGTCTGAAGTCATCCACTCGGTAGCGATGGACCGCGATAATTGCCGACCCCTCTCGATGAGGCGACAGGGCGATGTCGTTGACGGTACTGTCGATCTCCATCGATGGAGGAGTTATGTTGGTCCAGGTGGCACCGTCGTCGCGGCTTATATGGAGAAGGCCATCGTCTGAGCCAGCCCAGAGAAGTCCTGGAGTGAAGGGGGACTCTTCGAAGGCGAAAATGGTGTTGTAAACCTCGACGCCGGTGTGGTCGTGTTGTATGGGCCCACCGGGCAAGAGTTGTTTGTCGGGCTCGTTGCGAGTCAGGTCGGGGCTGATGGTCTCCCAGTTCATGCCTCCATCGGTGGAGCGATGAACAAAGTTCGAGGTGTGGTAAATGATCTCGGGATCGTGGGGCGAGAATCGTATGGGGGCGTTCCACTGGAACCGGTATTTGAGGTCACGAGGAGCTGTTCCATCTTGCATCTGGGGATAAATCACTACATCGCGCGCGAAATCAGCCTTCCGGTCGTAGCGATCGATCCGACCGATAAACGTGCCAGCGTAGATGATGTCGGGATTTTCGGGATGGACCGCGATATGTCCGCTCTCCCCCCCACCGACTGAGAACCAGAGTTGCTCGGGAGCCAGACCGCTTATCGCCCACGAGGGCACGCTGATCGTGCTGTTGTCTTGCTGTGCCCCGTAGAGGCGGTAGGGAAACTGGTTGTCGACCGCTACGCGGTAGAACTCAGCCGTAGGCTGATTGTTCAAATCCGACCAGGTTTTGCCTCCGTCGAGAGTCACGGTGGCGCCGCCATCGCTGCCCTGCACCATGATCGAGGGGGTTGCGGGGTTGATCCAGAGATCGTGAAAATCGCCGTGGGGTGCGCGGATGCGCTCGAAGCTAGTGCCGCCGTCGATCGATTTCAGAAACTGGACATTGCTGATGTAGACCGTGTCTGGATCGACGGGATCGGCTCGGACATGGCTGTAGTACCAGGCTCGGGTCGTGAGTCGGTGGTCGTCTGACTTCCTGGCCCAGGTCTTGCCGCTGTCGTCGCTACGAAACAGACCGCCGGCGTCGTCCGGGGTACTGATGATGGCCCAGACCCGGGAGGGGTGGATGGGCGACACCTCGACACCGATCCGACCCAGGAGGCCACTGGGAAGGCCGTTTGCGAGAGCGGGATCGGTGAGTCGAGTCCAGCTCTCACCGGCGTCGATGCTCTTGTAGAGACCGCTATCCTCGCCTCCGTCGATCATGGTCCAGGGCTTGCGCTCCGCCTGCCAGATGGCGGCGAAGAGCTCCCTGGGGTTTTTGGGGTTCATCGCCAGATCGACACCGCCTGCGTGGGATGAAACCGAAAGCGCAAGTTGCCACGAACTTCCGCCGTCGACCGATTTGTAGATACCCCTCTGGGCATTGGGGCCGAAGATGTGACCCAGCGCGGCGGCATATACGGTGTCTGGTCTCTCCGGGTGAACCAGAATTCGACCTATCTGGCCGGCTTCGGGGAGTCCAATATGCTGCCAGGTCTTGCCCGCATCAGTCGATTTGTAGATGCCGTCACCGGCCGAAACGTTTCCGCGCGGACAGGCCGATCCGGTTCCGACATACAGCACATTGCGGTCCGAGGGCGCGATAGCAACAGCCCCGATCGAGCCCACCCCGATTTGATCGTCCGAGATGTTCTCCCAGCGCTCTCCAGCACTGTGGGTCTTCCAAACACCCCCGCCTGTCGAACCGAAATAGAAGGTGAAAGGATTGATTGGATCGCCGGTGACTGTGGTGACTCTGCCTCCCCGATGCGGGCCCACCAGGCGGAAGCTGAGCGCAGCGAAAAGATCCGGGGAATAGATTTCGTTGGATGGCGTGTCGGTTGGCGTGATCGATGGGGTATTGGACGTAGCCGCAGTCGGCTCGATGCCCCAAAACGACACAGCGGCTACCAGGAGTAGCAGCGAGAATCGGGGTCTGAGATTGTGGTGGCTAGTGCGGTGAAGCTTCACGGAGATCGACTCGAGTATGCCGCGCTTCGGCTGGATTTCGGAGGCTATCACGGCAATTCTTGCCGGTGTTGAGATAGGATCGGAGACAGAAGCCGTTGGTTTTGAAAGTTCTGTGCCACTTTTGGGGGCCCATGTGCCCTTCGAGAGGCATGATCGATTTCCGAGGTCGATGATCGACCGGAGTCAGCTCCGAATCGAGAACCGATCTTGGGTAACGGTCGGAGAAATGAAAGGGAGGGAATATGAACGAAGTAGGCGATTCAATTAAGAAGGCGTCGAGGCGGGGCACTATGTTTGGCATCATCACCGTGATTCTAGGAATCCTGGCGATGATGGCGCCGATGGTCTCGGGTATCACCGTGAGCCTCATGGTTGCGATGCTGTTGATCATAGCCGGGATCTTCCGTCTCATGTGGGCCTTTGGGGCTGAGACATTTGGCAAGGGCGCTCTTACATTTCTTATCGGCGGCTTGACGTTGCTCGCAGGTATCTTGGTGTTGATTCGACCGATGGTTGGATTGATGTCTTTGACCCTGTTGCTGGCTGCCTATTTTATCGTTGACGGGATCTTCGAGATCATTGGTTCCTTCCAGGTCAAGCCTGCTCAGGGCTGGGGTTGGCTGCTGTTTGGTGGCATCGTTTCGGTACTTCTGGGCTGGATGATCTGGCGTGGCTGGCCAGTTTCGGGTACTTGGGCGATCGGTATTCTGGTCGGCATCAAACTGCTGTTCGCCGGGATGGAGATGATCTTTCTGGGTGCGGCTGGTCGTTCAGTGGCCAAGGGGATCAGCCAAGCGACCGAAGGCTAGAGCTACACGGACTACTCGGACGGGCTCTCTAGGCGACGCTATTGGATCGTCGGATACTCGTCGCGCGCGGCTTCGATGACTGGAAGACCGTCATCGGAGTTGCGGACGAGGTCGAGAAACTTCTCGTATTGCAGGCGGGCGAGTGTGGCTTCGCCGGATGCCGCGAGCGCACGCCCGAGTCCAAGAATCGCCAGCGTGTGAACTGGCCTGGTGGGTGTGACGCCGCGGAGTTCGATGATCTTCGAGAACTCGGCCTTGGCTTGCTCGGGTTGCTCGAGCATCAAATAGGCTTGTCCTCGCAGGTAGGTCACGACCAGGAAGCCGCGCTCATAGGGCGCGGCTATCTCGAGTTGCTCGAGCGCTGCCGCAGCGTTGTTTCGTTGCAACTCGAGCGCGGCATGGGCTATCGGTAGCCACACAAAGTAGATCTCTGTGTCTGTTTCAGGATAGCGCTCGGTGAGCTCTTCGATCATCGCTTCGGCTTCTCGGATAGCTCCGGCCAGGGCAAAGGTGGCGGCAGCTACGGGCATCGTATTGCGGCTGCGAGCGATCTCCAGAGCCTGGGCGGATTTCGCGGCCGCGTGATCCAACAGCCCGAATCCAGCGTCCCATCGTGCTGCCGTGGCAGTGAGATCGGCGACTCGTTCATTGAATCCATATCCCTTGGCAGTGTCGATGGCTCGTCGATTGAGTCGGTTGGCCTCTTCGAGCCGACCCGAAGCGGCGATACCTTCCGCATTCAGATAGAGGATCTCCGATTCACCGGGAACTCCGGACATCGCCTCGACCATTTTTTCCATCGTCTTCTGGTCACCGTCGATGTAGGCACTTAGATATCTCCAACGGTAGAGGGAGCTTCTTACAAAGCCCTTGTCCAGGGCCTCATCAAGCAACGCCTTGGATTCATCAAGACGACCCAAGAATCGAAGACTCTGGGCCGTGTTGGAGTAGTGGAGGGGCTCTTCGGGGTCGAGACTAAGAGCCAACTGGCACTCTTCCAAGGCCCGCTCGAACCAGCCAAACTTGTTGAAATCTGAACAAAGATTGTTCGGTGCGACCGCGACTCGAGGATAAGCCTGTTTGAACTGTTCATAGGTCTCGATCAGCTTGTTCATGTCGCCGGTGACCGTACCGTGATAGTGACCGGTGATGTAGAGGCGCTCGCGTTCGCTGACCTCATCACGAAGCTCGTAGGCCTTGGTCTTGTGATAGACGGCTTTGTCAAACTCCCGGAGGTTGGCATAGGCATTTCCCAATCGTGCATGCGCGAAGGCGAAATCGGGGTCGAGCTCCAAAGCGCGTTTGTAGTATGGGATCGCCTCTTCCTCGGTGGCTTGGTTACGCGTCTTGTCACCCATCGCGAACGCTTTGAGAGCCTCCAGCGACGATGTGGTCGCGTCTTCGATCGGAGCGTCGAATTGCTCGATCGATGCCAGCGACTCGCCCAGTTCACTCCGCATTTCGACCGCCCCCTGACCCACTGCCGACAAGACCTCTTCCTTACTAGAAACCTCGAATTGCCGCGCTGCAAGTGACTCGCCTGTCTGACAATTCACCGCATTGAGCGTTACGACATAGTTCTCACCCAGCGAGGCGACCTCACCGGTGACCATCGCTTTGATAGCACGACGCTCGCAGATCTCTTGACCGATCTCGGGGGTTACTCGCTCGTCGGCGGGTCGGTTCATCAAACGCAGCGTGTCCTGTACCTGCCGTTGCGACAGGATGTTCAGATAGGGTGACTCCTCGAGCTTGACTGCTAACGCCTGCTTCAGAGTCCCATCAAAGACCGGGTCACCGGTCGTGTTGACAAAATCGGTCAGCAGGAGCACATCTCCTTCACTAAGAGCAGCTCCCTGATCCTCGGGTTTGAGCAGGATGGCGATGACGACAATCGCTGCGACGAGTAGAGCTCCCATAATCCAGACGGTCTGCTTGTTCTTGGCGACAGGCGCGGTAGCTGCGGCGGTCGAGCCACTGGCGAGTTGTGCCGCTCCGGAAGCCACCGAGCCACTCGGGAGCTCTGTTTCCGCTACGCCGGGGGTCATCGCCGGGGCGGAGCCGCTCATCGGAGTTACTGTCGCCACCGACCCGCTCATCGAGGGCACCTGAGCGCCTGTTTCCTCAGGGATTGCCACAGCAGAGGAATGGCCCGACTCCAGATTGCGGCGGACCCGGCGCAGGTCGGTGTGCAGCTCGAGCGAGCTCTGATATCGCAGAACTTTGTTTTTCTCCAGCGACTTGCTGAGGATTTGCTCGAGCTCGTAGGGAATTTCCAAGCCCAGACGAGCCGGTGCGACCACGGGTCGGTTGAGTATCTTGTCGAAGACCGCGGCCTGGGTGCTCCCCATAAAGGCCTGACGGCCGGTCACCATCTCATAGAGCACGGCACCTAATGAAAACAGGTCGGTCCGCGTATCGACCTCTTGACCGAGAGCCTGCTCGGGTGACATATAGGCCACCGTTCCCATGGCGGTCCCTGAGCCTGTCAGATCGGCCGTCTGAGTCGGTGCGTCCGCGACAATGGTCTCGTCCTCGCTCATCGAGCCTGGCGGCGCTGTGAACTTGGCCAGACCGAAGTCGACAACCTTGATCTGGCCACCATGACTCAGAAATATGTTCGAGGGTTTGACATCACGATGGGTGATGCCCTTGGCATGCGCGGCTGCGAGAGCCTCGGCGATCTGAATACCGAGCTCGACAACCAGCTCGGTGGCCATCGGTTTGGCAGCTATCGCGAATTTGAGATTTTGGCCTTCAAGATACTCCATGGCGATAAACGGCACACCCTCGTGCTCGTCGATCTCATGGATGGTGCAGATGTGCGGATGGCTCAGGGAGGCGGCAGCTCTCGCTTCGATCATGAAGCGTTCGACGGCTTGCCGGTCCTGCGAAACGGCGTCGGGAAGAAACTTCAGGGCTACGAATCGACCAAGCTTCGTATCCTCGGCCTTATACACGACGCCCATACCCCCGCCGCCGAGTTTTTCAACAATCTTGTAATGCGAGACGGTCTGGCCGATCATTACGCACCCTGACCGATTCGGATTCTTTCCGAAATGGTTCGCCTATTGTATACGGCTCGGACCGGGTTGTGTTCCCAAGCCTGCATTATTCATGAGCTCCACGGGCCTGAATAATGCGAATTTGGCGGGTGGAGCCCAGGATACGGCGATTCAAGCGGTGACGCGAAATCGTTTCATGAAATCCTGATCGATCCGATCTTTGAGACGCATGACCCAGCGACCTTGAAACGATATGCCCCATTTGGCACCTAAAGCGCTACCGTTGCCGAGGTTGAGCAGAGTGAGAAAGTCGGCTTGCGGTTTGTAGGGTTTCAGACTCTTGCCATCCAGCGCAGCCCTGAGATTCTCGGTCAAATAGGGTCCCTCTCGTACTGCATAAACGCCCGCTTTCGGAGTGTCCGGATAGTCGACGAGGGTGGAGCAGTCGCCAACCGCGAAGAGATTGTCGATGCCTTCGACCTGGAGTGTCGATCGGATGAGAACAAACCCCCGTTGCTCTACCGGCAGTCCCGATCGTTCGAGGAGCGGATGGCTGACAGCTCCCGTGACCCACAACAGAACGTCGAATGGCAACCGGATGCCGTTGTCCAGAAGCACTTTGTTGGAATCGGCGGAGGTGACTCTGCGCCCACATACGATGTCGATATCGGCTGGCGGCGCGAGTCGTTCGACCCGGCGGGCGAGGCTTGCGGGATACCCCTCGAGAATTCTTGGGCCAGCATGTACGAGGGTAGTTGCCACCGGTCCTGCGCCGACTCTGACCAGACGTTCCCGAAAGGTGAAAGCCAGCTCGACACCACCGGCTCCTCCTCCGACGACAACGATTCTGAAGGGGCCCTTCCGAGCCCGGGACTTGGCTTGCTCGACGACGCTGTCTACCTGCATGACGAGATCAGAGATGGGACGTGTCGGAATCGCGTATTCGCGAATCCCCGGTGTGTCGAGCCCGGCAACGGTGGATCCGACATTGATCGAAGCCATGTCATAGGCGATCGGGTCGTGATCGCGGAGATGGATCAGTTGCTTGTCGGCATCGATTCTCTCGGCGGCCCGAATCAACACATCGACGCCCGCCTGACGGCAGAGCGCCGGCACGTCGATCTCGAGCTCGTCGGCGCGATACTGGCCGGCGACGTAGCCGGGCACCATACCGGAGTAGATCGCGATCGGTTTGTCGACTACGACCGTGACCTCGGCGTCTTGAAGCGGTTGGCTGGTAAGAGCCTCCAGAACCTGAACGTGGGAGTGTCCGCCCCCTACTAGGATTACCTGTCGTGGCATAACAGTCGTAGAATCTATGAATCGGCTCGCTGCGGATTCCAAGCGGCCGAGGCGTTCTTGCCCTGGTCGTATTGTAAACATGGTTTGGAGATGATTTGATAGATCGCGGAATTCGGAAAGTATCTCTGTTGCGAAGATCGAGAGGCGCCTCCGTCGCGGCGGCTTTGATTCTCGGCGTCATCGCTTCGACCTTCGCACTGGCCTGTGACAATGAGGGGCAGACAATGTCCGACGAACAGAAACTCGAGCAGATTGATCAAATGTATAAGAAGTACGAGCGCAAGTTCCCCGAGGTCACCAGCATCTCGGTAGCTGAGCTGCAGGAGCTACAGAAGGGTGAAACTCCGATCGTGATTGTCGATGTTCGCGAACCGAAGGAGTACGCGGTGTCAATGATCCCGGATGCCATCACCGCCGAGGAGTTCCAGGCCCGACGCTCTGAGCTCGAAGGCGCAACGGTGGTGACCTATTGCACGGCTGGCTACCGGTCGGGGTTCGCCGCCCAAAAACTGATGCGGGAGGGTTGGGAGGTACGCAACCTTGCCGGCAGCATCCTCTCCTGGACACACGCAGGTCTGCCCCTGGTCAAGGGTGAGGAGCCGACCACGCAAGTCCATGTCTACAGCAAGGGGTGGGATCTGTCGGCTGAGGGCTACGAGCCGGTCTGGTAGGTGCTATCAGTCCTCGGACTCTTCCTCTCGAATCAGAACCTGGATTCGGTCAGCGTCACATCTGCAAACTGCCAGGCGGTCGCGAACTGTTCACCGGTTTCGGTGGCCTCAGCGGTCTTTCCCTGTGCTTCGAGACTCTGTTGAAGACCCAGCAGCGACCAGCCGTTGTTTGGAAACTGCTCCAGATCCTGCCGGTAGACAGCTTCGGCTTCGACTGGCTTGCCGGCGTCGAGCAGGACCGCTCCTAGCACCTGGCGCACTGGTTGGTACCAGGGCGGTGGCTCGTCGTAGGTGAGCTCGTCCTCGAGCTCGGTCGCGGTTTTCAAGGCGTCGATGGCGGTTTCGAAATCACCCTCGTTGGCTGCAATCTCTCCAGTGAGCACCTCGACGGCGATGTCAGCCAGTGCAGCCGTGGTGTTGAGATCCCAGACCGTTACCTTCTCGAGCTCCGGGTCCATCGCGAGGACCTCGAGCAGCTCGAGCTCCTGTTTGGCCTCTTCTGTTCGATCGGTTCGCAGTAGTGCCATGCCACGCGCGTAGTGCCGTATTGCTCTCGGGTAGATCAGATCCTCATCGGGTTCCGGTGCCGCGAGTATCTCGTCCCACTCCCCGAAGCGAACATAGCCGTACAGCGGCATGATCCAGAAGTGCTGCACGGCTCCGAGACCCGGTTCGCGAAGGTTCTCGGGATCCACTCTCGACGACATCTCCCGGGCAGCATCCAATGCGAGTTGCTTGCGGCCTTCAACGCTGGCCGAGTACCAGATGTAGTGCCAGTTGTGGGGCATATACGCAATCGGATAAAGGCCCTGTTTTCGACACTGAGTGATGTAGCTATCGTCAGCTCTGACCGCGTTTTGGTTTGCCGTTGTCGAGTCGTGATACCGCCCGACTCGGAGATAGATATGCGACGGCATGTGCACGAGGTGGCCTGCGCCGGGTGCGATGTCACCCAACAAATCGGCAGCAGCCTCGGCCAGGTCAGGTCGCTCCTTTTCGACGGTGTGAATATAGTAATGGGCCGCACCAGGGTGGTCGGGGGCCTGCTCCAACACGGTCTCGAGCGTGGCCATGATCTCGTTGGTGATCTCTTTTGGCGAGCCATCGGCTTCCCAGTAGTCCCAAGGAGTTGTGTCCATCAGTGAGGCCGCAAATAGAGTCGCTGCATCGAAGTCGTCAGGATAGCCAGTAGCCACCTCACGCATGGCATTGGCATACTGGTTGTCGAGCTCGGTGCGGTCCTCGGGTGGGTCCTTCACATAACGGGTCGCCAGGGCCTCGATATAGGCTCGTTCCTGTTCGCTGGCGCTCGAGGCCATCTCCTCGGCCCGGCTCATTGCTTCCCACGCCACCGGTACGCTCTCGGGATCCATAATCGAATTGATGTTGGGACCGCGAACAAACGCGATGCCCCAGTAGCACATGGCACACTCCGGATCGAGACGGGCTGCCTCGCGAAAGGATCGCTCGGCTTCCAGGTGGTTGAACCCATAAGCCAGAACCATTCCCTGGTCGAACAGTCGCTGTGTCATCTCGTTGTCGGTGGAGATCGGGTGGTGGAAGTCACCCATGCCCTCGAGTATGGGTCCCACCTGCTCTGTCGCTATGGGTTCTGTCTCGGTAGGGGCCGGAGTCTCATCGACCTCTTTGGCGCACCCCGAAACCAAGGCGGTGACAGAAAGCAGGGTCAGCGACAGCACCAGGAGATGCTTTGCTTTCGATTCCTTGATTGCAACCATTCGAAACACCTCCACAGTTTGAAACTCGGTTCTGAATGATACTAGCCAGACCTGGTTTAAGTACCGCGATCCTCGAGAGCCTCGACAACGATCTCCATCACTGCAGGCTGACACATCAGTCCGAGGTGACTGATGTCATCGAGGATGACCTTCTCGGTGCCCGCCAGGAGGGCTGACTCGATCGGATAGACCACCAAATCGTGACGGGTAGCAACTGTTGTGACCTTGGCCGCCGGCGCCAGCTCCGCAAAAGCAGGGAGATCGCGCAGATAGGTCGATTGTCGGTTGAGCATCTGATAAAGCGGCCCGAATCGCAGCCACCGAACGAATGCAGTTCCATGGTGTGGTGTACCAAGGGTCACGATTCGGCCGATGCTGGGTGCCAAGTCGGGTCGTTGCCGAAGAACCTCTCGTAGCATTACGCCGCCGAGTGAGTGAGCGACTACATCGAAGCCCTGGTCGGGAAACGATGTTGCCATCTCGTCCATGACCGATGCCAGGGGTTTGGCGTAGACCATCGGTGTGGGTATCGGCATTCCGAGCGAAACCGACCGCGTGCCTCTACCGTCGCGTTGGAGAGCGCTTCGAATTCCCCACATGCAGGTGCTATTCATGAAGATGCCGTGCACGCAGAGGACAGGCCGACCCGAAGGTCTTCCAGCGGGTTGTCGATACCCCGCTTGGCCGGCGGCACGGATCGACCACCAGAGAAGATACAGGGCGCCGCGGAGCGTGCGACGGTAAAACAGCGCCCAGCCCCCAGCGCCCATGGGTGGGGGTGGCATTCCCTCGCCGCGGTAGAAGGCCAAAAACTTCAACTGGGACAAACCGGTCCAGAAGACGACGGTCAGGGAGAAAAGGATAAGCCCCGCAATTGGGGCAAGAAGAAGGTAGAGAAGAGTCATGTTTTGGCCGCCAGGTGATCGGGGCCTAGATGATCGAGCCGGCTAGATCGAAGGAGTCTAGCGAACTTGCGTGGTCAGGACTCCCCAATCTGACGAGACCCATATAGAATCACCGCCGAAAGGAGCTTTGCCATTGATGCCTATTCGCGACACTTTGAAATTGACTCGGCGCATTTCGACGGAGGCCGCTAGTCGGCGCCTGAGGATGCTGGTTGTGGGTTTTGTTTTGATCTCGATCGGTTCTGGGATTCCCGCGTTTGCGGACAAGAAAGACGAGAAGGCTCAGCTACTGGTCGATCGGGCTAAGCAGACTCTGGACATGTTTGCTTCCGATCCGCAGTTCACCTACTACTACGACGGCTATCTCAAGACAGCCAAGGGTTTTTTGATCATTCCGTCGATGGCCAAAGGTGGTTTTATCGTCGGTGGATCGAAGGGGAAGGGAGCGCTGGTGGCGATGGATGCAGAATCGGGCGAATGGAACGGTCCGGCTTTCTACACCCTTGGAAGCGCCAGTATCGGCCTACAAGCTGGCGGCAAAAGCTCGGAGATCCTGATGATCGTTACCTCCGACCGAGGCATCAACCGGCTTCTCAACTCGGGTGCCAAGCTCGGTGGGGATTTGAGCGTCGCAGTTGGAAACCTGGGAGAAGGTCTCGGTTCGGCCGATGTGCGAGCCGACATCATCGCTTTTTCGAAAAGTAAGGGCTTCTTTGGGGGCGCGTCGCTCGAAGGCTCGGTCATCGATGTGAGTCAGTCTCGTAATCGTGCCTACTATGGGGAGAGTCTGCTTGCGTCCGACATTCTGGTTAGGGGTCGGGGTGAGAATGAGGGCTCCTTGGGGCTGGTCGAATCGGTGATCAAGATCAGCACAATCGATCATAGTGACGAGCCGCCAGTAGAGTCGGACGACTAGGCGACAAGACTATCTAGGCGCCTGTCCAAGTAACCAGTAGCGTAACTGCAGAGGGGTACTTGGGGCGAGTTCCTAACCAAGCGACTCTGCGATCTGCCGTGCCAGGCTGAGACTTGCGATCCGATTTGCGGCGACGTATTTCTTGCCGTCCTGGGTCTCGATCTTGATCTGGTAGTAGAGCTTGTTGCCGGACTGCATACCGCGGACCGGCTTGATGCTCGTGATCAGGGTGCGGGGAACGACTTGGGTTCGACCCAACCCGAGCATGCTGCCTCGCAAGACGAGCTCCTCGGAGCGTATCGCGATCGTACGACGCTCGAACCAGAGCGTCGCCACGCCCAGGAAGATCAGAACCGCGAAGAAACCGAAGACACCGGTAAAGAAGATCCCGGCTCCGAGGTGGGCGATGAGCCAGGTAAAGCCCGACCAGAGCAGGAAAAAGAAAGTAAGTGCCAAGGCTGCGCCTTTGTGGCGGGCCGCAGGGAAGACATAGCGTTGGTATCCCTCGGGTGAGAGCTCTTTGAAGATTCGATCGTCTGCCAGCGCCCTGGCGGGATCCCAGGGCGCTTCGAGGTCCTCGTAGGGTGTCTCCTCGAGCTCGAACTCCTGTTTGCTATCGGCGGTTCTGAATACAGGCACATCGAACTGCGCCGCGTAGTCGACTCCGGGGACCTCGGCCGATAGCTGGAGACGCCACACCACTTCGTCGTCAGCGCTACGTTTCTCCGTCGGATCCGCGTCATAGGGGATGGCGAAAAGAACCGGGATCTCCGATTTTGTCGGATCCCAGTCGAGGGGCTCTCTCAGTAAGTGCCGCTCTTGTTGCCAGAGCACTCGCTCGGAGGTGCTGCGATTCTTGCCCGAGCCGGTGGTAACCCGGTTGATGCAGTTGAGGGTGAGATGAAACCCATCGCTAGGCTTCAAGTCGACCAAGGTCACGATGCGGCCCGCCAGCTTGCCACCGACGACGCCTGGCAATGGGGTCATCTCGAAGACACTGTCGCCGAATCTCTTCCAGCGGATGAAGGCTCGAATGGCCCAGACCGCCAGGAGAAGTCCGATGGCAGGAAAGATGAGACCGATCAAGGCCAACGGGTTGTCTTTCTCCAGGACCTCTTTGGGAACCACGAACAGCAGAGGCGTCGAGATCAGGTTCCAGAACACCGCCATGACTGCCGGCATGACGAACTGCGCCTTGCCCAACGACCGGATCCGACCGTCCTGCCAGTTCTCGTTCCAGCGCCAGGGCTCCTCCGGGTGCGCCCCTTCCAGCTTCTCTTGTTGGGCCACGTTGCGGCTCGACCAGACTGCCATCCCTACGATGCCGACCCCGGCGCCGGTGAAGAGCGTTGCAAAGAGCGTCATGAAGGCGAACAGGCCCCAGCGCATCTTGCGATAGAGGATGGCGTCGCTCGGGTCGTCCGGATTGACAAAACAGATAAAGGGCTCGCCGGATCCCAGATGTCGAGCCAGTTCGAGATGCGCGTCCTGGTGAAACGAGCCGACATTGTCGGCCCCGGAGTAGTGACCGACTCGATCGCCTGCATATCGGACCCCGTTCCACTCGTACTCGTAGCGGGCTACGACTTCATAGGTTGTCGAATCGTCTCCATGGTGTACCTCGAGACCCGCATGGGTGATTCGTGCGGGTGTCTCGACCCAGTCACGGGCCTCGACCCAGCCGGTCAGACTCCTGGCGGCCAGAAAGGCGACAAAGAGCCCGCCACCGGCAAAGGGGAGCGCGAACAGAATCAGGCAACCGAGGCTTCGCTTCTTCTTGGCCACGGGAGCTACTGTGCCTCAAAACGCGGCTTCACAAAATGAAACCTGGCACAGGAGGCCGCAGTTCGGAGACACACCCAATTCAACTTTCTGAACTTAGGGGGACACACGACCTAATCGGAAAGTGCTTCAGAATATTGGATTACCGGTACAAATCGCTGAAGGATCAGGGAGTTAGGTCGTGTGTCCCCCTGAATCCAGTGGATTGGATGGCGGAGCGAAGCCGATCAGTCGCTTCCAGCGTCGATTGTGCCTGCAGAAGTCCGCAAGTCACTGGCTCGCTGGGAGTCGCCGCGGGTCTCGTAGTACCCGGCCGCCGCCGCGAGGCACTCGGTGCGGTAGTCAGGCACCTGGTCGGTTGCGATCAAGGGGTCGAGCGAGCGCTTGAAGTGGGGAGCCGCTTCGCTATGGCGATCCTGTAGGACCAGCGCCCGCGCCAATCGGCAGTCAGCGATCGCCGTTATGTAGTGCCCCTCGGGCAGGGTATTCATGAGGATCTCGAGCGCTTCGCGTGCGGCGCTTTCGGCGGCGATCGGGTCCCCGAGCTCGAGGTGAACCCCCGAGAGCGACAGAATCGGCATGCCGCGATGAAAGTTGTAGTCATCGAGGTTCTCTCGGTAGATCCGTGCGACTCGTTCATAGGTGGCACGCGCCTCCTCGAGCCGGCCCAACCGGGTCAGGACAAATGCGTAGTTCTGCAGGTAGTCGCCGACCTCGGGATGGTCCGAGCCCTGGACACGCTCGCCGATCTCGATGATCTGGGTCAGCAGCTCTTCGGCTTCCGCGTATTTTCGATGCGAGGAGAGTAGTACCGCGCGGTTGGTCATCGCCGTCAGTAGATAGCCATGATCGGATCCGAGGGTCTGCTCCAAACCCTCGATCGCTTTACGGAACTCGGAGTCGGACTCATCGAAGCGTCCCATGTTGCTGAGGGTTGCCGCTAGCGCTGCCCTGGCGAGGGCCGTATCAGTGGAACCTTCCCCGAAATTGGCACCCGCCAGCTCGATGGCGGCACGAGCAGTTTTTTCCGACTCTTCCAGACGCCCAAGCGACCGTTGGGCCTCGGCCAGACCCCGGGTCGACTCCACCTCGGTTTCCGGCGGCACCTCGCCGCCTTTGGCAAGGGCCACCGCGGCAAGCAGGTGCGTCTCGGCCTCGTTTGCGCGGGTGAGGTTCCAAAGATGCCGGCCGAGACGGGTGTGCGCGTCGGCGATTTCGGCCGTGTCGGTGGGTTCGGCGGCGAGCGTCAGCTCCAGACGCCGCTCGTGCAGCTCGGTGGCGGTATCGAGCTCACCCATCTCAGCTCGAATCGTCGCCAGGCTGCCGAGGCTGTCCCTTACCGGGCGAGCCTCTGGGCCGTGGAGTGATCTCTGTAGCTCCAGAGCCTCTTTGCGCAGAGGCAGGGCGCGGTCGTAAACGCCTAGGTCCTGGTAGACACCGGCGATAGCCGACAGGATCGAGGCCCGCACCGCCGGCCGAGCGCGAAGTGACTCCTCGAGACGCTCGGCGCCGATATCGAGGGCATCGATCACGGTGATTCGCCGGCCCAGATCGGGATCGGCCGGTCTGTATGGATTAGCGCTGGCAAAGAGATCGATTAGAAAGCGCTGCACCTCCTGAGCTCGCTCGGCCTCCACCTGGGCGGCGTTGCGCTCGGTTTCGACCTCGCGGGTGTGGCGGACCTGAAGGGCGAGGTATAGAGCTGGGGAGATGGCGATCACCGCCGCCACCACGACTGCCCAGGGATTCCGACGCACAAACATTCCGGTGCGATACCGCAGGGTAGCCGGACGAGCCGAGATCGTCTCGCCGGCGAGATAGCGCCGAATGTCGTCCCCTAGTTTCTCGGCCGAGCCATATCGCCGCTCGGGCTCGGTTTGAAGCGTCTTGCAGACGATGGTGTCGAGATCGCCGGCCAGGCTGCGACCTAGCTGCGCCGCAGTGACACCACGGGTCTCCGCCACCTCGTCTCGATCGGCAGCGGTCGTCACCACAGTGCTCGGTCGGGGAACCTCGGGGCGGTTCGCCAGCTCTTCGAGTCTGGCCGCCGCGCTCGTCCCGGTGCCATAGGGAAGCCCACCGGTCAACAAGCGACACAGCAGCAACCCCAACTGGTAGACGTCGGTCGCGGTGGTAACCGGCTCGCCCCGGAGCTGCTCCGGGCTGGCATGATCGGGGGTCAGCAAGTAGGAGCCGGTGCGGGTGTGGGCACCGCCGGCATCGGGGTCGATGAGCTTTGCGATGCCAAAGTCGAGTAGCTTTACGTGTCCCTCGGTTGTCACCAGGATGTTCGAGGGTTTTAGATCACGGTGGACCACCAGCTTGGCGTGTGCCGCCCGCACCGCTTCGACAACCTCGAGTGCCAGTTCGAGCCGCTGCCGCACCGTGAGCCGTTGGCTGTCACAGTAGGCGGTTATGGTCTCGCCCACCACGAGCTCCATGACCAGATAGGGCGTCCCGTCGTCAGTCGCGCCTCCGTCGTGGAGCTGGGCGATGTTGGGATGGTCGAGAGAAGCTAGAATCTGCCGCTCGGTGACGAATCGGGCCAAGACGTCGTCGGTGTCGATCCCGCGACGGAGAAGCTTGAGAGCGACTTTCTTGCGAAATCCCTCGCCCTCGAACTCGGCCAGATAGACCGTGCCCATGCCGCCGCGGCCGATCTCGCGGATGAGGGAGTAGCGACCGATTTGGCTCAACGGCGGGGGCTGGCTCGCTAACTCTTCGATGAATTCGCGTGAGGTAGCGGCCTCCGGAGCCTCGAGCTCGCCCTCCGAAAGTCTCTCGGTACGAAGCAATTCGAGCACCAGATCGCGCAACTCCAGATCGTCGCGACACGCCGTTTCGACGTGCCCTTCTTGCTCGGAGATAGACAGCTCCATCGCCTCGGCGAACAGCCGGTCGGCCTCCGGCCACCGTCGCCAAAGCAGGTCTCGGTCGAGGCTCACGGAGCCGACTCTTCGGGCGGGGCAATGGGGGAGAGCGTCGCGAACAGATAGGTGCGGGCGCGGGACCATTCGCGCTCGACCGTGCGCAGCGAGACTCCGAGCGCCTCGGCGATCTCGCCGTGCGGCATACCCCCGAAATAGCGGCACTCGACGATGCGAGCCATGCGCTCGTCCCGCTCCTCGAGCTTGTCGAGTGCTTGGTCGAGCGCCAGTAGTCGATCCAGCTCGGTCTCGGTCCCGAGCCTTGCCTCGTCGATCGGGACTTTAAGGTCGCGGGCGCCCCGTTTGAGCGTGTTGCGCTTGCGAGCGTGATCGATGAGGAGCTGACGCATCACCTTGGAAACCAAAGCAAAGAACTGCGACCGTCCCCGCCAGTCGGGTCCGGTCCGTTTCGACAGCGCCATATAGGCCTCGTGGACCAGCGCGGTGGTGTTGAGCGTGTGGTCCCGTCGCTCCTGTTTGAGGTGATTGTGGGCGATGGCGCGCAAATCGTCATAGACGATCTCGACCACCTGATCGAACGCCTCGGTGTCACCATCGGTCCAGCGATGGACCAACTGCTGCAAGCTGTCCTGCTCGGGCACGGCCCGAGGCTATGCCACCCTCGCCCGATCCACAACCCGGGGACATGACCCGAACAATCTGGGGACATGACTCGAATTCGAAGAATTCGGGATCGTGTCCCCTCTGCGACTGTTGCGAATTGCCAGAACCAGGTGACAGTCACCGCTTTTCCACTCTCCTACGGCACGGTCGCCGACCAGGCGGTGGTCGAGCCGAGCTCGAAGCCGTTTTCGAAGATCAGATCGTCGAAGACCGTCGTGTCGACCCATTCGACATTGTAGAACGCTTGAATGGTGTTGACATCCATGCCGTCGGCGGGCTCCGCAAAAGGCCACCGTTCCCGGTCGTTGAAGTCTTCGGTGCCGGTGAGGTGATACCAAATCCTGTTCCAGTCGGTGAACGACTCGAGTGTGGAGTCGTAGTGTGGATCATCATCTTCGTCGTTCCGGCTGATATCGAGCTGGTACGTTGCGGGTTCGGGATCCTCACTATTCCGATTCCAGTTCATGGTCGGTCTGTTGGAGGGGGAGATTGTACGTGAGACCGGTTCGGGGTCCGTCTCGGCCGCAGAGTTGTAGAACACGACTCGTCCAGCCGGCCCCTGGAGGCTTTTGGCCTCATCAAGATTCGTCTCATCGAGATCGATCATGGCCTTACGACTGAAGTCGAGACGCCAGTAGTCAGCTACGTTAGTACCTTGGGCCGTGATGATATTCCAAGGAGATACGTAGGCGTAGTTCATGATCGAGAGGTAGTTCGGTTTGTTGTTTTCGTGGTCTTGGCCACCATGTCCCAGACCGAGCGTATGCCCAAGCTCGTGCATGAATGTGCTGGCCCGATTTTCCCGCAGAATGTCGGGAAAGTCCTCGACAATCGGCCGATCTGCGACTATGAAGTCGTTGCTCGGTATTCCCTCTGCGACGCCGTAGAGCGGGTCTTTATCTGAATCGATTACAGTATCGGCCCACAGGCAGTATCGATAAGCCAGCAGTCTCGCGCTGCGAATATCGTCCCAGTTGGGATGGTTACGATCGTCCTCCGATCCAAAGAAAGAGTCTTTGATCGAGTAGTACTCTGGCGGTAGGTCGTCTGAGGGCGTTAGTGCCAGCGGCTCATTTGTGGGCCGATCGCCGTCGCGGACGACGTGCAGCTGTATACCCCTGGAGCCATCCGGGTTGTTGACCATTGCGGCCGGAGCGTCGGCGAAGGCCCGAATCACATCATTGATCGCCTGCTGGTCAAACCCCACACCGGCCATCACATCGACCTCAACGAAGATATCCTTGCGGTCCGGGTCGGCTCCAGAGAGGTCGATCTCGAGGTCGGGATCTCCATCGACATTGATGCCCTCTTGTTCCTCCCAGATGTTAAGCAGGCCGTCTCCGTCCCGGTCTCCGAGGTCGAATTTGAAATCGAACGAAGCAGTGCGTTGGCCTAGTCGAGGCTCGGGGAACTCGGTTCCCAGGCCCGACTGCGCCAGAACAAGAAACGTCACCGGGGTGTTTGCTTTCAGAGTCTCGAAGAGTTCAAACTCTGCCTGCTCCGGCGGGTCTTGGCAATGGAACCTTTGGTCAAAATTGATGTTGGCGCCGTTGGCAGCGGTCCCGGCTAGGAAGACCCAGGTAAACGTGTCATCTGCACAGGTTCCTCCTGGATCGTTCTCTGTCAGAGTGAAGCTGCCGGTCAGTCCGAATACCGCGTCGACCGGGACCGTAAATGACACTTGGATTCGGGTGTGGACGTTAAGACCGACCCAGGCGTTCTCGTGGCTGCCGACCACGGCGTTCGCAGAGACCGACCCGGCGCCGGTGATCGAGTAGGATGAGATCTGCGTGTCTTGTTCGACGCTGCCGAAGGCACCGCTTCCGTGCATGCCGGTGCATGTCACAGAGGCTGGATAGGCAAAAGTACCCTCTTCGTCGCTCAAGGTCTCATCCCGATCACAGAAATTGCCATCGGCCGCTGCCTCCGCAAACACTGATCGATCGCGGTTTGTCGTCATGATGGTCGGTGACTGCTCGAGCTGCGCGTCGGCGCCAACGGCGGTCAGAATACAGCTGGCCAAAGCAAGGGATCGAGTCAAGTTCTTCATCATCGGCTCCTACCTAGATCTGTGTGGAGAAAGGGGGACACGTCACCGAGCCCTGCAGGCTCGGTACATGTCCCCGTGCTTGCTCCTACGGCGCCACTCCGACGCTCGAGGTCCAGCGCCACAGGCTGCCGGGGCTGCCGGGGTGGAACCACTCGAAGTCGTCGCAGAACATGCAGTGCTCGACGTCGCGACCGAGGATGGCATCGTCGTTTTGGACGACGTCGGGCGCGATCTCGATGGTTGGAGTGCGCCAATTAGCGGCAGCGCGTCCGTACCAGCCGTGGGCACCCATCGCGCCCTGCCCCCCACCGTTGTCCCAGATGTTGAACTGGGTCTGCGGGCTGCCGAACTCGTTCGGCCCGGTCACGATCCGAGACTCGATGCTGCCGGTGAGATCGGGTCCGCTGGCAACCTGGCTCTCCCAGAAGACTAGGAACCCCTTGGGCCCGAGGTCGGCGATCCGCGGTTCGGTCTGATCGTCGTCCAGCACCGTGTTGACCCGGAAGTCCGGACCGAGAGGATTGAGGTCGGCATCGAACAGTCGGGCATAGATCTCACGAGCGTTGGTGCCGCCGTTGTCCTCCTGTTCGGACCACGTTACAAGCACTCGACCGTCCCAGCCGATTGCGGCGTCGTTCTCGAGCTTCTGCGCCACGAATGAGGTACTGATCACGAAGTCGTTGCCGACCGGTCCGCCCGCGCTGTTGAACCGTCGGCCCCACACTTGACTCGACTCGATCCAGGTCACCAGAAACCCACCGTCAGCGAGCTCGGTCACAGAGGGCTCGATCTGGCCACCGTCCGGGTCGGAAGGGACCTGGAATTGAGCGGAAGGCACTCCGGTCGAGCTCACAAGGCACCCTTCGATGCCGAGACCGGTATCGTTGCCCGAGCTGGCGTTGCTCATCCAAACTGCAACGTAGCCCGCCGGGCTGCCGTCACTAGAGCGAAGAGCGGCGACGTCGATGTTCAATGAGAGGGCAGCGGGCAATAGCGTGCTCAGGAGCTGCTCACCGCTGGCCTCCTCATTGCCGTCGGCGTCGTAGGCCTGACTGCGGACGACGTCTCGATCGGCCCCGCCTCCTGGCAGGGGCTCGTTACTATCGAAGATCACCAGAAACGACCCATCGCTAGCTGCCGCGACTCTGGTTCGCCACTGGTCGTCGTCGGTGGTGGTGTTGACCAGGCGCGGATCCTCGAGCGGATTGCCCTCCGCGTCGAACCGGCGCACAAAGACATCGCCTCGGCTGACCTCGCCGTAAGCGATCCAGACGTGGATGCGGCGGCCGTTGTTGTCGACCGCGACGTCAGGGAAGTTGCGGCTGGTCCCGGGCTCGACGTTGTCCGGCCCGTCGATCCAGAGCTCGGGTCCGGCTTCAATCTCGGAGCCGGCGATCGCCGCTGTGGTACCGAGTAGCGCCAAAACGACTGTCAGTAGCCAATTGACAGGTCTGAAAACAAATTCTCGTCGCAAGATCATACCCATCCTCCTTCGTTCAGACTCTTCGAATGATCAGGGCATCTGAAGCCGCCCCCTATCTAGATCAGCGTGGTTTGGGTAGGAACCCGCCAAGGGTCTAAGAACGACCTGGATGGGTGGGCTCCCCATCGCGGTATAATTCATGGATGAATCGTTGGGTCAGGAAGCTGGCATCGTTTGAGGAGGAGCGAGTTGCGGATCGCGAGTTTTGGGCTCGAATGTCGCCAAACGAACGCGTTGCCGCAGTCGAAGAGCTGAGGCGCGATTGGAACAGAATCCAGGGGAAGAGCGACGAAGGACTTCGAAGAACTGCTCGCGTATTTCAACTCTCGGAACGTTAGGGCTATCATCGTGGGCGGGCATGCGTTCGCCTTCCACGCCAAGCCTCGATTTACCAAAGACATCGATATCTTTGTCGAACCGACCGGGGAGAACGCCGCGCGGGTGCTTCTGGCGCTCGACGATTTCGGTTTCGGCGACGTCGGACTCGATGAGAGCGATTTCGCATCTCCCGGCGCCATCGTTCAGCTCGGAGTTAACCCGAACCGCATCGATCTTCTGACCGCAATCGATGGCGTGACCTTCACCGAGGCCTGGGAGGGAAGGGTGAGTGGTCGCTTCGGTTCGCAGAAGGTGTTTTTTCTGGGTAGAGACGAGCTGATCCGCAACAAGCGAGCCTCGGGTCGGACGCAGGACCTGGCCGACCTCGAATGGCTCGAATAGGAGGCGCTTAACCCCGAGAATCATCGGCCACAGCCAGTGCCCTTGGCAGCTGTCCCGATTGCTCGGTATCGCCGCACGTCCGGCAGAACTCGCCCGCAGCGGTGAGGCACTCAGTCAGTCTGCAGTGCGGCCGCGGGGGGGGTATCGGAATCGATGCTAGCGAGGGCCGTCTCGATCCGGGTCACACGTTCGCCGTCGCCTCGCGAGCGGTAGAAATCGGCGGCGGCGCCGAGGCAGGCACGTCGATAGTCGGGGTAGATAGTGTTTTCGAGAATCGGATCCAGCGATCGCGCGAAGTGAGGCTCAGCCTCGGTGATCCGGTTCTGCTGCACCAGCGCGCGGGCGAGACGGCAATAGGCGACAGCGGTTACGAAATGGTCGTCCGGCAGTGCTCGCTCGAGAATCGGGATCGCTTCCCACAAGATCGCCTCGGCCTTCGTGGGACGATGTTGATCGAGATAGATATCCGCTAAAGAGACCAACGGCAGAGCCCGGACGAAGTCGTCGTCGGCCACTTTCTCCCTATAGATTTGTGCGGCGCGCTCCAAAATCGAAATCGCTTCGTCGAATCTACCCAGCCGCATCAAAGCGGTGCCGTAGTTGAGTAGGTAATCTCCCACCTCTGGGTGATCTTCACCATAGACCCGCGCACCGATCTCGACCACTTCCGCCATGATTCGCTCGACTTCGGCGAACTCTCCGACCGAGCTTTTGAAGACAGCGTAGTTGGTCATCGTGGTCAGGCGAAAAAGGTGATCGGTGCCCAGGGTGTGCCCGAGGTCGTCGATCGCCGAGCGAAAGGTCGCGTCCGCCTCTTCACGTCGGCCCTGAGTGCCTAGGGTCCCCGCTAGAGAAGCGCGAGCCTGCGCTGATGGAGTCGATGTGGCACCGAAGTGTGTATCGGCCAAGTCGACCGCTCGCTGGGCCGAGCGATGGGCTTCGTCCAGCTTGCCGCGCAGTCCCTGTGTAGCGGCCAGGCTACGGATCGCTTCGACCTCGATGAGAGGCGGCACGCTTCCGCCGGCAGCCAGAGCGATGGCAGCTTCAAGGTGAGTCTCAGCCGCCTCGGCTCGCGACAGCTCGAACAGATGACGGCCAAGCCGGGTCTGGGCATCGGCAATCTCAGCATCGTCGGCCGCCGCCGCACCTAGAGCCAGCTCGAGCCGCCGCTCGAAGAGCTCGGTGGCACGTTCGAGCTCGCCCAGGCCGGCGCGAATCGCGGCAAGACTACCGAGGCTGTCTCGGACCTGTAGCGACGACGGTCCGTAGAGCGAGCGCTCTAGCTCTAGCGCCTCCTCGCGCAGTGGCAGGGCGCGATCGTAGACCCCCAGGTCCGCGTAGACATCGGCGATTGCGGAGAGGATCGAGGCGCGGGCCTCCGGGCGCTCTTTGAGCGACTTGCCGAGTCGTTCGACGCCCAGGTCGAGCGCTTCGACTACCGTGATCTTCCGGCCCCGCACTGTATCGGCCGGAACAAAAGGATTGGCGCTCGCGAACAGATCGACCAGAAACTGCTGCACCTCCTCCGCTCGCGCGGCTTCGGTCTGAGCCGTCTTGCGCTCGGTCTCGAGGCGATCCGTATAGCGGATGAGGGTGGCGATGTAGACGCCGAGGGCGACTATTGCCGTTGCCACGACCGGCGCCACCCAGCGGTTGCGGCGCAGAAACTGTTTTGCCTGGTAGCCGAAAGTGTCGGGCCGTGCCGAGATGGTGCGGTTGTCGAGATAGCGCCGGATGTCGTCGGCGAGGCTGGCGGCTGACGAATAGCGTCGCGCCGGTTCGGTGTTGAGGGCTTTGCCGATGATGGTGTCGAGATCTCCGCGAAGGGTTTTGCGGAGCTGTGTGGGGTTTGTCGAGCGCTCTGCGGCGATCGCGGCCGCCTCGTCGGCTGAGACGATCGTGGTGCTCGGTTTGGGGATGTCGGCCTTCTCGGCGAGCTCCCTGAGCTCCTGCGCCGTGCCCCGTTTGGCGGGATAGGGACGCTGCCCGGTCAACAATCGAAACAGCAGAATACCGAGCTGGTAGACATCGGTGGCGGTGGTGATCGGATCGCCTCTGAGCTGCTCCGGGCTGGCGTGATCGGGTGTGAGCAGGTACGAACCGGTCCGGGTGTGAGCGGCTACGGCCTCCGGATCGAGCATCTTGGCGATGCCAAAATCGAGTAGTTTGACGTGCCCCTCTCCGGTCACCAGGATGTTCGAGGGCTTGAGATCGCGGTGCACAATCAAGTTGGTGTGGGCCGCGTTGACCGCATCGGCCACGTGAAGCGCCAGCCGCAACCGCTGACGCACGTCGAGCTGGTGGTGGTCGCAGTAGTCGGTGATCGGCTCACCCTCGACGTACTCCATGACCAGATAGGGTCGACCGTTCGGGGTGGCGCCGCCGTCGTAGAGCCGGGCGATGTTTGGGTGGCTGAGCTTGGCCAGTATCTGGCGCTCGGTGACGAAGCGCTGCAGGATGTCGTCGGTATCGAGGCCCCGTCGTAGCACTTTGAGTGCTACCTTCTGCGTGAAGTCGCCACCCTCGTGCTCGGCCAGAAAAACGGTGCCCATACCGCCGCGGCCGAGCTCGCGTACGAGCGAGTAGCGGTCGATTTGCCTCGGTGTTGTGGTGCGGTTGTTGCCTAGATTCTCAATAAACGCCTGCGACAGGTTGGTGGCGGGTTCTTCGAGCCGTCCATCGGAGGTCTCGGCTGTATCGAGTAGGTGTAGCACCGAGCCGAGCAGCTCGGAGTCGTCGCCACATTCCGATTCGACAAAGCTCCTGCGCTCGGATGTGGGGCGATCGAGCGCGGCGTCGAAGAGCCGGTCAACCTCCTCCCACCGACTCCACATCGAATCGGTGTCGGAGGTCACGGAGCTGCTCGGCTGGGAGGCTCGTCCCTGGAAAGATCGGCGAGAAGATAGGCGCGAGCCCGGGTCCAGTCGCGCTCTACGGTACGGACCGACACACCGAAGGCGTCGGCGATTTCGGCGTACGGCATACCGCCGAAGAACTTACACTCGACGATCCGTGCCATCCGCTCGTCACGCTCCTCGAGTCGGTTGAGTGCCTGATCGAGGCTCAGCAGCTCGACCACTTCGCTGTCGCTACCGTCACGATCCTCGTCCAGCGGCACGTGAATCTCGTTGCCACCGCGCCGGGTAGCGTTACGGCTGCGGGCATAGTCGATCAATAGGTGTCGCATTACCTTCGATGCCAAAGCGAGAAACTGCGGCCGACCCTTCCACCCCGAACCGGTGCGCTCGGAGAGCTTGACGTAGGCCTCGTGAACCAGCGCCGTCGTTGTAAGGGTGTGTTCGTCGCGCTCTCGGTTGAGATTGCGGTGTGCGATGGCACGCAGATCGTCGTAGAGAAGCTCGACGATCTCATCGAGAGCTCCACGGTCACCGTCATTCCAGCGCTGTACAAGCTCGGACAGCTTGTCGACATCGGGCACCCCAACAGGCTATGACACTGACGAATTTGGTACAAGCGGTGAAAAGCGGTGACAGTTACCTCATTCCGAAGCAGGGGACATGTTCCCAATTCGAGGAATTGGGTTACGTGTCCCCGTTTCGAAGCAAGAAGGGGAACATGTGCCCGAACGAGGTTCACTCTTTCGCATCGATTCGAAATGAGGTAACTGTCACCGCTTTTCGGTTCCCATTTTTCAGGTCGGTGCTTACGGCGCTCCACCCTCAACCCTCGTCCAGCGCCAGAGGCTCCCTGTGCTCCCAGGGCTGTGCCACTCGAAATCGTCGCAGAACATGCAGTACTCGATGTCGCGACCGATGATGAACGAACCGGTGTCGGGGTCGTTCGGTGGGGGCACACCATCCCAACTGAGTGAGTACCAGACAGTCGCCAATCGTCCGTACCAGCCCTGGTTGCCCGGTAGCCATTGATTACTGTTGTCCCAGACGTTGTACTGAACCTGGTTGTCGTCGGCGCTGTCGCCGTTGGCGTCGAAGGCGTTCGGCCCGCTCACGACCCGTGCCTCGATGCTATTGACTGTGTCGGGTCCGGCGCTCTCAGTATCGCTGTTCCAGACCACCAGAAATCCGACCGGGCCATAGTCGGCGACTCGCGGATCGTCCTGGATACCGTCGAATAGATCATTGATGCGGAAGTCGTTGCCGAGCGCACCAAGATCGGCGGTGTACATTCGTCCCCGGATCTCAGTGTTCGTGGTCCCTGGCAGGGGTGGATTCTCGACACCTGAGTCTTCCCACACGACCAGCACGCTACCGTTCCAGCCGATGGCCGCGTCGGTCAACCCGGCCACGCTATCGAAGGTGTTGATCTGGAAGTCTCCGCCCACCCCTCCACCGGCGGAATTGAATCGTCGGCCCATGACGTCTTGGACGAAGTTGTTCACCCATACGACTAAGAATCCGCCGTCCTGGAGCTCGGTCACCGACGGATTCAGCTCGAAGCCCCCGTTGTTCGAGTTGACCTGGAACTGGGCACCGGGAACTCCGGCCGCACTTACTATGCAGGCTTCGATACTGCCGTTGGTGGCGCCGCCCGAGGCCGTGCCGCTCCTCCACACCACCGCGTAGCCGCCTGGACTGCCGTCAGCCGTACGCAGCGCGGCCACGTCGGCATAGGCATCGACCTGTGTCCCGGTCGGTACTGTGTTCAGCAACTGCTCGCCACTCGCCGGGTTGCCGTCGGCGTTGTAAGCCCGGCTGCGGATGACGAAATTATTGGATTCGAAGCTTTGAAAGATCACCAGAAACGAGCCGTCGGATGACACTGCCACCCGTGGAAAGCGCTGGAGATCAGGGATCGTGGTGTTGACCATCTTCGGGTCTTCGAGCGGGTTGCCGGCGGCGTCGAACCGGCGCAGGTACACGTCGTCTCGGTCGGTGACATCGAATGCCACCCAGACATGGATGCGTGTTCCCTCGTTGTCGACCGCGACATCGGGAAAATTCGGACCATCCGGCTGCACGTTGTCGGGCCCGTCGATCCAGATTTCCGAGCTAGCGACAGCGGGAAATGGTGGATTGATCGCTCCTTCCCCGGCCGACAGAGCGGCGGTCCCGATCAGGCAGCAGACGGTCAGCAATAAGGTGCAATTTCCGAAAGTCTTCATAGTTGTCTCCCTCCCGCGATGGGTTGTCCTCGACATTGGTATTTCAGGTGCCTCTGTCTAGTTGTGCGTAATTTTCTGGGGAAAACCGTCACGGGAAGAGACCGGCAGGCCCTACGGCACCGTCTCTGACCAGGCTGTGGTCGAGCCGAGCTCGAAGTCGTTGGCGAAGACGAGGTCGCCGAGGGCGGTCTGGTCGATCCAGGCGGCGTTTTGAATGGCGAGGAAGGACTCTTCGTCGATGCCGTTCTCGATCACGCGATCGGCGTAGGGCCAGGGTTGGCGATCGTCGAAGGCGCTATTGCCGGCGGCGTCGATCCAGAGCCGATCCCAGTCCGAGTAAGAGTCGAGAATGTCGTGGCTGGTGGAGGCATCGGTCAGATTGGAGATGTCGCGCTCATAGATGAAGCCATCTGTGATGGTATTACTGTTCCAGTCGACCCAATCCGCTTCGGCCCAGCCGATATTGATGATCGATGGGAACCCTTGGGGCGCCGAGTTGAAGAGGATCATTCGACCCGGCGGTCCGTCCAGACCGTCAACTTCGAGCAATTCGTTCTCATTGAGAGTTTGCAGAGCCGTCCGGCTGTAGTCGAGCCTCCACGCCTCGCTACCATTTGTGCCCTGATCGGTTGTCGTGTCCATTGGCACGTCGTACGCGTAGTTCATCACCGAGAGGTAGTTCGGTTTGTAGTTGGGCGTGTTTTCCTGGCCACCGTGCCGCAACCCCAAGGTATGACCCAACTCGTGCATGAAGATGCCAGCAAGCGCCTCCGTCAAGACATTTGCGAGCTCGGATCTGGATTGCATTCGACCTGCGGCAACGACGAAATCGTTGCTCGGGATCGCTTCTGCGAGGCCCCAAAGTTGATCTCCGTTGTTGCGGACCAAGGTGTCGGCCCAGACACCGTAGCGGAAGATTCCAAGCCGGACCTCTCGAATCTGGTCCCAATCGGGATGGTTGCGATCATCAGCCGAGCCGAAGTAGGCATGCTTGATGTCGTAGTAATCAGGTGGGAGAAGATCGTTCGGCAGCACGACCAAAGGCTCTTGAGCGGGTCGGTCGCCGTCGAGGACCACGACCAGGTTGATCGCTGGCTGCCCGTTCAGGTTGCCGACCTGGCCCCCGGGTGCCTCGGCAAAAGCTCGCACCACGTCGTCGACAGCTTCTTGATCGAAGGGGATGCCATCCATCACGTCGATCTCGACGAAGAGGTCTGGGCTTCCCGGTAGGGCACCCAAACCCGGCAGATCGATCTCCGGCGTGCCGTCGCCGTCGAAATCGATGCCGTCGAGCTCCCAACTGTCGATCAGCCCATCGTAGTCGTTGTCCCAGTCAGGGTCCATGGTGTCGCATGGATCCCCACTACCGACGCCGACTTCGAAGGTGAAGTCAAACGACGCGGTGCCCTGACCTTGGTAGGTACCGTCGGGGAACGCATTTACCTCGACCGCGATGGCTTGGGAGGAGTCGAGGGCGTAGCCGCAGAAGAAGAAGTCCTGCTGCTCGACCGGTGTCTGACAGTTGACGAAGTGAGTGTGAAGCGTGGAGAGCTGGACGATTGCGCTCGAGAGGCAGGTACCCCCCGAATCCCCGGCTGCGGTCAGGGTGCCATAAAGCCGGTACCGCGTGCCCTCGGGGATAGAGAACAAAGCAAAGATTCTCGAGTCGCTTGCAGCCTGGACATTCGGAAACTCGCCTCCTCCGAGTGACGCCTCGCCGGAAACAGAGCCCGAGCCGCGGATTGATAAGGACGAGATTACCGTGTTCTGCATCGCCCCGCCGCTGGCGGTGCTACCCAGCATCCCGGCGAGCTGATCGGAGGCCGGGAAGACAAAGGGGCCGCCCTGCGCACCGGATGTGACCTCGTCAGTGTGGTCCTCACCATCGGCTTCCACCAGGACCCTCACATATCGCTCGGCGCTGGTGACGACGATCGTCGGCGGAGGCTCGAATTGGCCGGCGATAACCGGCGAGACGGTCGCGACGGTGGCAAGAACGAGAATGGGTAGGCCGGTGTGCTTCATGTTTCACTCCTCCGGGCTTCAACTAACAAGATAGCCCGGATAGGTTGCGGTATTGCTCTTCTGTAGGGGGTATGCGAGATTTCGGAGGGAGATCCGTCACACCAATTCCTGCGTCAAGAGCGGAGGAACAGGGAGGGAAGCCCTACGGCACCGTGTCCGACCAGGCGGTGGTCGAGCCGAGCTCGAAGTCGTTTGCGAAGACGACGTCGTCGAGTGCGGTCAGGTCGATCCATTCCACGTCGTGAAACGCGATAATGGCGTCTCTCTCGAGCCCTGGCGACACGTCAGCGTAAGGGAGAGCCTGCCGATCGTCGAAGTCGGGTGTGCCACCGATGTGATACCAGATTCGATCCCAGTCGGTGAAAGACTCGAGTGTGGCGTCGTAGTGCGGGGGGGCGGCTTCACGGAGCCGTGTGATGTCCTGAGCATAGGGGCCCTCGTCGCGGTCCTCGTTCCTATTCCAGTTGATGTACGGTCGGTTGGCCCACGACTGGACCCGAACCACAGGCGTCGGATCTGTTTCTGCGGCGCCGTTAAAGCGCACCAGCCGCCCAGAAGGTCCGAACAGGCCGGGCATCTCGAAGAGCTTGGTTTCATCGAGCGGCCGCATCGTGGAGCGGCTGTAGTCGAGACGCCAGGCATCCGATACGTCGGTTCCTTGCGCTGTGATCACCGGTATCTTGGCAATATAGGAATAGTTCATGATCGAGAGGTAGTTGGGTTTGTAGTTCTCGTCGTTCTGGCCCCCGTGGTGCAGACCGAGGGCGTGGCCGAGCTCGTGCATGAATACACTGGCCTGGTTCTCGAAGACTGTGAGCGGAAAGTAGTCAACTGCTATGGTGCCTCCAGCCACGATGAAGTCGTTTGCGGGAATCGCTTCCGCTCTCCCATAGAGAACTGCGCCAGGTCGGTTCAAGGTATCTGCCCACAGGCAGTAGCGGTAGATCAGGAGTCTGGCTACCCGAATCTCGGCCGCGCTGGGGTGGGCGCGCTGGCTTTCAGAGCCGAAGTACGACTCCTTGATGGCATAGAACTGGGCCGGCAGCCGTTCTCCGGCGCTCACCACCATGGGACTGTGAGCCGGGCGGTCGCCGTCGACGACAATGTGAAGCTGAATACCCAGGGTATCGTCGGGATTGTCGACCATCGAGGCGGGAGCCTGCGCGAACGCCGCCTCCACAGCAACCATTGCCGCTGGGTCGAACTCCACCCCATCCATCACGTCGACCTCGACAAAGAGATCTTTCTTGTCGGGGTTGGCTCCCATTCCGGGAAGATCGATCTCTATCCCGGGTCCAGAAAAGTCGATTCCGTTCTCCTCCCATGAGTCGAAGAGGCCGTCGGCGTCGCGGTCACCGAAGTCGAGTGTGAATTCGAAGGAGGCCGTGCCCTCGCCTTGGAGATCCACCGGCCCGCCGCCCTCAGGGAAGGTGTTGACTTCGACAGCAATTGCCATGTTCGAGTCGAGAGCGACCCCGACGAAGAAGAAGTCCTCGTCCTCGAGTACGGTATTGCAGTCGACGGAATGATTGTGGATGAGCGACAGGCTAACAGTGGCGCCCGAGAGGCAGAATCCTCCTGCTTCGCCATCCACCTTCAGGCTGCCGCTGAGTGTGTAGGCTGCTCCTTCGGGAACGTTGAAATTGACAAAAATTCTCGAATCGCTGGCTACAGACACGCTCGCCTTCTCGCCGACCCCGAGAGATGCATCTGCAAAGACCGACCCCGATCCTTGGATGCTGAACGTGGTGATCCGAGTATCCTGCTCTGCAAAACCGTCGGCGAGGCTCCCCTCGCTTCCTCCAATAACGTTTGGTATCGCGTCGACGAAGGGGCCGCTGATCGTATCGTCGACAATCTCGTTGAGATCCGAATTCTCATCGGCCTCGACGTAGGCTGTGATCCTCCGTTCGGCGCTGTTGACTACGATCACCGGCGGCTCTTCGAAGCCAGCGTCGGCCGCCGACACGCCCGCCAGCGTTGCAAGAACAATAAAGGGCCAGGTGTATTTCTTCATCCGTCTCTCCTTCGGGTCTGAACGAGGCTATCAGCCCGATAACAATCTGCAATTTCGCTACTCGGTTCTGCGGAATTTCGGGCGAAAACCGACACGCTTCTCTTCATCGAGTGACGGGTATTGCCCCTCTTTTCCGCAGTACCGTATTAAGACCGTACGTAGCTAGGTGTGCACATATGACCCGTTCTCGATTCAGCAAGCGAAGTCTGGCGATCGTTGGAAGCTTGTGGCTTCTCACGATCACACCGGTGCTGGATGCAGGAGAACCACCCGAGATCACGGTCGAGGTACTCGACGTCAACCCGGGTCCTGTAGGTGTTGAACCGTCGGAACCCGTCGTGTGGAATGGTCAGCTCTTCTTCTCGGCCGATGATAGTGACGTCCCTGGAGTGGGGATCGGCCGCGAGCTCTACACGGCCGGCATCGCCACCGGACCAATTCTGGTTAAAGACATCAACACCCGGCCCGGTGACGGCGGCGTACCCACGCTCTTCCACAGGTCCGCGGCCGGTCTCACCGACGCCCTGATCTTCACGGCCCGCCCACACCTTCCGGGAAGTACGGGTCCGGATGACACAGGATCCGAGCTCTGGCGCACACAGGGAACTGAGCCCACGACCGGGATTGTTAAAGACATCAACTTTCTCGAAGCCAGCTCCGGTCCAGAACACATGACCACCGTGTTCGGTGGTTCGCACGTGGCCTTCAGCGCCTTTACGGGGTTCTACGGTAGAGAGCCCTGGATCACGGACGGCACGGAAGAAGGCACTCACAATGTCGGCAACATCGCCCCCGGCGGTGACGATAGCGATCCCTACAAGTTCACCGCCGTCAATGCGACGCAGTTCGTCTTCTTGGCTGATGACGACTCGGAGATCGATGTCGAGCTCTATGTTTCGAATGGCTTCACGTCGACGCTGCTCAAGGACATCAACCCCGAGCCGAATGACAGCTCCGATCCCGAATTTCTCACCACGTTCGTGGGCCGGAACAAGGTGGTCTTCTTCGCTTTCGACGAGATTGCCGGTCAGGAGCCTTGGGTCACCGATGGCACTCTCGCCGGCACGTTTCGCCTGGCCGACATCAATTCTGGGCCGGCTTCCTCCAATAATGACAACGAAGGCGACAACGACGGTTTTGTTCAGGTCGGGGACCTGATGTACTTCAGCGCCGACGACGGCACCACCGGGCGTGAGCTATGGGTGACCGATGGCACCACGGTCGGCACGCAGATGGTCACCGAGATCGTCCCCGGCTCCGGCGGCGGCTACTTTGCGCAGGCCGCGGCCTTCCAGGGATTGCTGTACTTTGTCGCTCAGGGTCCAAGCCTCTGGCGCAGCGACGGCACCCCGGGCGGTACGACGGAGGTGGTCGGTGCAATCTTCCCTGCCGGGATGCGACAGCTCACTGCCGCAGACGATCTGCTCTTCTTTGCCGCAGGTACAGAGCTCTGGGTGAGCGACGGCACGGCAGGTGGAACGGTCTCGGTGCAAGACTTCAACAATTTCCCTGGGACCTTGGTCGAGATCACAGCCTTCGGCACCAGTAGTGTCGCCTTCAGGGCCGACACCGATGCGGCGGGAACCGAGATGTCCATTGCGTATCCGACCAGCCTTGGGCCGGATCTCGAGGGTCCGATCGTGCTGCCCATCACGCCACCGAGCGAGCCATTGGGTACCTTCGAGGACTGGTTCTTCGTCGCCACCGCACACGAACTCGATACCGGTGGAGCTAATGTCATCGACATCGAGTTCCAGCTCGACGGCGCCGGCGACTGGATCCATCTCGAGCCTTTCGACGATGGCTACGACTCCCCGGCCGAAACGGGTATCGACAGCGTGCGCTTCGCCAACGTCGGGATTCATCAACTGTGCGTGCGCGGTACTGACGAGCATCTCAATATTGGCGACCCCACCTGTGTGGATGTTCCGGTCGCTATATCCGATCTGACACCACCGGTTCCACCTCAGGTCTCGCTCAGTGACAACCCGGTGATGGTCGATGAGCCCACAACCTTGAGTGTGGTCGCCACCGATATCGGTACCGGCGACCGCGACATCATCCTGATCGAGTATGAGGTCGACGGCGGCAACTGGCAGCCGATCCTGACCCCGCTCGACGGTTTTTACGACGAGCCGACCGAGGAGGCCGAGGCGGAGCTGAACTTCGAGACCGACGGGATGAAAAACATCTGCGCCCGCGCCACCGACGACGCCTTCAACACCGGCAGTCCGGCCTGTGTCGGTCTCCAGGTCGATGCACCCCCGCCGACCATCCGGCTACGCGCCATCGAGGTCAACCAGGCGATCCAGAACTGGCGCAATGAGATTCCGCTCTATCAGGGCAAGGCCACGGTGGTGCGGGTGTTTCTGGAAGAGGTCGACGCCTCGAGTCCAATTTCGGTTCGCGGACAGCTGCACGGCTCGATCGGCGGCAACCCGTTTCCCGACAGCCCGCTGCCTCCGGACTCCCAGCTGTTCTCGTTTGTCGCAGACGATGCGGCGGCCTTTACCGTGGTGGATGAGAGAACCGTCGACTCTTGGCGGGCCGGCCTGAGGAATAGCGTCAACTTCACTCTTCCCGCCACCTGGATCGACCGGGGCGGCAGCGTCGATCTCGAATTCGAGCTCACCAGCCCGCTAAACCAAGTGCTCGGCTGTGCCGAGCCCGACGGCAGCCCCGACTGTATCGTCAGCGTCTCTTTCGACGCGCCCTCTCGCCCCGTTGTCCAGTTCTTCTCGGTGCCGTATGACGGGGCGGAGGTCAACGAACTCGAGATCATGGCCACCAGCGGGACCTTCCGGTTTACCGAAGGAGGTAGCGAGAGTGACCCTGTGCGCTTCGACGCCAACGCGGACGATATCGAAGCAGCGGTCGAAGACGTGCTCAATGCAGACAAGGCACGCGTCAGGGTTGGTAGCCTCTCGTCGAGCGCCCCGGGCGCCAAGGTCAGGATCACCATGTACCGGGGCCGCGACGAGGTTCTCGATGTCAATCCGGCGGGACTGAATGGCGGCGCTGCGAATCTGAATGAGACTCAGAAGGGCGGGCTCACGATTGCACCTACGATCACCGCGAATGGCGACATCCGGGAGCAAATCCGTCGTCTTTCCGACAATTTTCCTACCAACAGCGTCGACTTCGTCATTCGCGAGCTCAATGGTTTCAACAGGACGCCCAGGGCGGGCACGGTGAATCGCCGGCTCAAGAGGATCCACGCTGTCGAGTTTCGTTTCGCCTCACAGCTGTCGAAGTTCTTCGGCTATTTGCTCGGTGGCCCGGTCGAGGACGGCAGAGGGGGCATGGCCTGGTTCAGTGTCTCGAATACGTTCGCCAACGGGACCGAATCTCCTCAGTCCACGGGCAATGGCCGAAACACCGGAGTCCACGAGGGTTCCCACACCTATGGGCGTGGTCATGCGGTGGTCGAAATTCGTTTTGTAGGGCCAAATCCAATTGAGAAAATCGGTATCTGCGGATCAAAGTACAATCTCGCAGGGGTTCTCCATCCTTACGTCGAAGAGATCCCCGGGCTGACCAACACCGGAGCTGAAGATCGGCCTCGGTGGGAATTCACGTGGCCCACCATCGGTCCCCTTTCTCAGGGTCCCGATGCCGAGATCTGGGGATTCTCACCTCGAGCGTACCTGAACGGCTACGACGCGCTGACGATCATCGATCCCCGACTAGTTCCCGCCATGATGTCGTACTGCAACTCGCCGGCCGCCGGCCAGGAGAGCTGGGTGTCGAGCTTTTCTTACCAGCGGCTACGAGACGGGCTTCTAGCACCGCGGCCGGGGCCGCTGCCCAAGGGCGCCGCAGCCGGCGAGTTTCTGGTTGTCAGCGGTACCATCGACGAAGGGACGAGCGCGGTCACCTTCGATCAGCCTCTGCGGGTCACCGGAGACAACCCCGGGAACGAGCCGGGGAGCGTGCACGTGGCTCTGCTCGATGGGCTCGATCTCGAGATCGCCGCGGCGGACGTTCTGCTTCTGGGCGACGGGGATCTCCCGGGCGAGGGCTACGGACCCGGCGAGGTCGTTCCGAGCTTCGTGGCGGTCCTCCCCGTCCCGATGGGCTCGGACCCCGCCTCGATCACGGTCTCGATCGATGCAGTGGAGCTCGGCCGCACGACTGGGTCTGCGAACCCTCCGAGTGTCGATCAGGTCGAGGTCGATACAGTCACCGCTCCGGCCGGCACCTTCGAGGCGACCTGGGTCGCGGACGATCTCGATGGGGATCCACTCACCACCACCGTCCTGTTGAGTACGGATCTCGGCAACACCTGGAAGGTACTCGGCCTCGAGGTTCCTGGTTCCTCCTACGCCGCCCCGACGACCACCCTACCTGCCAGCGGCTCGGCCCTGATTCGCGTGTTGGTGTCAGACGGATTTCACCAGGCCGAAGCCGACTCCGACCCATTCGTGTTGGACGCCGGCTATCCATTGGCGGCGATCGAGCGTCCCCATCCAGGTATCGCTGCTGTGCCGCCGGGTGGCGTCCTCCAACTGCGCGGTGACGCCTGGGATCCGGAGGACGGGCTGCTCGAGGGGTTCGAGCTTCTGTGGACCACGGATGACGGTGGCACAGCCCCGCGGTTCGTTGGATTTGGCGGCGAGGTGGACGTGCCGGCGTCACAGCTCACCACCGGCTGTCAGCTCATCACGCTGACTGCGACCGACAGCGACGGGCGAGTAGGTACCGATTCGGTCGAGGTCGACATCGGCGCCACCGGGTGTTTGGGTCTGTTCTTCGCCGATGGGTTCGAATCCGGCGACTCGACTGCGTGGACCAGCGCAGTGCCTTGAAGACCATCTCATCCCTTCCGTCAGTCGGTTCGGTATGCCTCGCTGCGATGAGCGGCGGCGATCATGTAGACGATCCGTTCGTCGTCGTCGACGAGGAAGAAGAATCGCCAGGCGCCGATGCGGTAGCGCCAGGTCGGGGGAGAGTAGTCCTTCAGTCTGCGGATATTGGGTCCGAAGTGGGGAGCGAGCCTGAGCTGTGGGTAGACGACGCGCTGACAGGCTCGACAACAAAGCTGGACCTGAAGGCCGATGTCGGTGTAGAAACAGCGGATGCTGACAGCCGCTATTTTTGACCTCGACGGTTTGTTGATCGACTCGGAACCGCTCTGGCAGCAGGCAGAGATCGAGGTCTTTGGCCGGCTGGGTCTCGAGCTAACCCAGGAGCAGGCCGATGAGACCCTCGGCATTCGCTCGGACGAGGTGGTGCGTATCCGTCACCAGCAGGCCGGGTGGGATCTTGCGGCTGATCCGTTGGATGAGGTCGAGACCCGCATCGTCGGCGCGGTGCGTGACCTGGTGGCCGAGGTCGGGGAAGCGAAGGAGGGGGCGCACCATGCGGTCGACTTCTGTGCCGCCAAGGGTATGGCACTGGCAGTGGCCTCGTCGTCTCGGATGACCGTTATCGAGGCTGCGCTCGATCGGCTCGGTATCCGCGATCGGTTCGCGGTGGTCCACTCGGCGGAGTCCGAGCCGATAGGGAAGCCCGATCCAGGGGTCTTCTTGACTACGGCTCGAATGCTCGGGGTAGACCCAAGTAACTGCGTAGCGATCGAGGATTCTCCGGCCGGCCTGGAGGCGGCAAAGGCGGCGGGAATGAAGTGCATCGTGGTGCCCGATCGCTCGGTCGTGGGCGATTCGAGGCTGGATCCGGCGGATCTCATCTTGGGCAGCTTGGCTGAGCTTGATGATCGAGTCTGGAGCCGACTTTAATACGGGGACAGCCCCTCTATTCAGGCAAAAGAGGGGCTGTCCCCATTCTCCAGGTCTCGTGTCCCCAATGTAGGAGATAGTTGAGCAAAGTCGGGAATCAGGTCTCGTGTCCCCGTTGTTCCGAGGGGAGTTACTTTTCCGGTAGTGGCGGAGCCTGATCGGCCGGGATCGGCGACCGATAGGGCCGGCCGGCGGTCTTGTCGCGAAATTCGGCCTGTGCGGCCTCCAGTAGCGCCTCGTCGGTGAGCAGATCGATTCCCGTTAACGCGATGACCTTGCTTGCGACCTGAGCTCCCTTGATACCCGCCGACGTGCCGTGGCAAGCGGTGGCGGCCCAGCTGTGCCAGGGAATGCCCGAGGCGGCCGTGGTGACTCGAAAACCGATCTCCGGGACGATATGGCTGACGTCGCAGACATCCGAGGAGCCTCCCTCGAGGGGCTTTGGCTGGTCCGCAAGCGGTTCGACCGTGCCCACAAAACCGAGCTCTTCGATTTCGAGATTGCGCTGTAGCCGGTGGGCAAATTCTTGTTCTCGGCTCGAAAACCTGGGACCGCCAACCAACTCCAGATTGGCCTGAACGGCCTCCTGAAGCGGCCTCAACAGCAGGCACTCGTTGACACCGGTCAGAAGTGTTACCTGGTGGGTCGTTTCGGTGGCCAGCGCTGCTCCATCTGCGATCTTCAAGATGCGGTCGTAATAGTGCTGGACTCGATCGCGATCGACGTCGCGAACGTAATACCAGACCTTGGCGTACTCGGGAACGACGTTGGGTGCGTCACCACCGTCTGGAATCACGTAGTGGATCCGAGTCGAGGGCTCGATGTGCTCGCGCATCAGGTTGACGCCGTAGTTCATCAGCTCGACCGCATCGAGCGCGCTGCGCCCATTCCAGGGGTCGCGGGCTCCGTGAGCCGCTTGGCCGAAGAATTCGACGGTGAAGCTGTTCATGGCTCGTCCGGGTTGATTTCTCGTCGCGGTCGTCGTACCAGGGTGCCAATCGATCGCGGCATCCAAGTCATCGAACAATCCCTCTCGGGCCATGTAGACCTTACCAATCACCGTCTCCTCGGCGGGGGTGCCGTAGAGGCGAATCGTCCCCGCAAGCTTCTCGCTCTGCAGGGTCTCTTTGATCGCGATGGCGCCGACGACCGAGGCGGCGCCAAAGAGATTGTGGCCACAACCCTGGCCACTGGTGAGCCCGTCTTCCCGCTTGGCGCGCTCGGGCACTGCGGCGTTTCCAACCCCGGGCAACGCGTCGTACTCGGCGAGTACTCCTACAATCGGTCGGCCCTGGCCCCACGAGGCTACAAAGGCGGTGGGCATGCCGGCGACACCGCGCTCGACCTCGAATCCGGCATCCTCGAGGGTCGCCGCCAGAAGCTCCGCCGATTCCGTTTCTTTCAGAGCGGTCTCGGATAGATCCCACAGCCCATCGGACAAACGTGCGGTTTCGGCATCCAGAGCAGTAGCTCGCGCGAGGGCTTCGATTCGGCCGGCCTTTGAACCCTCGGCGGCCACGAAGGTGGAGAAGACGATAAGAAGTAGGAAGCCAGTCAAAGGCAAGAAAGAGATTCGGCGCATCGGCACCTCCAGTGTTGGATACACCTGAGAATACCAGTAGACGGAGGTTGGATATGTTGGATAGGAGGTGGGACAAAATCCGATCGGCAGAGAAGATCAGATTAGCCGCAAGTCAAAGCGGAAGTGAGTAGTGCCAGGCCGCTGAGGTCCCGGTCTCGAAGCCGTCGCTAAAGAGGCTTGAACAGGCGCCGTAGTCGGGTGGCAGATCCAGTCCGGAGACGATGCCGAGCGGAGAGTAATCTCCGTAGCAGGGGAAGATGTCGCCGATCCGGTTGTTGCCGAGGCGCCGGATCAGGATCTCGCTCAAGACTTGGCGATAGTCGGTTGTAACCGCCAGATCGAGACCTTCGAAGAGCTGTCCAGGCGCCAGACCGGGCCAGGTTCCGTGAATCTGCCCCCCATTCACGTTACCGCCGAGGACCATCATCAGGTTGCCATGACCATGGTCGGTACCGTCATCGTTGTTTTGGACAAAACGGCGTCCAAACTCACTCATCACGACGACGGTGAGACGGTCGGTGTAGTTGGTGGCTCCAGCACCGTTGAGATCGGTATAGAAGGCGTTGAGGCTCCGTGACAGGTCGTCGATCAGAATGGGTATCCAGTAGCTCTGGCTGTCATGGGTGTCCCAGCCTCCGAGGTCGAGTGTTGCCACATGAAGCCCCAGGTCGAGTTTGATCATCTGTGCAATGACAGAGAGATGCTCACCAAAATCCGTGCTTGGGTAGGCGGCGCCGTTTGCCGGCGTGTAGTCGTCGGTGACAAAGAGCTCTACGATGTCGAGCGCATCGAGCGCCTTGGTGCCGGTGACGTGAAGCACCGAGTCGTCGGCGCCGTACATCCGGCGAAGACTGGCTCGCTGAGCCGGCCGCCATCTCCAGGGACCAGTGGTAAAAGCGAAGATGTCGGGGTCGACCAGATTGACCGTGTCCCGGTCTCCTCGCAGCGAGGCTTGCTGTAGGTCGCCCATGGCGAGCGATGGCATGATGATCTCTGGGGGCAGACCGGCTGAGGTCTGGAGGTGTCGTGTGAGCCAGCCGGTCGGTGTGGTCTTGATCCCCGGGGTTCCGAGCTCCATGAACTCCATGGAGTCGAAGTGACTCCGAGTCGCTTCGGTCAGACCGGTCGCCGTGACAAAGGCGAGATCGCCGTTCTGATAAAGATCGAGAAGTGGGGCGGCACCCGGGTGGAGACCGAACTGTCCCTCGAGGGCCAGGGCGGCGTCGGGTCCGGTGAGTGGTATTTGCAGCCCGGGCCGCGCGGTTTCGTAGTGGCCCCGGTCGGTGCCTCCGATGGGCGGTATCAGGCTTAGACCGTCTATTCCACCACGCAGAAAAATGACCACCATGGTTTCGCTGGCCGCAACTCCGCCGGATTGAGCGAAGGCAAGAGTATTGAATCGGGATCCTGCCAAACCAGCGATAGCTGCCGAGCAACCCACCATGAAGCCACGTCTGTTGATGTCACACATGATCTATCTTTTTTCCAAAGCCGGCTTCCGTCGCTTTAGCGCCACAAAAACTCGGGCGACATGAAGATGAGACCCACCATCGATTGCAGCCGCTCGCGCAAGTCGGAATCGGTGTCGAGCGGCAGGTCGAATGTGGGATTGAAGCCCTGCGCCATCAAATCGACCACTTCTTGGCGGTCAGAGACTGACATGGGGCGGCCGAGGATCCGGTCGATCCAGTAGTCGGCTAGATCATTTGCCGACCGCACTCCGGGCGGCGTTTGGGTAAAAGCATCGAGTCTGTAGGTGTCGAAATCGTCGCGAACATCCACCAGCCAGTTGGTCAAACGCCAGCTCATCACCCTGGGCCCGGAGCTCACCCAGGCCTCACCGACGTCGGGATAGCCGTTGGGTGGGTGCCAACCGAAGAGACGCTGACCGGTGTTGTAGTAGAGCCACTCGAAGGTGCCTGTGTCGTCGTCGAACTCGCTAAACAGAAAGTTCATGGTGCCTGCCCGCATCGCACTGGCCACGATCTCGAAGGGTCGTTTGACCTTCGAACCCCAGGTGGTTCGGAATTCGTTGGACAGCAGAATGGTTCGGACGACTCGAGCGATCTGATCGGGGGCGCTGCTTTGGGCCAGAAAAACGGCTGCGGCAGTGTCGACCACGCTGTCGGGCGGAAAATCTCCGATGAGTCGGCGGCAGAGCTTGTAGCAGATATGCCGTGCGGTTGTCGGGTGATTGGCCAGGATGTCGAGCACGTCCTGGCCATCCTTTTCCGCTGGCTGATTGGCTGGCAGATCTACACCCAACACGTTCTTGGCGCTGTTGTCGTGCCAGTTGGCGCGATAGAGGTAGGTTCCGTTGCCACTGTCCAGATCCCAATAGGGATCGGCACTCAGCGACCAGCCGGTCAAGCATCTAGCCACCGAGAAGACATCTTCCTCCACAAACCCGGCCTTCACTCCACCGGGTCCGTCGGGAACCGAGGATCTCGGGATCGTTCCAAAATAACCACCGGCACCCAGCGTGTGGAGCTCCATCACCTCACGGGCATAGTTCTCGTTGGGGCCATCCTGTGAGCTCACCCAGTTGTCCAGATAGATGAGCATGTCGGTGCTCTTGGCGTTGGCTTCGAGCAGTTGGCGGAAATTGCCCAGCGTGTGGGCGCGAATGACATCGCGATCGTAGTGGACCCAGGCCGGCGCTTCGTAGAACTCCCAGCCAAAAACGCTGAAGTGGTCGTGCCAGAACTCGACCAGAACTTCGAAGAGCTGCCGCCGGCTGTACACCGCTCGGATAAAGGTGGCGAGCTGAGTTTCGACTACCGGCCTGATTCGGGTCTCCCAGGGAGGGTCCGCAACGACATGGTCTGCCCATAGTTGCGGCAGGGTTTTGTCGAGGGTCGAGAACCCGGAGCTTGCGATGCGTGCGTCTGCCGCAGCGTCGTTGATTCCAGCAGGGTTGAGCTGTTGGTCGACGTAGGCCTGTAACCGCGAATCATCATCGCCCGCGAGGGCATTGAATGCCGCAAGATCTCCTGCGGCCGGTCCAAACGCCATCCGATTGAGCGCGATTACGCCTACCGAAGCGGGAGTCGGCATACCCGATGGAGCGGCGGGTAGCGGCAGATCGACTCGGTTCGACGACCGCATCCTTGGCTGCCTCGCCTCGGGGGTTTCCTCCAATGATGGGTCCAAAGAGGGGCCCAGAGAGGAGGAAGCACCGGATTGTGTGGAAATCCCTGGCTTGGCCACCTGGAGAAAGGCTCTTCTGGTGGTCGGATCCGACTGAATACGCGAGTTCACTGCGAGATTGTGAGGCCTGAAAACCAAATCACCTGTGGAGAACTCCACAGCGCCAAGTTTGGAGACTGCGCGAATGGGTGGGCCGCATTCGCCTCGTTTCCACTATCCTGTTGCCATGATGACAAGCGACAGGATTGGCATCCTCGGCCTCGGTGCGTATGCGCCCGAGCGAATCATGACCAATGAGGAGTGGACCGAGTGGGTCGACACCTCTGATGAATGGATCACGACGCGATCCGGAATCAAGCGTAGAAGAATTGCTGGCGAAGATGAAACAACGGCCACGATGGCAGTTGAAGCCGCCAACCGGGCGCTGAAAGACTGTGGGCTCGAACCGAGCGCCATCGACGAGATCATCGTGGCTACCGACACACCCGAGGTGTACTTTCCCGATACGGCTTCCTATGTCCAACATCTCCTGGGTGCCCGAGAGGTACCTGCCTACGATCTTGCAGGAAGTGGATGCGCCGGTTTTCTCCAGGCCCTCGACATCGCACGCTCGAGGGTTGGAGTGGAGGGTCGCACCATTCTGGTGATCGGCTCGGAGATGCTGACTCGCATAATGAATTGGCGTGACCGATCCACATGTGTGCTGTTTGGTGATGCGGCAGGGGCTGTCGTTGTTGGTAGCGGAGAGGACACGATCGAAATCCTTGCTGCGGTGACGGGCACGGATGGAAGTCGCGCCGGGATTCTCACCCTCGAGACCGGTGGCACTCGCGCACCCTTTTCCGTCGAGGCGGCCGAGCAGGGTCTTCACAAAAACATCGTCATGAAGGGTCCGGAGGTGTTCAAAGAGGCCGTGGGGCGAATGGCGAAAGTCTCGCGACAGGTTCTCGAACAGACCGGGTTGACGATCGAAGATGTGGATCTGGTCGTGCCTCATCAGGCCAACATGCGCATTATCAACGCGGTTGGCAAAGCCCTTCACATACCGCTGGAGAAGGTCTTCACCAACATCGAGGACTTTGGCAATACCGGATCCGCCTCCGTGCCGCTGGGGTTGGCCCAAGCTCGGGATGAGGGACGGATCTCGGCGGGCGACCTGGTCTTGCTGACCTCGTTTGGCGCTGGCTTCCACTGGGGAGCTGTGCTGCTGCGCTTCTAAAACGCCCAGTGGCAACCGGCTAGGGTGCGTCGGAGTGGGCGCTGTCTTGATCTGTCGAGACTGGCACAATCACGTAGGCGTAGGGCTTGCCCTCGTTGATGACAAATACCGGACTCTCGCCCTGCATGCTGCCACCCAGGTCGGTGTTGGTGAGATGGGGGGCATAGAACATGACGTGGGGTTGATAGGGAATGACCGTTTCCGGCCCGATCGGCACCTGGTTTCGCTCCGACAACATGTAGTTGATACCAGGACGAGAGGGTGACTGGAGATCTCCACGGGACCAGGCGGTCTCGAGTCGCTCGGCAATCTCTTCTCGATCCAGACCCTGCATCTGCAATCGGCCACGCATCAGAATCTGATGAAGAAGTGTCGACGAGCCCTCGGCGTCGAGGCATTGAGGCTCGAAGGAATCCGGCTGCGTTCTGCCGATGATGGAGTTGAAACCATTCTGGCTGGGCCGGACGAGATCGTAACCGGTCTCGGTCAACACGTAGACGCCGGCTTCGGCGCGGATAAGGGTGGGGCAGGCTGCCAGGGCTTCGGAGGTCTCCTGACTCCGCGGCAGTGGCTCGGGCTTCCAAGCAGCGGTTGAGGCGGCAGAGGCCGCGATGGCGATGAGCAGGGTGAGAAGAGCAGGTCTGATTCGAGATGTCACGATTGGGCTCCTTATGAAAAGAGGGTCTATCCTGGTTCAACTACTGAGTGGCAGCTCAAGGGGAAAAGGTTCGACGAACCTTTCCGCCGGTTCGAGCCACTCAGTAGTGTGGAGATAATTGCCAGATGAGCAAGAGTGTCGATTTTGATTTGGTAGACCGATTCGTCCAGACGCGATCAGAGGATGCCTTTCGAACTCTTTACAAGGCGCACTCGCCCTATCTCTACTGCCTGGCGCTGCGTCTGACAGGTGGCCAAGCTACGGAGTCCGAAGAGATCCTCCAGGAAGCTTGGATTCGCACGATTCGGCGGATCGAGAGTTTTCGCTGGAAGTCGGCGCTACGGACCTGGATGGCCGGCATCCTGATCAACTGCTGGCGCGAGCTCAAAAAGCGGCGAGACGATCGAGGCCAGGAATTGGAACCCTCGATGCGAGCGGTCGATGGCAAAGCTACTCTCGATCGCCTAGATCTGGAGCGCTGCGTCTCGTCGCTCCCCGAGGGTCAGCGGGAGGTACTGATCTTGTTTCACATCGAAGGCTACTCGCACGATGAAATCGCGGACCTGTTGGATATCGCTCCTGGAACTTCCAAAAGCCGTCTCTTCGAGGCCCGAAGGGCCCTGAGGCGTCAGCTTGTATCCGAGCCTGCTGGCTCGGGAGGCACCCTATGAACAACCCACGAAATCCCGACGAGCTCAGAGAGCTAGAGAATCTACCCAACGAGATCGAACCGCCGGCGGCACTGGAAGAGAGACTCGTAGGGCAGTTGAAACGCGAGGGTCTGATCGAGGCTTCGAGCTCCAAAGGAATGTCGCCGTGGCTCATGGCGGCGGCCTGTTTGGTGGCGGCTTTGATCGGTTGGACGGCCCGGGGGTTTCAGCCCGCCGCGGCCGGAGTAGGCGCCGAAGGGTCGAGTTTCTTGATCCTTCTGTCCGAACCGGAGCCGCTGCAGACTTCGAAGCCGATGGCGGAGCTCGTGGCCGAGTACGGAGCCTGGGCGGGTGGATTGGCCGAGGAAAACCGGCTGGTGGCGGCCGGTCACCTCACGCCCGAGAGGATGAGACTCTCCTCGATCCGCAGTCCATCGTCCGAGGAGCCGTCTCAACTGGACCTGGATACATTGACTGGCTTTTTTGTGGTTCGAGCCGACGATCTCGCGCAAGCGGCAAAGATTGCCGAGAGCTCTCCTCATATCGGATATGGTGGCGAGATCGCGGTTCGGGCGATAGCCCCGCCGGGCACCTGAGGTGGATTTACGGTTTCACAACGATTTGTGACAAAACAAGGTCATAATCCCGTCTACTAGAAGAATGACCAACATCAGCCATGCCCTGGCCCTCACCGAGAGTCTTCGCCCCGAGACGCTGGATGAGCTTGAATCAACCTGGAGCGACTTCGTCGATAGCCGTGCGGGCGGAGGCCGAGGGCTCTACGACCTGATTGGGGACGAGCTCTATGGGCTGGCCCTTTGGACAACGGGCTCGGTAGAGGATGCCTGCGACGTCGTGCAGACGGTATTTCTGAAATTGCTAGAGCGGCGACCAGCGCTTCGTCGAGTTCGCAGCCCCAGGGCCTACCTCCTGAGGATGACCCGATCCGCCTCGATCGACCTGCTGCGGAAGCGGCGCGCGACAGTCGATGTTGCTGAGGTCGACATCCCCTTGCTGGTGATCGACCCCGGTCGCAACGTCGACGCTCGAAGACTTTCGGGCCTCGTTATCCAGCTGCCTCCACCCCAACGGGCCACCGTCTATCTTCGATTTTTCTCGGAGCTGTCCTTTCGTCAGATCGGTCTCATCACAGGTGTGTCGACCTTTACGGCGGCGAGTCGGTTTCGGTTGGCGATGCGGCGGCTGCGACAGTGGGCTGAAAGTGTGGATCGATGAAGAATCCGAATCCACTGGCCGGTACCCACGCGCCCACCGCGCCGCTGAGGCTGCGATCCCAGGTGCTCGCCTCGATGCGGTCGTGTCCCCCGATCGAATCTCAGGGTCCGTGGGAACGCATCTGGGAAAGTCGTCGTCTTCGACTGGCCTGGCTGATTACAGTTCTGGTGCTGTTGGCACTCAATCTGGCGCCGAGCCCGTTCGGATCGAGAGTTTCATCTGATCGCGCGGCGTCTCGAGCACGGAACCGCCCGAATTCGGAGCTCGCATCACTAGGTCTGAGTGGCCCGATTCTCTTGCGACTCGAGGCTTCGACCCGAGGCCGGACCCTAGGTGATCAGCTCGAGTTGCTCGAGACCTTGAGGGGCGAGCAGTGAAGCGCTGGCTCCGCCGTCTCGCAGTTGTCGCGGCGATAGTCGTCGTTCTCCTACTGGCGGCGTTGCTTGCATTCCGCTGGTGGGGACAGGCTCGGCTCAAATCAGCGACGACTGCCTTTGAACAGGAGATAGGCTCGCTCGATCCATCTCGATTTCTTCTACCCGCATTGCCCGACGAAGAGAATGCCGCCGTATGGTTGCTGGCCGGTGCGCAGGCGATAGTGATTACCAGCGATGCGAAAGCCGCATGGATTGAGGGACTCTCGGTTCCGCTTGATAGTTGGACACCAGAGCTTCGCGAGACCGTGGGTGAGCTGGTCGAGTCGAACGAGCCTGGAATCGAGTTGCTCATGCGAGCCTTGCCCCTGGAGATGTCCAATTTTGGCATTCGCTACGACGAAGGCCTCGACGCAGAGATTCCACCGGTGATTGAGCTCCTGCGGGCAGGAAAGTTGATCCGGCTCGATACTCGGTTGGCTGTTCGTGGCGGCCAGATCGAACGCCTAGGTCGTGATATCGCAGTCCTGGATAATCTTGCGCGCTCCCTGGGTCGCGAGTCGCAGCTGATCACGGCCCTGATTACACTCTCTCTCGACCGGCTTCTAGTCGAGACTGCGCAGGAGGTTGTCCAGTCGGGTCTGGCCGAACCCGCTTTGCTACGAGACTTGCATTTCCGACTGCAGGATCGCGATCGCGTCGAGCTGCTACGGCGTGCGTTTGCCAGTGAAGCGAGTCTTGTAGCCACGACAAGTGCGGATCAGCTACTGCCTGAGAATGCCAGTGTGGTCTCGAAAGCGTCGAGTTGGTTCGTGGAGCCCCCGTATATTGCGTTGATGCTGGAGGGCCACGCCGAGCTTGCTGCTATCCTCAATGCACCTTTTGTCACCATTCGTGAGTACTACAATTCTGAACAGGGTCTACCCGCCTGGAAGGTTTTCGGATTTCTGCTACCGAATTTGCTGGATGCGATCGGCAAGGTCAAAGCCTACGAGACAAGCCGATGGCTCGCTCTGGAGTCGCTGAAGCTTCGGCTGAAATGTCTGGAGCAAGGTGGCTATCCAAGCAGGCTCGAGGCAGGTTCGGCCAAGCTCGATCTTGCCGTGCCGGACCTTCGCGAGCCCTATGCGGGCGGCACGCTAGTAATCGAAATGACCGAAGATGGCCAGCCCATCTTGTCGGCCCCCGAGGCGATCGATCTATGGGGGCGGGAGTATCCCGAACCGCAAACGGTCAAGGCGCCACCGCTGGTTTGGAAGCTGCCCGCTTGCGACCCTCAGAGCTTCTAGTCGCAGCTCCGATGCTGCCCGATTGACACCCTGTCTAGACCAGATCGGATATCCTTTTCGAGGTATATAGACTTCGACCCCGAAAAGGAGGATCTCGACGTGAGTTCAAGAATCTGGGCCTTTCTGGCTGTTGGTTTGTTTGCACTGATGGGTGCATTCTCTGCACCGGTTTCTGCTCGGGATTCTGCGCCGGGATCCGAACTCGACAGCGAGGTCGAGAAGGAGATCGACGGCTGGGTGAGCACGTTCAAAAAGCTGCACGCCTCTCCGGAGCTGTCCTATCAGGAGAAGGAAACCTCGGCTTTTGTAGCAGGTCGCCTTCGCGAGCTTGGTTTCGATGTAACCGAACTTGTAGGCGACTACGGCGTCGAGGATCGCATTGGCTACGGCGTCGTTGGAGTCCTGAGGAACGGAAACGGACCGACGGTGATGGTGCGAACCGATATCGACGCCTTACCCGTCGAGGAGAGCACCGGACTGTCTTATGGCAGCCAGGCCACCGGTCTGAACGACAGCGGCGAGGAGGTCGCCACGATGCACGCCTGTGGCCACGATCTTCATATGACATCGTTTCTCGGCACTGCCCAGATGCTGTCGGGCATGAAAGACGACTGGAACGGGACTTTGGTGATGATCGGCCAACCTGCCGAGGAGCGAGGTTCAGGTGCGCGTGCGATGCTGGATGATGGGCTGTTTAGCCGCTTTCCCAAACCTGATTATGCCCTGGCCTTGCACACCAGCGCCGCTATGCCGGCGGGGACTGTTGGAGTCAGGAAGGGGTATGCGCTGGCCAATGTTGATTCAGTGGATATCCTCGTTCGCGGCAAAGGCGGCCATGGCGCCTGGCCCCACATGACCAAAGACCCGGTCACACTGGCTGCCCAGATTGTGGTGAATCTCCAAACGATCGTCAGTCGCCAGATCCCACCGCTCGAGTCGGCGGTGGTGACCGTAGGCTCGATACATGGTGGAACAAAACACAACATCATTCCCGACGAAGTAAGGCTTCAGCTAACCGTTCGCTCCTACCTACCCGAGGTCCGCGACCACCTGCTCGAGGCGATCCGCCAGGTTGCTGAGGGCACGGCACAGTCTCAGGGCTGGCCGGATGACTTGCTCCCAGTCGTCACGCACAACGAAGAGGAGTACACCCCCTCGACTTATAACGATCCTGATTTGCTCGATCGAATGTCGGCTGTGTTTGCCACCAGGCTCGGTCAAGAAAATGTTCGCGAGGTGGATCCAACAATGGGCGGGGAAGACTTCTCCCGATTTGCGCTCGACGGAGAGATACCGATCGGCATCTTCTGGCTGGGGGCGGTGGAGCCTGCCCGAGTCGAGGCTGCTGAGCGGGAAGGACGCAAACTCCCGTCGCTCCACTCGGCGGAGCTTATCGTTGATCCGGAGCTTTCTATCCGGACCGGCGTCACCGCCATGACCGCCATAGTTCTCGATTTGATGGCGAACTGAGCGGAGGGGACATGTGTCCAATTCGGGAGTGTGGGGACATGTGCTCCACTCGGGATTCAGGGGACATGTACTCAATTCGATCGAATTGAGTGACGTGTCCCCTTCTCAACGAAGAAGTTCGGTGAAAGTTCAAGCTCTTGGATTATCTCGAATTTGGTCGTGTGTCCCCCTTTGTTCAAAAATCTGATTCAGGTTGAGCAGTCCCCAGTCTCAGGCGTAGCGGATCCAGCGGACGATCTCTCTGAGCGAGGGCTTTTTGCCATACATCAGGATCCCGACTCGGTAGATTCGAGCACAAAGCCAGATCATCGCAGCGCAGAGCAGCGCGGTCAGCAGATATCCAAGGGCGATCTGCCAGGCTGGGGGCGTCTTGATGGCTATCCTGAGCAGCATCAGAAACGGCGTGAAAACCGGGATGAGTGAGGTCACGACCGACACGGTAGAGTCGGGATCGTTGAGCACGGGCAAGAAGAAGATCCAAGGCGCGACCACGAAAATGACTCCGATACTCGCCATCTGTTGGGCGTCCTGGGAATTGTTGAACGCCGAGCCGATCATGGCGTAGAAGGTCGCATAGAAGAAATATCCCAACAAGAAGAAGAGGAAGAAGTGGATCACCAGGCTGGGTGCCAGGGTTGGCAGCTCGACCCCTGCAGGCATGAAGGCGAACAGCGTCATGAACCCTGGTGCGGTCAGCAGGACGAGAGTTCCGATCCAGATGGCGAGTTGAGTCAGACCAGCCAGACAGATTCCAAGTAGCTTTCCTGCCAGCAACTCGACCGGCTGAACAGCAGCCAGAATGACTTCGACTACCCTGGAGCTCTTCTCTTCCAGCACTCCGTGCATAACCTGCTGCCCATAGATCAGGGTGGTCATATAGAGAATCATGAAGAGACCAAACGCGAGAGCAAAGCCTCCGATCCCTGTCTCCGCTTCGCTACCCTCCTCAGAAAGACGAATCGTCTCCAGGTCCACAGACCGGCTGAGCTCGGCGACCACATCGGCATCGTAGCCCGCCTCTTCGAGTCGAATCGCTCGAACCACTCGCGACACAGCTGAGCCCAGGACTTCTTGAGTGATGAAATTGGAGACACTCTCGGAGTGGTATTCGACCCGGTCCTCGGCAAGAAGATCCTCGTCGATCCAGATCCAGGCATCGATTTCACCGTCGAGGACTTGTCGATCGAGCCTTTGTCGCAGCGTGTCAGCATCTTCGCCAGGTGGCATGATCTCGAGCTCGAAGCTGACCGGTTGACCGCCGCCGAGTAAGTCAGTCGAGCGTTTGGACCACTCGTCGAGCTGCTCCGCCAGGGGTTTGGCTACGCGGCCGGTCAGATCGACGACCGCCAGCGTTTGACCCGCGCGTGTATTGGCCACCATGAGACCAGGCACGACGGCCCATGCAGCCATCAAGACCGGCAAGGCAATCGTGCTGATCCAAAAGCCCTTTGATTTGAGTCGAGCCAGATACTCCCTCTTGGTGATGGTCTTGACCTTAGAGATGCGCATCTTTGACCACCCTGATGAAAATTTCTTCGAGCTCTGGCTCTTCCGAGTGAAATTCATGCACGTCGAGGATCTGGGCGATCTCTCCAAGGACAGCCGACCCCTTTGCTTCGGGTTCGAGGAGAAGCCTTACGCCGCCGTTGCTGGGCAAAACTTTGGTGATGCCGGGAACCAGCGAGAGTCGGTCCAGATCCCCTCGCGCGACCAAACGGTAGGAGTTGAGTCCGAACTCACGCTTTATGGTGGAAAGATCGCCACTGAGAACCGATTGCCCTCTCGAGATCAAGCAGATCTGATCACAGAGCTTTTCGGCTTGCTCCATGATGTGCGTAGACAGAATTACCGCCCTGGAGCCGGATTTGTACTCCTCCAGCAAATCCTTGAACAGGATCTGATTGATTGGATCAAGCCCTGAGAAGGGTTCATCGAGTATGAGCAGGTCAGGCTCGTGAAGTACCGTACCGATCAGTTGAATCTTCTGCTGCATGCCCTTGGAGAGCTCCTCCACGCGTCGTCGGGCCCATGAGGCGAGCTCGACCCGCCCGAGCCAGGTTTCGATCTTGGGCAGCGACTCGGCTCTGCGCATACCGTGAAGCTCTGCAAAATAGGCAAGATGATCGACCACGGTCATCTTGCGGTAGAGACCGCGTTCCTCCGGCAGATAACCGACAGTCTCGGTATCACCAGGCTGACGGGAACGCCCATACAGCAACACCTCACCCGAGTCGGGTGCGATGATGTCCATGATCATTCGTAGCGTCGTGGTCTTCCCAGCTCCGTTGGGGCCGAGCAGTCCAAAGATCGATCCCGGCTCGACCACCAACGAGACGTTGTCGACGGCGACAAAATTACCGTACGCTTTGCAGACTGATTTGAGCTCTAGGCTGGGAGTCATGAGAGTGGGAAAGCCATCATAGAGTATGCGTGGTCGATTGTACTGGGTCTTTCAAGCCCCTTATCGCTCGACACTTAACAACCCGCAGTGGTAGAAACCGCTCTGCCGCTGTTGGCGGCTTGGTGTAAGTCAGCCAAACCGAGTTCGAATCGTCTCTCCATGATGCGTACCCTGCTGCCGAGCTTGCTACTGGTATCCGTCTCGACCACCCTTTTCGGGATGGTCGAGGGCGAGGTGACCAGCTCTACAGGTATTCCGATCGAGCATGCTCGAATCGAGGTCGTTGGCGGGGAACTGGTTGTTTTCTCAGAACCATCCGGTCGATTCGAGGTCAAAGGCCTCGAGGCACCGCTGACCCTGGCTGTCACCCACCCACGATTCGAGCCTCAGGTGATCGCGGTCGAACCCGATCAACCACTGCCACTCGTGATCACCCTGGTTGCCAAGCAGCAGATCTACGAGGAGATCGCGGTGTCTGCCAACCGTGGTGAAACAAATTTCTCGCCGATCAGTGTGGATACCAGCGTGATCGAGCCCGATCAGATGGCGGCGCCTCCATCGACTTTGACCGAGATGATCTCAGAGGTCCCCGCAGTATCCGAGAATGGTCAGGGCGGTCTGTTTCAGACCTACTCGGTTCGTGGGGTATCGCGGCTGAGAGTCCTGACACTGATTTCGGGAATGCGAATCAACAGCGAACGGCGAGCTGGTGTCTCGGCGTCTTTTCTCGATCCCCGTTTGATGGGGTCGGTCGAGGTCATCCGAGGTCCATCTTCGACGTATTATGGCTCGGGGGCGCTTGGAGGCGTCGTACAGCTGTTTCCTCGCGACTTCGCCGATCTGGCGGTCGAAGCCGGCTATGCCACTCAGGGTGACGAGAACCATCAGATCCTTGGCTGGGGAAACAAGAAGTGGTCGCTGGGTCTGGCGAGACGTGCTGCGTCGAACAGCGAGACACCCGACGGCGAGATCCTCAACTCTGCATTCAGTCAGATCTCGGGTACCGCGCAGCGACAATGGCGCGTGGGTGGTCTTGAGTACCGCCTGCTGGCGATCGGGTCGCGAGCCGAGGACGTCGGCAAAGCCAATACCGACTTTCCGGAAAGAACCACGGTCTATCCTGAAGAACGGCACGGATTATTCCGTTTTGCTGTCCGATCCTCCAAAGATTGGGTTGTCGAGGCCTGGGCTCATCCCAACTCACTGGAGACCCGTGTAGAGGATTCCGATGCGCTTGCCGTAGTGGACAACCAAGCAGTCGATTTTGGCGCCAACTGGATGAGGTCGTTCAAGCTGCCTGGAACCGAATCGGCACGTCTGGGAATCGACTATGTCGGCCGACGACGGGTTCAAGCCGATGAGATTACGACCGATCTGACCGGCGGGAAAACAGAGGAGCAATCGAGCCTCGATGACGCGCAAGAAGACGAGGCGGGTCTCTATGGAGCCGTGGAGTGGAACCTAGGAGGCGCGGTCATCCTTGTCGGGGCCCGTTACGCTTGGCAGCGCCAGCGAAACGCTGATCGGCCTGGCGCAAACGATTCAGCTGTCACCGGGTTCGCGGGTCTGGTGGCGCCGCTCGGTGCCGGGTTCGAAGTGGTATCCAATTTGGGGACGGGCCTTCGTTTCCCCTCCTTGAGTGAGAGGTTTTTTGATGGAACTACAGGGCGGGGAGAAGTCGTTGGGAACCCGAATCTCGATCCCGAGAGGTCACTCAATGTCGATGCCGGGCTCCGGTGGTACGGCGACAAGCTTTTTGTGGCGGGCTATCTGTTTCACAACGACATCAATAACTACATTGAGCGGATCGAGATCGAGCCCGATCTGTTGACCTTTGCCAATCTGACATCTGGGACGATCCAAGGCTTGGAGCTCGATGGGTTCTACCAGTTCAACAGGTTCTGGAAGCTGACCTTTGGGGGGCATCTTCTCGAAGGTCGGGATGACGAAGATCGCCCCCTGGCAGATATACCGACAGATCGCTTCACTCTGGGTGGGGTCTGGCAGCGGGGCCGGTGGTCTGCCGATGCGCGCTGGGAACAACGAGCGTCTAAGACGGATCCCGGAAGTGGGGAGAAGCCGATACCCTCTGCAAGCCTCCTTGCGGCGTCCATCGATTACAGATTCCCCAATGGGTTGGCTCTGTCGCTGAGTGGGCGAAACCTGCTCGATGAGACCTACTTCAACTCTGCCGACAACAAAGTTCCGTACGCTGCGGGTCGATCGATCGGGCTATCACTACGGTGGCAGCCCCTCAGCTCGCCCTAGCCGGGGTGTCGTTAGTCGCACTCACTATCGAGCGGCTTTCGCAGCTGCACCGGCCCGCTTGTACTCTTGCCCATCTTGAGATTGAGAAACTCGACAAAAACCGAGAAACCCATGGCGAAATAGATGTAGCCCTTTGGAATATGGAATTCGAGCCCATCGGCGACGAGGGCCATGCCGATGAGAAGCAAAAAGCTCAGGGCCAACATCCTGACAGTCGGGTGAGCCTCCACGAATTCTCCTATGGGTTTTGCGAACAGCATCATGAAGATGATCGCGATGACTACCGCCGCCACCATGATCGAAATCTCATCGACCATGCCTACGGCGGTGATCACCGAATCCAGAGAAAAGACCAGATCGAGCAACATGATCTGAACCATTACGCTGCCGAAGGAGCTGGCGATCCGGGTTCTGTCCTCGGCTTCTTCGCCCTCGAGTCTGTCGTGTATCTCGTGGGTGCTTTTGGCGATGAGAAAGAGGCCACCGATAATCAAGATCAGATCTCGACCGGAGACCGCGTTTCCGAGTACGGTAAAGAGAGGCGCTGTGAGTCGGACCATCCAAGCCAGTGTCATAAGCAGCAGGATGCGCGTGATCATGGCGAGCGAGAGGCCGATGAGACGACCTTTCTGACGCTGATCTTCGGGCAGCTTTCCGGTCAGGATCGATATAAAAACGATGTTGTCGATACCCAGAACAACTTCGAGGGAGGTCAGGGTTATCAGTGCGATCCATGCTTGAGGGTCGGATAGCCAGCTCATGATGTCGCCTCGCTGTTGCGTCCGGGGTCGAGTACCGCGTAAATGGTTTGATCCATGGTCTTGCCTTCTTTGGTAACACTTTGCCGTAGTCGGCCCTCGCAGGCAAAACCGGCCTTTTCGAGGACGCGGCCCGAGGCGGGATTCGTTTCAAACACTCTTGCCTCGAGTCGCACCAGATTCAGATTGTCGAAGGACCATCGCGTCATGGCTCGCACGGCGCTCGTTGCAATGCCTTGTCCCCAGAAGGGCTCACCGAGCCAGTACCCGATTTCGGCGGTACGAAAGTAAACGTCCTCTCTGAGATCCAAGCCTATGCCACCGATCATCTCGTGGGGAGAGACAATCGCAAAGTTGGTCAGAGGATCCTGTGTCGCCAGTGTTGCGAGCCACCGTCTCGCGTCCCCAACCGTGTAGGGATGAGGAAATCGATCTTCCAACTGCTCCGCAACCCGAAGATTGCCGGCGTATTTTACGAGGGCAGCGATATCATTCTCGTCGAGTGGTCGAATCCGAAATCCGTCGCCTAGGTCGATCTGCATCGTATCGCTCACCGATCGGTTCAAGCCTTGCGATCGACGACCAGGACGCCCGCCCCATCGATGGCCCCGCCGCGTAGACATTCTAGAGCCAGCTCGGCTTGCTCTAGAGTGAAGGTCTCGATGCTGGTTTTCACCGGCACCGCCGGCGCTAGAGCCAAAAACTCCAGGCCATCCGCACGAGTTAGATTGGCCACCGATCGGATCACTCGTTCACCCCAGAGAAGCTCGTAGTCGAACTGGGGGATCTGGCTCATGTGGATCCCGGCACACACCACGACACCCCCAGGGCGAATTGCCTTCAGCGCCAGAGGGACAAGGGCGCCTACCGGGGCAAAAATGATAGCGGCATCCAAGGGCTCTGGGGGAGCGGTTTCCGAGTCGCCAGCCCAGACGCCGCCAAGGCTTCGAGAAAAGCTCTGGGACTTCTCATCGCCAGGCCGAGTGAAGGCGAATATCTGGCGCCCCTGATGGCGAGCAACCTGGGCGATGATGTGGGCCGCGGCGCCAAACCCGTAGAGACCGATCCGTTGGGCATCCCCGGTCATTCGATACGAGCGGTAGCCGATAAAACCGGCGCAGAGCAGAGGTGCGGTCTCGGCGTCCGAAAGACCCGTTGCCAGTGGAAAACAGTATCGCGAGTCCACGAGCGCGAACTCAGAGTAGCCTCCATCAATCGTATAGCCCGTAAATCGGGCCTGCTCGCAAAGATTCTCGCACCCCGATAGGCAGTAGGAACATTTCCCGCAGGTGTAACCGAGCCAGGGAACTCCGACTCGCTGCTCGAGCTCTAAATCGGCGACCTCCTCGCCAAGTGCATGGACATAACCGACAATTTCGTGACCGAGTACCAGGGGAAGCTTGGGCTCGATCAGGTCCCCGTCGACAATGTGGAGGTCGGTTCGGCAGATGCCACAGGCGGAGACGCGGACCAGAACCTCTCGAGGTCCGCAAACGGGCAACTCGCGCTCGATGAGTCGTAGTGGCTTGCCGGGGCCCTCGAAAATCATCGACCTCATTCGCAGCGCTTCCCTCGATGCCTCACGCAACGCACCAGTAGTCCACGGTCTCTCGAAGAAGCGCTCGGTCCAGCTGCTCACGGATGAGTGCGCGAGCCCCGCGAGAGGAAACCGCCGCCAGCACTACATCTCTCTGTTGTGGATTTCTCTGTTGAGGCGACAGTAGCCGAGTCAATTCGTTGGGTGAGTGAATTGGCAGGCCGCGAAGAGTCGAGCCGATCTTCTTGGGGTCGATATCGATAAAAGCTGCCAGCTGGCATCCAAAGCGTTTCAGGTGTTTCGATAGCCTCCGGCCAGTTTGACCTGCGCCCCAGATGATCACTCGCCGACACGATCGCAGCGGACCGACGGCCAGGTGATGAGCCTTGCAGGCGAGAAATTTTTCGACCGAGTATCGGCGGTCGGTTTTGGTCAGCCTCGATTCATGTTGTCTCCACAAACAAAGAACTCTAGGTACCTTGGCAAACCGTTTCTCGCAGTGAGCCAGTCGGAGCCAAAGGTCGTAATCCTCCGGCCATTGCATATCCCGATATCCATCGACGCTCTCGAGCACCTCTCTGCGGATCAACACCGATGGGTGGGGAATAGGGCTTTCGATAAAACGCTCGCGCAGGATCTCCTCGTGGTGGATCAGGCTGTTGAGCCACTGTTCGTAGATTCGAAACCCCATGCCGACGGCAGCGCGTGGGAAGTGACTGACGAGGCTCGATACGACATCGAGCTCCGGGTTGTCGAGGAAGGCTTTGATTTGAAGCTCCAGGCGCCGAGGATGGGCGAGATCGTCAGCATCGATCCGGGCTACAAACTGCCCGCGACATTCATCGAGACCGCTATTGAGAGTTGCGATGAGACCTCTGTGGTCGTGTCGAATTGGTCGAATGCGAGGGTCGGCAGCGGCAAACGAATCCAGAATTGAAGGCGTTGCGTCGGTCGAGCCGTCATCCACCGCGATCACCTCGAAATCGGCGAAAGTCTGCCTCTGAAGGCTGCGTAGACAATCGGGCAGGAACGTCTCCGTATCGTAAGCCGGGAGGAGGACAGAGATTCGTGGAGTGTGACTCATGGCGCGGCGGATTGGTTCGAAGTAGCGGTCGAGGGAACCGAGCTCTTACGGTCGTGTGGTGCTTTCTTCGCCCCGGCGGCCTGACGGTAGAATCTCCTGCGAAGTCCCATCCGATCCTCCTCCGACAGATCACCGATATCCCCGAGTATTCCGATTCGGGTCTCGACCACCGACCACAAGGCTACTGCCGCGGCGACGGACACGTTGAGCGACTGGGAGAATCCGTTCAAGGGGATCATGAACAGGCCGTCACAGACCGACTGTGTCTGTGACGAGAGACCGAGCGATTCGTTGCCGAATACGAGCGCGATCGGTCGATCGCAGGGGACCTCTCGAAGCGGTCTGGCCATGTCGCCAAAGCCAGCAGCCCACAGCTCGTAGCCCCGGCCGTGTAAGTCCTTGGCCGCCTGATTGATCGTTGGATGTCGAATCAGATCCAACCAGATATGGGCGTTCTGCGTCACTCGTGGGCTCGGTACTAAGGGCTGCTCATCGGATGACACGAGATATATCTCCTGAAGACCCAGAGCTTCCGAGGTTCGCATCACGGCTGCTTGATTGTGGGGATCGTGGATACCGTCGAGGAGGGCAATGACGCTCCTCGTGCGGTGTCGAATTGCCTCCTCGATACGAAATCGCCGCACTTCGTTGAGGAGAGCTCGATCGCGATAGACGCGAAGATCGGATGGCAGCCGATCGGTGATCCGGTCCAACTCTTCGAGCTCTTCCTTGCTGGGCGGCGGTTTTGGTGTGCGCTGTCCTCGAACGACGGTCACGAACCTCAGTATACGGGCGTTCCTGCCGCGCAGACTCCTAGAGGCGCCCCAATTGGCTCTTCTCGGGATCGCCGACCTCGAACCACATCGTCGCCAGAAAAGCAACCGGAATGAGAACCAGGGTCAGCCAGCCAAATCGATAAGCCAAATACCAACCAGGTGTACCGGCTTGAAGAATCTCCAATTCCTCGACAAAGACGACCTCGCAGCCATTGTCCTTGCGGGTCGTGCTGGACTTTCGCCAGAAGGTCCTCCAGTCGCTCATCTGGTAGTCGACTAGAAGTCCCCGCAAGTGGATCTGGTCGCCGATTCGAACCTCATCGATCTTTTTGCGCATGATCGAGCTGTCGGTGATGAGGTGATTATTACCGAGCTCATTGTGAGCAAAATTCGTTCCGTGCGGGTATGAAAAATAGCAGGTCCATGGACCGCTCTTGAATTCGACTTCGTGAAACTCGGTTGTTTCCAGGTTCGAGCCCCAGATCACGCAGAGGTCCTTCGTGTCGACCGAGGTACTGTCGTGATAAATGTCCGCAACGCTGTTGATGTTGTTGTGACTGACGACGAGACCATAGAGATCGTAGGTCGAGACCGGCCGCACGAGGCAGGACTTTCCCTTGTAGGCGAATGAGAACTCGGGCCGAGTGGTCGTAGCCTGATCGGGCTCTCTCAACAGATCTGTATGAACCGAGGAAGGATCTGCGAGATCTCCTTTCTTGCCCCACGCAATGGTGGTCAGGGCGATGGCCGTAAGAAACAACGGACCTAGAAGTTTGCGAACTCGGTGAGGGCTGAGCATCTGTCTATTCGATTCGCCCCATGCATCCATCCTGTGGGATCATCACCGCCGTAGTTTAGAGGTCAGCCGGGCAGAGGTCAGTGGAAAGAGTATCTATGAGTTTCTTGCGTCTAGCGGTGCCGGCAGTTATTTCATTTTTGGTAGTCGGCTTCCTGGTGACCTCCTATCGGTCCCAGAAAAACGACTTTTATCTGGGTGGCATCCAGGTCAACGAGGCTGATCATGCGCATTGGATCGAGACACTCAAAGAGAGCGGTATGAACACGGTCGCGGTAACCGTCTATGCCCATCAAGGAGATTGGGACTCTTCGAACCTGTGGTTCGACGATGAGGAGCCCTGGGTGGTCAACGAGGTTCGAGAGGCAAAACGACAGGGGCTGAAAGTGGTCCTTGTCCTGCGAGTGGCCCTGGATCATGCATTCGAGCGCAATAAATTTTTCTGGCATGGAATGATCATGCCCCAGTCGGAGCCGGAGCTGGAGGAGTGGTTCGCCAGATATCGGAGATTTGCGCGACACTGGGCCGCAATCGCGCAGTTCGAAGACATTGATGTTCTGGCGGTTGCAAGCGAGCTCAATACACTGACCAACGCTTTTCCGGTGGATGAGGTGCCCAATCTCGAAGAGTACTGGTCGAATCCCGAAAAGGTCGACTTCGAGGACCAAAAGGTGCTGGCGCACGAGGACGAGATCGAGCAACGCCACCTTTTTGCCCCGGGGGGCGAGGTGTACGAATCACTCGGAGACCTTCTAGATGAGAAAGCCGGCGCGCATGAGCAATGGGCTCGCGCACTGGCATTTCTCGGCGATGCCGACCCGATGAGTCGAATCAACGAACGTAGAGAGATCCTGCGCTCCAATTGGACTGGGGTCATCTCTGATGTTCGTGACGTGTTCGATGGCCAGCTGACCTACGCAGCCAATTTCGACCAGTACCACCTGGTCGCTTTCTGGGATCAGCTCGATTTGATGGGTATCAACGCCTATTTTCCGTTGCGTCGACGGGAGTTGCCATTGTCGGAAGTGGCACAGCTAGAGCCTCTGCTCGAGGCGCGATGGAGGACCATCTTGGGCTCGATTGTGGCGTTTCAGGATGCGCAGGGGTTGAGTCGCCGAAGGGTACTGTTTACCGAGCTCGGTTATGTCCGTCGCCTCAATTCCACGATCGCGCCTTGGGCGGTTTCCGGGTTCTCGGTTCTCCCGACAGAAAAGGGCACCCGATTGATGATCTGGGAGGATCAGCCGACCGAGCGTAAGGAACGGGCGGCCGCCGTTGCCGGGCTCTACCAAGCCAACCTTTCAATGGGTGGCGATCTGCTGGCCGGAATCCTGTACTGGAAGCTTTCGACAGAGCCAGCCCACGAGGAGGTTGAGCCGTTTGTTCTGGTGATCGGGGATCGAGCCTTGGACGATCCGTTGCTGGCGGAATTGCAACGGTTTCGATGGCGCAGACCCATCGATGAATGGTTGCGACGAGTCGGCCGCATCCTGGGGTTGATCGGGTACCCCGTTCTGAACACCCAATACAGAACACAAAGGGGCGAATTGACGTAGTTGACTCGGATCCGCTGCGGAGATCAATCGAATGAATCGAATCCTTCTAGGTTGTATCAGCTTGATTGCAGCAACCGGTGGCATGGCTCAAGAGATGCCGCCTTTCAACGAATACGATCCACCGTCGACTCTGGTGGTACCCGGCAATGAAGTCACCCGGGCCAAGTTTCCATTCATCGACGTTCACAACCACCAGTTTCAAATGGCTGACCAGAGCTTGGATGAGCTTGTCGAAGAGATGGACAAACTCAACATGGCCGTCATGGTGAACCTGAGCGGTCGTGGCTTCAAACGCATCGAGGCAGAAGATGGATCGGTGCGGTTTGCCTTGCAAGATGGCGACTACCTGAAAAAGTCGATCGAGAACGTGAGGGACAAGGCTCCGGGTCGGTTTGTCCTGTTTACCAACGTCTCGTTCGAAGATGTCGATGAGCCAGGTTGGTTGGACTCCACGCTACGTCAGCTCGAAGCCGATGTGGCCAGTGGCGCCCAGGGTTTGAAGATATACAAAAGCCTCGGTCTGACCACCAAGGATTCGAGTGGCAAAAGGATACCCACCAACGATCCCAGGCTCGACCCTATCTGGGCGAAGTGTGGAGAGTTGGGGATTCCGGTCCTGATCCATACCGGCGAGCCGGCCCCATTCTGGCTCCCCAAGGACGGCAACAACGAAAGGTTGCTCGAACTGATCGAGAGGCCCGAGCGATATAGAGATCCTGAGGAATACCCCGCCTGGGAAGACATCATGGGTGAGCAACACGATCTGTTCCGCACCCACCCTGAGACGACATTCATCAACGCTCATCTGGGTTGGATGGGAAATGACCTAGCGCGTCTGGGTCGACTTCTCGATGAGCTTCCGAATATGTACACCGAGATCGGGGCGGTTCTGGCCGAGTTGGGGCGTCAACCGAGATATGCCCGAGAATGGCTGATCAAGTACCAGGACCGTGTGCTGTTTGGCAAAGACTCGTGGCGACCCGAGGAGTACTACGTTTATTTCCGAGTCCTGGAAACCGCCGACGACTACTTCGACTACTATCGGCGACGTCACGCCTTCTGGAAGATGTACGGTCTGAATCTTCCCGATGAAGTACTAAAGAAGATCTACTATCAAAACGCCTTGCGTCTACTACCGGGAATCGATGAGTCACTTTTTGAAGGTTGAGGTCATGCCTGGGGGGCTTCGGTCGGGTCGAGGGTTGACCTGGGTCATTGTGGCGCTGTTGAGCTTGGCTTGCGCGACTGATTGGGCCGGGGCGGAGGAGTTCGATCTCATTGCCGAGAAGCTTCACCTGGCTCCTGGGATGGACGTGGCAGATGTCGGGGCTGGAGATGGAAGCTGGAGCGTCCAGATCGCTAGAGTAGTGGGGGACCAGGGGCACGTCTGGGCTACCGAGATCACTCGAGAGGATGTGGATGAGATCGAGGATCGCATTGAGAAGGAGGCGTTGATCAATGTGTCTCCGATTCTCGGAGGGCAGGACGAAACAGGTCTACCGCCGGGTTGTTGTGACGCCGTTCTGCTTCGGTTGGTTTATCACCACCTTGTCGAACCCGAGTCGATGAAGGAAAGCCTACTGGAGAGCCTGCGGCCTGGTGGGATTCTGGTGGTCATCGAAGTCCGACCGGAAAACTCATGGCCCGATCTGGACGACGTTCCCGATCGAGGTGGTCACGGAATCGAGCCGGATGCTCTGCGCTCCGAGCTGTCGGCGGCGGGATTCGAGTTTCTCGAGCTTCAGGACGACTGGAACGGAGACACGCTACGATACTGCTCCGTATTCCGGCGTCGGAGCTAGCCTGCCGGCTCACACCCACGAGGATCGAAAAGCTGTTTTGTTGCAAGCGAACCAAGAGAGGATTTACGAGGCGAGACAGGCCGTGGCAGCAATGTCTGCCCGTCTGCGATTGCCCGAGCAGATCGAGCCGTTCTCCGACCGGCGCTGGAACGGGGATTTGGAGGGGGTAACCGTAGTCCATCTGGATGACTTCTCGGCGATTCCCTTCCTTGACGACATCACAGGCGTGGAGGAGTATCAGCATCGAGCGCGGCTGAGGGCTCGACCGGGTGAAGCCTATGCGGCAGTAACGCCGCCAACCCTTGGCTACGAGAAGTACTGTGGTCTCAAGCTCGGATTGGATCCGGTCGAGATGCTCAACCCAAGCTCTGCCGATCATCCGCTCGAGCTGAGCAAGGCGTGCGGCCAGGGCAAGGTCGAGCAGCGACTGATCGAGCTTGCCAAATCATCTGGGCGGATGCTGATTCATCCGTTTATGGGTATCGAGGCCGTTTGGGACTTGGCAGGGCTGATCGCAGAGAAATCCGCAGCCGAAGTTTCGGTTCTTGCCCCTCCGCCTCCCGTTACCTGGGTGGCTAACGACAAGGCTCTATTTAGCGAGACGGTGAGGCACGTGCTGGGTCCAGACTGGTTGGTGGAGGGAGAGCTGGCCCAAGAGGTGTCTGAGCTGGCGGCTGCCTTGGCCAACCTGGCTCAGCGGCACTCGCGGGTCGCCTTGAAGCGCCTCCGCTGTGCCTCGGCGATGGGAAACAGGGTCTTTGACAGCGCCTTGATCCGCGACATGTCTGAGTCGGAAGCGATTGCCGAGGTCCGGATATTTCTCGATCGAACCGAGTGGGATGGGGATGAGGAGGTGTTCGTGGTCGCCTGGGAAGAGAGTGATCATTCACCTTCGACTCAGCTCTGGATCCCTCCCCAGGACAAGGGTCCGGTGAGGCTCGATGGCGTCTATGAACAACTTCTAGTAGGTAAACGCAGAGTCTTTGTCGGTAGCCGCCCTTCGACTTTGCCATCCGCGGTCAATGAGCTGTTGGGCGGTGCATCGCTACAGGTAGCCAGCGCTCTACAAACTCTTGGATATGTCGGGCGTTGCTCGTTCGACTTCATTGTGAAGGGCGATCTCGGCGGCGAGATTCAGGCCAAGTTCACCGAGTGCAATGGTCGGTGGGGGGGTACGAGTACTCCGATGGCGCTGCTCGACCGACTCTTTCCGGATGGGCGACCACACTATCGGGCACGCGATTTTGTTCATCCGGGACTCGTCGGGGCGGCCTTCTCCGATCTGCTCGAGGTCGTCGACGATGCGGTGTGGGATCACCGGTCAGGAAAAGGGAAATACCTCTTCTACAACACGGGTCCCTTGCGACCGTTTGGCAAGCTCGATGTGATTGCTTTTGGCAACACCCAAGACGAAGCCGACGATGCGCTCGAGGAGGAGCTGCCGAAGATCCTCGGTCTATAGGAGCCCGTCCAGGGGGGGCTCAGGGAATCAAGGTCGCCCAATCGACCGGCTCGGGGCTGTTCAGAACCGCTGCAGGTAGGGATTGAAGGACCGCGATGTCGGTGTGACCGTTCTTGCCGCGATTGTCAGAGAGCATGATGTCGCCGAACTGTTGCCAATCGTGCCAGGGGATCTGAAATTCCGGCTCGGTGTCTCCGGCTTCTGCAAAGAAGTCCCACTGCTCGACCAACCCGGAATCCTCGGCGACATAGATCAGATATTTGTTCTCTGGGGTGCGACCCACATCTTCAAAGGTCAGTTGTAGGACTTGTGCTCGCCGTCCATCCACCATCGGGTCCGTTCCGACATAGTGCAAGGTGACCCCGCTGTCTTTCAATTTATAGGGCATGAAGACCCAGTAGGCGTCATTGATCCAGGCGGCCTCGCCGAGGTCGAGAAGCTCTGCCAGTTCATCCGGGTCGGACACTTCCTGTCCATCGACCCAGACCCTGCCTTGCATCGAATGGATGTTCATCAGGATCACATAGGGTTTCTCATCATCCCGCCGAACACCTTCGACGCGAATGTCGCCGGTCTGCTTGTCCCAGACATGCCGACGCCGACCAAAGAAGTTCCATGTCAGGAATCGGGTGTCGTCCCAGGCTGCGCGGCCTCCGAGGGTCTCCATGACCTGGTCGGCAATAGCGATGGCCTTCTGGTCTGATCCTTCCTGATCGAATCCTTCGGCTGGAGGGTTTTCGGTCGCGCTCACCGGACCTGAGCCACAAAAAACGATCGAGACAAACAGGGTTGCTACGCAAGTCGCGAATATCGAGGATAGTTTGTTCATGGCAGCTCCCTAAAGTTGGGTCGAGGCGCTCGCACTCATTCGGTTCAAGTCTAGGCGCGGCAGATTAACACGATCGCTTTCTCTCGCTTCAGTAGGAAACGCCCACGGCCTCGCACAGAATCTCTACCAAAGGTGCGCCAGACCGACACATGCGAGTGTATTCGGCTAGAAACCCCTTGGCGGTGATACCCGAGTCGGGGATCATCGCGAAGCCAATAAAGTCCTTCCGCTTCAGGTCTTCGATCATGGGGTGGTTGGGGTCGTAGCCCTTGGGTGCCCGTTTGAGAGACGCACCGCCCAGCTCGTAGATCTCGCGAAAGCGTTTGCCGCCTATTGTGCGCTTCCAGCGCTCTGGGTTCTCGACCAGAAACTCGCGAATCTTGCGCAGCGTGGCGCCGTCGGGGTGATAGATCCCCACCCCGGCAAAACTCGCATCGGGCTCGAGATGGAGATAGAAACCTGGCGAATGAACATCGCGACGCTTTTTGTGACGGAACTGAATCCCAACCGCGGTCTTGTATGGACTCTTGTCCTTCGAGAACCTGACATCGCGATAGATACGAAACATCGAGCCTCCAACCGGTCTGGGATCGGCTACGAAGTTCGGGCTGATCTTTCGCAGATGCGGTCCAAAGTCGCTGATAAATCGTAGCCCGGCATGACGGACGTCGTCTTCGTATCGTTCCTTGTTCGCCAGGAACCACTCGCGATTGTTGTTGACTTCGAGCTCTTGCAGGAATCCGAAGAGCTCGGGGCCAAAGTAGCTGGTAGTTGTGCCCATTTCTAGATGCCCGTCGCAGACCATATCAGTACAAAGGCTCCGATCTCAGACATGAAGTGCTATAACAGAAGTAGACAAGCGGGCTGGGTACCCGTCCGAATAACCCGCGTGGCTCGGCCGTCTGGGGTTGTGGCCGATCCGGGAAAAGGAGCCGCAGAGACATGATGGTTAGGGTTGGGATAGGGATTGTTGTCGGGCTGGCGACCGCCGCCGGCCTGTCGGCAGAGCTCGAGGGCCTGGATGAGATCCTGAGTGCTCACTACGAGGCCCTGGGTGGCGTAGATCGGTTGCAGAGCGTCGAGTCGGCAAGGTTTCTGGGTGTCATGTCGATCGGTGTTGAAGCCGAGGCGCCGTTTGTGATGACCTTCAAGCGTCCGCTGAAATCGCGACTGGAGTTCACAGTTGAAGGGCTTACGGGAATCCAGGCCTTCGATGGTAAGACGGCGTGGATGATATTGCCGATGATGGGGCAGGGCGAAGCTCGAGAAATGCCCGAGGGTCAAGCTCTGGCGATGGCTGAGCAGGCCGACTTCGATGGGCCCCTGGTGGACTGGAAAAGCAAGGGGCATCAGCTTGCGCTACTTGGCATAGAAGAGCTCGAAAGCGGGCAGGCCTACAAGATCGAAGTGACTCTGGCCAACGGGAAGGTTCGCAACTACTTCCTGGACACCGCCACGTTTCTGACTGTCCGACAGGAGGGCAACGTCAGTATTCAAGGCAACGAGGTCGAGGTGGAGACCCGGCTGAGCAACTACAAGGAAGCCGGGGGTCTGATGTTCCCGCATTTGATCGAGAGTCGAGCCAAGGGAGCCCCGGCAGGGCAGAGATTCGCATTCGATCAGATCGAGCTCGACGTCGATGTCTCGGACGACCTGTTCGTGATGCCAACCTCTGCGACTGCATCGGCCTCTCCGCCGGGGCAATAGGTTTGGGCAATAGGTTCAAGCGCCGCCTCAGTAGCCCGGTGGTGGTGGAGGAGCGCCTTGGCCTATTTGGATCGATCCCTGCATCTGGCAACAGGCCTGATGGGTGCTGCAAAAGTACTGGAGAGTCTTGCCATCGTCGGCGGCTGTAAACGTTCGCTCGAAGGTCGCGCCAGAGACTTGGAAGGCGAAACCGCTATCCCAGGAACTGTTCATCGCGGTCGTCGTGTGATTCAAGCTGCCGCCTGTAAGGGTCCATCTCACGGTATCGCCAGGGTTGATCTGGACCGACTGCGGCTCGAAGGCGTTGTCGACGATCTCCACCGTGACTACATTACCGCTCGAGGAGCCACCTCCACCGCCGTTGGCGGTACACGTGCCGTTTTTGGAAGCCTCACCCTTTTTCTTGACAACTTCTATGCAGAGAGCGACTTTGGTCTTGGCAGGAATTTTGGCTCCGATGGGCTTGACCATAAAGGACTGCAGGGTCTCTGGTCGGAGATTCTTCTTGAACTTCTTGATGGCGGAGAATGTGCCATCGTCTTTGACCACAAGGATCAGTTTGAATCGGTCATAGATCCTCTCGGTCTTGGAGTCGATCGAGACGATCTCCAGTTGGATCTTGCTGGGAAGTTTTGCTGGATTATCGATTCCCAGCTGGCCCTGTACTTTGACCCAATTGTTTTTCAGTTTTAGCTGCATCGGGTAGATCGATGAGTAAACCTCCGTGAGTTGTCCGGCCGGCAGCGGATCCCCTGTTTTCAAGAAGAATTTCAGGCTCTGGAGCTGGTCAGCTGTCAAGAATATGCAACCGCTGAGGACAAGTGGCGTGGCGAGCAGCAAGACTTTCACTGCTTTTGAAACGATAGTGTTCATTCGCTACCTCCCGACTCTGATAGATGACTCGGCGTATGACCCGACAGTTGGTGGATAAGATCGAGCCAGCTGACGGGTTTTCGCCCGCTCACAGGGTAGGTCCCTTCAGGCGGGCTGATGGTTCAATCAACCCGCCTGGATGGGTGGATAGACCTGCGGCCGTCGCGGCCAGGAACGGCAGCTTCAAACAGAGGACGTGACTGTGTTGAAAGCGAGGAGGCGAGCTTTCTAGTTCAGAAGAAAGTGGCCCATGGTCTCGAGCTCGATCCAATCTTCGATCGCAGAAGCGATCTCAGCCGGAAGGTCGAGAAATCTCAGCCCCATTCCTGGATCGTGGCATCGACCCTTCTCCCAGGCTTTAGTCCAGACCACTTCACAATCGCAGATCGCGGTGGCGTTTACGGGCTCGGGGAGGGGAATCTCGAGCCGGTATCTGGTACCGAGCTCACGAGGGTTTGTCGTACCGATCAGCATGCCGCTGCAGCTGATGTTCTTGGCGTATCCAAAGAAGGTTTTGTGACCGTCGCCGTCGTCGGCTTTTAGGACCGTGATCGGTCTGGAGAGTTGTTTGCGGGAGTCAGGGTTGGGGAATTCGGAGGGTTGATTCTGATGCTTCTCCAGACGCATTGGCAGGTTTCCTCGATCGTGTGTTCAGGTTCTTGTTTCTTGCACGAATCTAGTGTGCCGAATTTTGGTCGAGACTGCTGTGAACTAGCTAACTCACTACCTGACAACATTTGCGGCAAACTTGGGTGGTTATGAGGAAGACCCCGGGCCTCACTCGACGACTCTCTCTGCTCTCGCTGCTGATCGCATCCGTGATCACCTCGGGTTGCGATGAGCTGCTGCCCAAGAGATCTGCTGGCGAGAAGCTATATCGGAAACACTGCGCCGACTGTCATGGCTTTGATGGGGCCGGAAATACCATTGGCTATATGGGCAACGAGCATGCGGATCTGCTCGATGATCGCTGGAAGCATGGCGGCGATCCGAGTGCTATTCACTGGGTCTTGCGAAACGAGTTGGTCTTTCGCCACCCCTCCTACGTGGATCTGACCGACCAGGAGATCCGTCAGATCACCGACCATATTCTC
>CAXMQZ010000135.1:0-76192 GCA_964195975.1 uncultured Polyangiaceae bacterium | reverse complement strand
AAGTTCTTCGTTCTCGTCATCGAGACGCTTGTTCTTGAATAGGTATCCGAGGACCGGGATATTTGCCAGTCCTGGAACGCGATCTTCGCCCCGGTCGGTGGTGACCTTGTAGATACCGCCGATGACCGTCGTGCCACCGTCCCGGACGATTACACGTGTCCGGGCATCTTTTGTGGCGATGGGCGCGTTGGTGGCTCCAACGACTGAAAAGGCCAGCAGAGGCTCACGCTTTTGGATATTGATATCCATCAGCACCGTGCCTTCCGCTGTTACGTGCGGCGTTACGTCGAGTCGCAGTGTTGCATTTACGAACTGGACGCTTACCGTGTTGTTGGCAATGGTCTGGATAGGAATCTGCAAACCACTCTGGATCGACGCCTCCTGGTTATTGAGAGTCGTGATCTTCGGAGCCGACAGAATGTTGATCAGACCTTCACTCTCTGCAGCTTGCAAAGTCATATCGAGGGTGAAGGTATCCAAGACGTTACCCAACGCGATGTCGAGAAAACCGTTGTTGGCACCGGTGATGAGGTTTACACCACCTTCGACCGTGCCATTGTTGGGAAAGACTAGACCGGTCGTGTTTCCAGTCGCGGCAGTCGCTTTGCCCAGAAAGTTCCACTCGATACCGAGGGTTTGATTGAATCGCTTCGTGGTCTCGACAATCCGAGCTTCGATCATGACCTGAGGTTCAGGCGTATCGAGGTTGTCGATGACCGCGAGGATCGTATCCATGTAGGACGGCAGCTCTTTGATGATGAGTGTGTTGGTCCGACCATCTACGACTACCGAACCACGTTGACTCATCAGGCTGGCACCACCGCCGGCCTGGAGAATGCTTGCGATCTCTGCGGCACCCGCGTAGCTGATGCGCTTCATCGTCGTGGAGAGTGGTATCGAGAGCGCTTGTGCTGCGGCTAGTCGTTGCTGATCTTCGGCCTCTGCTCTCAACTGACCGATGGGTGCAACACGCATGATGTTGCCTTCGAGCTGGTATCCCAGACCGTTGGTCTTGAGAATGATCTCGAGTGCCTGGTCCCAGGGAACGTCCGTCAGCTCGACGGTAACCGTGCCGGAGACACCGGGTTGAGTGACGACGTTGAGTCCGCTGATTTGTGCGAAAGATCGCAGAACATCCTTGATGTCTGCATCTTTGAGGCTCATCGTCATCGGCTCACCGTGATACACGGTCTCGGAGGCACCGACCGACTGACTCGGAAACGCCGGCGTTTCCGATCCTGCCGGGGTCACGGTCTGGCTTTGAAAGTCATCCTGCATCACCGGCGGTTTGGCCTCTGCCAGCTGCATCTCTGGCTTGGGCTCGTAGTAGGCCGGTGCTGGTTCCGGTGTGCTTGCTGGTGCCTCGAAGACCTGAGGCTCGACATCGACCTCTTCATCGAGTGTCCCTGCCGCAACAGCGCTCGCCAGACTTGACATCTCATGAGAACCGACAGTTCCCGTCTCGTCGGCACCCATACCCTCATCGTCGACAGAGACCTCTTGCACATCGGCTACCTGCCACTCGACAGCAGCCTCCTCTGCGACGATGTCGGTCGCCACTTCTTCTTGGACGGCTTCTTTGACGGCCGCTACTTCAACGACCTCCTCAGGCTCGGTGGACTCCACCGGCTCGGTCGTCCAGTCATCGACTTCTTGCGCCCCCGAAAACTCGGCGACAGTCTCTTCGGCCTCTACAACCGGCTCTTCAGTCTCGACGACTTCCACCGCCTCGACTTCTTCGAAGCTCGCTTCGTCGACGGTTGCTGACCCGAAGCTCAGGGCGATTCCGTCCGCCTGCGCGACGAGTCGAGCGTTGGTCGATTCTCGTAGATCAACCACAACTCGGGAGATCGGTTCTGGATACGGTTTGAACTGGGCTATCCGAATTCGCTCTACGTGTTCGCTCTCGACTGGGATGCTCGCTTGGGGAGCGCTGTTCACGACGCCCATGAGATCGATGACGAAGCGATCCGGTGCCTGCAAGGAGAGTGTCGAGTAGTAGAACTCACCGTCGCCCTCGATCTTGACGACCGTTCCACCCGCCTCCTCGTATACGGAAACGTTTCGCAACTGACTGGCAACGACATCTCCCATCGGCCGTCCCGAAGGACCGGCGATCGGCTCTATCGAATCAACCATCACAGGCGAATCGACTACCACAGGAGCTGTGTAGATCTCAGGGGTGACCTCGACTTCCGCAGTCACTGACTCCTGAGTAACTTGCTCATCAGTCAATGGCTCGGCTGCAGCGACTTCCTCGAGAGGCTCAGCCACGGCTCGAGTCTCTGCCGGGGTGATCTGCCATTCAGCAGCCTCGATTCCACCCACTGGAGTAAAGTCAACGCGCAGATGGGTTCCCTCAGCGATCACGGCGTGTTCAGCCTCGGCCCGCGTTTTTATGACGAGACGAGTCAGAGTGTGGTCTGAAGCTTCGACCACTTCCACCTGAACTTGCTCCAGCAATCCTTCTCCTGGCGCCAGATCCGTTACCGAGTCACCCGGCACCGAATTCGACATCTCGAGAACCAGATGGCCATCACTGGTGCGATACGTGGTCCAGACTGGAGCGCCGTTGGTGGCGACATCCAGTGTGGTGCCTAGAACCCCTTCGCGTATGTTGAGCGACTGGATCTGCACCGCATTGGAACGGCCAGTCTCAGCTGCTGCAGCCCGCTTTTGGGCTGAGGGGGTAGCTGCAGCCTCTGCTGTCGCTGGGCTCGAGACCCAGGCGACCACAAGAATCGCCAGTGTCATGCCACCGCAGGCGATGAAGGACTTCAACCTTCCCCTCCGTTTCGTTCTATTCGCGATACCTTGCATGGCGCTCGCCTCCCTCCCACAATCGAGAGTCCGATTTTCTCGTGTCTCGGTCATGGGTTGAGCTTCTTGACCACGTCTCGAAAAGGCTTAAGAGCGGTCGGGTCGTCCACGATTTGTTTAAACACTGCTTCACTTCCAGTGATGCTAACGACGTCACCATCGTAGAGCTGGTCGCCGACTCGCAGCAGGTAGCTCTTCTCTCTATCTGCTGACGCCACTTGAGCCACTGGCCCATCAGCCGTCAGATAGATTCCGGTCACATCAATCTCATCGACCAGGAGTCCGGGAATACCTTCCGGCCTTGGTCCACGAAGAACTACTCTCTCCCTGGCTGCCAGCAGCGACTTGAATGGGTCGCGCCGGTTACCCGGGTCATAAAAGTAACCCTCACCAGCCAACATCGCCTCCTCATCACGAAGAATGTCGTCAACGGCTTCGTCGTGCTCCTGGTTTGGAGCGAAGGTGAGTGATTCTTCAACCTGCCTTTTGCTTTCCTCGTCGCCCTCTTGCGCTAGTACAGGTGTCGCCGCCAGAGGAATCCCGAAGATCAGCACAATCGACAGGGCCTTTCCAAAGTTTTTCGCCATATGGGTCACCTTACTCATCAACCGTATCCAGTAGGCGGCCACCTACTCCACGGCCTCCTCTTCTTCGACCGGCACAGATTCCTTGTAGATGAACGTCTTGGCGTTGAATGATGCCAGGATCGAATGGTCCGAACCACGTCCCTTGGCCACATTGATCTTCAGCCCGTCGATGTTGATGATTCGTGAGAATCGACCAATCCGATCGAACAACAGGGCGAGGTTGTGATACGTGCCCTCGAGACTGATGGCAATGGGCCATTCGCTGTAGAACTCCTGGTCGATAAAGTTACCCGGTGTAAACCGCTGCAAGTCGAAATCACCCTGATCGGTCAGATCTCTGATCCTGCGCAGCAACTCCGGAGTATTCCGTCGTGCCGGGAGAATTCTGAGCAGCTTGTCCAGTTCCATCTCCAGACGCTGGACTTCTTGGCGGAATTGGGGCAGCTGTGCCTTGGCAGTACGCCCCTCTTGAATTTTCACTTCAAGAGCGGCGAGCTGAGTCTCCAGCTGAGTCAAGTTCTCTTTTCTCGGCTTTAGCAGCCAGTGGTCGCCTCCCCAATAGATCAAGCCGCCAATAACCAGCCCGACAATGGCTGAAACGAACCAGGGTTTGTCTTCGAGACCTGTGCGAAACTCCATGGTTTCCGGCCCTCGCTATCCCGCTGCGACCGCTTCCGCTTCCTCAGACTCTGTCTGTGGAGGCCGAAAGCTGTAGTTGAAGGAGATCACAAAAGTGTAGATCTGGTTTTTCTGCTGGGTATCTCTGAGAATCGGCTCCTGAAACTCCGGTACCCGATCGAGATTCTCGATGAAGTTGGCCACAGCATTTGTATTAAAGGCTTCGCCCGTGACGGTGATCACAGTTGGGCCCACTTCCATCTTCCTCAACCACAAAAGCTCTGGGAGCGCCCTCGACACCTGGTCCATGACCTTGACCGGACCACTCTGATTTTCCTTGAGCCTGTTGATCACCGCGACTTTGCGCTCGAGCTCTATTTTTCTCGCCTTGAACTCTGCCACTTCGCGGATATAGGGCTCCAGTTCGTCGACTTCCTTCTGAGCTTCGGCGACCTCGACTGTTTTATCCTCGATCTTTCCGTTCAACAGGAACATGTGTCCGAGTACGAACAGAACACCGAGAAGCACCAGCCCGAGCAGAGCCCAGCTACCGACATTGGAGCCCTCGAGGCCGGAGACCAGGCTAGCCTGACTAGGTGCAACCGGTCGCTTTCGTTCACCAACGAGATTGATCTTGATCATTTCTCGCTATTCCCCGATCTTGCGCACAGCAAGCCCCACGGACACCGTCAGCATCGGAGCGATGGACTGGAGCCATTGGCCGTCGAAGTCGTTCTCCCGGTAATGAATTCGGCGCAACGGATTCATCAACTCGGTAGAAACGCCGAAACGCTCCTTGAGCACAGAGACCAGATTCTCGGTCAAAGCACATCCTCCAGAAACAACCAACTCGTCTACGCTGTCTTCTGAGGCGGTTGCTGCAAAGAAGTCGAAAGTCTTTTGAATCTCAGAAGCCATCTCTGCTGAGACCGCATCGAGCACCGTGCGCGCTTCGGCTGCCGAACAACCTTCGACATCCTCGCCTCGCTTTACCTGCTCGGCCTGGTCGAACGAGAGATTGAATTCTCGCTGCAGAGCTTCTGAGAACTGATTTCCACCAAATGAAATGTCACGCCAGAAAACGGTTGCGCCCCGGGAAAGGATGTTGATGTTCGTAACACCGGCTCCCATGTTGACAAGCGCTACAACCTTCTCAGGATCGACATCGTAGTTCGTCTCGTAGGCGTTCTGAACCGCAAAGGCGTCCAAATCGACTATCGCGGGTGTCTTTCCCGACTGACTGATCACCGAGACATAGTCGTTGACCTTGTCTCGTTTCACCGCGACCAACAACACTTCCATCGACTCATCACCCATTCCACCCTCGGAGAGGATGACGTAGTCGAGGCGAACGTCGTTGATGTCGAACGGGATGTACTGCTCGGCTTCCCAGTGAATCGAATCTTCCAATTCGGCCGGGGGCATCGGCGGCACTTGGATCTTCTTGATGATGACCGAGTGGCCCGACACCGAGGTGGCGAAGTTGACACCCTTCGCTCCCGTATCGCTATTCAACTTTTGAATGGCATCGACCACCAAAGACGAATCCATGATCGAACCATCCACGATGGCCTCTGGCGAGAGTGGCTCAACGCCGACCCGCACCAAGTGATACTCACCGGCCTTCCGCTCTTTCAACTCTATGAGCTTGATAGCGGAACTGCCTACGTCCAGACCAATAACACCCTTTGAGCGAGACCAGATCACGTGTCAGGAAACTCCTGAAAACATAATGTTTATGCAACCTTGTGCACAAACTGTTAAAGCAATACTCGCAAGGTAACAACTTTGTTTTGTTTCTGTCAAGGGCCTACTCCACAGTCAGATAGTCGGAACTTATTGTGTTATGGCCAAATCTCGATACAGCGGCCCGAATGAATCCTGCCCCAGAACTTTCTTGCCAGATGGCCACAGACCCCCAGGTCAGGAGCAGGCTCACGATGAAAGTTGGCTCTATCAACTCGGTTCCTCTTGGATCCGTTCTTCGATTCTGCTACGGTAAGCGGCCTCGCAAAGGATTGTCAAGGAGGTACTTAACATGTCCAAACAATGCGCCATATGCAGTAAGAAGACAGTAACCGGCAGAAGCATCAGTCACGCTCACAATGTAACTTCGCGTACATGGCAACCGAATCTGCAGCGAGTCCGCGCCGTCGTCGATGGTACGACTCGACGGATTTGGGTCTGCACCCGTTGTCTACGCAGCGGAAAAGTGCAGAAACCGAGCGTCAGAGTGTGGCAGGCGGAAGAGCAGGACGCCGAGTCTTCAACCTGAAGTCTTCAACCTGAAGCACCATCGAGTCTAGAGCCAGGCCCGAGTCGCCGACCAACCTCCAGCACACCAGGAACCGAGCGAATACTCTGACGAAGCTTCTCGAGGTGACGTCTGTCTTCCACCTCGACCACGACCTCGATCAGACCTCTGCCCGACGCCTCGGTCTCCGCCTCGAACTGGCGGATGTTGCTGTTGTGCTTGGCCATGACCTCGGTCAAGCGTGCAAGCATTCCGGGCTGATCCTCGGTCTCGATGATCAGCACCACAGGGTAAACTTCGTCGCTCTTCTTGGCCCACTCCACTTCAATCTCGCGCTCTGGATGGAAAAGCAGGTTCTTTACGTTCGCACACTCGGCTGAGTGAACAGAGACGCCCTTTCCACGCGTGATGTAGCCCACGATGGACTCGCCAGGAAGCGGGCTGCAGCACTTTGCCAGGTAGGCCAGCAGGTCGTGGTTGCCTCGCACAGCAATCGCGTTGCTGCCGAATGGAAGCATTTTTGTCACAGCGCGCCGAATGGGCCCAGGGGCTTCGCCAACGGTCTTTAGCTCTTCGGCTGAGAGCACGCGTTCCAGAACCGTTCCCACTGACGACTTGCCAAAACCGATGGCAGCAAACAGATCCTCGACCCGGGCCAGGCCCTCCGACTCGAGGTAACGCTGCATCTTTCCGCTGCCCACGAACTTCTTCATTGTGACCTTGTGCTTTTTGAGCTCGCGCTCGGTTATGCGGCGACCGATCTCGGTCGCCCGTTTCTTCTGCTCGGTGTTCAGCCAGGATCGAATCTTGTTCCTTGCACGCGGGGTTCGGACAAAGCTCAGCCAATCGCGGCTCGGATGACGCGAAGCGTTGGTGAGAATCTCCACGATGTCTCCATTCTTCAACTCGCTACGCAGCGGCTCGAGCTTGCCGTTGATGCGTGCTCCAACACAATGATGGCCCAGGTCCGTATGAACCCGATAGGCGAAATCCAACGGTGTCGCACCGCGTGGAAATGACATGACGTCACCCTTCGGAGAGAAGACATAGACCTCATCCGGGTAGAGATCGATTTTCAGGGCATTGAGAAAAGCGCGTGGGTCCTCGACCTCTTTTTGCCACTCCATCAGCTGTCTGAGCCACGAGATGCTCTGATCGACTTCGGCTCCCTCACCGTCACCCTCCTTGTAGCTCCAGTGCGCCGCGATGCCTTCTTCGGCGATGACATCCATTTCTCGGGTTCGAATCTGCACCTCGAAGGGCTGCCCCTTCTCGCTGACCAGTGTTGTATGGAGCGACTGGTAGAGGTTGGGCTTTGGCATCGCGATGTAGTCTTTGAACCTTCCAGGCATCGGTCTCCACACTTGATGCACAACGCCGAGACAGGAATAGCAGTCCTGGAGACTGGTTGTGATGATGCGATAGGCCAAATAGTCGAATAACTGAGATACATCGATGCCTTGTCGTCGCATCTTGGTGTAGATCGAATACGACCGTTTTATGCGGAAACTGATCTCAGCCTCGATCCCAGCCTCTTTCAGCACTTGAATCAGACGTTTGCGTATCTTTTCGGTTGCATCCTTGCCGTGCTTGATTTTCTCCTGTAGCTCACGTCTGAGATCTGCGTACTGGTTGGGATGGAGATGGAAGAAAGCGAGATCTTCCAAATCCCCTTGAACCTTGGACATGCCCAGTCTGTGGGCGGTTGGAGCATAGATCTCGAGCGTTTCCCTGGCGATTCTCTCGCGCGCCTCAGTCGGCATGTGCTCGAGGGTCATCATGTTGTGAAGGCGATCTGCCAGTTTTACCAAGATGACTCTGATATCTCGCGCCGAGGCCAGCAGCAACTTGCGAAAGGTCTCAGCTTGGGAGTCGTCCCGACCGACATAGGAGTGTTGCCCAATCTTGGTGACCCCATCGACAAGCTCAGTAATCTCCGCGCCAAATTCGTTTGTGAGGACCTCTCGCGTGGTGAGGGTATCCTCGAGCACATCGTGCAGCAGTCCCACCGCGACACAGGTCTCGTCGAAACCGAGATTTGCCAACAGGTAGGCCACATAGAGAGGGTGAGTCAAATAGGGCTTGCCCGAACGCCGAACCTGATCGGCATGCATCTGTCTCGAGAAATCGTGAATGGCAAGCAAACGATCTCTGTCGACACCCCTGTTGTGTTTCTCGAGCTCTAGGACAATATCTTCAAAGGAAACATCGTCGCGCACCTCGATGAGAGGCTTTGAACGGCTACCGCGTGCTCCCTTGAGGTCCGGCATGGGTTGTCGCGCACTCTTTCTACCCGACTTCTACTCGGCGAATCGACTTTCGATTATAGAGGAGACAGCCGCTCCCTCCGGTAAAAGACACACGACCGGACGGAGCTACGACAGCAGGTCTCGAGGGTTTGGGTCTGAAGCTACTTGGCGAGAGCCGCACGCTGGCGACGGCGAGTGACGAACTTTTCCCACAGAATAGCGAAGGGGCTGGCTACATAGATCGACGAGTACGTACCCACGATGACTCCGACGGTCAAGATGAAAGCTGCGCCTCGAAGCACATCGCCACCCAGAAACAGTAGGCTGCCGACCGCCATCAGGGTTGTGCCGGAGGTCAGGATAGTGCGAGAGAGAGTCTGATTGAGACTCTTGTTGAAGATTGTCACGAGTGATTCCCGCCGGGAACGACGCAGATTCTCGCGAACTCGGTCAAACACGACTACAGTGTCGTTTACTGAGTATCCAACCAGGGTCAAAAAGCCTGCAATTGTGGTGAGGTTGAATTCGAACCCGGCAAGGGTGAAAAAGCCCAAGACCACCAAGACGTCGTGGATCAAAGCGACAAGCGCGCCGACGCCATACCTGAGCTCGAATCTGATCGTGATATAGCAAAGCATTCCGATCAACGACCAAAACACCGCCCAGATTCCTCGACTGCGGAGCTCTGATCCGATCTGCGGTCCCACACTCTCCACGCCCAGAACAGCAAAATCTCCCAAGTAGGTGTTGCCCTGAAGAGCCGCCAGGGTCTCGCCACTGACTACCGGCACCATCGAAACGGAATCCCAGGACTCCAGAATTCCTTCCTGACGCCGAATCTCGAGCACACCCTCGGCAACCTCGAGGTAGTGGTTTCGCGCCACCTCTTCATCCTGCAATCGGATCTCGTCAGGGTCGAGCGTGAACAGCAGATCGGCAAGAGCATCGCCGCCTCTCCGGTTGAGATCGAAATCGTTGGGCGCATCGGCGTTGAACTGGCCGTCGAGCGCCTCGAGCAGAAGAGACTGATTGCCCTCTTCTTGACCGGGCACACTCGACGTTTTGATCAGTGCTTCGTTCGCCTCATCCGTTCCGAACTGTTGAATCATCGGATCTTTTATGCCGGCGTCAGACATCAGATCACGAAGCTGATCGATCTCGGGTTGCTGTTTGAACTTGACCGTGATTTGGGTGCCGCCTGCAAAGTCGATACCCATATTCAGATTGCCCTGGACAAAAACCTCCAACACGCTCAAGGCAATGAAGGCCAGCGAGACGAACACGAAGTACTTTCTGTACTTCATGAAATCGATATTGCTGTCGCGGAAAAACTCCATCCCTTACTCCTAATATTCTCGTCCCGGGTCGTTTGACCCTGGCTAGATCGAGAGACTCTCCACTCTCTGTCGACCTGCTATGACCACGTCGAAGATCCAGCGGCTCACGAAAATGGCCGTAAACAGCGATGCCATGATGCCGATCGACAGCGTCACAGCGAAGCCTCGGATCGGGCCGGTACCAAATTGAAACAAGAAGACCGCCGCGATCAAGGTGGTGATATTGGCGTCAAGAACCGAAGACAGAGCCTTGCTGAAACCGGCGTCGATCGCCGACTTGACGGTCCTACCGTGATGCAGCTCTTCCCGAATTCTTTCGAAGATGAGCACATTCGCGTCTACCGCCATGCCAATGGTAAGAATGATGCCCGCAATACCGGGCAGGGTCAGGGTGGCACCGAAGTAGGCCAAGGCGCCAAAAATCAGCAAGATGTTGAGACCGAGCGCAACGATCGCATTCACCCCGGTACCCTTGTAAACCACGAGCATGGTCACGACGACCATAGCGAGCCCGATCAAACCAGCTCTGAGTCCTTGCTCGATCGAGTCCTTCCCAAGCGCCGGACCGACCATACGCTGTTCCAGGTAAGTAATTCCAGCCGGGAGCGCACCAGAACGCAACACGGTCGATAGATCCTCGACCTCTTGCCGCGTAAATGAGCCCTCGATGATCCCAGAGTCGCCGATTCGGGACCGGATATTCGGCGCCGATACGACTCGCCCATCAAGCACAATCGCCAGGCCCTTGCCGACATTGGCCCCGGTTGCTTCAGCGAAAATTTTGCCACCCTCGTGTGTAAGGTAGAAGTTGACCACCGGCTGGTTGAATTCGCCGATTCCCGGACGGGCCGTCTTGAGATCGCGACCGCTAATTACAGCGCGGTTCTCCACCGCATAGAACTGCTCGCCGATCGAGTTTCCTTCGGCATCGCGAATGCTCCCTTTGAAGATCTCGATACCAGGAGGAATCTGACCGTTGTAGTTGGCCAGAATCTCCTCGCGGCTCGCCACACCACCTCCGCCGAGTGGAAACATGACGAGTCGAAACTCCAGGAACGCGGTATTCTTGATCAGCGACTTGACCCGCTCGGGGTCGTCGACTCCAGGCAACTGAACGACGATACGGTCACCGTCGAGACCTTGTCTCGCAATCACAGGCTCAGCGACACCGAACTCGTCGATACGATTTCGGATGGTTTCGACCGCTTGAACGGTCGCCAAATTCCGAATCTCCGCGGCGTTGGCTGGCTGCATCTCGAACTCGATCGTCTCGCCGCGGCGGTTCCAAGACCATCCTGGAAGATACTCGGTCGCTATTCTTCCGACTTCGCTGTCCTTGTCTCGGGGCACGCCGGAAACCACAAACGAAGTGCTGGAGCCAGGCTCCGCGTTCACCGCGGTCAAACCCGCATCGCGCAACTCTTGAATCAGACGATCGAGATCTTTTGTCCGCTCGGATCGAACCGCGTCTTCGACTTCGACCTGCAGAACCAAATGGATTCCGCCACGCAGATCCAAGCCGAGCTTGAGGCTCTCGGCGAGTGGATAGGCTGAGACGATCGCCAAGACGGCGACGAACAGGATGAGCATCCCTCGCCACAGCAGCTTCTTGTTCATTTGCCGTCCCCTTCGCCCTCTTGGCCCTCGAGGCCTGAGATAGCAGACTTGGCTACTTTGACCTTCACATTGTCTGCAACCTTGAGCAACACGATCTTTTCTTCAACACCGGCCACGGTCCCGTACAACCCGCCGTTGGTTACCACTCGGTCACCTTTCTTGAGATTTCCGACCAGGGTCTGCAGTGCTTTTTGGCGTTTGCGCATCGGCGCGATCAGAAGAAAATAGAAGATCCCAAATACCAGCACGATTGGCACGAATTGCACCAAAGCAGGCGCTCCGGTCCCTTCAGCAAATGTCAGCATTGATCCCAACAAAACCATCGAGCCACTCCTTCCGTGGAACGAAACTCTACCTAGAACCCCTTCTGGTCAGGGGATAGAACCGGCTGAATCGTAACTCTGTGATGACTCAACAGGCGAATCGCTTGCAGGGTAACTCTCCCTAACTTCGGAGGCCAGAACCGCCAACGATTCGGACACGATAGCTTCCCTGAGTTGATTGACAAAGTCAAGATAGAACCGGATATTGTGCTGTGTTGCCAGCACCGCACCGGTTATCTCACCCGCCCGAATCAGATGATGCACAAAAGCGCGGCTGACCGACCTACAAGCAACACACTCGCAGGTGTCGTCAATGGGCCTGGTGTCCGTCTTGAAGCGCGAGTTCTTGATCCGCAACACGCCTTTCTTGGTGTAGAGGACACCATGACGAGCATTCCTCGATGGCAGCACGCAGTCGAAAAGATCCACTCCTTGCTGCACCCCATGCAGGATGTCGACGGGCGTACCCAGACCCATGAGATACCGGGGTTTCGCGGCGGGAAGCAGCTCGGATGACATCTCGACCACGGCCCGTCTGTTGTTCGAGGGCTCACCAACACTGACTCCTCCGATGGCATAGCCGGCAAAGTCGAGAGCTACCAACTGCTCGGCGGCCTTGATGCGCAAATCGGGATAGACGCTCCCCTGGACGATACCGAACATCGACGACGACTCTTTGCTCCAGGCCTCTCTGGCGCGTTCGGCCCAGTGTGTAGTCCTGTCGACGGCGATTTCGGCATCGCTCTTGTCCACCGGCCAGGGCGAGCATTCGTCTAGGATCATCCCGATATCTACCCCCATCCTGACCTGAGCCTCCACAACCGACTCGGGCGTGAGCTCGAGAGCCTGACCATCCAGGTGACTCTGGAAGGCTACGCCTCGATCTGTTACCTGACGCAGGGCCCCGAGACTGAAAACCTGGAAGCCGCCGCTGTCGGTCAGGATCGGCCCTTCCCAGCCGACGAACTTATGAAGACCACCCATCGATGCGATGGCGTCGATGCCAGGACGCAGAGAGAGGTGGTACAGATTGGCGAGCATGATGCTGGCGCCAGCCTCCTCGAGCTCACTCGGCGTCATGGCCTTGACGGCACCGAGAGTACCTACGGGCATGAATGCGGGGGTCTCGACGACGCCATGGGGCAAGCGCAGCCTTCCCCTACGGGCCAGACCGTCGACGGCCAGCAATTTGAAGCTCAGACTCATTGATTTGTCGAGACGCGGATGCGGCTCAGGAGTGCAGTTACTGCAAACCGCTCGAGCGATCCAGCTCGACGTGGCGGACTTCAACGGTTGTTGGTATATCCAGATTGAAACGCTCCTCAGGAAGACCGCCGTTGACCCGGAGGTCTTCGAAGCGCATATCCGTTACATCACCATCCGCTTCGATATAGCGCAGACGCAACGGTAAGAAGAGCTCAGGGTCGATCCACACGCTCATTCCCTGGAGACGTTTGGCAACTTTGTCGAATTTGGGGGCCAGCTCGAGTTTGTAGGGCTGCGACTGATCTCTCGGCAGGGTGAGCGAAACCGAGAAATACTCGAGCAGGTCATCCATGGTGCTTCCTGCGCCAAGATATTTCAAAACCCGTTGTGAGTGACGCCCCACTCGCACGCGCTCAGCCTGAGCGATATCGCGGTACCAAGTCGTCATTTCATCGCCCGTTATCAGCATGGAAATGGGATTTGGCGACAGGTACTCCCAGCGCACCCGATCCGGTGAGGCATAGGAAAATACACCTTTTGATTCGACAGGCTCAATGAGCATCGAACTCTCACGAATCTGAGTAAATCCGGCCTCCAAGGTGGAAACTTTCTGCTGCTCCGAGCGCACGCGATTCACCAACGCGGCCAAGCGCTCGGAGGGCTCCAGATCCTCTTGTCTGGGATGAGGCAGGTCCTGCGAGCCCACCAGGGCTACAGTGGCCAACCAGACGGCACATGTCGTCATCGCGACTACTCGGTAGTTCATGTGAATTAGCTGAAAAAAGTTGATTCCCCGCGCCCTGCCTCTCACCCAACCATGCCCAGATGGACTGGCGCGGCAGGCGTCATGCTACCGCTCGCAGATTGGCGAAGCAACTTTTCTTGTTGACAGGCTTTCAAGCCAGATGCTACCGTCCCGCTCTCTCAGTGGCGAGGAAAATCAGTCATGGTCGAACTTGGAAATAAGCATGAGTGTTTGAATTGCGGGACCAAATTCTACGATCTGGGTAAAAGCCAGCTGATCTGCCCCAGTTGTGAGGGAGATCAGGCGGAGTTGGCCAAGGAATTGGGCAACAAGCCAAAGGCCAAGACCAAGACCCGGGCCAAGAAGAAAGCAAAGCCAAAGGCCAAGGCCAAGGCAACAAAGAAGGCCAAGACAACTGCGAAAAAGAAGAAAGCCGATGGGGACGAGGAGGTAAAAGACGAGAGCTGAGACAACCTCTCCTTCCCTGATAGCCCTCGGCCTAGGCAGCAACCTCGGACCCTCCGAAATCATCCTTCGAGACGCAATCCGACAGATTTCTCCGCTGCTCGACTGCCCGCGGGTTGGACCTCTACTCGTAACAACCCCAACCCCAGCTGCTGACCAACCTGATTTCCTGAATTCTGTCCTTGTAGGCATATCCTGTTCGAGTCCCGAAGAGCTCTTATCGATCACCAAGAAACTCGAGTGGGAGGCTGGACGAAGACCAGGGCCGAGATTCGCAGCGCGTCCCTTGGATATCGACCTGCTACTCTGGGGCAGTCAGGTCATCAATACACCCGAGCTCATCATCCCGCACCCTCGGCTCAGAACAAGGCGATTTGTTTTGGAACCTCTTGCGGAAGTGGCTCCAGACCTCGTTGTACCACCCGACGGAGCCGTCATCCGAGACCTGTTGAAGAATCTGGGCGATCAGCAGAAGGTACGAAGAATCGCCTGGAACCCAGAACCGATCTAGTCGACTCGAACTGAACCAAGAGGGCGTAGTCGGTTGCGTCATTGCCGGTTGATGCCATAACGTCGATTGCCATGGAAGAGACTCAGCCCAAAGCCTGGTACCAACTCCTTCATTGGCAAATCCTCATCGCCATGCTTCTGGGCACCATCGTGGGCCTGGTCGGAGGAGTGAAGGTCGTCCCCTGGTTCGCCTGGCTCGGGACACTTTTTATTCGCCTCCTGCGAATGATTATTGTGCCTCTGGTGGTTACGTCTATCGTCACGGGCGTAGCGTCGGTCGGAGCGGGAAGGAGTCTGGGCCGACTGTTTAGCAAGACCATGGGGTATTACCTGCTCACGAGTGCGTTGGCCGCACTGGCAGGTCTGGTTCTCGTCAACGTCTTGAGACCGGGAGCCGACTCCAACATCGCAGGAGTCGAACAGACCAGCTTCCAGGAGGTCTCGACGCCCAGCTCGCCAGCCGAGCTTCTCCTCGATATCGTTCCTCAGAACGTGATTGCGGCTGCGGCAAAGCCCAACATGCTGGCCCTGATCTTTTTTTCCATCCTGTTTGGGGTCAGCGTCTCAGTCCTCTCGGAGAAACCCAGAACCCTTCTCACCGACCTGTTTGGCGCCGGCTTCCAGGCCATGATGCGTCTGACATCGGGGGTCATTCGGTTTGCCCCAATCGGCGTTTTCGGATTGATCGTTCGCGTCGTCGGAACCTCCGGGCTGGACTCCTTTCGTCCGTTGGCCATGTATATGGTGACGATCGCGCTCGGTCTTTCCTTTCATCTGTTTGTAACCCTGCCGATGCTCTTGCGCCTGGTGGGTGGTATCCGACCACGAGTTCATTTCCGGAACATGCGCGAGGCGATGGCTATGGCCTTCTCGACCAGCTCCTCGGCTGCCACCCTTCCGGTGACCATCAACGCCGTCGAAAAGAAAATGGGGGTATCCAATCGGGTTTCCTCGTTTGTCCTACCGATGGGTGCGACAGTCAACATGGATGGCACGGCTCTCTACGAATGTGCCGGAGTGCTATTCATCGCTCAAGTCCTGGGAATCGACCTGTCGATTTGGCAACAACTTCTCGTAGTCCTCACGGCGTTGCTCGCGTCGATCGGAGCCGCCGCGGTTCCCTCGGCAGGGCTTGTCATCATTTTCATTGTCTTGGAGGCGGTCAATCTCCGCGGACCCGAAGTCGATGTAATCGTCGGCGCAATGTTGGCAGTCGACCGACCTCTCGATATGTATCGGACGGTGGTCAATGTTTTCAGCGACTCGTGTGGCGCAGCGATCATCGCCCGTTCCGAAGGCGAGGACAGCGTCGACCGATAAGGTCGACCGATAGGACTGTCGAGACCGAGAGCGCCTAATGCTGCCAGTCGCATCGTTTCGAGATCCAATACACGGCTTTGTCCACGCCGACTCACTCGAGCAGGCTCTCATCGACAGCCGTCCGCTGCAACGTCTTCGATCAATTCGACAACTCGGGTTTACCTATCTGGTGTTTCCGGGCGCGGAGCACAGCCGCTTTGGCCACGCTCTTGGCGCCATGGCACTCGCCGGCCGGGTCTATGACGCGTTGGCTTCCAAGGGTGGCGGCATTCTCGACGACGATCCGCGCAGCCACGGCCGTCGATCGATTCGCGCTGCGGCTCTTCTCCATGACATCGGTCACGCACCCTTTAGCCATTCCGCTGAGGAACTATTCCAAGAGGGTATCGACCACGAAGAAATGACCTGTCGCATTCTCGAGCTCGATGAGATCAAAGACATCTTCGAGGAGCTGGGGGATGGAGTCCAACCGGCGGATGTCCAACGTCTGCTTTCAGCGCCCGAGGACTCGACCGAGCGCCTTTTGACCCAGATCATCTCGGGTCAGCTCGACGTCGACAAGATGGATTATCTTTTGCGTGATAGCCGATTCTGTGGCGTCCGGTATGGCAACTTCGACTTGGAGCGACTGCTGGACACCATGCTGCCGCTCGAGGATCCGCAAACCGGCGATTGGGGCATCGGAGTGGCAGAGGGTGGTGTGCATGCCCTGGAAGCCCTGGTAATGGCTCGCTATTACATGTTTACGCAGGTCTATTTCAACACCAAGGGGAAGTCCTTCGAGCTTCATTTCAACGAGTGGCTCCGAGAGAAGTCCCATCTTTGGCCTACCGACCCAAAGGCCTTTCTGGATCACACCGACTTCTCGGTCATGACAGCGATGCGTGAGTCGGAGAGCAGGCACGCTCTGGCAGTCACCGAGCGAAAGTACTATCCAATGGTCTTTGAGACCAGAGAGCACCTGAGCCGTAAAGAGCGCCAACAGTTCGAAGAGCTGGTGCCTAGGCTCCAAGAGGAGTTTGGCTCACCCCGCATCCTGGTGTCCCACGCCGCCAAAGATCCTCATCGTCTAGGGGAAAGCCGAGTGTTGGTGCGCCGATTTGATGGTGAGCTGGAGCCGATGGAAGAGGCGAGTCACTTCATCAGGCACCTGGAGCGGATAGACCGCTACCGCATCTACACACCACCCGAGCTCAAGGAGCAGGTCGCCCAGCGTATCGATGAGCTCCGCAAGCCTATCGGCAATTGACCGGCTAGCCGTAGATGTCTTGCAAAGCCGAGTCGACGTCGGAAAAGCGAAAGGCATACCCGGCTTCGAGCAGACGGGTCGGCACTGCACACTGGCCGTCCAGCGCCAGAGTGCTCATCTCGCCCAGAATGAGTTTCAAGGCGAAGCCAGGTGCGGGCAGGAAATTCGGCCGCCGAAGTGCCATTCCCAAAGCTCGACTGAATTCGCGATTGGAAACGACATCGGGCGCCGTAAGATTGAATACACCCGCGGCCGACTCATTCTCGAGCAGGAAACGAATCCCACCGACCTCGTCCTTGATATGGATCCAGGGAACACATTGGCGACCGGATCCGATGGGGCCACCGACAAAGAGTCGAAACGGGGTGGCCATCCTGGGCAGCGCTCCCCCGCTGCGGCTCAGGACAATGCCGGTCCGAAGTAGCACTCGCCGCACACCCATCGCCTCTACACCCGCGCTTTCCGACTCCCAGGCCTGGCAGAGCTGTCCGAGAAAATCAGTGCCCGGGGCTGCATCTTCGCCGACTTCGCCCTGACTAGTGGCACCATAGAACCCGACCGCCGAGCCTTGCAAGAGAACCGCAGGTTTGCGCTCAACCGACTCGATGGCTTCGACCACCGCTCGGGTTGCGTCGATCCGGCTGGCACATAGGGACTTCTTTCTTGCATCGGTCCAACGGGCGGCCCCGATGTTCTCGCCGATCAGGTTCACCACTGCCGATGCTCCATCAATGAGCTCAGCCAGCGGCGCCGCGGATCGTCCATCCCATCTCCGGGCGACCGCGCCCTCTGGCAAGTCTTCGACCGACTCGGGTCTCCGACTCAAAATCTCGGTCTCGAACCTACTACCCGACAATTCCTCAGCCAGAGCCCGACCGATGAGTCCTGATCCACCTGGAACAACGACTCTCATGCCGGCCTCAGCCTACCGCGATCTTGCATTTGCCCCTGCCCCAATCGATCCATTCGCCCATAACGTCTCCAATCAGACTGCAGCAAGCTCCTCTTCCAAAAGCTGGCGTCGGTGAAGATCCAAATACAGCCCTTCTTCCCGGAGCAGATCTCTATGGCTCCCGTGCTGAACAACCCTTCCACGATCCAGAACAACAATCTGGTCTGCGCTCTTCACAGTCGAGATCCGATGCGAGACCAGGAAGAGAGTTCGACCCCGCGACGCAGCTTTCAAGTTCGTCAGGATCCTTTCTTCCGTGTTGGTATCGACTGCAGAGAGACAATCATCGAGGAGGAGTATCTGCGGATTCTTCAAAAGAGCTCTCGCCAGGGCGACCCGCTGCTTCTGACCACCGGAAAGTGTCACCCCCCGCTCCCCGACCAGCGTCTCGAGGCCATTTGGCAACAACTCCAGATCGGCTTCGAGACCGGCAAGCGACGCCGCCCGGAGCACCTCCTGAGTCGTGGCAGAGGACCGACCGAAAGCGATGTTGGCCTCGAGCGTATCGGAGAAGAGAAAGGTCTCTTGGGGAACCGCACCGATCGAGCTCCGCAACTCGCTCAAGCAATACTTCCGCACATCGGAATCGTCGATGAACACGGTACCCTCGGGGGGATCCCACAGTCTTGGAATCAGGGACAACAGAGTGCTCTTTCCGGATCCCGTTCTGCCGACGATGGCTACCGAGCTGCCGGCGGGCACTGTGAAGTCAATCCCAACCAGTACGGGCGGGGCTTGATCGTACGAGAAAGTCAGATCGCGAAAAACGATTTCCCCTCGGACCGACTGCTGCAAACAACCGACCTCGTCCTTGATGGCTGGCTCGGCCTCGAGGATCGCCAAGATCCGGCCCATCGAGGCGGCCCCACGTTGGAGTAAATTGATCACCCAGCCGATCGCGATCATTGGCCAGACCAGCTTGCCCAAGAAAAATGTAAAGGTCACAAACTGACCCACCGTGATCTGGCCCACCGAGACCAGGCCTCCACCATGCCAGAGGACCGCAACGAAGCCGATTCCGACAAGGCCGTGAAGCAAAGGTTGGAAGGCTGCCGTCCAACGGATCAATGCCTGATTGCGGTTGACATACTCGGTGTTCAGGCACTCGAATCTGTCTCGTGACGCCGCCTCTTGCGCATAGGCGCGAATCACGCGCACACCCGCCAAATGCTCCTGCACATGGGTCGATAAGGCTGCGAACTGCTCCTGCACTCGTTGAAAAAGATGATGGATATGCTGACCAAAAACTGTCGTGATCACGGCGACCAGCGGCAGTGTGCAAAGAGCGAGCAACGTTAGCCCGACATTGATTCTCGACATGAGATAGAGAGCGCCGGCAGCCGTGAGAAGAGTGTTGGTGCTGTACATGATCGCCGGACCGCACATCATTCTGACCGCCTGGAGATCGTTCGTACCGCGGGCCATCAGGTCGCCAGTGTGGTGGTCCTGAAAGAAACCCTGCGACATCTTTTCGAGATGAGCGAAGTAGTTATCGCGGAGCTCGAATTCGATGTCTCGACTCATACTCACCAAGATCTTTCGTTGGAAAAAACTGAAGAATCCCTGGACAAGAGTGACCCCAAGAAGGAGAGCCGAGTAACGAAACAAAGCTCGACGAGTGAACGCACTCCGCAGAGCGTCCACAGCCTCCCCTACCAAGACGGGCGTGACAAGACCAAAGCTGACGGACAAAAGGATGCAGGCCATACCGATCGCCAGTTGTAGCCGATGACGGCGAAAGTAGGGAGCTAGCGCGGCAAAGGTTTTCAACCCATCGCCTCTGGAGGGATCATGTGCCCGTCCGGTGGCAGGTAGCCGCCACGACCCCAGGCTCACCCAGTGGATGTAGAAGACTCCCGGTCTCGTGCGCTGTTCGAGTGATTTCGAGTCGCAGAATCGGTCGGCCTTCGGTCATGTACTTCGCCTCGTAATTGGTCCTGGCGCCGTCGTCCCACATCCGCTCTCTTTCTGCCACCGCGACAGCTGGATAGGTCATCAGGAGCTCTCGTACTGCGTCACCATAGTCGAGATGATCGGTTGCAAAGTAGAGAGTTCCGCCGGGGCGCAGCAGGCTCAGAACCAGATCTACCGTTTCAGGATCGAAAAGTCTTCGCTTTTGATGGCGAGCCTTGGGCCAAGGATCGGGGAAATAGACATGAACCGCCGCTGCGAATTCGGAGGGCAACACACTCGACAACACAAACAGGGCTTCGCCTCGGACCAGGATGAGATTGGCAAGTTGTCGATGTCGAGCTCGTTTTTGAGCCAAACGGTAGTAGGCGTTGGCCATCTCGACCCCAAGAAATCTGACTTCAGGGCTCTCCAAGGCCCGCTTCAGCAGATATCGCCCCTTGCCAAAACCAATCTCGACCTCCCAAGGGCCTAGCCCCGGAAGCACCTCACTCAGTTTCAAGGGTATCGGCAGCTCACCCAGACGAAATTCCTTCTCGGCGATGGATAGCGTCACCGGCATCGCAGAATCTTGCTAGAGAAGGTCATCGCGACTGGTCGCCGCAAGTTGCTCAACGATCTGGCGCACCTCTTGGGATCTCTCTTTTGGAATTATGAGCACGGCATCTCGAGTCTTGACGATCACGAGGCCCTCCACTCCAATTGCCGCCACCAAGCCGTCTGTCGACATCAAGAGATTATTCTTCGAGTCGATCGAGATCACCTCGCCCCTGACAACATTCCCATCGCTGTCGGGTGCCAGCTGCTCCCACATTGCTTCCCAAGAACCAAGATCGGTCCAGCCGCAATCGAGAGGCACCGTTCCAAGATCGGTCAATTTCTCCATGAGACCGTGATCGATCGAGATCGCCGGAAGATCTGAATAGATCTCGACCAAGCGACTCGGACTCGTCTCGATCTCAGCCAGGCCTTCTGCCAACTCCGGCTGGTACTGCCGCAGCCTGTCGAGAAGAACCCGACCACGGAACACGAAGATCCCTGCGTTCCAGAGATAGTTGCCACTCGAAACAAACTCCCGCGCCGACTCGAGATCTGGTTTCTCAGTAAATCTGAGCACTCTCCGAATCTTGCTCGGCTCGTCCAGGGTCTCTCCGAGCTCCAGGTATCCGTATCCGATTTCAGCACGTGTGGGACGCACTCCAAGCGTCAAGATCGAGTCCTGACTAGCTGCGGCAGACGCAGCCACTTCGAGTGTCGCTTGGAAGTTTTCCACATCCTCGATGTGATGGTCAGCGGGCAGTACGACGATCACATCGTTGGCGAGCTCTTTGGGCAGGCAGCCTACCGACCATCCAATGGCCAACGCGGTGTTTCGACCCACCGGCTCCTCGAGAATCTGGTTCGCCGGAACCTCAGGTAGTTGTGCTCGCACCTCGGCAGCCAGAGCGGCCGTGGTGCAGACCCACACCGACTCTGGCCCTACCAGCGGTTGAAGGCGAGAGACCGTGGCCTGCAACAGACTCTCGGTCTCACCGAAGGCGAGCAGTTGCTTGGGCGTCTTCTTTCGGCTCACTGGCCAAAACCGGGTTCCACTACCGCCTGCTAGAATTAGCGCCTGCATTGTTTTATCTCACATCTCGGGAAGTCAGCCAAGCTCTGCACTCTATCCGGCCATCCGGGAACCGGCTGCTCCAACTACCGATATGAACTGCAGATCGTAGAGCCGCTTGTAAGGTCCACCGGCATCCACAAGCTCGAGATGCGTTCCGATCTGGGTGATCCTTCCAGCCTCGAGAACCACGATGCGATCCGCAGAAGTGATCGTTGCCAGCCGGTGGGCCACTACCAGAGTCGTTCGGTCACGCATTAGATTCGAGAGTGCCTGCTTGACTAGAGTCTCAGCCTCTGAATCCAACTGAGAGGTAGCTTCGTCGAGGATCAATATGGGCGCATTGCTCAACAGTGCGCGAGCGATTGCCAGTCTCTGTCGTTGTCCGCCCGACAACTTCGAGCCACCTTCTCCGATCCGGGAATCGTAGCCATCGGGCATGGCTTGAATGAAAGCGTCGGCAAATGCCGCTCTGGCAGCCTCACGAACCTCCGACAGAGGTAGGTCCTCGCGGCCATAGGCTATGTTGTTGCGGACAGTGTCATCAAAGAGCACCGTATCCTGGGTCACAATGCTCACCAAGGACGACAAGCTCTTGAACGAGAGATCACGCAGGTCGTGTCCATCGACGAGCACTCGACCCGAAGTCGGATCAAAAAAGCGCAAAAGCAGGCTTACTAGAGTGGTCTTGCCGGAGCCAGAAGGACCCACCAACGCAACAACCTCGCCCTTGGTGACCTCCAAATCAACATGGTCGAGCACCGGGAGCTCGCCGTAGCTGAACCCAACATCTTCATAGACGATATTGCGCTTGAATCCAGTGACCGTGATGGCATCAGGCGCCTCTTCGACGTCCAGCGGAATGGCCATCAGATCCTCGACCCTCAGAACCGCAGCAATCGCTTCCTGAATCTGCAGGTGCACTTTGTTCAGCCTGCGGACCGGGTCGTACAGCAGTACGAGATTCAGCAAGAACTGCAACACGACAGCTGCAGTCAATTCGTAGGAGCGGATCGCTCGACCGGTATAGATCAAGAATGCCGCGACTCCAACCGAGGCGATCGCTCCAAAGACCGGCCCCGAGAGATTAGCGAAGACCGACGACTTCAGGCGAACCTCGAGATGGCTACGGGTCGCAGCGGCGAACTTCCGCACCTCGAAGTCTTTCATCCCGAACGCACGCACCACTCGGTAGCCACGGGCCGCTTCGATCAGTAGCTGACTGAGATCTGCCATTCGCTCTTGACTGCTGTGACTGGTCTGACGCATGCCACGGCCAAATCGGATGATTGGATATATGAGCGCAGGGGCCGCAATCAGGACGATAAAGGCCAGCTTGAGATTGGTAGAAAACAACAGCGCCAGAAGTACGACCACCGTCGCAGCCTGCTGGAAGAAATCCAGCACGCGCGTGGAAACGGCTACCTGCATCAACGACACATCATTGATCACACGGCTGGCCAACTCGCCGGTCGTGTGCTCGGTGTGGAAACGGGTCGACTGACTGACAATGCGAGAAAAAATGTCATTCCTGATATCCGTGGTGACACCGAGGCCAATCCTCTGAAACGCGTATCCGCTGAGAAAATCGGTCAGGCCCCTAAGCCAGAACACGATGATGACCAACAGCGGTACAAAATAGACCACGTTGTCGGTGTTGATACCGAATCTCTTCTTCAGACTGTGGTAGCCGCGGTCGAAGTGCTGACGAAGATTGAGCCATCCCGCGACACCCTCGATCCGGCGATCCTCTCCCTGGTACTTTTCCGGCGCCCGCATCCCTAACGGACCATCAGGGGCCTCTGAGCTGAGAAGGACGTCGCTGAAGATCGGATCGATCAGATAGATGCTCGCGCCCGATGCAAGGGCATAAATCGAGATCGAGGCAAACGCCAGAACAGCCCACCCAAGATAGCGACGGGCGTACCTGAGAAGAAAGGGGAAAGTCCCCCTCCCGTCGGTTTGTGAAGTCGGTTCTGGTTGATCCAATGCCATGGAATCGCTGGCTGCTATGGGTTCATTCAGCTCTCTAGGCCGAAGAATAGCCCATCTTGTTCCCAGCCCGCACTATTCACAAGCGCATCCGAGTCTCTACCAAGGAATCTCGAGATCATCTTCGAGAACGGCCGCGGATGCGATTCCAGACCTGCTTGCACCGACGACCCCATCGATGCCACTTGACCGTCGTGCCGCCGATTTCTCTTACCGCCTCCTCGATGTCACCCCCGAGAAAATGCGCTCGAATTCGCGCCAAGGCGATCAAATCGAGCCTGCAAAGGTGGAAAAAGATGGCGCGGCGCAATCGGCTCGGCCGTTGCCCGAGAGTCCAAGCCATCGCAAAATCGACCAGGAACACTTCATTGTTGTCGGTCAGGAGAATGTCGCCCCGATGAAGATCCGCGACCGCGATGCCCCGTTGGTGCAAAGCTTCCACGATCACGGTCAGTCGATCGAAGATGCTCGAATCGACGATTTCACCCTGTCTCTCGGCAAGAGATCGAGCAGGTAGCCATTCTGTGGCCAGCGCAGCCGGGCCCATCCGACCCAGAAATTCGGGCAGACCTGCAACACCCTCAGCAGCCCGATAGGCCGAGCACTCACGGCTTGTCAATAAGCGACCGAACACCCAACGAGCCAATATGCCGCGTGCAACGTAGGTCTTGAGTGCAATGCCAAAACCATCTACGCGATAAAACTGCAAGTCCGCCTTGGTGAAATTGCGGCCTGGTATCCTGCGCTCGGGCTCCAGGTCGGCCAACAGATCCAGAACGAGCTCTGGTTGGCTGCCGAAAGTGTCGGGTTTCATCGGGCAGGACCTTATCAGCCAGGAGCCAGACTTCCCGCGGTAGCCAGCCTCGACTGAGATCTGGCAAGACAGCTGAGCCTTCGCAACTAAGGTAGGCTTCTTCCCGCTTTGGGGACCGAGTCGGTAGCCGCTGGAATTTTCAGACCTCGTAGAGATCATCGATGGTAGACCAGGCGACGTCTCGACGCGAAATGACCTCAATGTCCGACTACGTCCCGACGGCAATCGAGAGGCACGGCCGCAAAATCAAGCTCGAGTACATCGGGATGATCTCGATTTATCTGATCATCGGTTTCTTGGTGTTTGCCAACGCTCCGACCTGGTACGACGCGCTGATTGGTGCGATCGGGGCCTTCCTGCTCTTCCTCGGCATCAAGAAGAAAACTCGCGACCACTTGTCGGGATCGCTGCTGCTTTTCGCCACCACCGTTCTGGCACGGGGCGCCCTCCTGGAGGCAGATTGGTCGATATCCTTTCTCGCTTTCGCCTCTTGCATCTGCGCCATGGAGGGGTACCTGGAGAAACGACAGGAACAGTCCTTGGCCTTGCCGCTGATTTTCGGGCTCTGGATCTTCGTGGATTTCTCCTGGATTCCTGCGCTCGGCTTTGTGGTTGCCTATTTGCTGTACCCCTGGACCGAGCGGCCCGGGCTACGCAGAAGAATGGTGTGGCTCGTAACCGTTTCTGCAGCCATGGCTCTCGTCGGAACCGCACTGGGTCTTGGTGTCACCCCCACCATCGCGGCAATTCGAACCGGACGACTCCCGCTGGACACGACACAGCAGCTCCTTCTTCTGGGTATGGGTGTACCAACTCTTCTCTGTCTTGTCGCCTATTGGAAGCGGCTGATCCCGACCCATCGGTTCAACACGATCATGTTTGCGGCGATGGCTCCCCTCGACGTACGCCTTCTGGCAATGTTCGGCATGGTCGCCGCAGTTACTCTTTCGGCTACCGCCTTCAAAGGCAGCATTGATCTGCCATCGCTGCGCCCCTACTTCAAGCACGCGGAGTGGTTCTACTTTTGGCTGGTATTCGCGATCGCCTCTTGGGCGATCTTCTTCGCCTAGGCGGAGAGTCGCTCAGCAGCGGCTTGCACGACTTCCCACACCCGAGTCAGATGCTCCCGTGTCGTGCGCAGATTCCCGATGGCCACACGCAACGTGAACCGACCCCTGAGGACGGTGCCAGACAGAAAAAACGGCCCCTGTTCGTTGATTTCCTCGAGTAGCCTCTTGTTCAGACGGTCCTGATCCTCCTCTGAATCTCCAGCATTCCAACGGAAGCAAACGACGCTGAACGGCACCGGTGCAGCGAGCTCGAAATCGGGGTGAGAATCGAGCCGACCCGCGAGCTCGGCCGCCATTTGACAGTGCTCTCGAATACGACTCTGTAGTCCTTCCACACCAAAGGCTCGAATCACCATCCACAACTTCAAGGCTCGGAATCGGCGCCCGAGCTGTACACCCAGATCCATGAGATTGGTCACTTCAGTCTCGGGTGTCTTTAGGTATTCGGGAACAATCGAAAAGGTCGATTTCAGATGTTCGAGATCGCGTACAAACAGCACCGAGCAATCAATGGGCGTAAACAACCACTTGTGCGGGTTTACGACGACCGAGTCCGCCCGGTCCCAACCTTCGAAATAGGGGCGATACTCCGGGCAGATCGCGGCCCCACCCGCGTAGGCGGCATCCACATGTAGCCACATCCCCTCACGATCGCAAATCTCTGCAATGTCGCCGATCGGGTCGACGCTGGTCGTAGAAGTCGTTCCAGCCGTAGCTACAACGGCCATCGGTTGACGTCCATGCAGTCGATCCTCCTCGATTGCTGCGGACAGTTTCTCCGGATCGAGGCGAAAGAACTCATCGGATTCCACCCTGCGGAGATTTTCGAGACCGAGACCCAGAGTCAGAACCGCCTTGTCGCAGGAGGAGTGTGCCTGATCGCTGGCGTAGGTCACCAGCGGTCTCAAGTCTGCTCGGCCAGCCATGCCCTGATTGCGAATATCCAGGTCGGAGAGCCGATGCCGGGCCGCCACCAGAGCCAGGAGAGTACTGATCGACGCCGTATCGTTGATATGCCCCTTCCACCCTTTCGAGAGCCCCAGCATTCCTCGGAGCCAGTCGCAGGCCAGCTCTTCCAACTCGCTAGCAGCCGGCGATGTCCGCCACAGCATCGCATTGACATTGAGCGCTGCCGCCAGAAACTCCCCGAGAATCCCGGGGCCAGATCCAGAGATACCAAAGTAGGCCAGAAAACCCGGGTGATTCCAATGCGTCGTGTTGGGCTCGATCAGTCTCGCGTAGTCGTCCAGAATTGCATCGAGGGTTTCACCCTCGACCGGCGGCTTCGGTGGGAGCTCCCTGCGTACGTCTCCCGGCTCGACCTTCGGGCGCACTGGGTAGTCGCCTACCGTTTCCAGGTAGTCCGCAACCATATCTGCCGCTCGGTGGAGAGCGGCCCTCAACTCGGCGTCAGGAATGTCACCCGACATCTAGCCAGATGTCGGGGCACTCTCGGCTACACCGCTGCCCGCAAGCTCGTCATCGATTATTTTCGAGAACTCTTCGAAGGGCTGTGCTCCGGAAAGAAATCTACCGTTGATAAACAGCGCCGGGGTCCCAGTCACACCCAACTGTCCACCTTCTTTCAGATCTGCAGCAACTGCATCCGCAAACCGATCGGAATCGAGGCACTCGTTGAAACTGTCCATGTCCAGACCTGCCGTGGTGGCTTTTTCCTTGAGCGCCGCAACACCTAGATTCCGCTGATCTCGAAACATCAAGTCATGCATCTCCCAAAACCTCTCTTGCTCGTCGGCGCACAACGATGCCTCGGCAGCTTTCTGGGCATTGGGATGAATCCTCGAGAGTGGAAACTGTCTGAAGACGACTCGAACCTTGTCTCCATAGCGCTCTACGACCTGATCGAGAGCCGGGTTGACCCGGGAGCAGAACGGACATTCGAAATCGGAGAATTCGACAATCGTGACCGGAGCCGATTCTGGCCCCTTGGAAGGAAAGCCGCTATCCGCAACCGGCATCCGGAAGGGCTCCAGGTAGCTCTTGTAGCCGTGGCTGTCTCTCAGATCGGCCACATAGACGGTGTGAGCCTCCAGGCCTCGTTGCTGTCTCAAGTAGTCCCGAATTCGGTCGACAACCTCTTCTTTAGGCTGCCGGATCTGGCCTTTGCGCTGTTCGTAGAAGGCATCGATTTCCTGATCGGTCGGTTCGCTGATCTTGCCTGCGATCTCGGCCTCCAAGAGTGACTCTACGCTCATGTTGCGTTTGGCAGCTTCCAGCTCGATTAGTCTCTCGTCGACGAGTTGCTCGAGCCCGCGCTCGAGAATATCTCTTCGATCTCTCTCGACCTTGAGCAACTCAGCAGCAACTGAAGCCTCTACTTCGGCTTCGGTGATCTCCTGGTCCCCTACGACAGCGATCACCGTGTTCGATCCCGGTGGATCGGTCTTCGAAGTGGTCTTCTTCGCGTCTTTGGACTTTTCCGCGTAAACCGCCTGTTCGGGGCTGGCGCACCCTAGAAGGGCGACGACACAGATGACGGTAAAGGATCGATCGGCCATCTTTCCAACACTCCAAGGATTTCTCATTGCTGTCAGCTCCTGATTTCGAATTGGGGACCCATCCGATGGGCTATACGCATCGCCGGGACCGCGCGGATCATACCGAGCCAAGAGTAACAAGGCCAATGCCTCTTGCAACACCTGGTGATCTTTTAGCCTGAGCTTCTCGCCGACGAGAGATTTCGAACGACTAAACCTTCGATAATTCTCTGAGCCTGAATGCCACGCAAACGCATCTGCCAAGCCCCAAGAAGCTCCTCGGCAAGCGCCAGAACTCGGGCACGGTCGATCGAGGCAGGTATGGACTCGAGACTCACTTTGACCGCTGCGGCGGCTAGCGTCCAGGGTTGAACGGAGCGCGCGTCCTGCCACCCACCGGCTGCCGAAAGTTGCTCGGCGGCAGCCAACAAGTGCAAAGGATCTCGCGAATCGGCGAACTCTCGAACGCTCGCTGAAAACCCCCTCGCCAGGTCCGCGATCAGATCCTTGTCGGGCAACTCAGCCACTCCCAAAAATACAGGCAACGATCGACTCCGCACCGTTGGCAGCAGATCGAACTGTGAAGGAGCGAGCAACAGGAAGTTTCTCGGTGCCGAATCGGGTGGCTCTTCGAGCGTCTTTAGAAGGGAGTTGGCAGCCCCGCCTCCAAGAGTTTCGGCATTCGCAATCACGAAGACTTGTCCCCGAGCTTCGAATGGCGAGAGCTGCGCAACTCTGAGAAACGACTTGGTCGCATCAACGCTCGTGGCTGTCTTCAGGTCTCGTTCGAGCACCGAGAAGTCGGGATGAAACAGCTGCGTATCGGAGCCTGGCCATACAATCCGGCTGCAATTGCGACAGTTGCCACAGGGTCGCAGCTCACCAGGAGCGTCGCAGAGGAGAATTCGGCCAAGTTGGAGCGCTGCCTGTTGGCGCTCCTGATCACTCGCGCCGTGCAATATCACGGACGGGTAGAGGTTCTCTCGACGCGCCAGGTCCTGGATTGACGAAAGGCTCATGGTTCGATTCCATACAGGGAGCCCAGAGCAGCTTCCAGCCTTCTCGTGGTCTCTTCAATCGACTCCGACGACGTGATCACAGAATATCGATCGGCAGCGTTCTGGGACAGCCTCAGATAGCCCTCTCGGACGCGTTCGTAGAATGCCAGATCCTCGGCATCGAGTCGGTCGACACCGCCCGGTTTTTCCTGTCTCGACTGTGAGTGGCCTCGGAGCCTCGCCTGCTCGGCCGGGAGGTCGAACAAAAACGTCCGATCCGGTACCCGAGAACCGGTGGCCAGTTCGTCCACCTGCCGCAACAGATCGAGCGGCACTCCACGACCAAAGCCTTGATAGGCAAAGGTCGAATCGGTGAACCGATCGCAAAGCACATTGTTACCCCCGTCTAACGCGGGGTCGATGACCTCGAGCAAGTGCTGCCGACGACTGGCAAAAATGAGCAGTGTCTCGACCGTCCCGTCGACCTCCTCCCATTGCCGATCGAGAAAAACACTCCGGATCGCTTCACCCAAAGGCGTCCCGCCCGGTTCTTGAGTCACGATGTGAGAAATTCCGTGCTCCTTCATCCACCGGGATGCAGACTCCAGCTGAGTGGACTTGCCGCTGCCGTCCAACCCCTCGAAAGTGACGAACAGAGGTTGCATCGGCTGAACCTACCACGTCCTTGGGCGCTAGCCTGAACTTCTCACAAACTTCGTCACGAAAGGCCGCAAATGTCTGAATTTAAAAGGCTTGTGCGAAGTTCAGGCTAGATTCGACCCGGTTGCGAGCAGCGCGACACACGGGGCGAGGATCAGGGGTCGAAGCACTTCCGAAGTTTTTCGGGAAGAATCGGGCAGCTCGTATCTGGACGGCGAAATAGTCGCGATCTGTTTCGAGCCACTAGATCGTAGATCGCATCACCCAGCCTTCGGGGCACGAGGGAGATCACGCTTCCAAGCTCCTGCCATCCGGGGCCTAGACGCTTCATGACGTAGATGGCAGCAGCGTACCGAGTCAGTAGCTCTCCTTGTGACGTCTGTACGACGATACTGTCCCCAAGACCTTCTCGGTCCTCCTCCAACACAGTCTCGTGAAACGTCGTTCCTCCCAGTGGGGCAAATCGAAAAGCGCACTGAGAGGGCATTCTCTTTGTCACAAACCGAACCGCCGCATGACAGAGGCCGCAACCGCCATCGTAGAAGATTCGATCCTGTGACTGAAGCTTTGTTCGATCGCCGTCCATGTCCTGACAAGAATACTCCCAAAGTCTATCCAGCCGCCGTGAACCCGGCCAGGAATCTGTCTAAAAGGATGGTCTCTTCTGGTGACAAACTCATCGAAAGCCTTGACATGGACAGCGCCATCAAGGAGGATTTCACCAGGTGAACGAAGGCCGTTCCGTAACCCCGGTCGAACGACCGATTACCCCCTACAAAAAAATGCCGAAAGTATTCATTCCAAAAGAGAGAAGCGTGGCTGAAACGCGTGTTGCAGCCACTCCGGAAACAGTCAAAAGACTCTGCGGAGAAGGTCTCGAAGTCTGGGTCGAGACCGGCGCAGGGGCCCGAGCGTTCTTCGAAGACCGTCTTTATGAAGAGGCTGGCGCGAAGATCACTTCCGACCCTGGGAAGCTCTGGTCAGAGGCCGATATCGTGCTCAAGGTTGGCCCCCTGTCGGACGAGGTTCCTGGGGCAGATGAATCCGAAGCCAAGCTACTCAAGCCGGGCTCGATCGTGATCGGGCTGCTCAATCCCTTCCAATATCCCGAGACCGCCCAGCAGCTGGCCGCCGGTGATGTGACCTCCTTGGCCATGGAGCTGGTTCCCAGAATTACCCGCGCCCAGCCGATGGACGCACTTTCATCACAAGCCAACATCGCCGGTTACAAATCGGTCTTGCTTGCAGCCCACCACTTCGGCCGGTACTTTCCGTTGTTGATGACCGCGGCTGGCACGATTCCGCCGGCCAGGGTCGTGATCATGGGTGCCGGCGTTGCCGGTCTTCAAGCTGTCGCCACGGCAAAGCGTCTCGGAGCGGTTGTCGAAGTCTCAGACATTCGACCGGTCGTGAAAGAGCAGGTCGAATCCCTTGGTGGTCGGTTCATCGAGCTTCCTCTTGAAGAAAGTGGCGACGGAGCCGGAGGCTATGCCAAGGAGATGGGAGAGGATTTTCTTACCCGTCAGCGAGAGATTTTGACGGAGCACGTCTCCGCCGCCAATATCGTGATCACCACCGCACAGGTCCCCGGCAAACAAGCGCCCTTGCTTCTGACGACCGACATGGTCAACCACATGCGCCCCGGATCCGTCGTAGTGGATCTGGCGGCGGAGCAAGGAGGAAACTGCGAGCTCACGCAGGCCGGCGAAGAGATCGACCACAACGGTGTCTTGATCTTGGGACCCATCAATTTGGCGGCCTCGATGCCAATCGACGCCAGCACAGTCTATGCACGCAACGTCCTAGGGCTGTTGCTTCTAATGGTCGACGAGGGTGCCATCAAAGTCGACCTGGAGGACGAAGTCGTGGCGGGAAGTCTTCTCACCCACGATGGGCAGATCATTCATCAACCAACAGCCGAGAAGCTTCAGGAGGTAGTCCAATGATGGGACCACTCTTGGTCGGTATTTATGTCTTTGTTCTGGCGATCTTTGTCGGTTTTGAGATCATCACCAAGATTCCACCGACGCTTCATACACCCCTGATGTCGGGTGCCAACGCGATTTCTGGAATCACGCTTGTCGGATCGATCGCCGCCGCGAAAGATGGCGCGGTTCAGGTGAGTAGCATTCTGGGCTGCCTCGCGATTATCTTTGCAACCATCAACGTGGTGGGTGGTTTCATGGTGACCGACCGTATGTTGGCAATGTTCGGTAGCAAGAAGAAAAAGGCCTAGCCATGAACGATCTTCTAACTTCCGCGGTTGTTCCTGTCCTATACCTGGCCTCGTCAGTGCTGTTTATTTTGGGGCTCAAGGGTCTGACCCGAGTCCGATCGGCGAGGCGAGGCAACGCCATGGCTTCCTTGGCCATGCTTATCGCCATTGTCGCTACCCTGATCGATCTGGGTTTTGTAGATTACCGCTGGATCATCGCGGGGCTGATCATTGGCGGATCGATCGGACTGATCGCCGCGATCAGAGTCGAAATGACCGGAATGCCTGAGATGGTGGCGCTTTTCAATGGCTTTGGCGGCGGGGCCTCAGCCCTGGTGGCCCTATCGATCCTGTGGACCGCCGTCATCGAATCCGGTATCGCGGGAACCGCAGGCTCGATCATGAGTCCCGCCTCAGCGTTGACAGCTTTTCTTTCGATCCTTATCGGAAGCGTGACCCTGACCGGTAGCCTCGTAGCCTTCCTGAAGCTAAGTGGCCGTGTTGGTGGACAGCCGACTCTGTTGCCGGCAAGAAATCTGGTCAACATCACCCTGATGATCATCTGTCTCGGAGTCGGTGGCTATATGGCTCTAGTAGCAACTGCGCCAGAAGGCATCGCACTGCCAGCGCTTCTACTCACGGCCCTGAGCCTGCTCTTGGGCATCTTGCTGGTGATCCCCATCGGCGGTGCCGATATGCCGGTGATCATCTCCTTTCTCAACTCGCTGTCGGGCCTGGCGGCGGCAATGACCGGGTTCGTCTTGAGCAACAACGTGCTGATCATCAGCGGCGCCCTGGTCGGAGCTTCGGGTTTGATCCTGACTCAGATCATGTGTGTCGCAATGAATCGGACGCTCGGTAACGTGCTGTTTTCCGCGTTTGGCCAGCAGACCAGCGGTGGCGGAGCTTCTGACGAGTACTCGAACGTCCGCTCCTACAGCCCTGAAGAGGCCGCAATGATTCTCGAAGCGGCCGAGTCGGTCGTCATCGTACCGGGCTACGGGCTTGCGGTAGCGCAAGCCCAGCACACGGTCAAGGAGATGGCCGATCTGCTGGAGAAAAAGGGAGCCAAGGTTAGCTACGCCATTCATCCGGTCGCGGGTCGGATGCCCGGCCACATGAATGTATTGTTGGCTGAAGCCGATGTGCCCTACGAGCAGTTAATCGAAATGGACACCATCAACCCGGAATTCAAGACCACCGACGCGGTCGTCGTGGTGGGCGCCAACGATGTGGTAAATCCCGCCGCCGAGAACGACCCGGCCAGCCCCATAGCCGGCATGCCGGTTTTGGAAGTCTGGAACGCCCAGTCCGTAATGGTGATCAAACGAAGTCTGAGCCCAGGATTCGCCGGCATCAAGAATGACCTGTTCGAGTACGACAACACCATTATGGTATTCGGCGACGCCAAGAAGGTTCTCCAAGAGTTGGTGGCCGAACTGAAGAGCCTCTCAGCAGCCGCATAGCCCGCTGAATTCGTGGTTGCAACACGATGCCGTGAGGTGGGTAAATAATGCAGGCTAGGTAGCCCGACTCGAAACGTGGTTGCTGGACATCCCTGCCACGTTCTAAAATCATCTCATCGACGAATTCCTGAGTGGGGAGCACTCTGGACTGATTCCCCAGGACTGGCCTCGGCATGGGTGAGCAGAAGGTAACAACGGCTCGAGAAGCGGAGGAAGTGCGTCTGTTTACTCGCTACCTCTTGCGTGATCTTCGTGCGCTCGAGACGATGCTCGCGGAGGGTCGATTCGAGACCGATGTCCAGCGCATCGGGGCAGAGCAAGAGATGTTCCTCGTCGACGAGAATTGGCGACCGGCCCTGATCGCAGATCAAATTCTCGAAGAGCTCGACGATCCCCACTTCACGACCGAGTTGGGACGCTTCAATCTCGAGTGCAATCTCGACCCGATCGCTCTGCAGTCGGATGCGTTGCATCGGCTAGAGGATCAGCTCAACGACCTACTGAACAAAGTCAGAGCTGTCACCGAAAAGCATCGAGCCCACGTTGTGCTGGTAGGTGTCCTACCGACCCTCGAGAAGAGTGATCTAACCCTGGAGAACATGACTCCACGGCCCCGCTACTTCACCTTGAACGAAGCTGCAAAACGTCTGCGTGGCGAACGGTTTCGTCTCTACATCAAAGGGCGCGACGAGCTCAATATCACTCACGACAATGTGATGCTAGAGGCCTGCAACACCAGTTTTCAGGTCCACTTTCAAATCCAACCAGAAGAGTTTGCACGCGCCTACAACGTCGCCCAGGCGGTGGCGGCCCCAGTCATCGCCGCAGCAACGAACTCCCCATACCTTTTTGGCAAGCAGCTCTGGCGAGAGACTCGGATCGCTCTTTTCCAACAGTCGGTGGACATGAGGTCGCCCGTAACCCATACCCGCGATCTAACCCCGAGGGTGAGTTTTGGCCGCAGGTGGGTCGACGAGTCGGTAGTCGAGATTTTCAAAGAGGATATCTCACGATTCCGAGTTTTGATGACCCGTGAGATCGTCGAGGACCCATTCGAGACCCTGGCCGAGAACAAACCGCCCAGGCTACTTGCGCTTCGACTCCACAACGGCACCGTGTATCGGTGGAATCGGCCCTGCTATGGCATCTCGAACGGCAAACCCCACCTCAGAATCGAGAACCGAGTGCTCCCCTCGGGGCCAACCCCCTTGGATGAAATCTCCAACGCGGCCTTTTGGTTCGGTCTGCTCAAGGGAGTTACCGTCGAGTATGGCGACATCACCAAGAAGATGGATTTTGCGATGGCCCGCGAGAACTTTGTGTCGGCTTGTCGTCTCGGCCTCGGAGCGCACTTCACCTGGCCGGGCCACGAACAGACACCCGCACAGGAGTTCTTGCTCGAAGAGATGACGCCGCTAGCCCGACAGGGACTCGCCGACTTGGGTATAGACGGCACCGATATCGATCGATACATCGGCGTCATCGAAGAGAGAGTTCGCTCACGGCGCACCGGTTCGCAATGGATGATCGACTCTCTTGCAGAGATGAAGGGCCAGCGAAACACCGCAGAGTGCCTCGCCGCCCTGACTGCAGCTACAGCGATTCGGCAGAGTACAGGGGAGCCGGTTCATACTTGGACGCTTGCCTCCAAGCTGGAAGCCGGAGAAGGTCGGAAACATCACCAGCGCATTGGTCAGCTGATGACGACCGATATCTTTACCGTCAATCAGGATGAACTGGTCGACATCGTCGCATGTGTGATGAACTGGCATCATATTCGACACGTGCCAGTGGAAGACAATTCGCATCGTCTTGTGGGCCTGGTGACACATCGAGCCCTTCTTCGATTGTTGGCGGACAATGCGACAGACAGGAATCACCGACCAGTCCCGGTGAGTCGGATCATGACCCGCGACGTAATAACTGTTCGCCCCTCGACGCCGACTCTGGAAGCAATACGCCTGATGAAGGCGAAGAAGGTAAGTTGCTTACCGGTGGTGGATAGGAACAACCGACTGGTGGGTATCGTTTCCGAGCGCGACTTCATGGCAATAGCGGACCATCTTTTGGAAGCCTACTTGAGCTAAAGGAAACTGTTCGACATGCATCCGACTCTCAATTTCCTGCTGACAATCGCTGTAGCCAGTTCCATCATTTCATCCTCCGGTTGCAAACAAGCTGGCCCCGGACCCGAAGCCGCCTCGGCAGGGCCAAGAGTAGAGAACGCTGCCCTGGGGTTGGCCATCGCTGAGCTTCCTGCGGGATTTGAGCTCGACACCAACGACGGCACCAGCTTGATTCTCACTGCTCCTGGTCCCGGCGACCCAGGGGTGCTGAGTTTCGAAGTTGGTCCTGAGGAACAGGGCTCGGTCAACATTGTGGAAACAGCAGAGCGCACCAAAGCCACTTTTGAATCACGGCCACAGGGGCAGTTCTTTGGCAACCAGGAGCTAATGACTCCCATAGGATCCTTTTTTACGGCTCGAGGAGCCCACGAACAGGCTGATGTTCGAATAGAAGAGCTTTTGGCATTTACGCTTCATCCGAATTCGAATCGGTTGATAAGGATCTCGTTCCTGTACCCAGCCGGAGAAGCTGCGGAACGGGGCCCGCAGTTTGCGGCTCTTCTTGGAGAAATCGAGGGTTACGAATAGTCGGTTTCCGAGAGCTGATCCTTGTACTGCAACTGGTAGAGCCGATAGTAGATCCCTCTGTGCGCCAGCAGCTCTTGGTGGGTTCCCTGCTCTCGAAGCTCGCCTCGGTGTAGCACCAAGATGCGATCGGCCTTTTGAATCGTCGACAGTCTGTGCGCGATGACCAGGGATGTCCGGTCCACCAGTAGGCGATCCAAAGCCAGCTGAATCCTCTGTTCGGTCTCAGTGTCGATCGACGATGTCGCTTCATCGAGAATAAGAACCTTGGGGTCGAAGGCAAGTGCTCTGGAAAATGCGATTAGCTGCTTTTGTCCAACCGACAGACCCGCTCCGCGTTCCCGAACTCGAGATTCAAAGCCTTCTGGCAACGCCTCGATGAAGTCGAAAGCATGCACCTCTCTCGCTGCCCAACGTAGCCTCTCCTGATCGATCGAAGCTTCACCAAGATGGATATTCTCCGCCACATTCCCCGAGAAAAGGAACACGTCCTGTAGGACGATCGCGATACCACGCCGCAGGGCGGATAAATCCCACTCTCGAACATCGACTCCGTCGACCTTCACACTGCCCTTCTGGACGTCGTAGAAGCGAAGCAGAAGATTTGCCAGAGTGCTTTTCCCGGCTCCGGTGTGACCTACAATCGCGACGGTTTCTCCAGGTTCTACTCGAAACGAAATATCCTCTAGAACCGGATCACCACCGCGATACGCAAAAGTCACGTCTTCGAACTCGACAGCCCCGTCCACCCGATCCGGCGAATAGGCGTCGTCCGGTGATTGAATCTCAACCTGCTCGTCCAGCAGTGAAAATATCCGTTCTGAGCTGGCCATTGCCGCCTGCAGGATGTTGTATTTCTCCGAGAGATCGGCAAGAGGTTGATAAAAGCGTTGAGCGTATTGAAGAAAAGCCACCAACGAGCCGACGGAGAGAAAGCCCGCGAGTACCTGACCACCTCCATACCAGAGAATCAAGCCGATCCCCAACGCCGTGATGAGCTCGACACCCGGGTAGTAGATGGCATAGAAAACGATAGCTCGGATGTTCGCAACTCGATGCTCATCGTTGATGTCGGAGAACTCGTCGAAGGTAACTTTCTCCCGGTTGAACAGTTGAATGACCGGCATCCCCGTAATGTGCTCCTGAAGGTAGGCGTTGATCCGAGCCAGCTTCACCCGAACGTCGCGATAGCTTCGGCGAGCGCGAGTCTTGAACCAGAAGGTCAGCAGCAATAGTAATGGCAGGATGGCAAAACTCACCAAGGCGAGTCGCCAATTCAGCCAGAACAACACTCCCATGATCCCGACGAGAAGAAGCACATCACCAATAATCGAAACGATCCCGGCAGTAAACAACTCGTTGAGTGCGTCGACATCATTTGTTACTCGCGTTACGAGTCTGCCGACGGGATTTCGATCGAAAAACGTCATCGGAACCTCGTGCAGACGGTCATAGACGTCGCGTCTGAGATCGACCATGATCCTCTGGCCCATCATCTGCATGACATAGCTCTGCCAGTACAAAACGAGAAAAGTCAGAAAGAGGGTGGCGAGGTAGACAAGTGACACCGCTGCCAGCCCGGTAGCAGGTGTCACATCGATCTGCCAGTGAGTCAATTGGGTTTCGACCCGGCGACTCACGGCGGAGATAACCTGGGGCTGCTCTTCAAAAGGTCTAATATAAAGATCGAGCGCGACAGCAGTAGCCAGTGGCCCTACGAGTTGAAGCAATGAAGAGACAACAATGAGCGAGACCGCGGTAGCTACCATGGTGCGATAGGGCGACAAGTAGCCGAGTAGTCGCCTCATGAGGCGACCGTCGTAGGTCTTGCCTATCGAGCTTTCTTTATGAAATTCGATCGATTCGCTCACGATGAACAGAAAAGATAACATTCCTATTCAATCGAAATGATTGTCAATAAAAGGGACCTGTGACGTTTACAACTGTTTGGCGATGAACGTTGATGGTATAAACTTACGCAACGTACTCTACCTACGGTAGTTACGGGGGGATGCAATGCCACCGACACTGAATTCAATGTTAAAGACGATGACGGAGCAAGGTGCGTCCGACTTGCACATCACCACCAATTCACCTCCGATGATCAGGGTCGACGGTACTCTACGGCCTCTGAACTGCCCGCCTCTGACGCCATCGGAAACCAAGCAGCTTTGCTACTCGATTCTGACCGACAAGCAGAAGCAGCGCCTCGAGGAAAACCTCGAGCTCGATTTCTCGTTCGGGATCAAGGGTCTGTCTCGGTTCCGCTCCAACGTGTTTCACCAGAGAGGAGCCATGGCGGCTGCGTTCAGACAGATCCCTTACGAGATTCGGGGATTCCGAGAGCTCGGCCTGCCTCCGGTCATCGAGGCCTTGTGCAAGAAGCCGCGTGGTCTGGTTCTTGTAACCGGACCGACCGGATCAGGAAAATCGACCACTTTGGCTGCGATGCTCGATCGCGTGAACCAGGAGCGCAATGAGCACATCGTCACAATCGAAGACCCCGTCGAATACCTACACAGCCACAAAGGATGCATTGTCAACCAGCGTGAGCTTCACGCAGACACCCATAGTTTTGAAAATGCCCTCAAATCGGTTCTTCGACAGGATCCGGATATCTGCCTCGTGGGCGAGATGCGGGATTTCGAGACCGTCGAAGCTGCTCTGAGAATCGCAGAGACCGGCCATCTGACTTTTGCCACGCTGCACACCAACTCGGCGGCCGAAACCATCAACCGGATCATCGATGTGTTCCCACCTCACTCACAGGGCCAGGTTCGAGTTCAACTTTCATTTGTGATGCAGGGGATCGTGTGTCAGTCGCTGTTGCACAAATCAAGCGGCAAGGGTCGCGCCCTGGCCATGGAGATCTTGATTCCGACCACCGCAATCCGGAACCTTATTCGGGAAGACAAGATCCATCAGATCTACGGCATGATGCAGACCGGTCAATCCAAGTACGGAATGCAGACATTCAACCAGTCTCTAGCCGCGCTCTATTTCAAACGGCAAATCACCCTTCAAACCGCCATGGCCAGGTCCTCCTACCCCGATGAGCTCCAAGAGATCATCGGCAGGGGGGCCGGCGCATTGAATCCGACGCTAATCAATCCCCGGGCCCCAGTAAAAAACGCGTAAGGAGCTGAATCGATGCCCAACTACGTCTGGAAAGGCAAAGGCAGGACAGGACAATCCCAAGAAGGGATACTGCTGGCCGACTCCCGCAATGCAGCAACGGCTGTACTTCGACGTCAGCAGATTCAAGTGACCTCGATCCGAGAGAAGGGAAAAGAGTTCCCACTCTTGCCGAAGATGCCGATATTGATCGGTGATAAGCGTATCGCTGTCTTTACGCGTCAATTTTCGGTCATGCTCGACGCCGGTCTGCCCTTGGTGCAGTGTCTCGAGATCCTCGGTGATCAAGAGGAGCACAAGCGCTTCCAGGAGATCATCAACCGGGTGCGAGTCGACGTGGAATCGGGTGCCACGTTGGCAGACGCGATGGAAAAGCATCCACCAGCGTTCGACGATCTCTACGTCAACATGGTGGCCGCAGGTGAAGCTGGCGGTATTCTCGATATCATTCTTCAACGGCTCTCGGTGTATCTCGAAAAGGCCGTAAAGCTCAAGAATCAGGTCAAATCGGCTCTGATCTACCCCGTCACAGTGCTTACTATCGCAGCAGGGGTGGTCTGGATCATCCTGTGGAAGGTCATCCCAGTATTCGCTCAGCTGTTTGCCGGTCTCGGTGGTGAGCTGCCGTTTCTAACCAGGTTTGTCGTCGGTGCCAGCAAGTTTCTCGGCCGCTGGTCCTGGCTGCTCATCATCCTTATTGTCCTGAGCCTTTTCGCTATCCGTAAATACCACCAGACCTATCGAGGCAGACGGGTCCTGGACAGCCTGCTGCTCAAGGTGCCGGTTCTCGGCATGATCCTTCGCAAGATCGCGGTTGCGCGATTCTGTCGAACCCTCTCGACTCTCACCGCCTCGGGTGTACCCATCCTGGAAGGCTTGGCGATCACAGCCAAGACCTCGGGCAATGCCGTGATTGAAGATGCGATCATGGCGGTAAGAAAGAGTGTCGAGGAAGGTAAGACCATCGCCGGTCCTCTCGCTGAAACCCAGGTTTTTCCTGCGATGGTCGTGCAAATGATCAACGTCGGCGAGCAGACTGGTGCCCTCGATGAGATGCTCTCGAAGATCGCCGACTTCTACGAAGAAGAAGTCGATTTGGCGGTTGCCGGCATGGTCAAGCTCATCGAGCCACTGATGATTGTCGTCCTCGGCGGCATCATCGGTGTCATCGTGACGGCCATGTATCTACCGCTCTACACGATCTTGGGCAAGATCGGCTGAGCTGAACCAGGGCCATACCGAAAGAAAGCCATGACCGGATCTACCGGTCTCTGCGATCATTCCTCAGGAAGCGGTGGATGGGGTTCATAGTACCCTCATCACGGAAAGAGCATGAGCGATCGCTATCCTGACAGAGTCTCGAACGAGAACTTGAGCGAGTCGGACTCGCTGGCTCGCCAGCTACGCTGGATCATCGGCATTCGACTGGTGGTCATCACCAGCGTCTTGCTCCCCTATTTCGGTCTTCAGTATGTCGCTCCTGATACTCCTCATGGCCTCGATTTCCTCTACGCATTCGCGGGCATTACCTACTTCGCGAGTCTGATCTACATAGCGCTGCTCAGATTGCTGCAGGGCCGATGGGCCCTCCAGGCGATTATCCAGTTCTGTGGTGACCTGGTGTTGATCACCGCCATGGTCTACTACTTCGGCGGCATCGCCAGTCCTTTCTCGATCCTCTACTTCATAGTCATCATTGTGGCTTCGGCACTGTTTCCTCGCCGCACCGGGTTTGCAGTTGCAACCTTGGCTTCGGTGCTCTACAGCGTGACAATCTTGGCGCTCTTTCTTGGTTGGCTACCATCGCCGATTTCTGGAAGTACTAATACGACGGTACTACGAGCCATCCAGGCCATGGCCGAGCCAGGCACGTCTCCTGCCGTGGGCGCTCGACACGAGGGTGGAGATTGGCGTCTTGTCTATAACCTGATTACACACATTTTCGGCTTCTTCACCGTTGCCTACCTGACCACTCGCCTCGCCGCCGGCGTCTCCAGAGCCGAGCAGGAGCTGCAGCAAAAACAGGAGGATCTGGCCGATCTGCAGATGGTGCACCGCGATGTCATCGAGTCGATTCCGAGCGGTTTGATCACCTGCGACTTGGAAGGAATCGTCACAACCGCAAATCTCGCGGCCCAGGAAATCATGGGCAAGACTGCTCTGCAACTCATCGGATTGCCAGTAACCAGCCTTGGACTTTTCTCGGAGGAACAGTGGCACGAGCTTGCGAGTAGGGCGGGCTCGTATCCGAGGGCACGACCCGAGGCTACCTATAGTCGCAATGGAACCGTACGCCATATCGGTTACTCGGTGACTCCGTTGACCAACGCCGATGAGCTGAGAACCGGCTACATCTTGATCTTCCAGGATCTGTCGGACTGGCGAAAGCTTCAGGAAGAGCTCCGCTTGAAAGACAGACTTGCCGCCGTGGGTGAGCTCGCCTCGGGTCTCGCTCACGAGGTCGGCAATCCGCTGGCGGCGATCTCGGGTTCCGTACAAATGCTGTCTCGATCGCAGGATGGTGAGCCGTCTGAAAACCGCCTGTTGGAAATCATTCTCAAAGAGAGCCAGAGGCTCGATCGGACTATCAAGAGCTTTCTGCAATTCGCCCGGCCAAAGGAGCGCTCGAGCGTTCGTTTCGATATCGCTCGTCTTCTCGAGGAGCATGTCGAGCTTCTTCGAAATAGCTCCGAAGTCGCGGATCATCACCGCCTCGACCTGACTCTAGAGCCCGACTCGGTAACCGTCGTCGCTGATCCCGATCAGATCAGCCAAATATTCTGGAATTTGGCTAGAAACGCTTTGCGAGCGATGCCCGATGGGGGCAGCCTGACCATCGAAGGACAATTGGAGGGCGGTCGCTACCGCATTCGTTTTGTCGACACTGGGTGTGGTATGACGGAAGAGGAACGTGAAAGAATGTTTCACCCGTTTCGGTCGTTTTTTGATGGCGGCTCAGGCATTGGCATGGCTATCGTTTACCGTATCGTTCAAGAGCACGGCGGGGATCTTCAGGTCGAAAGCAAGCCCGACCAAGGGACCACGATAATTGTAGAGCTGCCAACCGCACCAGAGGTAGCGGTGGCAGCTCCGGCGGAGATTTGAAGTATGACAGCGCGCATTTTGGTCGTCGATGACGAACCGAGCATGTTGGAGTTTCTCGGTCTACTCTTAAGAGAGGTCGGATACGACGTCTCGACAGCTGGATCTGTGACCGAAGGTCGTCAAACCTTTGTCGAAGGTGACTTCGATCTGGTGTTGTGCGACATCATCATGCCCGATGGCAACGGCCTCGACCTTCTCCGCGACATCAAGGCGAACAGCTCCTCGACATCAGTCATCATGATGACCGCGTACACCTCGACCAAGTCGGCCATTGAAGCGATGAAGCGCGGTGCCTACGACTACGTATCAAAGCCCTTCGATGTCGAAGAGCTCAAAGTGGTTATTCAGAAGGCGATCGAGAAAACCGAACTGGTAGACGAGAATGTCTATCTCAGGCGCGAGCTCGAAGGGAAATATCAGTTTTCCAACATCATAGGCCGCAGTCGACCGATGCAAGAGGTTTTTGGCCTGGTCGACCGAATCGCCAGGACCAATTCGACGGTGCTTCTAGAGGGGGAAAGCGGCACCGGAAAGGAGTTGATCGCGAGAGCGATTCACTACGAGAGCCCCAGGGCATCGAAACGGTTTCTCTCGGTCAATTGTGGAGCGCTACCCGAGAATCTCCTGGAAAGCGAGCTTTTTGGCCACGAACGGGGCGCCTTTACGGGTGCTGTGAAGGAGAAAAAGGGACTTTTCCGTGAGTCTCACCAGGGCACCCTATTGCTCGACGAGATCAGCGAGATGACTCCAAGCATGCAGGTCAAGCTGCTGCGAGTTCTACAGGAAAAGAAAGTACGCAGCATCGGCGGAGCTCAGGAAGAGCCGGTAGATGTCAGGATTGTTGCCGCAACGAATCAGGATCTGCTGCAACTCACCGAAACGGGCGAGTTCCGGGAGGATCTGTACTATCGGATCAATGTCATTCCGATTCGCTTGCCACCGCTACGCAGGCGTCGTGATGACATTCCACTTCTGGTCGATTTCTTTATCAAGAAATTCAGCGAGAGCATGGGAATCGAGCCCAAGAAGATCTCGGTCGAAGCGATGAGAACATTGGAGGGCTATCACTGGCCAGGTAACGTTAGGGAGCTCGAAAACCTGATCGAACGCGCCCTGGCACTCTCGACAGCCGAAGTCGTGACTCTAGAAGACCTGCCTGCGGTCATGATGCAGCCGCAACCAGGTCCCGGCGAGCTCTTGAGCCTGCCTGAGGAGGGTCTGAGCCTGGAGATCTATCTCGACGACATCCGCAAGCAGCTGATGACCGAAGCACTGGAACGAACCCATGGCGTCCAAACCCAGGCAGCCGATTTGTTGGGAATGTCCTTTCGATCCTTCCGCTACTACGCCAAGAAAATGGGTCTAACGGGTGTCGAAACAGAGGATGTTGACGAAGCCTCAACCTCCCTCTAAGGAGCGTACAAGGGTCCTAATCACTGGCCTTCTTGGTTTCCTTCGCGCTGCTTTCCCCAGCCTTGCTTGTCTTGGCCTTGCTACCGTCACTGTCTGACTTTTTCGGCTTGTCCTCTTTTTCAGCCTTCTCCGAAGATTGACCCTTGCGGGCATAGTCGGTCACGTACCATCCGCTCCCCTTGAATTGAAAAGCCGGCGCGGAAAGCAGCCGCTTCATCTCTCCACCGCAGTCGGAGCAAGCTCCGATGGGGCCGTCTCCCATGCGTTGAATTACTTCCGTTCGGCAACCACACTTGGCGCACTCGTATTCATACAATGGCATCTGCTAACCGTCCTCGACAGCCTGCCCCGGTAACTCAGTCGCGGGGTTCAGCCCCTATTCTGATTTCGTTGTATTGCCGGCGCCCAGCTTGATCTTCAGTGGTCCATCCTTGCGCGCAGTCTTCTGCTCGCGGCCATGCACCAGATGGAGGACCTGAAACGCGTACAGCATCTTCGCAACCTGGGCCGGCGCCTCTGGTCCTTGAGAACAAAGTTCATACAGGCTTTTCTTCCCATCTATAGAACGCAGTAGCTTGAAGTCCTGCCTGTCCAGGCCTGTTTCGATCAAGTCCTCGTAGTCGAGACTCGGCACCATAATCGTATCCTTGTGGCCCAAACGTGCCAGAAGTGACTTGGCATCGGGCGCTTGCTTGATCCCCTTGATGATGACTTGAAGAATGGGCAACTGGATCTGAATCATATCCGTTTCTTCGAGCTCTCCGATTCCAAAAGTAACTTCGCCTTCGGACCAATAGAAGAGGCTCCAGATGATGCCTTCGATTTGGGCACGAATCGCCTCCAGCATCTGGGTGGGTGCCAGCAGGCCTCTTTCCAGGACCAGAACACCAAACCGTTTGCTCGAATCCTGGCGCATCTTCGACAAACCTTTCAGGAGGTCGGCCGGCACGGCACCTGTCTTGGCGAGGAAGGCTCCAAGGCTATCTCCACGGTCGGTCGAGCTCGCGTGCACGATGTATCCTTGGCGAATGTACACCTTTTTGATCACGTCGCCGCTCTGGGCCTCGATCACACCCGGTACGCGAAACCGGTCGATCGAATACAGCATCTCCGGGAGCGTAGTCTCGGAAAGGTTGCCGTGGTACTTGTAGGTGCTGGTCACAGGTTTGATTGGCTAGGAATCATGCGATTCTGGATAGTCAGAACGCTCGTTTGGGACGCTCAATCATACCATCGGCACTGGGTAGATCCTTTGTTATCGATCTCACCCTCGAGAGGCTCTCAGGAGCCTCTCGAGGGTCGGTGGTCGCTGGATTATGCCGTAGTCCTCATGAATAATACGGGCTAGCATGATCTCACCTGACGAAGCCTGGATCCGGATCGATCATCAGATCGAAGTGCTCGAGACGGTTCGGGCACCCCGTCGAGAGGCCCTGGGGTGTGTTCTGGCTGAATCTCTGGTTGCCACCGGGAATGTTCCAGCGCACGACGTTTCGGCCATGGATGGCTTCGCTCTAACCGGTGCGCCAGACCCAGCGGTGCCCCTACGGATAGCCGGCACCATCGCCGCCGGCGATGCGCCAGGGGCGAGCCTCGACACCGATACCGTCATGAGGATCATGACCGGCGCCCCAGTTCCCATCGGAGCCGACCGGGTGATTCCTGTCGAGATGAGCACGATGACCGATGCAGGAGTCCTCTTCAGCTCTGAGAGCTTATTGGGAGACCACATCCGGCTCGGAGGTGAGATTGTCGAAACGGGTCAAGAGCTGCTGCCAGCCGGTTCTCTTTTGACACCTGGTTCGCTGAGCCTGCTCGCTACTCACGGCTATGCAGAGATCGCTGTACACCGAAGGCCTTCGCTGGCTGTCCTTGCAACCGGAGACGAGGTCGTTTCTCCCGATCGAAACCCCGCTCCCGGTCAGCTCCGAGACTCGCATACAGATTTCCTGCTCGCGGCAGGCAGACAGCTGGGCCTGGCCACGAAATCGCTCGGCATCGCAGCCGATCAATCCAATAGCATTCGCAAAAAGGTCGAGCTCGGCCTGCCCGACGACGTGCTTTTGGTCTGTGGTGGTGTGTCAATGGGCGAATTCGACTTGGTGGAAGGAGTCCTGGCCGAGCTCGGCTGCCGAGTCCTTTTCGACTCCGTGGCAATCCAGCCCGGCAAACCTCTGGTCGCAGCCCGACACGAGCGCGGCTGGGTCTTTGGACTACCGGGAAACCCAGCCTCTGTGATGGTGGGTTTCTGGCTCTTCGTGCGACCGCTGCTGCGGCGACTCCAGGGACTGGCAGACGGTTTTTGGAACGGAGCCCTTGAAGGCGTGCTTACGGCAGAGCTTCCACCCGCCAAAGGTCGAGATCGTTTTCTCTCCGCCCAAGTTCTATTTGCGGCCGGACAGCCGCAGGTGCAACCGCTCTGGTCCAAGGGCTCGCACGATGTGGCCGCCTTTGGTCAAGGAACGGGCCTGGTGAGAATCCCCGCCAATAGCGCGGCCTCGAAGCCGGGCGATCCCTGTCAGTTCCTTCCTCTGATCGATTGGCCAACACCGTGGCTCGACCATCCTACAGGGTAGCTTTGTCTGCCACCGGTCCTGACGTTCATAAAATCAGTCTAGATACCCGAGCGCACGCAAAGCCTCCTCGGCTTCGGGATCCAGGGTCACGTCGTCGCCCTCCAGCCCCCGAGCTCGAGCCCGTAGAAGGCGCTCACGAGCCACGAGACCCAAATTGGTGAAGATCAGCGGGTTGTCACCGACTCTGTTCTCACGCTCTCGGGGATCGCTGACGAGATCGAAGAGCATCTGGACCTGGTGCTTTGGCCAGCTGATCGATTTCCAGTGCCGCGTTCTGACGGAGATCATCGGCTGATCAGGGTGACTCGTCCGCGCTACCAAAGTCCGGCCACTTGCACTCAGCGCATTGACTCCAAGGAGATCCCAGCCATCGACTTCGCGAGAAGGATTCAGGTTGAGCCTGCCCAGGACCGTGGGCACTACATCAAGAAGGGAGGTCAGCTGGGTGGGGTCGACCCGCGACGGCCGCTGTCGCTCCGGCAAACGAACAATGAGCGGTACGTGGAGCATTTCATCAAATAGAGTTGTGTTGTGTCCCTGATAACCGTGCTCCATAAACGCCTCGCCATGATCCGATGTCACGATGATGATCGAGTTCTCGTACCGATCGGTCTGTCTCATTGCCGACAGAAGCTCTCCCACCGCAGCATCCGCCCTCAACATATTGCCGTCATATAGGGCGATGAGTTGAGCCAGGTCTGATGGGCCGAGCGCCGCCTCCCCCAGGCTGTACTTCTTCAGCGACATCCTGGGCACGATCGGTCCCGAGTAGCTCTTGTCGGTAAAGCGATCGTACTCGGAACCAGGGCTGTAGGGCTGGTGTGGAGGAAGGTAGTGCAACTGGAGATACAGCGGCTGATCTGGCGGTTGAGAGCGGAGCACCTCGATCGCGAGTCGGGAGAGATTGAAGGGTCCATGATCGGGATTGTCACGACCCCACAGCTCGTGAAAACTGTCAAACCCTTGATGCATATTTCTTGCGGCCGAGTTGTTCGGGGTTGCGGAGAAACCGACAGTTCGATATCCGATTCGACTCAAATACTCGGCCAACGTAGTCAGCTCGGTGCTCATTTGGCGCCCTCGACCGACATCTCCTCCGGCCAGTAGCGATACGCCAGTTATGAGAGCGGGAATCGAGCATGAGGTGGTTGGACACTCTGCAAAGGCGTTACGAAAGACAACCGCCTCGGTAGCGAGCCGCTCGATGTTTGGCATCGTTTGGCGCTTGTAGTCCCACCCCGGGAACCGATCACCGCGGGCCGCATCGAGAATGATCAGAATCACATCTGGAGACTGCCCGTCTGGAGACTGCCCGTCCGGAGGCTGATCCGGGCTCGTTGTCAGAGGTACCCTCACCGCAGCCAAATCTCTTCCAGACCATGCAGCTGGCTCTGACACCGGATTGCCAATCTCGAGTTGACCGTCACCCGGAGGAAGCTCGCCGTGGAGGAGCAACGCTGCTCCTTCCAGCTCAAATCCCTTTAGAGATCCAGTCATGGATCTTCGAGATCCACTTTCGAGACTCAGACTATCCAGCAGGTGGGTGGTGCCGTCGGATTCCATCAGCTCGAGCGATGCCGATGCCAGGTTGTTGCCCGAATACCGCAGATCGAACGACACTCGCCCTCCGACTTCGGAGCCTGACAACGGAACGACGTAGCTTCCCGATCCAAACAACCGGACAGCTTTGGCTTCGGCATCGATTTCGACGGAGTCTTTATTCCGACGTCTCCCGGGATTGCCAGGTCCGGAAAGGCCCACACCCAGCAGGGATATCGGATGGCCGTATTCGGGATCAAGCTCGAGAGCTGGTGAGAAACCGAGCTCCAGTTGATTCGTCACTCCGAGCACGCCGGGTGGAACCGAGATCCGGTCTTGAAACCGCCCCGGTTTCACCTGCCAGGAGCCGAGTTTGTGGCCATTGAGCTCAATATCGAGGTCGTAGACTCGAATTGAAGGTTTAGCCGACCGGTTCCGTAGATCCAAGACAAGATCGCTCGCCTCGGGACCCCTGTGCCAGAAACGCAGCACCGAACGCCCCCCTGTCGGACGCCATCCCCTCGTAGCCCTATCCCAACCAGAGACCGGTATGATCGATAGTGGCTTCCAGAGCAAGGGGTTCTCGACCACCCCTCCAACGTGTCCTCGAAGATCGAACCGGTCGGACACTTCCACGAAGCCGCCTCGGGCAATCACAGGCCAAAGGTCGGAACCAACTCGATTGGACGGTCCCGGATCGCAAGCCAGAGCGACAAGCAACGTGGAAACCACTACGGAGGCGGGAATCCTCATATCGGAAGGCCAGAATATCGGAAGGCCAGCTCAGTCGACTTCAGGGGCGCAAGCAAACTCCTGCAATAACGCCCCGTGAACCAACGTCGACCCTGGCAGGTGGCGAAGCTCGGGATGGTCACGCAGGCTCTCGATGACGAGCTGACGAAGCTGATCGGTCGTCACCCTTTCAGAGAGACAGATTGCGCGGGTCTCGAAATCCGACGGCACTTCCATTATGCCAAGTTGATCCGCATCCTCGAGAAATGATCTGAACAGAGTAAGAGAGTCCGTCACGCCGGCGATGTATCCATCGCACGCTGCCAGGTCCGCAGCATCAGCCGAACCCGCGCAAAGTTGATACAGACTAGAGCCGGTTTGAACAAACACAGGCGGGTTCTGATCGGCCCCCACAGAAACCGCCGATGCCGTAGTCACCGCACACATCAAAAGTGTTCGTACCTTCATCACTGTTCTCCTCCGATCGACCCGATGATTGAACCGCGCATTGAACTGCCCATTGAACTGCCCTGGGGGCAACGGTATATGATCCTCGTGTTTCACAAAAGGAGGTAGGCCACCGAGCACCGAATAAGACATCGCGGCGCAGCCCGAGAGAGTTCCGGAATAGAAATTGCAACACAATCAACCGAGGAGGTTTTCTGATGCCGGCGAGCACTGATTTGACAACACTCAAGGTTGTAAGGATTGGCAAGGCGATTTCCGGTAGTGAGATCAGAACGACTGCAACACGAATCGTCGAGACCTTCAGCGGTCTACTCAATAAATTCCAGATTGTCGACTACGAACCGCCCGATGTAGATGAGATCGATGCAGGCCTTCTAACTCAGGCTCTCGAGCAGGAGATCGGTGGTCATATTTTGGGAGTCACCGAGACAGATCTTGTCGATCACACAGGCCCCGATTTCTTCAAATTTGTCTTTGGCTGTAAGGACACACGCAACAATGTAGCCGTAGTCTCGACCAGACGTCTGAGCGGTCGCGACCCCGAGCGGCTTCTCCAACGCCTGCTCAAGATCAGTCTGCACGAGCTCGGTCACAACTTCGGCCTGGTTCACCACTACTCCTACGAGCCTGCCCGCGACGGTGGTTACTGTCCGATGACCAAGGGCGATTTCAACCGCCACGGTGAGCGCAGCTACATTCGCTCCGTTGTCGATGCCAGGGGTTTTCAGTTCTGCGAACAGTGCAGAAACTTTCTCCACGTAGTCCGAGAAGCGATCACAACCGTCGAGAAGAACTGACAGATAGCCGCCAGGGCAAGGCGGCGGAGAGACTAGCCGCCGGGGCCGCCCGGGCCCTGACCGGGGTGACCTGGTATCGTCGTTTCTCCGTCGTAGCCAATTAGAAGGGGCACTCCGCCGCCTCTACTCACCCAGGCGAAATCGACTCCCAGACAGGGACAGAGGTTCTGGCCGGTCATCAGAATGTATCCACCACCCACCATCGATTGGGGTGGATTGTTGTCCGACGGGTTGTCTGGGTCAAAAAACGTGCAAAACTCGTTCCCATGACCATTGTTCCCATCCTCGTCGTCAGCACAGTAGATCAAGTGAGGGGGAGCCGCAGTGGGTCCGCCAAACACATCATCAAGCTCTGCCGGGAAGAATCCCAACTCTGCCTTGTGAGCCTCGATCAAGTCGCGCGCTTGATCGAGATCTGTGAGGCGCGACGCATATCGAGCTTTCTGGTAGTAGCACATCATCGGCTTGGCCGTGAAAGCAGCCAGGATCCCGATCACAGCGACAATCAAGAGGGTTTCGACCAGGGTCAGCCCGGTCTGGCGTGTGAGTTTGCGACTGAGGCGTCTCGAAGCTGCGACCGCACTCCGGTGCAGCTCTATTGCCGTCGTACCGGCACTCTTGGCTTGCTCGCTGTATCTCATCAGAACCACCTCCACATGGGTACATCAGCTGTAGGGTGCCGACCTCGCGGAAAAAAATCGGCAGAGCCACCCCAAGGAGGCTCCGGATCCCACTTTTGTATCTGCACCTTTCCTGTCGCCCTTGGAAATACTCTGACTTCGAAATAGTTGCCCCGTTTGTCACCGAACCGAATCCCACCGGTATCCTGCACCGAGCCATCTGGCAAAAACACCGCTGCGTTATCATCGGCCGAGGTCTCGGTGAGGCCATCCACGATGTCGCTACCGTTCCCGTTGACGGGCGGGGTCCGAAACTCGATGTCAAAGTCGACCGGTAGACGAACTCGAGAGATCTCGTAGTCCGCAGTGCGGTGGGTCACGCTTGTGTCGGGATTGAAAGAAAAATTCGCGTCGTTGTCGACGTTCGCGAAGGTCACAATCTCGTTGGTTGTGAGATCGGGCTGAACGACAACGGGGAACCGTCCTCGGACTGCCTCGGCTCGGGCCTCCCCGAATCGCGCCGAGGCCGACTCGACAAAACCCTTGACTCTCGCCTGTTCGAGTCTCTGCTGGAGGGCAGGAAAACCAACCAGCGCGATCATGAGCACGATGGCGATGATCACCATGAGCTCGAACAGGGTAAACCCATTCACCATCGTCAGGCGGTGACACCTCGTCGCACGGGACCCTGGTGCCTTGGGACGGGTAGGTGCACTGGGTTGAATAAATGCCCTGGGATGAAATCGACGACTGTCTTCAGATGTGCTCATCATTCGGATACCCACCCATCGAACAGTCGAACCATTCGACTGCGTCGCAAGCAAAACAGCACTCTCCTAAAGACCTTAGCTATCCGCCTTCCAAAGCGCTGTAAAGCACTACACAGTCTGATTTTTGGGAATTTATCCGGCCACAACCGGAAACGGGGTGCAACCTACTGATGTAGTTGACTTTGTCACATGTTCAAATAGACCGGCCATGCTATTCTGCCTCGGTACAACAACAATTGAAGGAGCAACTACGTGAGCAGATCCAAGCCCGGTTGGCAGTCGGCCCTCGACAAATTCATGGCTATTGGTGGTGCCATCATTATCATTGTAGTGGTCGGATTCATGGCTTCCGACCCGGTTGACCGATCTATCGACTTCAGACGGGGAGAGATACTCGTCTTTACCATTGGCTGGCTGATGAATCAGGCCGGCCTGTGGAATCTCTCCAGCCGCATGATGTCGGGGCGTCGTTATCTCGAGCTCCGCGAACAGGTGAACGAGTTTATCGACCTCGTGAGACAGCTCAATCAATATACGATCAGCGGCAACAAAAACATGGTGGAGCACATCAAGAAGGCGATGCACAAGTCGATCGACAGCATCGCGGATGCCGCCGGTATCACGAAGAGCTAGCAACACCCCGGAACTCTGCCGAAGCACCTTCCGCAGCAAGGCTGCAGCCTGCTCTCGCGAGTAACGCTCGCAGACACGCCCTGGTCGTACATATCGACCCAGGTACGGTTTCCAACCCTCTGGTGATAGACGACAGGAAATTGTAGGATCGCCGTGGTCAACTAACTACTGATAGCAGGAAGGCAGCTTTTGAAGCCCTGATTCTCCGAATCCAAGAATTCGATGGGTGGAAACAACTTCTTGCCATCAAGGCAAGGAGGGGTTGAACATGCCACATGCGATCCGCAAGGGAAGCTTTCTTCCACCACACGCGACTTCTTCGTCTCGGAGTCGAATCCCGTGGTGTAGCGCTGCCGTTGCAGGAGCTCTCCTGCTGATCGCAACATAAGGAGAATCCGACGACTTGCCTGGCGGCAACCCAGGGTATCGGACGACCTACGGAGGGACTTTCGGCACCCGTGGATTCTTTCTATTGAATCGTCGACTCAATTGGTGGCATGGGGTAGATGTGTTTACCGGCGACACACAAACCCCTCCAGATCAGTGGCATCACATTGCGATTACCTATGCCGGCGACACCGGTTCCTTTACCGGCTATGTGGATGGCGTTGATGTCGGGGATTCTTTGGCCCCTGGAACTTCTCTACCGACCCCAGCCTTCATCGGTGGAGATGATGTTGGGGAGGATCTCGTAGGACTCGTCGACGAGTTGTCCACTTACGATCGAGTCTTATCTCAAAACGACATTCAGAGAGTCTTCATGGCCGACAGTTTCGGTAAGTGCCTGGTGTTCAACGGACACTTCGAGACGGGCGAACTATCCCGTTGGACGAGCAACGTACCCTAGCCAGAACTTCTCACAAGCCTTCTACTGCAAGGCTGAAAATGCCTGTATCTACTGCGTTTTCCACCCGTATCCCTCCTCGGCGTACTTCGAGTATGCCTGCAGGGGCTCCGGCTGTCAGGCCTTGTATCTACGGGCATATTCAGCCTTTCGTCACGAAGTTGGTGAGAAGTTCAGGCTAGCCTGCCGATGACCATGCGGTGCGTCCGATCGAGCCGGAGTAATCCGTGCTCTTTGACCTAGGGAACAGTGCTGGACCACTCGCTGGTGTCGCCCGTCTCGAAGCCATCGGCGAAGATACCGCCGAGGTTGACGATCTCGAAGTCGGTCAGAAGACGATCATAGACGCGTAGTTCGTCGATTCCACCTTCCAGCATCACGGTACCGTCCGCGCCAATACAAGGGCTGTTGCTCAAACCCAGTGTCGCGGTATTGGAGAAATCAAGCGTCGCAGGACTCACGTTCTGGTCGACTAGCTCTCCATCAAGGAAAGCCTGAAAATCGGTACCCGATCGAGTGAACGCGACGTGGTGCCAACCAGGTGTGGTATCCCCCGAAGAGACTACGAAACTGGTGACGCCATCGTTGACCTCTAGACCCATGGATCTGTTGGCATTCATGCGAATATCATAGAAAAGGCTGGAGGCGCAGATTTCCCTCTTGCCGAGAACGGAGAGTAAAGACCCGCTCGGTGTGTTGAACCAGTAGCTGATCGAGAAATCGTTAACTGTTATCAAGGCATCGGAGAAGGTCGGAAACAATACCTGATCGTTTACACCGTCGAACATGGCGGCTTGTCCGATCACTCCCGCCGCATATTGCAAATCTCCAATCGCCTGACCGTCGAAGCCGTTCGACGAGCTATCGACGACGTTATTTTCAAACTCGACATGGAGCTGCAAGCCGTCGAGTAGATCGGCTCGAGCAACGCCGTCGTGACCCGGGATCAACATCAGCACTGCTACGAGGACCAAAAAGGGGACCGGATATTCGATCCCAGGACATGGTCGTACCCGCCTCGCTCTCGAGGTGAGCAGAGAGGACACCAGGACCGCGAGTGTTTTTGCCTCGAGTTTCATCTTGCCTCCTAACCGTTAGGGTTCGGGGGACTATACAACAGCGGCTGCAGCGCCGAGTCCTAGCGAGGACTGGCGGAAGCGCATGGGAATCGAGGACACTGCGTGACCTCGAAGACGACGGTGTTTGTTGGCCGCCTCGCGCAAGCGCTCGGCGCGCTGGGTTCGATTCCCAAGCGCCGGAAAAAGTCACGCTAATGTCGAAGATTGGCGGAAGCGCATGGGAATCGAACCCACCCTCGACGACCGTCAGCCGCCGAACAACGGTTTTGAAGGCCGTCGGGTTCCAATCGAGCACAACAAAGCACAGCTCACAACATCAATGCTTTAGGGCCTTCTTAACCCGCTTCTGTGTTGGCGAGAGTGGTCTTTTGTCGTGAATTCTCGTCTTCTAGTGTGCCACAAGTGTGCCATAAACCAGATTCGAGCCCTGGACTACCCCTCTGAAGGTCAGGGTTCTGCAGTCGAAGATCGTGCCTCCACCACGCCGTCACCAAACCTAGACCACTCTGTATCTTGATCTCGACATCCTCGGTCACGCGCACCCCGTAGGCTGAAGCTCTGGTCTGAGGTGTTGCTGTCTAGGTGAGTCTTTGGCGTGGAGCTGGAGGGGCCGGGGGTGGCACCCCCCCGGCTGTGGTACCTAGGGCTTGGCATGGAAGGAATCATATGCCCCTCACCCGCGCCCTCTGTTCAGGGAACGGAACTGGACCACGCAGAGACGTCAGCCGACTCGAAGCCATCGCGAAATATTCTGGAAGTGATGAATCGCTGACCTTGAATATTCCCGTCGTCTTCGTCGTATTGTGAGCCGTCGCTCATCCACATCACGACGAAGTCGCCATCAGCATCGACTGCCACCGATGGGTCTTCTTGTGTCCTTGTTGTGTACGTATTCACCCGGAACTCGCCGCCCAAGAAGCTACCGCTGGGGTCAAACCACTGAGCCTGAATGTTCCACTGGGTGGTAAGATGTTTTCAGAGGCCATCAGGAAGTTGCTGTCACCGAAAAATCTTTTTGAGGAACTCGACCCTCTAGTCGTTGAGTGGATGGCGAAGAACGGTCTTCCGACCATGAGGATTGGTCTAGGGGTTGTCTTCCTTTGGTTTGGAGTTCTGAAGCTCTTTCCTGGTCTGAGCCCTGCCGAAGAGCTGGTGCGCCAAACCACCTACTTTGTTGATCCCGACATTTTCTTGCCTGTTCTGGCCATATGGGAATCCTTGATCGGCGTCGGCCTGATCCTAGGCGCGATGATGCGCCTTACCCTGATGCTGCTTTTCGTTCAGTTGCTCGGGACAGCGTTGCCTTTGTTTATATTGCCTGAGGTTGTATGGAGTTCCTTCCCACTTGGTCTGACATTGGAAGGCCAGTACATCATCAAGAACTTAGTTTTGATCGGCGCGGCATTGGTTCTCGGTGGTACTGTCAGGGGTGGGAGGATCGACCCGTCTCCGACTCAGGATTGAGAATCGCTCTGGCTAGAGGATTGGAGTAAGTACGATGCTAATAGCCATGGCGGCCAGGATCACCTGCGTACTGACGACATTGTTCTGGATCTCTCAATCCTTGGTCAAAAGCACCCCGTAGGCCGAAAGGCTTGCCTGCAGCGTGTTGCTGTCTAGGTGAGTAGCTCTTGGCGTCGAGTTCTAGGGGTGGTGGGCCGGGGGGCACCCCCCGCTGGGGCCCCTAGGGCATGGCATGGCAGGAATCATATGCCCCTCTCCCGCGCTCCATTCCACGGCAGTATAGAATCTCCCTCGGACAGTTTCCAAGACAGCTACAGCGGCGAGAGTCTTAGGGCTATTCGTCGAAGCGAGAGATGATCGGCCAGACCCTAGGTCACTACAAGATCGTTGCGAAGCTCGGTGAGGGCGGAATGGGTGAGGTGTATCGGGCTGAAGATACAACTCTGAAGCGACAGGTAGCACTGAAAGTCTTGCCGCCTGACCTTGTTGGAAACCAGGAGCGGTTAGAGAGATTCCAACGAGAGGCCGAAACCCTGGCGGCCCTAGACCATCCCAACATCGTCCACATCTACACGGTTGAGGAAGCCGATGAGATTCGTTTCCTCACGATGCAGCTTGTGGAGGGAAAGCGCCTTTTGGAGGTCATCCCAAGGGGCGGCATGCCATTGGAGAAGATATTCAAGGTTGCCATCCCTCTTGCCGATGCTTTGGCTGCCGCCCACGAGAAGGGCGTCATCCATCGCGACCTCAAGCCCGCCAACATCATGGTGACCGAAGAGGGCAGTGTGAAGGTGCTCGATTTCGGGCTCGCCAAGCTTCAGCACGAGACAGCGGCGCCCCAGACGACCGAGGCACCCACCGAGGCACTGACCGGCGAAGGCAAGATCCTTGGCACGATGCCCTACATGTCGCCCGAGCAATTGGAAGGCAAGGATCTCGACGCCCGTGCCGATATCTTCTCGCTCGGCATCGTGCTGTATGAGATGGCCACCGGTGAGAGGCCCTTCCAGGGCGATACCTCGATCTCGCTGATCTCCTCGATCGTCAAGGATACGCCATCCTCGGTCGACACGGTCCGCCAAGAGCTGCCGCATCACCTGGCTCGCATCGTCAACCGGTGTCTGGACAAGAACCCCAAACGGCGGTATCAGTCGGCGATCGATGTCTACAACGAGCTCGACGTGCTGCGCCGTGAGGTCGAATCGGGGGTCGTGTCGTCGGGCGTTTCGCAGCCAACAAGCGCCGAGATGCAAGCCGCCCGGCCGCCAACCAAGCGGCAGTGGTGGCCTGTCGCAGCGGTGGCGGCAGTTGTGCTAGCGGCAGGAATTGCCTTCTGGATGGGCCGCGGTGAAGACGCGGAGCAAGAGAAGGGAGATGCGGCCATCGCCGAGTCGACGGCTCACGGTGAGCCGGCGACCCTCTCCGAGGCGTATGTGCCGGCGATCGTCGTCTTACCGTTTCAGAACCGCGGCTCCTCAGACGACGAGTACTTTGCCGACGGCATGACCGAGGAGATCACGACCCGGTTGGCGGGGGTAAGCGGTCTGCGGGTGGTCTCGAGCACAAGTGCCATGCTGTACAAGGAGAATCGACCTCCTTTGAAGCAGATTGCCGAGGAGTTGGGAGTCGACTACGTTCTGGATGGTTCGGTGCGGTGGGCCCGCGGCGACGATGGCAGCCGAGTGCGCATCACCCCGCAGCTGGTACGCACAGCCGACGACTCCCAAGTGTGGGCCGACTCCTACGACCGGGTCATCGACGACGTCTTCGAGATGCAGTCGGAGATCGCCTCGGAAGTCGTCGCGCAGCTTGGCGTGACGTTGCTTGAGCCCGAGCGCGAAGAGCTCGACATCAAGCCGACTGACAACCTCGAGGCATATCAGGCCTATCTGCGCGGGAAGTATGGTCAAGATCTGCCTGATTTTACCGAGGAACATCGACGGCAGATCATCGACAACTTGCAGCAGGCCGTCGATCTTGATCCCGACTTCGCGTTGGCCCACGCTGGTCTGGCCCATGCGCATTCTTTTTACTATCGCCTCGGCTACGATCTGACCGACGCTCGCCGCAGCATGGCCAAGGAGGCCTATGACACTGCGCTGGCTCTCGACTCTGAGTCGTCGCAGGTGCTCTACGAAACGGGGTACTACCACTACTACATCGAACAAGACTTCGACGCGGCGCTGAGCAAGTTCCTAGCCGCAGCAGAGGCCAACCCCAACGACGCCGACATCCTCTCCGCAACCGCCTATGTTTGGCGCCGGCAAGGCAAATTCAAGGAGGGAATCGAGCGACTCGAGCGCGCCTTCGAGCTCAGCCCCAGACACTCACAGGTGGCGAGCCACATCGCTGATTACTCGCAGCAGATGAGGGCCTATCAGAAGGCGGTCGAATACTTCGATATCGCGATCGGCTTGGCTCCTCAGGAGGAGTGGCCGTATGTTCAGAAAGCCGACACACATGTACTGTGGACGGGCGACTTGGACGAGGCGCAGCGAATCCTCGAGTCTCTACCTGGCACCGCCGAAGGCACGACCCCCCAGCTCCACTGGCAATGGACCTACCTGAGTCGACTACGACGCGACTTCGCGAGGGTTCTCGAGCTGCAAGACGAAGTGCCTTTCGACTGGTACGACAACCAGATGGCATCGTTTCCAAAGCAGCTCATCAGGGCCGAGGCTTTCCATTTTCAAGGTGACAGCGAATCGGCGAAAGCTGCATTCGAGGCTGCTCGGACCGAATTGGAGAAAGCGCTCGAAGAACGACCCGAGGACTATCGACTGTATGGCAGCCTCGGAATTGCTCTAGCGGGCTTGGGTCGAAAGGACGAAGCCATCGATGCGGGCAGGAAGTCCGTGGAAATGCAACCGGTCGATAGAGAAGCCTACATCGGATTTTTTAATGATACGGCGACCACCGAGATCTACACTCGGGTGGGAGAGCTGGATCTGGCTATCGACCAGCTCGACTACCTGCTTTCCATCCCATCGAAGTTTTCGGTCTCCGTGCTACGCCTCGACCCGCGCTGGGATCCTCTGCGCGACCACCCCCGCTTCCAGGCTCTGCTCGAGAAGCACGAGAAGAGAAGAAACTAGCCCCCCCCCATCCCCCCGCTGGGGCCCCAAGGCTCGTCACTGTAGGAATCATAGGCCTCTCACTCTCGCTCCTTGGCTTGATGGAAGCCTCCCAGATCTAATTGAGATATGTCTATCCATTTGCCGAGCAGGGTTGAATGATAGACAGTCTCATCGGAAAAGGATTATGAGACCGCCAATCGAGAAGTCCTCAAGTTATTGGGTAGATGCTGATTCAGAGGAGCGTCACTACACTCGGGAGTCGCTGAATCAACTACTGCTAACCGCTCCTGTGCCAGGACATATACTTGATGTCAGCGGCACGGGTATTGGAATTGAAACCCGGGAGCCCTTAGTCGTTCTCGCGCGAAACACCTTCGCCTGGGCCTCAGACGATGTGCGTTTTGAGTTCCTCGGAGAGGTCCGTTGGTGTCGGCTAACCGACACCATTCCCCTTCGCGATGGTGGTTCCCCCGTTTACCGGGCTGGAATAGCTTTCGTTGAGCGCCAGCAAGCGAAATAACAACCGCATCCAGATTCCCAGTCCGAACCTTTTCCCTACCGAGGGTCCCATGGGGATCTTTGAGGAGAGCCTTGAGTGCACTCCCACTTGTGCTCCAGTTCCACTCACACTTACGCCTTGTTTACGCCCCACAAGCCACGATCTCTTTTTACCCTACCTGAGGTACTGGAAGGCAGAGATAGGCCCTCCAGGAGCCGGATAGGTGGTCTTTTGGTAACAGTAAATGCCTGTTCAGTGGTGCAGGTGTAACAGGTTGGCACCTGTTACGACTCGTCCGAGCGGGAGTTGAGTTCGAGGACGGGAGACCAGTGGAACGAAACGACAACGATCAGAAGGAAGCCGCCTGATCAGACCGAAGGATCGCAACGTGGCACCTTTCGCCCGAAAAGGTGACACTCCCTCGTCAGTCGCTGGCCTTCAGGACCCTACAGACCAGCCGCTTGAGTCTCAACCGAGCACGCCTCGGGCGCTGCTCGCACCTGCGCCAGAATCGATGCGGGGATGTTGGGCGGATTTGGTTGAGGGAGTAGCCCGTCTAGGTGCCCAACATCTCGACGGCGAGGATGGAGAGGTCGTCGGTGAAGCTCTCCTCACCATGCCAGGCGATGAGGTCTTGGCGAACGAATTCGAGGCTCGCGTCGAGCGGCTCGTCCACGCGAGAGGTCAGAGCCTCCATCAGGCGGGAGATTTCGAACTGCTCGCCTGCATCGTTCATCTCCTCGTAGAGCCCGTCGGAGAACATGTAAAGGCGATCACCCGCCGCCAGTTGTACTTCCGAATCCGAGAAGGCGGCGGCCTCGAAAAACCCTATCGCCAGCGACCGCGCTTCGATTTGCTTAGGCGGCTCACCTGGCCTGACGAGAATCGGGCCTGGGTGCCCTGCGGTGATGAAGCGGAAGCGGCCGGACTCCAGATCCAGGACCCCGTAGACCATCGTAAAGTAGTAGTCGTCCCAGTCCTGCATCGAGTAGAGGGTATTGAGCCGTTGGGCAACCTCAGCGGGACTCGTCACGGCGTTGCCTGGACCGGTCACCAGGCTGGAGGCATCCGCAGACGGTTCGAGGCTCCGGTTCACTGACACCGACAGCAGCGCCGCCGGCACGCCGTGGCCGCTCACGTCGACGATGTAGAAGGCGACATGACGAGGTCCGAGGCTGAGGACATTGAGTGAATCGCCGGCCAGCTCGTCGCAGGGGTGGTACTGCCAGGCGATGCGTACACGGTCGCTTTCGGGAATCGAAGCTGGGAGCAGCGACTGCTGGACGCGCGCCGCCGCGTCTAGGTCCTTCTTCATCCGGGCGTGCGCCGCAGCCACGGTGTCGTAGGACCTCTGCAACGCCGCTTCCATCTTCTTGCGTTCGGTGATGTCGCGAATGATGCCGGTGTAGAAACGTTCGGACGCAACCCTCCACGTGGACAACGACAACTCGATCTCTACCTCATGGCCCTCCCGGTGGAGAGCGGTGAGCTCCATCGTCTTGCCCAGCACCCGACCTTCGCCGGTCTGGCTAATGCGATCAATACCGGCACGGTGAGCGGCACGGTAGCGTTCGGGTATGAGGGTCTGAAGCGATCGCCCCAGAATCTCGTCCCGGGACCATCCGAGGATGGTCTCGGCCGCCCCGTTCCATCCGATGACAGTGTCTGAGGTGTCTCCCAACACGATCGCGTCGGCGGCGGATTCGCTGACCGCTTCGAGCTTCAGCTCTGCTTCCTTGCGCTCCGTGATGTCGATGCCCACCGTCAGGATCTCGCGCAGGCTCTTGTCCCTGTTCAGGATCGGTTTGTTTCTCCAGGCCATCCAGATCCGCCTACCGTCCTTGCAGGAGTTTTCATTCTCATTAATCTCGTACTCAGACGGATCGGAACAGATCTTCGTGATCATCTGTTTCAGGCTACGACCGGTGGTCTCGGTGTCCGGCACGAGGGTGCCCAGCAGGGGCTTCCCAACCAGTTCTTCCTCGGTGAATCCGAACAGGTCTTGGCCGAACTTGTTGAGGTGCAGCACGGTCCCATCCGGCGCCCACCGGAGGATCGCACTGCTCATACTCTGCAGCTCTTCATTCGCCCGCTGCAAGCTAGCCAGGGATACCCCGATCATCCGCCGGCTGCGAATGAAGATCCCAGTGAGTACCACGATGAGCAGGACCGTCAGACCCGTACCGGTGACGGTTAGCCAGCGGGCCCTGCGAAGAGACTCATAGGCCTCAGCGACGTCGATCTCCGTCGTGATCCCCAGAGCTTGCCCGTGGTCCCAGGTCCATGCGCCGATGACCGGGACGCCTCGGTAGTCATTGTAGCCGTCGAGATTGACTCCGGATTGACCCGAAATGGCCGTGCGAGCCATAAGCGTCAATGACTGGTCCTCTCGGGCCGTCTTCGGACTGTGGCCCTGTACGAGGTTCCCGCCCGGATCACGTATGTCGACGTTGAGAATCCCACGCTCACCCGGGGGAATCAGGCCAATGCCCCTCAAGTCGTCTTCGAAACGGCTCTCACTGATGAGCTGTCCCTCGCTGTTGAAGGCGTAGCTCTCACCCGAGACTCCAAGCCGTCCCCTCTGGAGGATCTCGGTGAAATCCTTCTCCGGGTCGATGCGAAAGACGAGAACGGCCAGATCCGCGCCCTCTTTGTCCCGAAGCAGTGTCGCCACGTGCATCGAGACGCCATGACCTTCAGCCCTTTGGTCGTCGTTGCCGGACCGATCGGGCAGACTGAAGGCCGTATGTCGTGGCCCGTCCAGCACCTGGCTCAAGAGGGCTGGGGGCATCAGTTGTGGTGCCTCCTTCCCGAGATCACCGTTTCTGTCAGCGGCGACGACGAGACCCTCCAGGGTAACCACGAGGAAGCCCTCGACTCGCCCCTCATGGAGTAGACCTGACATCTGCTCTCGAAGATGCGTTTGGGCCGGCTGCTCTGGGAGCATTTCTGGCAATGCCCCCGCCTCCACCAGCTCTCCAGAGAGCTGCCGAATATCGGAATGCTCCGCCCAGATCTGGATCTCTCCCTCCCTCTCACGAATCCAGTGATGGACTGCACCACTCGTCGTGTCGAGCACCGTCGTCAGCGTATCGCCGAGATCCCGAACCGTTTGTGCTTCGATAAGTGATTGATTCCACCAGGTGAAACCGACCACGAGACCGATGGCGCAAAGAGCCGCGGCCCAGATGGGCCAGTAGCTGCCCGACCCTCCCTCTACCTGGAGGTGCGTCACCGTAGCTCGCTCCGCGGTGCCGAGATCGCCCCTATTCCCCTGCCAGGGGAGGAAAAGAGGCCAGGAAGGCCATTGAAAACACTATGTCGGAAAATCTATCTATCTCCCCTATCGATCTCAAGGCCCTACTCGGCCAGCTCAAGAGCGAGCCGCCCTGCGCGGGAACGCCAGATTTGCAATCGCCAGTCGCACGATTGTGCGCGGCACGCGGCGCACAAGACGGCTCCAGTGGCTAGTCTACTCCTCGTCGAGGCGCTTGAGCCTACGCTCGAGCGAACTCTGCTCTTCTATCAGCCGTTCGAGACGCTCGTAGTCGCGCTGGTAGTAGTCCCGCCGCGCCTCGCGAAGGATGTCATCGTCCAATTCGACGAGCCTCTGGATTATCTCGGATGCCGTGGCCGACTTGTCCGGCATGGTAGGAGGGTAACATCTCGCCACCACCGCTCGAGCTTCTCGGCTTCCCGCCGTTCTTGCTCGAGTCTCCAGGCCGGATCTCTCACGAGCTCGCGGTAGACGCGCATCAGCTTGGTGCGTGGAGTGTAGTCTCGAGAGAGGGCGAGGCGTCACGCCTTCGCTACTGAGTGCTAGACCAAGCAGAGGTGTCGCCGGACTCGAAGTCGTCAATAAAGATGCCTTGAACATAGAATTGCCCGAAGAACTCGTTCTCGTTACCGCCGATCGTCTCCCGGATCTCTATTCGGTCAAAGGCACCATCGGCCCAGTAGCCGGCAAAAGCCGCGACGTCATTGGGCGCATTGAAGGTAAATGAGTCGATAAACGTTGAACCGCGTAACAACGTCACCGTAAACGTGGAGTCCACGAAATCCCCGTTGACATTGGGATCGTTCTCGGGTTCGACAAAGTCGAACCCGATGGCATATGTCGGAATCGAGAGATCGACATCCAAATTCTCGATGCCGCTGATCGCGATCTGGTTTCCGGGTAGTCTCGTCGTCCAGGGCTCCGGATCTAGCGCGGTGCCGGCTGTACCCATTATTAGATTCTGGCTAGTCGTGGAGTAGGTCAAGTTACCGACGGTCTGGCTCTGGCCGGGGACTATTCCCAAATTTGGGATTGGCTCCTCGGATACCGCTCCCGTAGACAACATGAAGGTTACTAGGTCATCAAAGAACTGCGCCCCGAAGGCGTTGCCTGCCAGACTGCCAGCCAGCAAAAAGAAGAAAAGGATCGAAGCCTTCATTGTCCACCTCTCTTTCAAACTGCGATTACGACACCTACTCCTTCCTGCTCTCGTGGAGCTTGATAGCCAGTTTCGAGCGGATGTCGACCCTTCGCTCAAGCCCGATTGTTTCTTCGGCGACTCTGCCCTATCACGGGTTGTTGCGGCAGCGTATCAGATGGGGGTGGGCCGGGGTGGTACCCCCACTTGTGGGGCGCCAGGCCACGACATCGAAAGATTCATACGCCACTCACTCTCGCTTCAGTTCCACTCACACTTACGCCTTATTTACGCCCCACAAGCCACGATCTCTTTTTACCCTACCTGAGGTACTAGAAGGCAAAGATATGCCCTCCAGGAGAGGTATAGGTGGTCTTTTGGTAACAGTAAAAGCCTATTCAGTGGTGCAGGTGTAACGGATGGCCGGATAAAGAGAGTAAGCAGGTATGACGATTAATTTGGAACAGACTAAGGTGTTGCTGCGACAGCTGACGGAGGAGTGAGCAATTGTCAAGAGTTGTAGATCAGAAGTGGCGTCTCTTGCCCCGGAAGGTGTCATGATGTCGCCTTCCTTCCGGTGAGGGGTGCTGTAGGATCACCATCTCAGGCTGCTCTCGATCCTCGGCGCGGCACGTTTTCTGGTGGATTGCGACAGCTCCCATCACGCCGTGAGTCGTCTCTGCTAGTCAGCTATCGGTACAATACGACTACACAATGGCACTAGAAGCAGGCGCTCGCCTGGGCCAATACGAGATCGTCTCCTCCCTCGGTGCGGGGGGCATGGGCGAGGTGTATCGGGCTCGCGACATGAAGCTAGGTAGAGAGGTCGCGATCAAGGTGCTTCCAGAGGGGTTCTCGGATGAGCCTGCCCGGATGGCGCGGTTCGACCGTGAGGCCAAAGTCCTGGCATCGCTCAACCACAACAACATTGCCACTCTGCACGGCTTTGAGACCGAGGGCGAGACTCAGTTCTTGGTCATGGAGCTGGTCGAAGGCGAGACCCTGGCGGAAAGGATCAAGAGAGGTGCGATCCCGGTCGACGAAGCATTGCCGCTCTTCTTGCAGATCGCAGAGGGTCTAGAGGCCGCTCACGAGAACGGCGTAATCCACCGTGACCTCAAGCCGGCGAATATCAAGGTCAATGATGACGGCCAGGTCAAGATCCTCGACTTCGGACTGGCCAAGGTGCTCGGGCCGGAGACGGCCGAGATCGACCTTACCCATTCCCCTACGTTGACTGCCGATATGACGCAGAGAGGCGTCCTTCTCGGAACCGCCGCCTACATGAGCCCGGAGCAGGCTCGGGGCAAGGCGATCGACAAACGAACCGACATCTGGGCCTTCGGCTGCGTGCTCTACGAGATGCTCACGGGAAGGCGCGCCTTCCAAGGGGAGGACGTCTCCCTGACTTTGGCGGAGGTGTTGAAGAGTGACCCGGACTGGTCTTACCTTCCGGCCGCGACGTCCGAGTCGGTGCGGCGACTGCTGCGAAGATGCACCGAGAAGGAGCTGCAACGACGCCTCCGGGACATTGGAGAGGCGCGAATCCTCGTGAAAGATCTCCTTTCGGGAAGCACAGGGGTGGAAGAGTCACGTAGGCGCCAGGGCGGGAGAAGGCCCTGGGGGTGGATCGCCACGTCAGCAGGATCCCTCCTGATCCTCGCCGGAGTCCTCGTTCTCGGTCGTTCGGCTCCTCTAATCCCCAAGCGGGTGCTTCGCTACTCGATTCCTCTGGCGCAAGAAGAGCTGACGTTCAGGCACGCTCTCTCCCCCGACGGTCGATACGTGGCTGTGATGGCGGTGGCGGGCGGCGCCACTCAGGTTTTCGTTCGAGCCCTCGACTCCTGGGAGCTTCGACCCCTGCCCAGCACAGAGCGCGTGACAGAACTTTTCTGGTCTCCAGACAGCCGTCAGATCGCATTCTTTGCGGATAACAAGTTGAAGAAGGTCGCCGTGAGCGGTGGGCCGGCGACGGAGTTGTGCGACGTACCGGGGCTCCTCGTCGCCCCCGGAACCTGGGGGCGCGACGATATCATCGTCTTCGCAACGTCCAGCAGGTCCGATCCTGGCCCGCTTCGCAGCGTACCGGCCACAGGCGGCGAGTCAAGCCCGCTCACGACGGCCGAACCGGGCGAGAGTCATCGATTCCCGTTGTTTCTACCGGGCGGCAGTCATTTCTTGTACACGAGCGTGGGCGGCTCCAGCCCCGGCATCTATCTCGCAAGTTTGGATGACACCGCCGGCCGCCGTCTCCTCGCGGACGAATCCAGCGCTCACTTCGCGCCGGCCTCCGAAGCCGGAGGCACGAGGTATCTCCTCTTCCTCCGTGACGGGAAGCTCATGGCTCAGCCATTCGGTGCCGACCGACTCGAGTTGGCGGGGGAGCCGTACGTGCTCCTCGAACATGCACCCGCGTGGGACGACGGCGCGGCGGCGATCGAGATATCCGAAAACGGAACTCTCGTGTATCTCGGTGGCGGCAGCAGAGAAACCGACAGTCGTTTCAGCTGGTTCGACCGCTCCGGCAACGTGATCTCCAGCGAAGGATCGGTCGGTCCTCCTGCCCCTGTTGCCCTGTCGCCAAATGAAGAGGTGATGGCCGTCCCACGGAGGCTGCCCGGGCGGCAGTGGGAGAGTGACCTATTTCTCTGGGAGCTGACGCGTGGTGTTGAGACCCGCTTCACCTTCCAGAACACCGTGGATTTTGTCGGCAACGCCCTGTGGTCGGCGGACAGCAGTCGCATCCTTTTCTCAGCAAACCCTGTGGGGGTCGTCGACCTGTTCTCGAAGGACATCCGGTCCTCTGGGCCTCCGGAAGTGTTCCTCGAGACCGAGAATCCAAAGTACGTCACCGACTGGTCGCGGGATGGGCGGTACGTCCTCTATACGGAGCTGAAGGGGACACAGGCCGATCTCTGGTACTTGACTTTGGAAGGGGAAGGTACCGGTAGCGAGATTCGACCTGGTGAGCCGGTGTCATTCCTGCAGACGGAGTTTCTCGAAAGCGCCGGCCAGCTCTCCCCCGATGGAAAGTGGATTGCGTACATGTCCGATGAATCCGGGGTCTTGGAAGTCTACGTGCGACCGTTTCCCACAGGAGGCGGAAAATGGAAGATCTCGAGCGGTCACTCCATCCAGCCACGGTGGCGGTCAGATGGCCGTGAGCTGTTCTACCTCAGCGGTCCGGCGTTAAAACGCACGCTCATGAGCGTCGCAGTAACGACGGTGAGCGTCGACTCGTCGGGCGAACTGCCGACGTTTGACACCGGCACCCCCGAACCGCTGTTCGCGGTGCAGGCCAACGCCTTCCATCCTGCGTTCGGTACGTTCTTCTATTCTCCCTCCGCCGCCGGCCAGCGATTCCTCGTGAATCACATCGAGATGAGGGAAGATCCAGTCTTGAACGTGGTGGTGAACTGGCAGCGAGCGTTCGGCCTCGCACAGGAGCGTTGATTCACCGCAATGACCTCCGAGACGGTGGCGGGATTACACAAGGGTCCAGCGCACCCAGAAGGAGCGAGGCCCAAAATGTCACCTTTCGCCACATTTCACTACAGGCTCTACGAGCCGTTGAGTGCAGGCAGCCTCCCCAAGCTCACAACGACCTGGCGTGGTAACAGTACGTGGAAGCACGAGGCGTCGCGCGCCCACCTGGAATCTAGACTGCCACCGTGGGCAGGAATCTTGGGGGCCGGCGCTGAACTGCCGCCTGTTCGAACGCATACGCCAATCTGATCAGCGTGGGTGATCGCCTTATGTCCCAACTGCCACAGGAGAGTGCACTACGGGAAAGATGGCAACCTGTTCAATCAGGAACTTACTCTTCGAGTAGCGAGAATAGAAGAGTCTCTGAAGTTTCTTACTGACGAAGAGCCTTCGAGCCCCGGTTAGTAGCAAGCCCCAAACTCTTCTTGCCTAGTGGCCACCCACACTCTTTGGTCCTTCCGAGTTACAGGTTAAGATCACCTCGGACAGCAATACAAGTCAGCGGTAGCCAGAGATGATCGGTCAGACCCTTGGTCACTACAAGATCGTTGAGAAGCTCGGTGCGGGCGGGATGGGAGAGGTGTATCGAGCGGAGGATTCGACGCTCAAGCGACAGGTGGCGTTAAAGGTACTGCCACCTGACCTGGCTGCCAGCCAAGAGCGACTGGAGCGGTTTCAGCGTGAGGCCGAATCCCTGGCCGCCCTTGACCATCCCAACATTGTCCATATCTACACCGTTGAAGAAGCTGATGGGACTCGCTTCCTAACGATGCAGCTGGTGGATGGAAAGCGCCTTTCCGAGGTTATCCCTAGGGGTGGCATGTCGTTGGAGACGATATTCGAGCTTGCTATCCCTCTCGCCGATGCGTTGTCAGCAGCTCACGAGAAGGGCGTCATCCACCGCGACCTAAAGCCTGGCAACATCATGGTCACTGACGAGGGTCGGGTGAAGGTGCTGGACTTCGGACTCGCAAAGTTGCGGCCTGAAGTCGATTCACCCGAGGCCACTGCGCTCCCTACAGAGCCGTTGACCGAAGAGGGCAAGATCCTCGGCACCGTCCCTTACATGTCTCCCGAGCAGCTGGAGGGTAAAGCGGTCGATGCGCGCTCTGACATCTTCTCTCTCGGTGTGATCCTCTACGAGATGGCCACAGGCGAGCGGCCCTTCAAGGGTGGCAGTTCTGTATCGCTTATCTCCTCGATAATGAAGGACACGCCTCGCGAGGTCGATTCGCTGCGGGCCGAGGTTCCCCATCACTTGGCTCGCATCATTCGCCACTGCCTGGACAAACAGCCCCAGCGGCGCTACCAATCGGCGCTTGACGTACGTAATGAGCTGGAGGATCTGAAAACAGAGTCGACCTCCGGGGAGGTGTGGCGGAAAGCCGCTCCGACTCCACCGCGACGACGAGCAATCTTTTGGGCCGCGGCGGCGGTCCTGATTGCCGCGGTGGTGGGAGGGCTGATCTTCTTCTTTCCCGGCGAGCCAAAACTGCCTCCACCCGAAATCATCCGTCTGACCGACTGGGCCGGATTCGAGGGTGAGCCCGCGCTTTCGCCTGACGGCGACATGGTGGCGTTCGTGCAGTACGGGGACGAGGGGCCGCTCCTCCAGGTGATGATGATCGGAGGCGGCGAGGCGCTGCAGATCGCCCGCGGTTGGGGCCCGACGTGGTCACCTGACGGTCAGGAGATCGCCTTTTACCGCAAACTCGGGAACGAGGATGAAAAACTCGTCGGGATCTATTTGATTCCCGCTCTCGGTGGCATCGAACGCCGTGTGGCGAAGTCTTTTTCCGGCTACGGCTTGTCGTGGTCGCCGACAGGCGATCTTCTCGCCATGGTCGACAGGGCCTCGCTCGGCCAGCCGAACGCCATCTATCTTCTGTCCCTCGAGACCGGGGAGAAGCAAAGGTTAACCGAGCCGCCGACCGGGAGCCACGATTTCCTTCCCAGGTTATCGCGCGATGGCAGCAGAGTGACGTTTTCGCGAAAACACGCCGGGGCTGATCCGGACATCTTCGTTGTTCCGGTCGAGGGCGGCATGCCGCTGCGGCTCACCGAAGGGAACGGGCGCATGTGGGGGGGGGCGGACTGGAGCTCCGACGGGCGGGACATCATCTTCTCCGCACTGCGATCCAGCCGCACCGACTGGATGAGCCTGTGGCGGATGTCGGCCTCCGGCGGAGAACTCGAACGGTTGTTCACCGAAGGGAGCAGCGGCTATCCCTCTGTTTCCCTGCGCGGTAACCGGCTTGCCTACACGCAGGCCGTCCAGCTTAGTTGGGGTCTGTGGCGCGTGGACATCGCCCTCTCGAAACGAGAAAACGACAACCCGATCAACCTCAATACCGCCACGGGCTGGAACGCCTTTCCCGAGTACTCCCCGGATGGACGGTACATACTGTTCGGCTCCAACCAGTCCGGGATGGAAGAAATCTGGGTTTCTGACAGTGACGGCTCGAATCCACGGCAGCTCACCTACCTCGACAATGGGTTCACCCGGGTCGGAAGCTGGTCCCCGGACGGTCGGCGGATTGTCTTCATGTCGGAAAAGGAGGGAAACCAGGATATCTACGTCATCGATTCGACCGGGGACGTCCCGCGACGGCTCACCACCGGCGAAACAGAGGAGGCGCTGCCGAGCTGGTCGAGGGACGGACGTTCGGTCTATTACTGTTCCAACCGGAGTGGGAGGTTCGAGGTCTATAGAATGCCCGCTGAAGGCGGCCGAGAGGTTCAGATCACCACGAACGGAGGGAGCAGGTCCTTCGAGTCTCCGGACGGCGGGTCCCTCTTCTTTGCCAAGGGTGACCCGTTTACTGTACAGCCTCAGGGATTGTGGCGAATCCCCACCGAGGGAGGAGAAGAGGTCAAGGTCCTAGATGGGGTCAGCTCCATGCTGTGGCACGTGGCGGATGACGGGATCTACTATCTCGATAGCGGCCTCCCCAGCCCCCAGGATAAGGACAGGGAACGACCCGCTATCGAGTTCTTCGACTTCGCCACCGGCGAGGTGAGCCGGATCACGGAGATTGAGCAACCTAGTCGGCGGGGATTTGCGGTCTCACCCGACCTCCGTTGGGCCCTCTATGGGCGCTCGGAGGAGGAGCGCGACATCATGCTGGTCGAGAACTTCCGCTGAGTCTCACTCGCGTATGACTCTGGGTCAGCGGTCTCATATTCAGTGTATGTTCTTGTGATCGTCGCTCTTCCAGGAGAAGAGCGCCATCGCGATGAAGACGCTAGACCCCAAAAGCCGGGAGGTTGCCCCTGAAACTCCCTCAAAGGCAGTCCGTCAGCGGGTTGATCGGGTGCAGGCTACATTGCTGGGCGCCTTAGATGTTCTTGAAGAGCGGGGCCTTCAGGAGATCGGTTCAACCAAGAAACGTCTACTCTTCGACAAGACCGATGTAGAAAGGGGTCTTGAATTCCATACGGAAATGAAGCTGAGGTTTCGAGACGATCTTCGCCTCCTCGGTCTCAGTGTAATGAGTTAGCAGTCGATATTCTGCGCCTCCATCCAGGCGCGGACCCCATCCGCGACGATCCCCGCTTCCAGGCCTTGCTGGAGAAGCACGAGCAGAGAACAGACTAGCCCCTCCCCCCATTCGTGGGGCCCCAGGCCACGTCATGGAAGGAATCATACGCGTCTGACTTACAATCCTGTCTCATTCAAACTTACGCCTTATTTACGCCCCACAAGCCACTTTTCTCTCTTACCCTACCTGAGGTACTCGTAGGCAGAGAAAGGTCCGCCAGGAGCCCGTCACAGCCGTATGGGGAACAGTAAATGCCTGTTCAGTGGCGAGATGTAACGGGTGGCCACCTGCTACCGCTCGTCCGAGCGGGAGTGGGTTCGAGGACGGGAAACCGGTGGAACGGAATGACTACGACAAGAAGGAAGCCGCCTGATCAAACCGAAGGTCTGACTGATTGCAACGTGTCACCTTTCGCCAGAAAAGGTGCCACGGGCTGAGCACCATGCGTCGTCCACGATCTACTACTGTAGAATCGCGGATCGACTGGCAACCAGCGGTGGCGCGCGCTGCCTGCGCTTCACCGACGTAGCGATGAAATGGTGAAAGGAGATCGACCATGACCAAGCGAATCTTGATCGGAGCCGCCGTTCTCGTCACAGGGGCGATGCTCTATCTGTGGGGGCACTCGGATGGACGTGTCGGTAGAGCACCTGGATTCCTAAGTTCCTCACACGCATCCGAGGGCCGCGCGACGGATGATTGGTCGCCGACCAAGCCCTACCCAGAGCACGAGGTCTATTTCCCTGGCACCGAGACGCTTGGATCAGATGAGATGCGCGTCATCTCCTGCGGCTCCGGCATGCCCATGCCGCGGCTCAAACAGGCAGCCGCTTGCATGCTGGTCGAGTTGGGCAACGGCGACAAATTCATCTTTGACATGGGCACTGGCTCGATGGAGCGGCTCTACTCACTTGGTATCCCGCCCGACTACATTGACAAGGTCTTCTTAACGCACCTGCACGCCGACCACATGGGCGATCTGCCGGCGTTTTATATCTATGGCCCGCAGAACAACCGTTCCGTGCCCCTGCGCGTTTGGGGGCCGGGGGGCGGTGGCACGCGCCCGGAGTGGGGCACCAAGGCAGCGATGGACCACATGCTGGGGATGTGGTCGTGGATGACCGGCACTCTCGCCGGAACCATTGACACACGGTCCATGAGCCTCGAAGTCACGGAGTACGATTGGTCAAAAGTCAACGGGGTCGTCTACGAAGACAACGGTGTCGTTATCAGGAGTATCCCTGCCGTCCACTTCGAGCAGTCGGCCAGCTTCATCCTGGAATGGAACGGCCTCAAGTTGGCCTTCTCCGGCGATACTCTCCCCAACAGCTGGTGGGTCGAGCACACCCAGGGCGTCGATCTCTCGATCCACGAGTCGATCTTCATGCCTGACATGGCCATGAAGAAGTGGAAGTTCTCGAGTCAGGAAGCCCTCAACGCCATGACGACGATCCACGCCAACCCCGCCTTCTTTGCCAAGGCAATGGCCATGACGCAGCCAAAGCACGCCGTTGCCTACCACTTCCAGAATGACTTCGACACACTCCCCGCTACCATCAGGACGGTCGAGGCGATCTACGACGGGCCGGTGGACTATGCACAGGACCTGATGGTGTGGAACGTCACCAAGGATGGTGTACGTACACGGATGGCGGTCCCCAACCCACAGATGTACCCAAAACCTCCGCTACAAGAAAAGCAGATCAGCGAGGGCGGTGATCGTTATCGGACCCCTGAGTGGGTGCTCGACGGATTCCCGGATGAGATGTATGAGGTCGCCAGGCAGATCTATGCCGACTTCAACAAGGAGCACGGAACGGACTTCGAGTTCCAGCTCAAGCCATCGGTTGACGAGTAGCCGGACCGTTCCAGCCTCGGAATCTCCCAGTCGTGCCTGGGGATAACAAGGCTCGGAAAGCAAGTCGCCTGATCAGGCCGAAGGTCCGACTGATCGCAACGTGTCACTTTTCGCCAGAAAAGGTGTCAACGACCCCGCTACTCCTTGAAGGGCGGCTGGTGATCCGTCCCGTAGAGTTCGTTGATCTCGTCCCAAATCGGCTGGACTACCTCAGGGAAGTTCTCTGCTCCGGACGTAACGAAGTCTGACATCGGGATCATCTTCGAAATATCCGGTGCGTTCTTGGCCCGCATCGCCGATGGCGGGAAGATCTCCTCGTCGATCGCCGACATGCGCACCCGGATGTCGTCGCGGGTGACATTGAAGACCATGTAGTCCTCGGCAAGTGCGAGAGGGCCATCGTAGACTTTGCGGATTCTCTCCCTGGCTTCGGCACCCGTGTCGAAGTCGTTCTGAAAGTGGTAGCCGACGGCCAGGCGCGGCTCCGTCATGGCCATCACCTTGCCGAACTGCTCCGGTGAGGTATGCGCTATGGTCCCCACGTTGAGGGCCTCAAGTGGCGAGAAGCCCTGCTTCTCGACCATGAGCGTCGCTGCCAGGAGGCACTCGTGAATGGAGATGTCGGCTTCGACCGTGTGCTCAAGCCACCACTTGTTCGGAAAGGTGTCGCTCGAATAGGCGAACTTCAAGCCATTCCACTCCAAGATGAAGCTGACCGCGCCGTCAATCGCGTGAATCGCCGGGATGGTCCGGATGACCACGCCGTTCTCGTCGTAGATGATCTCGTTGACCGCCTTGTAGTCGAACTCGTTGACCTCGAGCTCGCCACCCCTGAAGTCGATGAATCCGGCGCGTGTTCCGATGTCCCAGATGTACATTTCCTGCATCCTGGCCATGGCGTAGGCGGTGCCATACTCAGGGGTCTGGCCGCTGGGGCCCCAGACGCGCAGCGGCACCAGGCGGTTCATTGTCGTGCCGCCGAGCCAGAAACTCGCCAGATCGCCGTAGTGGTCGACGTGCAGGTGACCGATGAACACCTTGTCGATCAGGTCGTAGGGGATCTTCTGCGCGGCGATCCGCTCGTGGCAGCCGGCACCAATATCGAAGAAGAACTTGTCCCCGTTACCCAGCTCGACCAGCCAGCAAGCCGCCGCCTGCTTGGGACGCGGGCTCGGCATGCCGGTTCCCAGAGCGACAACCCGCATCTCATCGGGTCCGACCTCCTCGGTGCCTGGGTAGTAGACGTCGCGCTCGTCCAGGGCTCGCATCGGTGAAGCCTTCTGACCAGAGTTGGCTGCGATCAGAGAGATAAGGCCCACGCTGAGGGCAACCCCGACCGCGATGCCGATGAGAAATGTAGGTTTCTTCTTCATGTTCGGATCTCCTGAAAGCTCAATTAGAATCGCGGCATCTTATCCCAAATCGCGAGCTTGCCCTGGAGCGCCTCACTCTGTTCTGGGGAGGCCAGCTTGGCACCTTCCACCACACGACGTGCCACGCCGAGATCTCGAGCGGCTTGAGGTCCTGATTCCACGGCACCCCTAGCCAGAAGGAAGACGACAACATGATGCCTTCCGGGGCAAGAGACGCCAGCTCTGATCCACAACTCATAAAAACTGCTCCCCATGAGTCCGATGCCCGTCTGCTCACCATTTGCTCACCAACTCAGCAAAACTCACCGACCTAGGCGAGCTCGAACCGCTTAGCTATTAACTGTGAAGCTGGTTGAAGATCAGGCCGCGCGTCGAACTGGGGGGCGTCCCCGCAGCAAAATGGACGGTGAGCTGCGAGGTTGAAGGCGTCGCCCCGGACACCCAGAGGAGAATCGATCTCCGCCTTTCGAATCACGCGGCCTGCCGCTCGACCAGGCCCCTGGCACTCGCCACCTCTGCGTCGAGCAGCAGATCGATGACCTGGGAATAGCCTACGTTGCGCAAGAGCGTGCCTAAGTGTCCAGCTAGCCTCGATGACCCTCCCCCAGAGAACGGATCCAATCTGAGCGTTAGGATTTGACGCTTCGAACGGCACCGAGTCCGGCGATACCTCTGCCTGGTCGAGCACTCAGTAGGTAGAAGTATTCGCTGACGTTTGACCGAAGAAACGTCCGGCTGTAGAGTCATCCCAGCTTTGGTGAATCAGGAACGGCTACAGCCCTGGCGAGGTGACTAAGCGATCCCTAGCCCGTAGCCCGCTGCACCCTCTAGAAGAGTTTCGATGGCGTCGATGAGAATTGTGGCTAGCGTTGTCTGTATCATCTCGGTTTGGCCTTATGCGACCGCTTTTGGCGCGACCTTTACAGTCGATCGTACTGACGACGTGCCCATGGAGACCGACTGCAATCCACTCACGGCACTGGACTGTTCCCTACGTGGAGCAATCATTGCCTCGAACCTGACTCCCGGGAAAGACACTGTCGTCGTACCCGCAGGTACCTATGTACTAACAAACCTTCAACTGCAGATTCTTGATGATGTCGACATCCTGGGCTCGGGTGGTGCGTCGTCGATCCTTCAACAGACTTCTAGCGACCGGGTCCTGGAGATCCGAGCTAACGAAGTGATGCTGTTCGGGTTGACGATCATGGGCGGTGAATTACCAAACACCGATGATGGTGCGGGGATCTGGCACATCCAAGGTTCGCTAAAGATCGAAGAATGCCTGATAACAGGGAATCTCTCAGATGACGGTGGATCCGGTGCTGGGATCTATTCAGCAGGGGCCTCTTCAAGCCTGGAGATCGTCGACAGCGAGATTAGCGAGAATGTGCTCACTATTGGCGGGGACGGTGCAGGACTTAAGACCTCTGTGCCGACCACTTTACTGCGCACAACGGTAACGGGCAATCGTGGGGGATCTACCCCCGGAATATCGGCACAGGGTTCGCAACTAACGATTCGCCACAGCGAAATCAGCGGTCACGAGGGGGGATTCGCCGGCCTCAAAGTGTTCAATGAGACGCTCACCATCGACAACAGTCAATTCCTCGCCAACGACAGCGTTGGCAATGGGGGCGCTATCCTTCTCAGGGGAACCTCCTCTGCCACGATCACAGATTCCTTTTTTTGGCGGAATACGGCCGATCAGAACGGCGGTGCAATCTACGTAGAGGACGGCGCCAGCGCGACGATTGGCGAGAGCTTGTTCGAGCTCAATGAGGCGACCCAAGAGGGCGGCGCGATCACCAGTGAGATCGACACCCAGGTCACAGTCGGCAACACCACATTCTCCTCCAATACAGCGGGCACATTCGGCGGGGGTATGACTGCTGCCGGGACGGTAACCATCGAGAGTTCCACCTTCTCTGGCAACTCTGCCGGGGTTCAGGGCGCGGCGATCTTCTATACGGTGGGGACCACCAACGTCAAGAACAATCTGATCAGTGGCTCATGTTCCGCGATCCTCGGCACGGTCAACAGTCTAGGAGGCAACGTCGAAAGCCCGGGTGATTCCTGCTTCTTCGTGCAAGCCAGTGATACGACCTCCGTCACTGACATGAATTTGGCTCTGGGCCCCTTACAAGACAATGGTGGCCCGACCGACACGCATGCACTGATGGCCGGCAGTACAGCGATCGATGCCGGTGTCGGCGGATGTCCGCTGTGGGATCAGAGGGTCTACCTGCGTATCGACGGCGCCTGCGACTCTGGGGCGTTCGAAGAAGGGGCGTTAGCCGGTGGCATTTTTGTCGACGGCTTCGAGTCCGGCGACACCACGGCTTGGTCAAGCACTCAGTAGCAGGCTTTAACGTTTTCAACCTTCCGGAGACTAATCCTAGGAAGGGGTGGTTTTGAGCATCCTGCCCATGACAACAACCTGGCTTGCACTTGCAGTTTTTTCCACTTCCTCGATCTAGGATGCCATCATGAAAACGGCAGTCCCCAGGCAGTCAATATCCCTTGCCGATCTCAAAGACTTGCTCCGGCAGTTGGGCACAATAGATCTACCCTCTCCTGCTCAGAAACGCAGAGTCTTAGAGCAGTTCAGGCAGTGGCAAGAAGACAAGC
>CAXMQZ010000134.1:0-14148 GCA_964195975.1 uncultured Polyangiaceae bacterium | reverse complement strand
GAGTTTGGCAGCTAGACCCGGCTCGGTAGATTAGGTCTCGTGTCCCCGTAGTAGACCAAAACTGAGTAAGACCCAGAGTTAGGTCTCGTGTCCCCGAAACCCTCGTGTCCCCGAAACCCAAAGTCCTGTTCGAAGGGCTCTACCACTACTCGAACTTTCCCACCCGTAGCTACGACGTTGGTCCCGACGGGCGTTTTGTCATGGTCGCCGAGCCCGAGCCCGAGTTCGCCACCCGCAAGCTCGAGGTCGTCCTGAACTGGTCGGAAGAGCTGAAGCAGGCGAAGCGGTGAGGGACATGCAGGAACAGCCCTTAGACGAACTGGCCGGCGCGAGAGACGGCGTAGAGTGGAACGTTGCAAATCTTCCCGTCTTTTTTGAGGTTCAGGAGGTTCGTTCGAACCAGCACATCGGGAGCAAACTGCTGATCGTAGGACTTCAAGCTCTTGCTCCTGCGGCTCAGGCCCGCCTTGACCTCGACCGGGACTACGGTGCGTCCAATTTCGCACAGGAAATCGAGCTCGGCTCTCCCTCCTGCGCTTCGCCAGTAGTACAGATCCGGTTGCCCCCCCGCAACCAATTCTTGAGCAACGTAGTTTTCGGCCAAGGCCCCCCTGTATTCGGTGAACAATCGATCCCCCTCGACTGAGACCTCCAAGGGGGTTCGCGCCATCGCGCTCAGCAGCCCCACGTCAAGCGCGTACACCTTGAAAACGCTACGGTCTGCGTAGTGCTTCAATGGAGACCGGCTCGTTGAGATCGCGTAACAGAAGTGAACGAGCCCGGCATCCCGGAGCCATCTGAGGGCGTTCTCGTACTCCCGAGACCGAGCGCCTTTCCTGACGGACGAGAACATGAATTTCTTGTTCTCTTTCGCCAGGTGCCTTGGGATCGAGTCCCAAATCAGTCCAAGTTTCGGTATGTCCGTGGTAGGCGCCTGCTTGGCGAAATCCAACGAGTACGAGTCGAGGATCTCGCTCTGGATCTGCCGTATGATGCGGGCATCGCCGGCCTCGGCGTAACTCCTGACCGCTTCCGGCATGCCTCCAACGAAGTAGTAGGTGCGCAACAGTTCGTTCAGATCCGAGTGAATGGCTTCAGGAAGCGGTTCGGGTTCTGTCAGTTCCAAGAGCAACTCCGCATAGCGTGGTTTCCCCATTGCTTTGAGGAACTCCAGAAACGACATGGGATGCAGGTCGAGGAAGTTCACCTTGCCGACCGGGAACGAACCCGGTCGAGACATTTTGATGCCGAGCAACGACCCGGCCGCCGCGACGTGGTATCCGCCGGCCTGTTCCTGGAAGTACTTGAGGGACGTCAGAGCTCGATTTGATGCCTGCACCTCGTCGAAGATGATGAGGTGGCGCTCGTGTCGGATGTCGAAGCCCTTGTAGACGGAAAGCTCTGCCACGATGCGATTCGGATCGAGATCGCGACGGAAGAACCCATCCAGCGCTGGGTCTTCTTCGAAGTTGCAGTAGACGATCCGTTCATACTCACGGTCTCCGAACTGTCTGATCAGAAAGGTTTTCCCGGTTTGACGCGCACCCCTCAAGAGCAGGGGCTTCCTGCGAGGAGACGATTTCCATTCAACGAGGTTGGTGTAGAGGTCTCGTTCCATGCATCGATTATGGCACAGTTATGAGGGAATTTTCACATTTTACGCCTCAAAAAATGGCGTAACCGCCCTTTTTTGGACTGTAAGCGAGCGGATAGTCCCCTTTTTTAGCCGGCGACCTTCTGGATTTGTTCGAAGTGTTCGTCCCGGTGCAGCACTCTTGCGCCGTGATGGAGGGCGCATGCGGCGATGAGAATATCCGTGGCAGGGATCGTCAGGCCGGCTTGACGGCAGCGCCGTGCCAGGTCTCGACTTCGCTTCCAGACCCTCGCGTTCGTTGGCAGACACTCGATATCCCTTTCCAGAGCTTTCAAGTATTTTCGTTCCCGGCCCCCTTGGGCACCACTCCAGAGCTCGAGTAGGACCATGTCGCAGAAGGCGGCTGTCCCGTCTTCCAGGGCGAGCTGGACCTTGCGGCGCATTGCGCCGTCGCCGTCTGCTCGGAGCGCCTCGACCCAAGCCGACGTATCGATCAGGACCGGTATGGGCATTAGCCTTGGGACCGCAGGTCGTCGAGCTCTTTTCGGCTGAGAAACCCGTCGAACGAGCCCAGATCCTGAGCCAGCCGGGCCAGGCGCCGGCGCCGGTTGTACTCCTCGATGGCGGTTACCACGGCCTCTCGCTTGGTCTTCGCGCCGCTGTGGCGCATGGCTTCCGCTAGGGCTCTCTCAGGAATATCAATAGTGGTTTTCATGGCAGCATTTTACCATATATAAGGATTCCCATAGGGCGTGTCAGAGAATCCTCCTGACCCAATCTGCTCCCGGGGAGCTATTTGCCCGGCAAGATTCTCAGTCGCCCGCGACTACACCCCGTTGCTCTAGCTCTTCTTTTTAGGGCTGGCGCTGAAAAAGATACCTATCGTATGGGTGTCCCAGGTCAACAGGCCAAACTCACCCGTTCCGGAGCCCTCTCCACCTGGCACTCCCGTCAGGGGTGCATCATTGCCTTCGGTGTAGGCGTAGCCGATATCGATCCAGAACTGCTCGGTGATGTATTTGCGGGCCGCCACCATCAGCGTTGCGTGGCCGTTGAGGTAGTCCTTGATGCTGCGGTAGTCGTCAACCGAGGGACCATCCTCATCGCCGTACTGCGCGACAAAAGCCCAAGAGTTGGACGGGTCGAACTCGACACCCAGAGCCCAGCCCCAGGTGTTCTGCATGTTCAGGGGCCCACCTATCGAGGTGAACGGCGGCGGCGCCACCAAGCCGTCCAACAACGTGCTCTCCCAATAGGGCTCCCACCAGGTGTAGTCGATCGTGCCCACGACCGCCCACTCATCGGTGAAATTGTGATGCGCACTGAGCATCGCGAACGGTGGTATCGGAAAGGTCAGGGTGTAGCCATCTGCCCTGCTGTCGGGAATTGTGTCCGACGCGTAAGTGGAATAGCCCTCCAGCTCATGCACCATTTTCGAGAAGTAGGAGAGGCCCACTCTCGTGTCTTCACTGAACTGGTAGAGGAGGCCGAGCCGGTATCCGATCTCCCAGTCGTCTCCATAGGTCGTAAGAAACCCGGGCAGCCCGTCCTCTAGGTTACCCTCGGAGTCGAACTCGGGCAGCCGCATATTGCACCAGAAGTCGGCATATTCGATATTCAACGAGGCCCCGATCGAGAACTTCTCAGTGACCTTGTAGGCGAACGAGGGTCCGAAATTCCAGGCGTAGAACTTCTCTTTTGTAATGTGTGCCAGGAGTCGATCGTATTGGATGTCGCGACCCGCCGGGATCGAGAACAGACCGAAGCCAAACGACCACTTTCCTTTCATGGGACCGACATAGAAAGCGTTGACACCCAGATTCAAGGTGCTGCTGCTCGAGCCTCCCTCGACACGAGGTCCAACATATCGGGCCGAGGACCCTTCGAAATCGACGTTGGTCTCGACAGAGAAGGACCCGAGCAAGTACTCCTGTTCTTCAAACCGGACCATCCCGGCGGGATTGTCGAACACGACTCTTGCCGTGCGGCCGCTGGCCGCCCCGCCGAAGCTGAAGCTACCGGTGAACTGAGCGTGGGCGAGGGAAGGCAACATCGAACAGAGTGTTGCCACGACGATGACAAGTGCGTTTCCGCGGGAACGTTTTGTGGTGTTTCTACTCATTTTTTTGCTCTCCTCTTCTTGTTCAAGGGGACACGTAACAAGTACATGTCCCCACCATCACCATGTTGGAACGACCTCCCAGCCGGGAAACTCCGTTACCTCGGTCCCGTAACCGGTCTCTGAATTTTCGTCTGGCACCACGCGGACATTGGTCAGGGCCCGGAGCTTGTCGAGCAGCACCTCGTAGGGCAGCAGATGAAACGGAGTCTCATCCATATCCGGCATGGGCCAGATGCGCACAGTGCCATCTTCGGAGCCGCCGCTTACGATCCGATCGCCCTGCACCTCGACGCTGATGGCCGTACCACTGTGGCTGAACAGCAGATGCGGCTGACCTTTAGTGAGATCTCCGACCAGGATCCGCCCTTCGGGCGTGCATCCGATGAGCAGTCCGTCCTCTGTCACGTTGAGACCGCTGATGACTCCGAAGTCGGCGATTGGCAGGTCTTCGCCGGAGTCGATGTCGATACGTCGGGGAATCCCCTGAAAGTGGCCGGAGTCTTCGAGGAATACGACGGATTTTCCGTCGGGCCCAAGCTGTCCATCCCAGACCGATCCCTCGAGGAGCTCACGGCGTTCGCCCGTTTCGAGGTCCCAGATGGCGAGGCTGTCTAAGCTCGACTCAATGAGCTGTTTGTCATCCGGTGTGAACCAGACCCGCGTGATCCAGCTTCCATGGTCCGGTCTGAGATCTCGTGTTTCGTCGGTCTCGAGGTCCCAGAGCCGGATGAAGGCGTCGTCAGTTTGCCGGCCTGCTGCGGTCGCGAAGACAAGGTGTTGCGACCCAAACCCTACGGTGGTGGGACTTGCGGAGAAGGGCCGGACAACTCGGGTAGAGCTGCCATCCGGCGCGATCGCCCAGACCCGTCCATCCGCGCTGCCCATGCCGATGGTCGAACCGTCCGCGCTCACTGCCAGGCGGAGAGACATGGGGACCTTTCGGTCGACCAGAGGCCGGCTCCGAAGATCCGCAGATCGCTTTGCAGGCCAAATTCTGGCGTCTCCCGAGGGCCCCGATGCGGCAACCCACGATCCATCAGGGGCCATCGCCACGCCCCACACCTGACCATCTTTGCGCAATACCGATGCGTACCTCCTGCGGATCGGCCAGAGATCGGTGCTGCTCGACTCCACCGTTGCCAGCCAACTTCCGTCCGGCGAGAAAGCTACCGACCGAGGCAGCACGGTTCCGCGGCGATGCAGGACCAGCGGCTCTGCCTCGGGTGGCCCCTCGAGGTCGATCAGGTAGAAATTGGTTCCTATCCCGCCCACCGCCAGCCAGGTGCTATCAGGACTAAAGTCCATGTGCCCGGTTGTTCCTTGGGAGAAAGTGCTAACGGGAACCTCTCTGAAGGTTGGCTTCAACGACCACATCCGAAGTCCAGGCTTTCCTTCTCGGAAGCTCACGGCAACGAACTGCCCGGCAGGGCTTACTTTGACGCCGTATGTAAGGTCATGGGCGGTGCCGACTACCTCGGGTTCACCGAGCCGCATGCCGCTCAGCGGTCTCCTTAGGATCTGCTTCCCATATCCATAGACCAGAGAGCGATGAACCAGGTCGAAGTCCCAGAAGGTGTAGATGGAGAACTGCTCTTGCTCATACGGGACGGATCCAAGGAGGACAGGATCGCCTCCTTCGATAGCCCACCACTTGATTGGCCCGCTCTTCTCCCAGGTCACGATGCCGGGGCGACTATCGTCGGCGGGCAAGACTCTGAATCCATAGAGAGCGTCGACCGGGAGCGTCCGGATGGGTTCGAGACCGGGAACGCCCCAAAGCTTCACCGACCCGTCAGCAGACGACGATGACACGAGAACGTCCTGTGTCACAAATTGAATCGGCATGGTCTCGCTCTCGTGGCCTTTGACTGAAGCGACTGCCACTCCGCCGCTCCTGTTGAAGATCTCCATTTGGCCCGATTGGTTGGCCACCGCCAACCACACGCCATCGTGACTGAAGGCGGCATATGATGCTTGACTCGTTTTTGGCTGCAGAGCTGTAGGGCTACGCCACAAAGCCTCTAGCGCAAGCAGACGGGCCGGTTCCTGGTCGGCGAGCTCGAGGCTCGCTAGGGCGTAGGCGACGCCCTCGGAGATATCTTGCTCGAGCGCAATGCGACCGATCGAAGTGAGATTGCTGGCTTCGGCACGAAGGGATTCCTCGACCGCCTCCTGGCGCGCGGTCTCGCTCCGTTTCCAGAATCCGCCGAGTGTAGCCAGACCGGCAACAAGGATTGCAATCACCGTGGCCATCGCGAATCGTCGTCGTCGCCGGGTGCGGCCCGCCAGCTCGACCGTGGCCGCGGCAAATGCGTGTTCGGTCTCGGTCAGACGACCCGGGTAGCGCTCGCGCCAGAGCTCATACTCCCTGAAGGATGTTCCGGTCCAGAGAAGACTCTCCGGTCTGTGCTTCTCCGCCCATCGTTGTGCGGTCTGACGCAGATCGTCGCGCAGCTGCGCCCCATCTGCATCCTGGGTCTGCCACCGGACCAGGCGCGGCCAGTTAGCAAGAAGCGATTCGTGAATGATCTCGATATGAGTCGGTCCTGAGTCGTCGCCCTCCTCGGTGGGTGCCTCGTAGGACGTCAGGAGGCGGGCGTCGACGAGGGTGCCGAGTACCTCCTCGGCGGAGCGTCGCTCTTCGGGATCGAAGATGGAGAGCAGTTCCGCGCGGCCGCGGACCGCGCGGGTGCCCTGAGCCGTGACCAGATTCCGAAACAGCTCACGAACTATAGGGGCTTGATCGCTGCCGATCGTCTCGAGCGTTGCCTCAGCGTGTTGAGCCAGGGCACCACCGACGCCGCCGATCTGGTTGTAGGCCTCCAGGGTCAGAAGACCCGTGTCGCGATCCCGCAGTTCCCACAGTCGAGCCGCGGCAAACGCCAGCATCGGTAGAGCGCCGCGTGCCTGTCCCACCTCGGTCACCATTTCGTCGATCAACGATTCGTCTTCGAATCGGTAGCCGCACTTGAGCGCCGGCTGCACCAGGGCGCGGCGCAGTCCGCTGCCAACCAACGGCCCTAGTGGGGTGAGCTCGGAGAAGATCGGCCGCAGGGACCCGTAGGACTGACAATGGAAAAGAAAGTCGTCACGCATGGACAGCAGCACATGGACGTTGGCGTCGAGAGGCAGGCGGCCGAGCAGTTCGGAAAACCTCTGTTGCACTTCGGGCGGGCTCTGAGTGAACAGCTCCTCGAATTGGTCGACGACAACCAACACCTGGCTGTGACGCTCCCGCCAGCGCTTGAATAGCGAGACCGCGACCTCGGGCTCTTCGAAGCGCAAGAGCTCATCCGCTGCGTCATCGTCAACTGAGATTTGGCGAAGCAGAGCCTGGGCTAGCGCAGAAAACGGTCGGGCGCCCGGTGTAGCAATCAACGTGTCCCAGTCATTTGGCGCGGCAGGTAAGAATCCAGCCCGCAGAAACGAGCTCTTACCCGCTCCCGAAGGCGCCATCAGAGCCAACAGCTGCGGCCGCTGGACCCTCTTCCACATCTCTTCGACTTCGAGCTCGCGACCAAAGAAGTATTCGGCGTCATGTTCGTTGAACGAGGCAAGCCCTGGATAGGGCCGAACGTTCTCATCGTCCGATGCTCGGAGGGTCAGCCCTTCGATGGCACGCGCCAGCTCGGAGGCGGTCGCTGGACGCGGGTCCTTGTCCGAATGGACGGCTCGTCTCAGGATGGAAGACCACGGAGTATCGGCGATCTCGGGTGGCTGGCGGCGGATTTCCTCCCAGATCTGCTGGCGAGCCTCAGTGGTACGGGTGCCGTCGGGACTGATCATCTCCGCCAGGACAACGCCGGCGGAGAAGACATCGGCCCTCGCATCGAGCTCCTGGCCCCGCGCCTGCTCGGGCGCCATGTAGGCCGGGGTACCAGCGATCGTCGTCGAGTGCTCGCTCTCCAGTCCTTTAGCGATACCGAAGTCCATGACCACGACCCGGCCTGTGCGGGTAATCATGATGTTTTCGGGTTTGATGTCCCGATGCACCAGCCCTGCTTCGTGAATCGCTTCTAGACCAGCAAGGAATTGAGAGGCGATCTCCTGGGCTTCGCTCAGCTCGAGAGGGCTACGGATGCGCAGAGTCTCCGCCAGCGTGGTGCCGTCGACATACTCCATCGACACCAGCTCCTGGCCGTCGATCTCTTGCAGGTCGAAAACTCGGCAGACGTTGGCGGAGACGACCTCGCGGGCGGTGCGGACCTCCTGGCGCAAGGTCTCGAGCATTCGGGCATCACCCGCGAGCTTGGCTCGTATGGTTTTGAGTGCGACGTCGAGACGGAGCTTCAGGTCGTAGGCCCTCCAGACTTCACCCATGCCACCCTTGCCGAGTTTGGACCGAATCCGGTAGCGATCGCCCCGAATGGCCCCTGGAACCGCGGCCTCATCTGAGAACGCCAGTGTCTCCGCGTCGGTTGCGGAGTAGTCCAGAGTCTCCGCCTGGCTTTGGTTCTGGAGCTCGGACATCAACGCCGGTGACTCGAGCGCCAGATCGATCAAACACCCGGGACACAGACCCTCGCTGACCGACTCCTTCGAGAGCTCAGTGCCGCAGGCGGGGCACGTGGCTAGTGAGTGGGCTGCCACCGTCCCTCGCTCGGGTACTGACCGTCCACGATCCGTCATCTCGGCCTCACCATGTCGGCACGACCTCCCAGCCCGGGAAGCCGATGACTTCGGTGGTGTATCCGGTCTCCGACCCTTCGTCTTTGACCGCGCGGACGTTGGTCAGCGCTCGTAGCTTGTCGACGAGTTCATCGTGCGGGAGATGATGAAACGGAGTGCTGTCGAGATCCGGCTTTGACCACATTCGGATCTGACCGGCTCCCGTGCCACCAGAGATCAAGGAGTCGTCCGTTTCGATTACGTTGAAGAGAAAGCCCGAGTGGCCATACAACCGATGCGGCTGCCCCTCGGTGAGTCGTCCAGCCAGCACGACACCGTCGAGTGTGGCTGCCACTAAATCTCCGGCGGAGAGTACCCTCGGACCGGAGACCACACCCCAGTCTGCGATGGGCAGTTGGTCCCCGGTCTCGATGTCGATCCGTCTTAAGAGACCCACAAAGTGACCGGTGGCTTCCAGAAACACGATCGATTCGTCGCCGGGGCCGGGTCTTCCGAACCACGCTTGACCGTCGTAGAGCTTGCGACGCTCGGCTGTGTCAACGTCCCAAACGGCTACCCCGTCAAGTCCGGACTCGATCAGACGTCCGTCGCCGGTGTACGCCAACCATTGGATAAACCGACCGTGCTCAGGATCGAGGATTTTGACCTCGTTCGTGGCCAATTCCCAGATGTGGATATGTGCGTCGTCCGGAATGTCCCAGCCGGCGCCACTGGCGATATATTGCCCGCTCGGATCGACCGCAACCGCAATAGCGCTTTGCTCGAAGGGTTTCGCCTGTTTGAAGAAATTACCATCGGGTGAGACCGCCGTTATAGTTCCGAAATCGGAGCCGAATGCGATCACGGACCCGTCCGGACTGTTGGCCATACACAACGTGGGGAGATCCGATCCAACGAGATTTCGTGGTTCCAGGTCTGCCGCACGACTTCCGGGCCAAATTCTCGTCTGCTGAGGCCCAGAGGCGGCGACCCAGGATGCGTCAGGAGCGGCCCCGAGGCCCCATACTTCGCCCCTTTTCTCTAGAACGGGGGCGTATTTCTCTGTCAGTGGCCATAGATCGACACCGACCGACATATCGACTGTTAGAAGCCAGCGACCGTCAGGAGAAAAGCCGACCGACAGGGCGAGTCCCATTCCCCGCCGGTGTAGCACAAGAGGCTCCGAGTCGGGGGGGCCTGTGAGATCCCATAGATAGAAGTTGGCGGCCCTTCCCGCAGCTGCAAGCCAATTTCCGTCTGGCGAGAATTCGAGAGAATAACCAGATATTTCGAGTCCAGTATCGAGCTCGGACAGAGGCATCTGTCTGCCCGGTTGAGTCAGATCCCAAAGACTGACTCCGGGTGGGTTCTGATAGTACGTTGCTGCCATCTGGCCATTCGGGTCCACGGCGACTCCTAGAATCTCCAAAGGCGCAATCCCTAGCAGCTCGGGGTCGTTGGCACCGAGTGCGCTCAACGGCTCACGAAGTAGACGGTTTCTGTGGCCATAGACGAATGAACGGTTCACCGGATCGACGTCCCAGTAGAGATCGGATGATGGGAAATGGCCCATTTGATGTGCAACTTTTCCTAGGAGAGTTGGTTCACCAGTGTCGACTGACCACCATCTGACCGCGCTACTCGGTTCCCAGGTCACGATCCCAGGTTCACCGTCCTCGCCTGGCAGAATCTTGAATCCTAGATAACCATCGCCTGGAAGCGACCTCAAAGGAGCCAGATCGGGTACTTGCCACACGCTGACGGAGCCCGTTCCTGCTAACGTGACAAGAAGATCGGGTGACGCAAAATCGATTTCCTGTATTCCGGTCTCGTGAAGTTTCACCGCTGTTCCTCGACCGCCGCCCCGAGGTACGAGTGTCACCTGACCACTCTGATTGGCGTGAGCGATCCACTCTCCGTCTGGGCTGAATGCGCCGTCTGTTGGTTGCTGGCTTGGCGTCCGAAACGAGGTCGGCCCACGCCACAGCGCCTCCAGCGCAAGCAGACGAGCTGGCTCCTGATCGGAGAGCTCGAGGCTCGCCAGCGCATAGGCGACGGCTTCCGTAGAGTCTTCGAGCAGAGCGTTTCGTCCGATCGCAACGATCTTGCTCGCTTCGGCACGCAGGGCTTCTTCTACAGCTTCTTGTCGTGCAACCTCACTCTGTTTCCAGAAACCGGCGACGACAGCCAGACCGACGGCAAGGAGAGCGAAGGCGGCGCCTACCGCGACGCGTCGTCGTCGCCTTGTTCGTCCCGCGAACTCAACCACGGCCTCCGCGAACGACTGCTCGGTCTCGGTCAGCCCGCCTGGGTATTCTTCCTTCCAGACCACAAACTCACGGTATGCGGCGCCGGTCCAGAGCAGATCCTCTGATCGGCCGCGCTCGTCCCAGACAGTGGCTGCTTGCCGCACCTGCTGGCGCATCTGGGCACTGTCGGCGTCGCGCGTTTGCCAGCGCACAAGCCGCGGCCAGGCGGACAGGAGCGACTCATGGATGATCTCGAGGCGGGTGCCGCCCGAGTCCTCATCGTCGACTGCTGGGGCTTCATACGAAGTCAGGAGCCGCGCATTAACAAGAGTGTCGAGACTCTTTCCAGCTGCTTCGCGCTCATCCCCATCGAAAATCGACAGCAACTCGTCGCGATCCCTTGCGGCGCGGGTACCTTGTGGGGTGACCAGGTTGCGAAACAGATCACGGACCATCGGCATTCGATCCTGTCCGATCGTCTCCAGGGTCGTCTCGGCGTGTTGGGCCAATGCGCCAGCGACACCACCGATGTGTTCGTAGGCCTCTCGTACGAGAAGCCCCTGTTTGCGGTCCCGCATCTCCCACAGTCTCGAGGCGGCAAAGGCCAGCAGTGGCAGAGCGCCGCGCTCCTCGCCGACCTCGCTGACCATCTCGTCGACCAGCGAGTCGTCCGCAAAGCGATAGCCGCACTTGAGCGCGGGCTGCACCAGAGCGCGGCGTAGCGCGGCCCCCGAAAGCGGTTTTAGAGGAGTCAGCTCGCTGAATATCGGCTCGAGACCCTCCTGCTTTGTGCACTCGAAGAGAAAGTCGTCCCGCATCGACAGCAGCACGTGAATGTCAGCCTCGAGAGCCAGCCGCCGCATAAGATCTGCGAAATGCTCCTGTACGTCGGTAGTGTTTTGGGTAAAAAGCTCCTCGAACTGGTCGACGATCACCAGCCCCTCGCCGTGCAGTTTTCGCCAGCGTGTGAACAGCGACACCGCGACGTCGGAATCGTCGAAGCTCAGGAGATCTGCCAGGGCCTCGTCGTCGCCGGCAAGCTCGGGAGCCAAGGCTCGGCCCAGCGCCGCAACGGGTCGGTTTCCAGGAGTCGTGAGGATCACCCGCCAATCGGTTGGGGCGGACTTGATGAGCCCGGCCCGCAAGAACGAGCTCTTGCCCGCTCCTGAGGGCGCGATCAGAGCCAGGAGATGGGGTCTTTGGAGCTTCTTCCACATCTCCTCGACTTCCAGCTCGCGGCCAAAGAAGTACTGGGCGTCTTTTTCGGTGAACGAGGCGAGGCCTGGGTAGGGTTGGACGTCTTCCTCACCACCCGCCCTAAGGGTCACTTCTTCCAGCGCCCGCGCCAGGTCGGAAGCGGTCGCCGGTCGACGCTCTTTGTCGGCACTAAGAGCGCGGGTGAGAGTCGAAGCCCAGGGAGTCTTCGCCACAACCGGCGGTTCGTGTCGGATTCTTTCCCAGATCCGCTGCCGAGCCTGCCGGGTGCGTACCCCTCTGGGGCTCACCATCTCGGCCAAAACGACGGCTGCCGAAAACACATCGCCGCGTGCATCGGGAGCTTCGCCGCGTGCCTGTTCCGGCGCCATGTAGGCCGGAGTGCCGGAGACCGTTCGAGTTCGGTTTCCCTTCAGCCCTTTGGCGAGGCCAAAATCCATCACCACGACCCGACCCGTGCGGGTGATCATCACGTTTTCGGGTTTGATGTCGCGGTGGACGAGCCCGGCGGCGTGAATCGCCTCGAGACCGGCAAGAAATTGCGAGGCAATCTCCTGGGCCTCGCTGAGATCGAGGGGGCTTCGGGTGCTCAGAGTCTCGGTCAGAGTCGTGCCGTCGACATACTCCATCGACACGAGTTCCTGACCGTCGAGCTCCTCCAGGTCGTAGACCCGGCAGACATTGCTCGACACCACCTCCCTGGCACTGCGGACTTCTCGCCGTAGGGTTTCGAGCGCCCAGTCGCCGGCCCCGTGCTCGATTCGGACAGCCTTGAGAGCAACGTCCAGGCGCAGCTTCAAATCGTAGGCTCGCCAGACTTCGCCCATGCCACCGCGGCCGAGCGCGGAGCGAATCCTGTAACGCTTGCCCAGGATTGTGCCTGGAGCAAATGTCGTTTCGGAGAACGCAAGGGTCTCTGCTTCTTGCGGGTGCTCGAGCTCGGACATCAGAGCAGGTGACTCCAGTGCCAGGTCGATAAGACATCCGGGGCAAAGACCTGCGGAGCTGAGCTCCAGCGACAGCTCACCGCCACAAGAGGCGCAAACGGTTGCGATTCGAGGTTCGACCATGATGTTCCGGCACCCCGGGCCTACAGCCGGGAAGGCAATTGGGTCCAGATTCGCAACAAATAGACGAATCGCAAGGAAAAGCTTACAGAGGCCGAACCCAGCTACGGCCTGACTACCGCCAACATATGGCGCAGCTCGTCGTCGATGTCGGCCGGTTCCAAGACCAACTCCGCGAGCTCGGCCCGCAGACACTGCCCATATTGCTTGCGCAAACGGTGCACCGCTGTGGCCACTGCGCCTTCACTTATCCCGAGGGCCTCCGCTGCCTCCCGATAGGGCGACTGGGGTTCCGCACTTGTGAGGTACTGCTTGAGCTGCTCGACTTGATCTTCGTCGCCGGAATCCTTGGCCTCTTGTCGTAGCCGAGCCAAGGCTCTGTCGAGCACTGTGATCGCCCAGCGGCGCTCGAAAACATCCGCCGGACTCATTTCATTTGAGGGGGGTCGCAACGCATAGCCTGACTCGCCGGCCTCCACGTCGATCGAGATCGTGGTCGTGCCGCCGCCCCGTTTCAGGGCGCGGGTACGATCTCGATCGTGTGACAGAAAGTGCCGTAGCGCGGCCAGCAGAAAAGATCGAAATCGACCTTTTTCCGAATTGACGTCGTCGAAGAAATCCTCTTCGAGCACCTCGGCAAAGAAGGCCTGGGTGAGGTCCGCTGACTCATCCGGGTCGGAGCCCTGGTGTCGGATGTAGGCGTACAAGGGTTGCCAATATGTCCGACACAGACTCTCCAAAGCCTGGTGAGCCTCCGTACCGGAGCCGTCGCGCGCTGTGAGCACCTGGCTCCACTGCGTCGTCGCAATCTTCGCGCCCATTGACTGAATGAACGCATTGTATCTCATCCCACCCGCTTGGGTAGGGATATCCCGCCTAATAGGGTGGGATATATGGATAAGGAACCCGTCCGAAAGGGTGGGGCGACTTGATGTAAGCTTGCGGCCTAAGGATTGTCAGAAGTAGAGCAGGGCAGAGGGACGCCGGAGAAGGCGTTTCCGGAGCACAAGTGAGCAATCCAGCCATCCCCGATCACATCGGTCGCTACCGTGTGGAGCACGACGATCAGCTGGAGCGACTGGTGGTGAGCAAGTGCTGGGCGTATCGGCCGTTGCCAACTAGAATCTGGAAAACAGGAGCAAATTTATGGGTTGTGAATTTCTATCAGAGTGCCAACAGGCCTATGAAGACACCGAGGCACACATCGATCGCCTCTACGCGGAGCTGAGCAGCGAGCAGCTCGGGTGGACTCCGGATGAGGGAAGCTGGTCAATTCTCCAGTGCATCGATCAC
>CAXMQZ010000133.1:0-13836 GCA_964195975.1 uncultured Polyangiaceae bacterium | reverse complement strand
CGAAGGCAGGAGAGCGGCCAGACCGGCTGATTCTCACTCGCCTGGTTTGTAGCGAATGATCTCGACCTTCTCGAGAGTCATCAAACTGCCACAGTCGGCAGCTTCGAGCATCTCCTCGATGATTTCGATCGCTTCCGAGATCTTGGCCTCAGAATCCACGACTTCGATCAGAATGGGTAGATCCTGTGAGAGTCGCAGCAGCCTTGCCGAATGAATCACCTTGCTATTGGCACCATAGCCTTCGATGCCACGCAGCACCGTAGCTCCCGCCAATCCGATCTCCCGAAGCTTGAGGACGATCGCCTCAAACAACGGTTTCCCCTTCAGATGGTCATCGGCACCTACGTAGACTCGAAGAAGCTTGCCTGTTCCTTTGATCTCCATATCGCTCCACTGGCCTATACAGATCGGCCGACCAGAAAACCGGCCATGACAGCGAGCAGTCCGACGCCAACGCTCGCAAGGATGTTGATAACCGCTTTGCCAAACGACCCGATCTCGATCAACGCATAGGTCTCAAAGGAGAAGGTCGAAAAGGTAGTAAAGGCGCCAAGCAACCCGATTGTAAGAAAAAGCTGCAGGTGAGCCGGCACGATGTGATTCTCGATCACACCGATCACGAGGCCCAGGACAAATGACCCCACAGCGTTTACGGCGAGAGTTCCGGCGGGGAAACCGCCCTGCGCTAGACCATAGACCCACCCTGACATCCAGTAGCGCAAGATAGCGCCCACAAACCCACCGAGTCCGATAAACAGGAGTTTCGCCACAGCCCAAAGTTGCTCTTCCGGATCAACAGATCCGAAGTCGTGCAGTCTATCGGATAGGAGGGTAGGGCTAGGCTATCTCTGCTCGGTGCAGCCACGCCGAACCCTCGATCTGGATCTCATCGGGCGAGCAACAGAGAAAATCCGCCGCCCTGGAGACCGCTTCGAATGCGTCCACACCCTCAACCAGCGGCAGCCGGGTGGTCAGCAGCTCGACACCGACATATCGCTGCACAAACCAACCGCGATAGGGTGAATCTTCACCGGCGAAGTACACTCTCGCGATTGGCTGAGCCTGTTCTCGAATCTCGATTGGTTTCATTTTCAATGGATCAGCGCACTATTGGGTATCACAGCCGATCCCGAGATTCACCAGATGCATAAACATATAGACAGGCCGCTATTGAAAAAAGTGAGCCACCGAACCGGCATCTCGACACCAACAAAACGGACCATCGAGCGACCATTCGCGTGGCAAGCTCTGCTTTGCGCCGGGCTGGTAATCCTGGCGCTTCTCGTATGGATCCCGTCGGGCGCCGCCGAAAAGCGCGAGAGGCGAGATGGCCACCAGACGGTCGAGGAAATCCCAGACCTTCACTCCCTCTATCGCTCTCGTCACTTCTTCACTCTGCGAGAGCGGCTCGCCGAGCAGCCCGCGGCCGCCTCCAACGACCCTCGAATTGCCTTGTATCACGCCACGATTCAAAGCGCTTTCAATCGGCCAGCCCAATCCAACAGGATCATCAAGGGGTTGCTCGACCGAAATGATCTGCCCCGCCCCCTCGAGCTGCGGCTTCTCCAGATGGAGGTGGAGAACGATCTTCGCCTCGGCGACTACGGCGGCGCGCTTGGGGTGGCTGAGAGGATTTTGACAACCCTCCCCGAGCGCGCGACCTCCGCAGCTCAGGCCTACGCACGGCGAATGAGTCCCCTGCTCGAGGTGCTCGAGGACACACCGCCGCAGACGGTGGAGAAAGCCGGGTTCACTCGGCTGGCACTGGGCCGGACACGGCGGATACCTCTCGAGATCATGGGTCAAAAGAGGCGCTTCGCTCTCGATACCGGTGCCAACTTCTCGGTGATCATGCGCTCAGAAGCCGAGAACCTGGGGCTGAAGATACGGCCGGCTGGGCTCCAGGTCTCGACATCGACTACCAAGGAAGTCGTTGCCGATGTGGCGGTGGCAGACGATGTAGTCATCGGAAAAGTCAGCTTCAAGAACGTTGTCTTCCTGGTATTTCCTGATGAGGACCTCTCATTCCCGGGAGGCGAACGGATTCCAGGCTTGGTGGGCTTTCCGGTTGTCAATGCCATGGACGAGGTACGGTTCAGACGAGACGATGTGCTCGAGATCCCAAGCGACCCGCCGACTCGAACCAACGAAAACCTTGCACTCGACGATCTGGATCCCCTTGTTCGAGTCCGCTACACCAAAGACGACCTACTATGCCGGCTGGATACTGGCGCCGAGAAGACCGATTTCTACGAACCTTTTTTTCGCCGTTACCGAGAGCGGATCGAGGGGAATGGCAAACGGGTGACAACGACAAGTGGAGGTGTGGGTGGATATCAGGAGTTTGACGCCTACCGACTTGCGCGTCTGGTGATGACAATTGCCGGAGCGGGGGTCACTCTTCGCAAGGTAGAGGTGTTCACCCAACCGATCCGACCACCCCATCAAAACTATCTCGACTGTAATGTCGGTCTAGACACCTTGGAGCAGTTCCCCGCCTATGTGCTCAATTTCCGCGACATGGCCCTGATTCTCGAATAGTCGGCTCCGAGTGCTGCGATAATCGATCTGCGATGGGCGACGAGAACACCGAGCAAGCACCAAGCCTCGATCAACTCGAGCAGGAGGTCGAGATCACGACCTACCAGGCTTCGGGTCCCGGTGGTCAGCACCGCAACCGGACGTACTCCGCGGTGAGGATGACCCATCGACCCACCGGCATTGCCGTTACTGCCTCGGATTCGAGGTCGCAGCTCAGAAATCGAAAAATTGCCTTGAAGCGGCTTCACGATCGACTCGTCGATCATTTCAAGGTCGAGGCGCCGCGCGTGCCGACCCGAAGAAACGCCGGCACTCGACAGCGCGAACGGACCGAGCGTGATCGTCTTTCAGCCCAAAAAAGGCTCCGCCAAAGGCCCGACCCAGATCAAGACTAGACTGGGAAAACTAAACTTTTTGAATCGATGAGACCTGAGAGACCGATCGAGGAAGGGACCGTCCTCTGGAGACCAACACGTGCCGCGGTCGAAGCGACCCGGCTCAGCGAGTATCGGAGATGGTTGCAGGAGGGCTCAGGCCTCGACTTCGAAGACTACCCATCACTCTGGCGCTGGTCGGTAGAGGATCTCGAAGGTTTCTGGCGCTCTCTGGTCGAATTCTTGCCGGTCGAGCTGAAAGGATCGATCGACACCGTGCTCAGTTCCCGCAGGATGCCCGGGGCGAGCTGGTTTCCCGAAGTCACCATCAACTACGCCGAGCAGGCCCTTGCCACGAGCAAAGAGGGTACCGCGGTCATCTATCGCAACGAGGGTCCCGAGCGGGTCGAGCTCAGCTACGACGACTTGCGCTCTCAGGTCGCTCGGGCCAGATCCGGGTTGGAGCGACTCGGCGTCACCTGCGGCGACCGGGTGGTCGGATATCTGCCAAATTGCCCCGAAGCCTTGATCTCATTTCTTGCCAGCGCAAGCCTGGGCGCTATCTGGTCGAGCTGTCCTCCCGAGTTTGGTGTCGACAGCGTTCTGGATCGTTTCCGTCAGATCGAGCCCAAGGTTCTCATTGCAACCGACGCCTACCGCTATGGGGGCAAGCGGTTCGATCGAACCGCTGATCTGGCTTCGATCGTCGCCGAGCTTCCGACGCTCGAGGGGACCGTAGTCCTGAGCCGGAACGAGTCTTTCCCGCAGTCACCCAAGACGATCTCCTGGACCGACCTGCTAAGCGAACCTGGTGCATTGAAATTCGAACCCGTGCCCTTTGAGCATCCACTTTGGATCCTCTACTCTTCGGGAACGACCGGAAACCCCAAAGCCATCGTGCATGGCCATGGGGGCATCGTTCTCGAACACTTCAAGCAGCTCGCTCTCCATGCCGACCTGAAACCGGGTGATCGTTTCTTCTGGTACTCGACAACCGGTTGGATGATGTGGAACTACCTGGTCGGCGGTCTTCTTACAGGGTCAACCGTAGTGTTATACGAGGGCAGTCCAGGTTACCCGGATCTCAACCGTCTTTTTCAATTGGCCGAGGAAGAGGAGATCTCCTATCTCGGAACCAGCGCACCCTTCATCATGGCTTGCCACAAGGCCGATCTGAAACCCAGAGAGCAGTTCGATCTATCCAAGCTACGAGCCGTGGGCTCGACCGGCGCCCCGCTGCCCGTTGAAGGGTTCGAGTGGATCTATCGTCATCTCAAGAAAGATCTACTGCTCGCCTCGATCAGCGGCGGCACTGATGTCTGCACTGCCTTTGTGGGCTCGTGTCCAACGCTCGCTGTGCGAGCAGGAGAGATTCAAGCTCCAAGTCTGGGATCGGATGTGGCCGCGTTCGACGAGTCGGGTCGACCGGTTCTCAACCAGGTAGGCGAGCTCGTGATTCGTTCGCCGATGCCGTCGATGCCGATCTTCTTCTGGGGCGATCCCGACGGGAAGCGCTATCGGGAGAGCTACTTCGAGAGTTTCGACAATGTCTGGTGCCACGGTGACTGGATCAAGTTTGACGACCAGGGCAGGTCTGTAATCTATGGCCGTTCGGATTCGACCCTCAATCGCGGCGGCGTCCGGATGGGGACGAGCGAGTTCTATCGCATTATCGACACCCTGCCGGAAGTTACCGACAGTTTGGTTGTCGACACCGGAGCCCTGGGCCGAGATGGCCTCCTCTGGCTGTTTGTCGTACTCGAAGAGGGAGAGATCCTCGATGAATCTCTCGCCACACGGATTCGCTCTCTGCTTAAAGCCCGACTGTCGCCGAGACACTCCCCGGACGAGATTCGCCAGATCGCCGCCGTGCCGATCACCCTCAGCGGCAAGAAGCTGGAAGTGCCGATCAAGCGCATCCTGACCGGCACACCGATCGACCAAGCGGTCAATCCAGGCACACTCGCCAACCCCGAGGCGCTGGAATCGCTACTCTCGATCGCGGGGCAATAGCTCGAAGCCAGGCGCCCCCGCCCGCTGCGACTCAGCCGCCGCCAAACTTCTCGCCGGCCCAGCCCATCACTGCGCCTGAGATCGTAAACATGATCATCCCGTCGATTCCCCACCACAGCCAGATCTTTGACGGCAGATCGAAGACCCCAGCGTAGGAGTTCATCAGTGCCCAGGAAAAAATCCCCATGGAGAGTCCCCAAATGAACCCTTTCTTCAAACCTGAACCACTAAAGGCATCATGAACACAGCTATAGATACCAGCCACGACCAGACTGATCAGAAACGAGTTCAACAGCCACTTGGGCAACAGCGCACCCATGTCGGGTGGATCTTCTCTCAGCTCCGGCAACCAGAACGATAGGTTGGCCTTGTATTCGGCATCGAGGATTTTTTCGTGGATCAGCGGACCGGTCACCGCCATCCCGAGGATATTGCTGACCAACCAAAACACGATGGCACCGACGATAATCAGTTTCCAGTTCATGGTCTGACTCCTTGTCCTACTCGGTAGAGCTGATAGGTTCTCTGCATCAAGTCTCTCATACTGATGAACTCTTCCTCCTGCAAGGGGTACATACCAAGCATGGAGGACCAGCTCGAGCCGCATGATCTACAAATACCATCTCGAACCCTACTAAAGGGATCCAGCCCTTGTTGCGCGCCGTAGCGCCGGTATAGGACAGACATAGGACTCTCACTCTCGACGCCCAGAGACGAACCATGAAGGCTGAACACGAGATCGAGCTGATTCGCCGAGTGGCCATCCAGGATCGACTCGCCTTCGAGGAGCTCTATCTTCTCTACCACCGACGTCTCTTCCGATTCATTCTGAGATATACCCAAAGACTCGACCTCGTCGAAGAGGTCGTAAACGACGTGATGCTTGTGATCTGGCAGCAGGCTGATCGCTTTGGCGAGAGATCGAGGCTATCGACCTGGATCTTTGGGATTGCCTACAGGACTGCTCTGAAAAGACTCCGCTCGGCCGGCCGGATTCCCGATGGACCCGACATCGACGAACTGGAGATCGTCGATCACTCGGAGCCTGAGCCCGACGCCGAGTTGTCGCGGAAACAACTTCAGGAGCTTCTGGCCGATGCCCTGGCGCAGATCTCCCCCGAACAACGAGCCGTGGTCGAGCTGACCTACTACCATGGATATTCCTATCCCGAAATTGCGCAGATCGTGGGATGTCCGCCCAACACCGTCAAGACTCGGATGTACCACGCAAGACAGCGACTCAAGAAACTTCTCCCCCAGACCAGCAGAGGCTTGATCGATCAGCAAGGAGTGGGCTCATGGCTCTAGGTTCGAACAATGCCCGGCAACGGGCCCGTGAAATCCATCAGCAAGCTTGGGAGAGTCTTCCCTGGTACGCCAACGGTACCCTCGAGGGAGCCGAGCTCGAGCTGGTTGAAAACCACGTCAGCACCTGTGTGACCTGCCGATCCGAGCTCAAATTCCTCCAGGGTCTGGGTCTCCAGATTCACAGCTCCGATGCTCTGGACACTTCTGCTCAGCAGGGACTCTCAGAGATCATGTCCCGCATCGACAAGCAGCTGGGCGCTGCGATCCCTACCCACAACCAACCGGGCCGCAGACTCATCATCGGCAGGTTTGCCAATCTGCTTCGGATCCCGTCGGCTGCCCTTCCGAGAGTGCTTGCCGCACAGGCTGCCCTGATTGTCCTGCTGGTGGGATTGATCGTGGTGAGCTACCGCTCGGATTCTCGAGCTACGTTTCGCACCCTCTCCGATCCAGCACCAATTTCACAGGGCCTCTCGACCCAGATTCGAGTGCTGTTTGTCGAGCAGGCCTCCGAAAAGCAGATACGGGAGCTCCTGCTGGAGCAAGGGGCTCAGATTGTCGCGGGACCCTCGCCTCTCGGGGTCTACACCGTCGCGCTGACTTCCGACCTGGATCCGCCAGAGACCGAGAAGATTCTCGATCAGTTTCGTTCCCGGGCAATCGTGCGGTTTGCCGACAGATCGACCACGCGAGCCGCTAGCGAGGAGGCTGAATGAGCGGTCGTGCACCTCTGATAGGGACGCTCTGTCTCCTCGTGTCGGCGTTCTCAACTAGCGCGATCGAGGCCAAATCGGGTAAAGCAGCCAAGAAGACGAGCGCGGCTAGCGAAACGCAGGATGCAAGGCGGCGTGTCGTGGTAACACTCGCCCCGGATCTCGAGCAATCCAACGAGCGCACCCGCCACGATCTTGTCGAAGAATTCGACCTCGAGACGATCTTTGCCTGGCCACTCGAGTCGCTCGAGCTGCATTGCGTTGTTTTTGCGGTCGACGACGATCGAGAAGTCTCCGAAGTCATAGCGGCGCTGTCAGCCGATACTCGAATCGAATCGGCGCAGCCGGTGCAGGAATTTATCCTACAGAGCTCGAGCTACGATGACCCGCACTATTCGCTCCAACACGCTCTTCAAGCGTTGCGCGTCGACAGCCTCCACGGCTGGTCGACCGGCAAGGGAGTCCGAGTCGCTGTCGTCGATACCAGTGTCGACGCCAGCCATCCCGACCTGATCGACAGCCTGGCTGGTAGTCGACAATTCGTTAGAAGTCTCGCAGGGGAGCAGGGTGTTCACGGAACTGCCGTAGCCGGTGTTATCGCCGCTTCTGCCAACAACAGCCTGGGTGTCGTAGGCGTCGCCCCCGATGCAGAGCTGATTTCGTTAGCGGCTTGCCGGGAGTCACAGCCTGGCGGTCCGGGACGATGCGACACCTTTTCGCTGGCAAAGGCACTCGACTTTGCCATCGTCGAGGGAGTCCAGGTCTTGAATCTCAGTTTCGCAGGCCCTGCTGACCAGCTTCTTGGACGTCTGATTGAGAAGGCCAATCTTGAAGGCATGGTAGTCGTGGCCGCCGTCGACGCGACAGATAGAAGCCTGGGATTTCCCGCTTCGATGCGCGAGGTCATCGGTGTCAGTACGGTCGATTTGGATGGTGGTGTCAGCGAGCCCAGATCTGGTCAGCAGGCCCTCGCCGCGCCGGGAGTCGACATCCTGACGACGGTACCCGGTGGAGGCTATGATTTTCTCTCGGGTAGCTCCTTTGCCGCAGCACATGTGTCAGGGGTGGCCGCCCTGATCCTGCAACGAAGACCCGAGCTCTCCCCCAAGCGGCTTCAGGTGCTCCTCAGATCGACAGGACACCGCTGGCCCGCCGAATCAGGGACATCCCTGTCCAGTCTATGGCGGGTTGATCCCTGCGCCGCTCTCTCCGACCTACTGGGTGAGGTCACCTGCCCCCCTCCTGTTGAACACCCGATTTCGACCCACTGAATCGGCGGTCCCAGCATCTTCGACCCCCACATCTTCGACTCACGACCAGGCCGCTCAAGCGAGCGCAACAAAGCGCTGAGAACAGACTCCAAGTCGCTCAAACCAGCCCCTAGCTGGGCCTGTGGTACTATCTGCGAGCTTTAAAACAGCAGACGATTGGGGGCTGGGGTGCAGGTCGTTAGAAATCTGTGCTCGAAATGGGGGCTCTCCGTCGACTCTTGCCAAGTGAAGGAGGAAGAAAGATGAAAACCGCAATTTCGCTTACCGTACTCGCACTCTGTCTGATGATCGGCTTGCCGGCTACGGCTGAAGCTGGAAACGGCACCGGCGCCTGCTTGATCGACGCAGCTGACGGGGCGCCACCACTCGGATTGGAAGATGGAAAATTCCCTTTCTCTCTCTGTATCGACGCTCTCAGCGACATCGAATGCGCGGCGCTCTGTGAGCCTGTGGGTGACGACCCGGAGGGCGGAATTGGTTCTTTCTGCGAGTTTCTCCCCGGCCAGACTTGTGCGAGCACCGGTATCCCCTGGGATGGGGCATGCGATGCAGTTGATTCCCCGATCGGGACCCTCTGTGTCCTACTTGCTTCGCCCAACCCGGGTGATTCCCAGCTTCTCTGTGAGTCCAAGGGTGCGGGAACCTGGCTCGGTGATGGCTCGGTCTGTGGCGGCGTACCAGCCCTGCCGAAGCTGGCCTACGGCGCCCTGGCGCTAGTACTGCTTGCGGGTACGTTGACGATCTTGACGCTGCAGAGTAAGTCGTAGCTAGCACGGTCGTAACTGACGGTAGGTATTAGAAGAGGCGTTGTGCCTCGACCAAAGATTGCTAAAAGGGGATAAAAGATGAAAACCGCAATTTCACTAACCGTACTCGCGCTCGGTCTGATGATTGGTCTGCCAGGTTCGGCTGAGGCTGGCAACGGCGCCACCGGCGCCTGCTTGTTCGAGAACGTTCCAGTGGTTCAGGGGGTGCCGCCCCTCGGATTGGACGAGGGAGTCCCGCTCAACGCGTTTTGTATCGACAGTCTCACCGATGTCGAATGCGCGGACCTTTGTATAAAAGGCGGCGACCCGGATGGCGGAATCAATATCTGCGACTTTCTCCCCGGTCAAACCTGTGCGAGCACCGGCATTCCCTGGGATGGAGCCTGCGACGGCGTCAGTTCGCCCATCGGTGCCCTCTGTGTTCTGCTCGCCTCACCCACCCCAGGCGACTCTCAGGTAGTTTGCGAGCAGTTTTTTGGTGGCGGTACCTGGCTCGGTAACGGCTCGGTCTGTGGCGGCGTACCAGCCCTGCCGAAGCTGGCCTACGGCGCCCTGGCGCTAGTGCTGCTTGCGGGAACGTTGACGATTCTGACGCTGCAGAGTAAATCGTAGCTCGCGAGTCAGGACTGGTCTTGTCCAGCCAGCTAGGCTGGTCAGCAAGCCGGCCAAAACCAAGCTCTGTTATTCCGGCGAGAGGGAGCCATCCCTCTCGCCTTTTTGTTCCCGGCGGATGTACCCTGGTGTCTAAACCAAGGAAAACCCGTGGGGCGATTGACCCTGTACAAGAGATGCCTCGAGATCCACACATCCTGAAACCGAAGCTCTCCGCTGCGCTCGAGAAAATCGACTGGCCACAAGCCATTCTGGCCAACTTTCTCATCATCGGCGTGCTGATCTGCGCCAAAGCTCTTCTGATCTGGGACGCAGATCTGTTCTACCGCATCGTTCAAGAAGACGAGGCTCTCGAGTGGGCTACGTTCTGGGCGTTTTCGGCCGCCGCCGTGATCGCGCTTGTTGGCGCTCTAAGGCAACGCAATGCAGGCGTGAGGTTCCCATGGTTCATGGTCGGCCTGAGCCTGTTTTGTTTTTTCGTCGCCATGGAAGAGGTCTCATGGGGCCAAAGGTTGCTTGGCTATCGGCCGCCGGCCTACTTTCTGGAACAGAACTTTCAACAGGAGCTCAATCTACACAACGTGGTGTCGACCGACCTCAGAAAGCTCGCTCTCAAGGCGGTGATCCTCGGATACGGTGTCCTGCTGCCTTTGATCGCGCTGATACCACCGGTCGGTCGCTGGTTCAGACGTCTCACGATCACCCCACCCCCTTGGACCCTGATTCCCTCTTTTCTGGTCACCTACGCCACCTACCAGATCTATCCCTGGAAGTTCTCGGGCGAGGTGGTCGAGTTGATGCTCGGGTTGGCATTTCTTTTCGCGCTGCTCGCCACGAGTCGGGTGGGGTCTGAAGACGCGACAGTGAGCCTGGAGGATCCCCGCTCGGAGGATCTCCGCTCGAGGAACCGACGAGGTTGGCTCGATCCCTTGAAAGCCTGGCTGGTAGTCATCGTATTGGGAGCTGTTACCGCAGTGACCTCTCAGGCCCTGACAAGGAGGCATCCAGCCAAGATCGATGCGGCCCAGGTCGAGGTCGAAGCGCTGCTGCGCGACTTCCAGTCGCTGCCCGAGATCAAGTGCAGTTCGCACAAACGAATCTATAGCTACGTGCAAAAGTACGGCGGCGCAGATCTGGAGGGAGGCGAGTTCGCCAATCTCGTGGCACAAGGTCTTCCCGAAGAGCGGGTTTCCTTCTTTCTCGATCCCTGGAACTCACCCTACTGGATCCGCCACCGCTGCTCCGAAGAGCGAGAGACTACGACGCTCTTTCTCTACTCCTTCGGACCCAACAGAAAACGGGATTCGACCCGAACCGAGATTCTCGGCGACGACATCGCCGCTAGGTACCTCCCGTAGCACCCCAAGAAGCTCCGGTGCCTCCTCGCTAACCCCAGCTCATCTGGGCTAGGAGTCTGCGCGGCCTAGTTGTAGTGCGGCAGAAACGAGAAGTCTCTCGAATACTCCATCATCTGAGCGCTGTAATTATCGCCATAGGCCAGCTCGACATCGACGATTTCGCCACGGCCATCCACAACCGGCGTCAGCTTCGGATTGATCAGGCCCTTGTAGGGTTTGACATCGAGCGCCTCGAATCGCTCCAACACTTCAGCGTGAAACTCGGGGTCGACCTTGACACCATAGTTCTCCACCAGATCCCTTGCGGCTTCGAAGTCACCCTGTGACTTGATTCGCTGGACTTCACGTAGCAGCTCGCCAAAGAGCTCGCGCAGCTGCTCGTAGTCGTGAATCTCGAAATAGGTTTTGCCATCGCGGGTCACTTTCTCGATGACGTTATCGGCGAGGCCTGATTCGTAAACCCAAGCAGCGATCATCTGCCGGTTGCGCATATGAGCCTCCTCGAGGTTTTCACCCGGCTTGAGCCGTACCAGCTGGACCATCAACCCGTTTCGAATGGCCAGGTCGTATTCTTCCTTTCCAACTTCGAAAGTGTCCATGACGCCAAGCTCGATCAGCTTGGGGTCGAGGAGATAATAGAGGGCAACAAGATCGGCTCGCCCCTCCTCGATCGTCTGCGCGTAGTTCTTGAGAGTCTCGGCAGGCGTTCCGACGCCATCCTCGATCTGGCCCGAAGCATGACCGATGACCTCGTGCATATCGGTGTGCAGGTAGTCGCCCAACCCGCCATGCACTCTCGTCCGCTCGATCTCATCCTCGTCGTGAGCATACTCCTCCAACAGACCGCTACCCTTACCGCTTTCGTTGTAGGCATGGATGATGTTGCCGAGGGTCACCGACTTGGACCCATGATTCTTCCGGATCCAGTTCGGATTGGGCAGATTGATTCCGATCGATTGCGAGGGATAGGCATCGCCCCCCGCCGTCACAATCGTGATCACCTTGGCGGATATTCCCTTGACCTCGGCCTTCTTGTGTTCCTCGATCAGCGTAGAGTTGTCTTCGAACCACTGCGCATTTCTCGCCAAGGTGTCGACTCTCTTGGTGGCTTCGAGATCCTTGAAAGAGACATAGGATTCGAAAGCTGCTCGCATTCCAAGCGAATCCCCGTAGGTCTCGATAAACCCGTTGACGCTGTCGACGCTCGCCTCCGTTTCCCCGGCCCAGGTGATGCTGTACTCGCTAAACTTCCGCAACTCACCGGTCTTATAGAACTCGACAAGCTGTTCAAGGGATCGCTTCTGTCGATCGTTCTCCGCCACAGTCGCGGCTTTCTCCAACCATCCGACGATCTCCTTGATAGCGTCGCCATACATGCCGTCAATCTTCCAGGTTCGCTCGCTGAGCTCACCGTCGTCTTCAACCATTTTGGAGTTCAGACCCCATGAAATTGGCTCGGGGTCCTCCGGATCGACGCGCTCGGAGTAAAAGGCCTCGACCTCCTCCTGGGTGATGCCCTCCCCGTAGTAGTTGTTCGACGAAGTTGCTACCAGATCCTCACCGGGGGCAAGATTGACCCGTTTCGGAGCGATTTCAGGGTCGAAGATGATCGGTGTGAGGAGGCTGACAAGATCTGCGATCGTCTCCCCTTCGAGCAGCGGGAAGTCACCTTCGGGAGAACTGGCGACCAGCTCGGCAAAGTACTCGGCTGAGAACTCTGGCTGCAGCTTTTCAGTCGAATAGAAGTGGTGAATGCCGTTCGAGAACCAGACCATCTTTGTATAGTCCATAAACTGCTCGAATGCACCAGTGGTGCGATCGCCACCATACGCATCGACAATCGCCTCCAGGGTGCGACGAATTCGCAGGTTGTGCTTGTAGTTTTGGTCGAAAATGATGTCACGACCCGCCAGCCCGGCCATGCTGAGGTAGTAGGTCAGGATCCGCTGCTTAGGTGTCAGTTCTTCGAACCCAGGCACCTGAAAACGAATGACCTTGAAGTCCGAAAAACGATCGACCAAGTAGCTGAACTCCTCGTCGGCGACGATAGACACTGTCTCCGAACCGACCTCCTGTTCTGGGGCTGGAGCGCAGCCAGATGACGCGATCAAGGCAACAACGACGGTAGCAATCGAGGCGAGTCTGTTCATGGGTTCCTCCGACAAAAACCGATGAACTTTAGCATCAAACTCGTACGATCACAGCTTGACAAACCATGGCCGTAGGGATCCTGTCGCAGAACAAGGCTTAAAATAGCGCCCGGTGAATAGATCTAGGTATCTGCTGGTCAGGGGTCTGTTGGTCCTTGGGCTGGTCGGGGGGTCATTCGGGTGTCAGGCGACCAGCGTCGATGACTCATCCTTCGAGGGTAGGTGCGTCAGGGTGTTTGATGGCGACACGATCGAGGTGCGGCGCAACGACGAGACGGTTCGCATTCGGCTACATGGCATCGACACGCCTGAAAGAACCCAACCGTTCTCCAGTGTCGCGCGACGGCGCACCGGTGAGTTGGTCAAGGACAAGATAGTACGAGTCGAGACCAAAGACCGGGATCGATACGACCGAATCGTCGCTCGAGTCTTCGTTGACGGCGACGATCTCTCGATCCGGCTCGTGCGCGAGGGACTCGCGTGGCACTACACCTACTACTCGTCCGATCTCCGTCTGGCCTACTACGAATTTCAGGCCCGGCGACTGCGACTGGGGCTGTGGCAGGATCGGAATCCTGAACCGCCCTGGGACTTCCGACGTAGACAACGAGCAAAGCGATGATGTGCCTCCTCTCCGACGATGGGCTTCGAGCCCGTGGTTCCACCACCCGATGAATACGCCGGCCCACGCGGTCTTCAACCTGATCGTGCTCGGACGCAAAAGCCACC
>CAXMQZ010000132.1:0-10852 GCA_964195975.1 uncultured Polyangiaceae bacterium | reverse complement strand
GAAGGTGAGACCCTGGGGCAGGTCATTGCCCGGGGTCCGATCAGCAGTGACCTGGCCATCCCAGTGGCGGTGCAGATCGCCCAGGCGCTCGAAGCGGCGCACGAGAAAGGCATCATCCACCGCGACCTCAAACCGGCCAATGTAATGATCACTCCCGATGGCACCGCCAAGGTACTCGACTTCGGCCTTGCCAAGGCAACCGAGCCGACATCGATGTCCGGCATCGGCTCGGCCTCCATGTCACCCACCCTGACGCAAGACATGACCGCCGCAGGAATCATCCTGGGAACAGCCTCCTACATGAGCCCCGAGCAGGCCCGGGGTCAGGTGGTCGACAAGCGCAGCGATAATTGGGCCTTTGGCAGTGTTCTATTCGAGATGCTCAGCGGCAAACGAGCTTTCGCTGGAGAGACGGTCACCGACATCCTCGGCGCCATCGTTCATAAACAGCCCGAGTGGTCGGAGCTGCCTGAGACCACCCCGGCTGGAGTGCGCAAAGTGCTGCAGCGCTGTCTCGTAAACGACCCAAAACAGCGCTTGCACGACATCGCGGATGCGCGCATCGAGCTGCAAGAAGCAGCCGGGCTGTCGCGACCCCATGAACCGGTATCTGATCTGGCGCCGAACCGATCATCGGCCATTACCGCTAGGGGCCTTTTGATCGGCGCCCTTCTGGGACTTGCGGTGGGGCTCGGGCTCTACGTTCTGTTCGCCTCTCGCAGTGCTCAGGCTCCGCAGGACTCAGGGCACTTCAGTCTCCAAATTCCTCCCGATATTCAGGCAGTAGGCAATCCAATGATTTCGCCACAGGGCGACTATCTGGTTTTCTGGGGGCTCGGGGATCGCGCTCGCCTTTACGAACGTCGTCTCGACGATTTCACGATCCGACAGATCGAGGGTACCGAAGGTGTCGGGAGTCACGCGATCTCGCCCGATGGGCAGTGGATCGCCTTTCTGGCCGACGACAAGCTCAAGAAGATCAACAGAGCCGGTGGCTCGCCTATTGTTTTGACCGAGCTAAATAGCGGCTCACCTGGAGTGCGCTGGGGGCCGGGCGACACACTGCTGTTCAGCCGCGGCTGGATCCACAGCGGTCTCTACAGCATCCCGGCTTCTGGTGGCGAAGCGAAGGTGTTGACCGAGCCCGATTATGAGGCCGGCGAGATGGGTCATTGGTGGGCGGAGACTCTACCAGGCGATGAATGGATCCTGTTTACGATCTGGACCGACGGCTCTAGTCTGAACGATTCCAAAATCGGTGCCGTCAATATCGAGTCTGGTGAGAGGAGGGTCCTCTTTCCGGGTGCCGATGCAGACTTTCTTCCCTCGGGTCACCTTCTCTACTACCACGGTGGTAGCTACTTTGTCGCTCCGTTCGATCCGGTCACCCTCGAACGCACCGGTTCCGAGGTACTCGTCCTGCCGGAAGCCGCTCGACGCAACCCGAATGGCAGCACCGATATCTCGATCTCGGTCTCTGACAACGGAACCCTGGCCTATGTTCCGGAAGGCCCGCTGAGTCGGATCTCCTGGTTCGACCGAGATGGCACACAGATTCCCTGGCCCTTCGAGCCGGATCGCTTTACAGGTGAGGGCGCGGACACTGGTTTGCAGGCCTCGCCGACCGACGGACGGGTCGCTGTGTCGATCCTCAAGGAAGGCACCTTCCAGATTTGGATCTTGGATCCCGATCGACGAACCCAGGATCGTTTCACCTCGAATTCGGGGAGCGCGTGGGGTGGTGTCTGGCACCCCGACGGTCAACAGATCGCCTACACGGCGCTGAGCAGCGGCACCTTCGACATCCAGATGCAGCTCTTCGGCCGGGAACCCGAGGTGGTAGTGGCCACAGATCTCGACGAGACCGTCAATAGCTTCAGCCCGGACGGTGCAACACTAATCTTTCAGCGACTAGGTGAGGGCGCGGACACTGATGTCTGGGCGGTAGACCTTGCCGACCCCGAGGACGCTCGCCTCGTAGTCGGTGGTCCCTTCGCGCAAACCGGTGGTCGTATCTCGCCCGATGGCATGTGGCTCACCTACAGCTCGGACGCGACCGGAAGGTCCGAGATCTATGTGCAGCCCTTTCCAGGACCCGGGGCCCGCACCCGGGTGTCGACCTCAGGTGGTACCGAAGCGACATGGGCACCCTCCGGCTCTGAGATCTTCTTCCGGCGCCAAGGTACTGTCGTATCAGTACCGTACACTGCCCACGGTGATCGCTTCCGTTTGGGCGAGGAGCAAAAGCTCTTCGAGCTTCCTGTTGGAGTTCAAGGGGCGTACCCTACTGCCGATGGCCGCTTTGTGGTGGCCCATCCGGTCGAGAAGAGCCTCCCCGAGATCCGCATCATCACCAACTGGACCTCTCAGCTCGACGACACCGCGCCTGTGAACTAGGTTACAGCTCTCGAGAGGCACGATTCGAGATCCAGACGCATCGTTGTCGATGCGCGAAGCGCCTATTTACAAGGGTTCGGCAGGCCTTTCTCTAGCAGAAGTGACCTAGTTCGCTGACGAAGACCCGGCCGAGGTCTAACCTGGTATCCGACAAAGGAGTCCAGGTATGAGCAAGACCATCACCGCAGTACTTATCCTTTGTGGCTCTCTGTTCCCCCTCGCCACGCAGGCGGACAACAAGATGGTCGGCCCCACGGGCCACGAGTGGCTCGCCATGGACCAGGAGTGTCTTACCGACACTCACGGTTTGCAGCTCGAGGCCTGCCAGACCCGCGATCTCTACACCTCTGGCGCCTGGCAAGCGGCCTTCACCATGCAGATCGACATCAACGCTGCCAGCCCCAATAGTCCGCGTCAGACAGCCTGTGTGGCCCGGCCCAACGGTCTGGACCTCACCTTCGAAGGTATCGCCGAGGCGATCAGGGCTTTCTACAAAACGCATGACACCAAAGGGTGGAAACAGGCCCCGGCGGCCGTCGTCGGGGTCATGGCGCTGACCCACTGCACCGGTTAGATTCCTACCGAGGGTAGCAACCCGCCAGTCGACTTCGGCTGGTACTGCTCCTTGTAGATTGGAGCGACCTCAGTTCGGCGCCTCGTAATCGGTGCCAAACATCTCGTTCGTCTCCTTGTAGTAGTCGTCGATCACTATGTGGGTGACAATCGCAGCTTGGCGAAAGGGCTCGGTTTGAGCGAGCGAACCTTCTATCGCAAGCTCCAACGGCTTCGTGGCTCCAGATCGCGCTAAGCTGAACTATGAACCAAAGACAAGGCTGCTGGCTTGCCGGATTGGCACTGCTCAGCTCGAGCGGATGGGTGAGCGCTCAGACGCTGGTGGCGGTGGACGATCTTTATCAGGTCGAGGCGGGGCAAACGTTGGTGGTGGATGCGCCCGGTGTTCTGGATAACGACACCCTGCTCGACGAAGATCTGCCGCCGTCAGCAACAGCAGAGCTGCTGACCTCGGTCCTTCACGGCACCCTCGAGTGTGCGCTCAACCCGCTGTGGGACCTCTGTCCAGACGGCTCATTCAACTACACAGCGGAGTCCGACTTCCTGGGCGACGACAGTTTTACCTACCGCGTGGTGGACGGTGCTAATGAAAGCAACGAAGCGGCAGTGACACTGTCGGTGAGCGGTTGCTCGGGTGGACCGCAGGTTTTCACGTGCTGGGTGGAGTCATCGTTTCTGGCCAAGCTTGGGGAGCTGGACCTCACCACGTTCCAGGAGGGTTTCGAGAACGACACGGTGTGGGGGTCGTCACGCTCACCGGATACGGTGCCAAGTGTCACCAACCAGGGGGTCATGTGGACGCCGAACAACAACATCAGCGAGGTGACCACGGGTCCCGGTCCGGCCCGGACCGGGGAGTGGGGGTTCTGGGAGAGTCCACACGGAGATACGACAGGAGGATTGTTTGATCCAACGAGGGATGGGTTCAAGGGAAATTGGATGGATCCGGGCAGTCTGGTCGGGGTGGGGGGTTGGCTCACCTCGAACACCGGTGGTGCTCGTGTTCAATTCGTTCTCGATGGAATCCCAGCTCCCGGGTTTATCGATTCCACCGTCACAAGCCCGCACAGGTTTTTTGGAGTGATCGACACCACCGGCTTCACAGAATTCGAGATCGTCGAGACAGAGGGTGTCGTCGAGGACCAGAAGCTCATCTTCGGCGATGACTTCACACTGTCGGCGCTGGTACCCCTTTTTAGTGACGGATTCGAGTCGGGTAACACCTCCGCCTGGTCGAGTACTGTGCCCTAGCTCGGCAGAAGACCATCCTGCAATGTCGAAGGGCCGGACCTGTCGGTCCGACCCAATCGATCAGTGCGGTGTTTGGAATCTTTGCTACTCGGCTTCTTCTACGGGTACCGTCGCCGACGCGACAACCTGCCACTTGCCGTCTTTCATCTGCCACACATGCATGCTCCAGTGCGGATCGGGATCACCCGCATGATGGGTCATCACCGCGATGTCATCTGAAAGCATCTTCACGCTGTAGTGATCCGCCACGTAGGGTCCGGTCGGTGCATCGTCGGCCTGAGCCTCCTCGATCATACCCGCCTTGCTACCCATACCCGAACCACTGACTTGAACGATGTCGTCTGCGATGATCTTCTTTAGCGCGGCGACTGCCTCTTGACCCTGTGCCGCACCCCATTCCTTGTCGAGCGCGATGAGCGCCTCACCCTCGTGATGAGCTGCCACGGCGATCGCCGCAACAATGCCTACAACCAACACCGTCATAATTGCTATTCGCTTCATTCCTACCTCCTTTTGTCTCGTCAGGATTTGGATCTCCAAAGTCGATGTCTCGAGGACATTCGCTCTACTTGTTCGCCACCAGAGCGATACAAACCCTTCGCCCTGAGACAGCGAGTCTCGGGATCCCTACCCCGCTTCCAACGGTTGGTGAGAGCTGAGCCTAGACAACTTCCGCAGGGCGGTCAACTACTAATCAGCTGGCTAATCAACCGGCGCGAATCAACCGCAGTGGCTCAGACGCCCCTCGAGCTTCGTCATTGAGACTGCGGCGCAAGTCGGTGGCGTTGACCTCACACATAGAAACCATTTCCCCGTCGACGGGCACCTTGAAGGCGCAGGCCTGCAAGCGCTCACGTCCGAGCGGAGTGTCAATCTCGTCTTCGCTCATGAACTTGTGAACGACAATTGCAAAGGCAGACAATCGCAGCGTCCGCAGGTTTGCACAGGCCGACAACAACCAACGGCGTAACCCCCAGAGTCGATAGAGCGCATAGATCGGCGCTTCGATTGCAAACTGCGGATTGCGCAGCAGTAGAGACGCGATGCGCACGAGGCGCTCGAGAGGTGAGGTGTCGTCAATTACGATGCCACCAAAGACCTCCATGATCCGCCCTGCAACACGCTTGTCCCAGGCATTGCCTCGCCGCACCGATTCGACGATTTGCCGCCGACCGGCGAAGGTCACCACAATCATGGGACAGATGATGGTGCACTCGCGATGTCCGAATCGGATCGCATCGCGCTCGAGGGGTATCGCGATCCCGTCGCACACCTGTTCCCACACCTCACCCAGGGTGATTCCCTCCGGGGCCTCGTCGATCGTGCGACCGACCTGGGCGCTAGGCTGCAAGCTCAAGATTCGAAACGCATCCGCGTTACCGAGGACCCATCGAACTACACTCGAGATGTCGTGAATGTTGTCCCGTGTGACGGTCACGGTGTGGGCCGCATGAAGCGTGCGTCCCGTTGTCGAGCGCACCTCGCGCAGCAGATCCGCAAACCGATCGCGGGTCGGGTGGAGCCCCGCCTCATCCGGTGCAGCGGCTAGGCCCTTGCGACCCCGTTGTGTCGTATCGATGTGAATGCCGACGTTGGTCAGACCATAATTTCGAACCAGGTCGATCAGATAGTCCCTCTCTTCGAGGAAACGCTCCCCATGGGTCATGACCATCGGAATCAAACCGATGTCGCGCGCATAGGCGATGATTCGTCCGAGCTCCTGTCGGGGCAACAACGTCACCTCGCCCGAAGTGATTTGGGTCTTGCCCGCCGGACCGAGAGCCCGACGCAGCGCATCGAGCTGCTGCTTGACCTTCGCAAACGGCAGAGGTGGCACAGTATTGGCCACCTCGGTCAAGTAGCAACTCGTGCACGCGAAGTTGCAGCGCTCCATAAGACCATGGGTAGCACCACAGGCGACAAGCCTTCGACCCATCGCCTGCTGTGGAACCTTGAGCGCGGCTGGTAGTTGCTGCCACCGCGCCTGGTTGAGGCGCAGCCGCTCGTGGTTGGCTGGCTTTGCTACGGCTTGGAGAAGGCTGTGCAGGGTATGCCTACTGAGCATTGATCCCCTTGTCGTACTCCAGAAACTCCACTTTCAGACTGGTAGGAATCTGCACTTCCGTGTCGCGGAATCGGTTCACATAGTTCAAGAGACTCGGAGAATCGTTTCCCTGCCTCTTCTCGTAGTCGAGAAAATCATCCGAGAACCAGTCGAATATCTTCGAGAGGTAAACGACTCCGGCCGCCTCGTCGACTCGAACATGGTTCGAGCTACCGACAAACTCTCGCATGGCGGCATTGAGCTCAGCTTCGAGATTCTCCGGGTCGAATGCCTTCCGGGGTAGTCGCGGACAGCCGATCGAGGCACAGTTGAGCGCCGCGTGAATGCGGGGATCTTTGAAGCCCTCGCGGATGACTTTGTCCTCGAGTTTCTTGAGGCTGGTCTTCTCACCATCGATCGTGATCTTCATCGCGACGAAGAACTTATAGCCCGAGATCAGCCCGCCCTTCCAGACACTGACCTTTTCGGGCCCGCGGCTCAAGACACCCTCAAAAACCAGCGCATTGTAGGAGTTGATGTAGTAGGCCAACCGCTCATCGTCGTTTTGGAAGAACTCGGGCCGAGTCGTGGGGCCAGTAGTCTCGATCGCCGCCACATACCGGTCGAGCGCCGCGCGATCTTCGGCCAGGGCTTCGTAGTCGACCCGGCCGCTCTCATCGACGAACCGCGACGCCACATCGGTCCAGTCATCATAGGAAAAAGATTGTGCCACTGCCCTGTCGCTCTCGAGCCCGCAGCCCATGAGACCTACCCCCATGAGCCCTACCCTAGACAAACCCATAACTAACTGTCGCAGAATCATGACATCAACACCCATCCTTCGTCGTCAATACGGCCCGCTCCCCTTCCCGGATCACAAACCGCTCGTAGCCGCTCCTCGGCATCGATGAAGTCTCTAGCCGCTAGAACGCCACTGGGACACCACTGGGACACCACTAGGACAACGGTGCGGGGACTTCATCCCTGCGATAGTGGGTAGAGACTGGGGCATCTACTGGGGAATCGATCGTCTCCCCCTTTCGCTCGCTCAACCGTGTCTCGAGCTCGCGGGTCCGGCGCTCGGTGGCATCGACCGACTGGGCTCGCCTTAACCACTTGCGGGCTTTTGTCACAGCTCCGGCCTCGAGGAACCAGTTTCCTCGAGCCGCCCGCGTCTCGGCCAGATCGGGCCCAAGCTTGTAGGCGCGACGGTAGTACCGGCCTGCCTCTTCAACAAGATCTGTGACCAGGCTCTCGTCGCCAAGCTCCAGGTAGACAAAAGGATTTCGGTTGCCGCGTTGATCCAGCAACGACAGGATCTGCTCCGCGGCATCGCTTTCCCCGCGGAGCCTGAGTAGGACGCGGAGATTCTGATACGCCGAGAGATTGCCGGGATCAACCTCGGTGGCCTGGCGGTAGGCCGTCTCAGCCCCGACCCAATAACCGGCGCGACGTCTTGCCACCCCCAGGTTGACCCAGGCCTCCCCTAGCGCCGGGTCGATCCTGGTCGCCAACTCGCCGGATCGGACCGCCGCATCCAGATCGCCGTCGCTCAGAAGCTCTGCGGCTCGATTTGCATAGTGACGTGCCAGAGCGTTCAAATCGCTGATCGGTGCGACACCTCGAGCCTCCAGGCCTTCCACCGCTCCGAACTTCAAGACGAACAGATCGATCAGGGAGCCGAGGCCGGCGCTGATATGGCCAGAGATGACCACGAGATCATCATCTTTGCGAAACTGCTCGACCCGATTCCAGTAGACATACAGGGTCGGGACGCCAAGCGCTCGACTCAGCCCGACAAATAGATGCGTGAAGGCAAGGCAGTTCGCCTTCCGGGTCTCGAACACCTCGATAGCCGTGCCCGTGTACTCGGATGTGTACTCCAGTTGAAGACCCTCGGAGTCGATGAGAGCCGCCAACAACTCTTCTACGATCTCTCGAGGGGTGTCGGCAGTGACTTGCTCCCGTGCCCACATCTCCATCTCGTCGGTGATCTCACCGGGCAGAACGATCTCGTTCGGATCCAGACCCTGGTCCAAAAGCTCTTTCTCGAGCTGGGCCCAGGGATCTGCCGAGCTGTCGCAGGGAGCGGTAACTCGACAAACCCGAGTCTGGCCGCTCGGGGCAGCCTGCAAACTCGGGCCCACGAGGATAGCCATGGCACTGAAGATCGACAGCACTCGCATCGAAACTTTCTACACCAACGATAGCCCGGCATGCCGCGCGAAATGTCGAAAATCTGCATCTCTCGAGATGAGAGGTGCTTTGTGATCGACACAGGACTGCGATATCAAGGTGTCTGCGAGGCGGGCTCTGAGCCGACTCTTTAGAAGTTTCGCGCGTGTCGCCGCGGCCCTCTCCCAGAAACCCGGCTCAGTTTCCAAGATCGGCAATTCGCGAAGGAGACGCGAAACCTGAATATCGAGGTTGGGATCACTAAGGACCTCTGTCAAGACCACCGGAGGCAGAACGGCCTGATTGAGCTTGAATGCTTGATCGACCGCTTCAACATCGGTACCCGCTTCGCCGTTCAAGAAAGCAATCAAGGAGCTCGTATCTACGGCGATCACCCTCGATCCTCTCTCAGGGCAGCCAGATCGATCTCGATGGAAACCCTGCCGCGCAGCTGGCGCAGTTTTCTGTAGATCTCTGCCGCTGCAACAAGTCGAAGACCCTGCCGAACCGTCTCCGTGATTCCCCGGCCAGTCTCTTTACGGGCCTTCTCGAGCAGATCCTCGGGAACATGGACCGTGATCTTTTTTTCCGCTTTCATGAATCAAGGATACCATAATGAATACCATAATAGATTATGGCATTCAGCGTGACCCTTCTCTCTTAACCCTCACCTACCTCGAAAACTGTCCTTGGTTCTACGCCATGAGTCCGACCAACCCGGCTATGCCAAAGACGCGCATTTCCCTTTAGGGACGGAATCCACCTCATGGTTCTGCCTCACGTAGCCTTGCGGCCAATCCTCTCGCCGCGTGCGACCCCGCGCACCGTGGTGATCAGAAACAACAATACCGAGGCCACATTCAGGAGTGCTCCCCAGCTACGCCCGGGCAACCACTCGGCCAGATCACTAGCTATGCGAAGTGCCAGCGAGATCTGCAACAAAATCAAAGGAGCATAAAAGGAGCGATCGAAGGCTATGCGCCGCCCAAGCAACATCGGCGCGATGATCGGCGCATGACCGAAGATCATTCCGAAGACAAATCCCAACAGGACACTGTGAATCAATGCGTCGTAGCGGAGACCCTGGAGATCGATACCCCAGATCGCGGCCAACCCACCCCCGATAGCCAGCCAGACAAAGCCCAGGATCAGACACAGCGCCGTGTACCGATGCACACCCGAGAACCGAAGGGTGCGCCGCGCCAGATCGAAACGAAGCAGCCAGACCGCAATGAGAAACAGGCCGAAGCCCTGAACCCGAAGAGCAAAATCGAGGTTCCAGACAATCGCTATGATTCCTGCCACATAGATTCCCAAGGCGGCGATCAGCACGGCCACGACCCGTGTCGGCTTGGGTACGATTCTGGACAATTCCAGCCGCTCTCCGACAATGGTCAGGATTGGAAACGCCAACCACCAGCTGGCTGCCGTGGGGATGGATCGCCCCGTCAGCCAGATAACGTTGCCTACCAGCCACGCAACGGCACCACCAAGCATGACGACCTCGGAGAAATCGGTTCGGCGCAGAAGAAGGGTTCCGAAAACAAGGATCAAGATTGCGCTCGCCAGCACGAAGGCGACACTCGCAAGAAAAGGATCTGGCCTCAGGATCAATCGAATCGCCCCGACCACCGCGAAGAAGGGAGCTAGATAGGCCCACGTTTTCCCTATGGCGCTGGCTTTTTCGAGACCTATGACGGTACCGAGAAATCCACACAGGAGAAGCGGCCCGTGGGCCAGCGGGTGGTGATCGTGGTAGAGGGGCAGCGACCAGCCAGCCCGATACAGACCTGCCCACAGAGCGGTCAACAGAGACGCGGCAGCGAGCACCAGCAAAGGTACTCGCAACCTCTTCTGCTCCCAGGGAGTAGGCATCTAACCCGGATTATTCATTAGCCGCGCTGAGGACCTGGAGATCAAACGTTTTAGTCCAAGGCGTCGAATAAACTCACGTTGTGGTGTTGCTCCACGCCGAGGTGTCACCCGATTCGAAACCGTCTTCGAAAACCAGGACTTCGGAGGAGATTTCCGTTGTTACGGTTCCCAGCACGCTGGCCAGCCGAATGTCGTAGTAGTCGACGGTAGCCAGCTCGTCGGTGCCTGCGGGCACGGTGAGCAACAGGTCATAGCGCTCCCCTGGCGCCACGAGTTGGTGATCTGTGGTAATTGGGGCAACCAGCGGCCTACCATCGCTTGCGATGACATCGAACATCAGACCGCCCAAGCGAACCTCGGCCGGTTGATAGCCGATGTTCGTGGCTCGGATAAGAACCCGACCGCCATCGGGTATGCCGCGAATCGCGGTTGTCGGATCGTCCAACGTGTTGACACCGTCACGGCCATTGATCAGAAAGAAGTCGGGGCGATGACGTACGTTGTCTGGACCGCTGATGATCTGACCATTTACGTGCC
>CAXMQZ010000131.1:0-45394 GCA_964195975.1 uncultured Polyangiaceae bacterium | reverse complement strand
CGGACCGAGAAGAAGTTGCCCCGGTTATCGGCGATGTGAATGCCGCCCGGCTCATCGACTGACCCGTCTGGGAGAAACACTACTGCATTCTGAGCCGCTGAGGTAGTTGAAAGATCTATGAGGGCAGTCGCCCCGTTCGGCCCTGCGTCATCAGGGTGCCAGAGTCGAATCTCACGGGCGACGGGCACGTTGAGCCGGGCGATCTCGTAGTCGACGGTCTTGAAGACCTGAGAGGTATCGGGGTCGAAGGTGAAGTTGGGATCGTTGTCGACGTTGGCAAAGACCAGGATCTCTTCATTGGCAAAGTCGGGTTGCACCACGACAGGGTATTGGCCCTTGATGGCTTCATTACGGGCGATCTGCAGTCTGGTCTGGGTGGCTCGGACAAAACCGAGAACCTGTGCCCGCTTGATCCACTGCAAGAAAGCCGGAAGACCTGCTGCTACCAGTGCCATCGAGACCGCCATTACCACGAGGAACTCGAAAATCGTGAATCCCTTACCGGATCGTCGCTTTGTAGCGGCTCTGGATGGGTGCTTTTTTGTCGTCTGACCGTTCATCCCAGTTGACTCCCTGAATCGGTCCGCCGCAGAAGGTGCGAGGCCACTCTGCCTCGGCGGCTGACTGCCGAAGTTGTTATCTACTATACATTAGCGTCGATTGGAGTCCGCCGGCTGTGACCCATTTCACAATAGAAACTCTTTACGTAGGTGCGCAGAAGTAAATGTTTTAGCGGTGCGCGCTTGCAACCGTTCGTCGCAGTTGGCCACAGGCAGCGTCGTTGTCGAGACCTCGACTCTCCCTCAGGTGAGCTGGCACACCCTGTGAACGGAGGTTTTTGAGGAACTCGATGGCCCGGTTACGACTGGGTCTCACAAACGGCAGCCCTTCGACGGGGTTGTACATGAGCAGGTTGACGTGCGCCTGGATGCTGTGAGCGATTCGGCCGAGCTGGAAAGCGTGTTCATCCAGGTCATTGAGGTCTGCCAGCAGGCAGTACTCGAGGGTCACGTCTCTTCCGGTCCGGTGCCGATAGACCCGGCAAGCCTCGAGAAGCCTGGCCAGTGGAATTCCTTCAGCCCAGGGGATCAACTTTCGACGCAGCGGATCATTGGGCGCGTGGAGACTGAGAGCCAGCGTCACTCCGAGACCTTCGGTAGAGAGTCGCTCGATCTGCTTGGGCAGACCCACGGTGCTGACCGTGATCCGCCTCTGGCCGATGCCCATTCCCCAGGAGGCATTCAGACCGCGAATGGCTGCGACCGTCACATCGTAGTTGGCCAGTGGCTCGCCCATACCCATGAACACGATATGGCTGAGCCGTTCCTTTTTCTGGCGCAAGAAGTCGCCGATCACAAGAGCCTGTTCCAGCACTTCGCCGGTGGTTAAATCTCGGGTGGATCGACCGATGCCACTGGCGCAGAACCGACAACCCACATCGCACCCGACCTGGGTGCTCAGACAGGCTGTACGCCGGGGGTCTCCATCCGGCGCTGGAATCATCACGCTCTCGGTAGCAGCTCCATCGCTCCAGGCGAGAAGAACCTTCAGGGTGCCGCCTGGGGACTGGGATTGAGCGAGCAGGGTAGAGGTGCGCAAGTCGAATGCATCGCTCAAACGCTGGCGGAGCTCAATCGGAAGCGATGTCATGTCGTGAAATGTCGCGGCGTGATGCTTCAGGGCCCAAGTCAAGATCTCCTTGGCTCTGAATTTCGGCTGCTGGGCTTCGGCGAGCCAGGGAGACAGAGCTTCGGGGTCGTAATCGAGAAGGCTTGGCATCGCGGATACGAAAATCGTTTCAGGGATCTTGGGTTTGGCTCACACCGGCGAGTTTGTCGATCTTACAGCTCCAGGAGCAGAAGGTGTGTGGTACCTCGGAGATGGCTTGGAGCTGGCTCGGACCTGGCTCGGACTTGGCCGGGTGGCGCGATTTGTCCAAAACGTGGCGCCTTGGGCCAGTGCAAATGGCGTCCCTGGTCCATACCGTAGTGCATGTCCTTTGTCGCTTGGTAGATACCAATCGAGGTTCTCCAGATCTGATCCAAGGGACAACCGGGGTAGAAATGGTCCAGATCAGTCCCATCGAATTCGGAAAACGTACCGCCGACGGCACACCGCACGGCAACTTCGACTACACGTCCTACTTCGCGGCGCCTTTTGCATGCGCCTGTGATGAAGTGCACGAGCTCAAACCTTGGATGGAGATAGTCCGAGAGCTCCCGCTGTTTCGATTTGTGATTGCGTGCCCAAAGGGTCGTCATCTGACCCTCGTAAGGGCTCGATGGAACCGAGAGGCAGGGGTGCGTGTGTTGGAGAGCGAGCTGGGTACCGAGCTCAGCGAAAGAAGAAGCTCGAGACTCGGTATCGAATTTCAGGCGGGGTTGCTCGAAGCCAAGACCGGTCGACCATGGAGCTTGGAGGAAACGGAGACCTTCATGGATCTCCATTACAGCGTGGCGAAGCTACGTCGCAGAGCAGGGGCTGGGTAAGAGGATGAAGTTGTTCAAGCTTTGGCTGGAGATAGAAGAGTTCGACTACGATTCGGGTGAGTACCGAAACCTTTCAGATGCTGGTGATGCAGTACCTGTACCGGTTGCAGTCTTTGCCAGCCTGGAACAAGCCAAGGCCTATGCCGAAGCCTTCGCCATGGACAACGGCAAGCACAACCCCTGGGTTGATCTGATTCACGACATCAATTGACGGTGTTGGCTGGGGGACTCTCCATGCCAGCGGCGAAACGCCCGATAAAAGGCGCTGGGATCTGAGTATCCGAGCAGGTACCCGATCTCGTAGACCGCCAGGCGCGGATCTCTCAAGAGGAGAACGGCCTTTTCGCGTCGCAAATCTTCGATCACTTCGCCGTAGGATGTGTCTTCCTCGCGCAGGCGCCGCTGTAGCGTTCGGCTGCTGACCGCCAGATCGGCGGCAATGACGCCGATGGAGGGTTGCCCTTCACTGAGATGAGGCCAGATGGAACGTCGCACTCTGGCCGCGACCGTGTCGTCTTTGGGCAACGTGTCGAGGCGAATCTCGGCCAGCTCGTCGAGGTAGCCGGTGAGTTGAGGATCGGCATGCAGGAGGGGAGTTTGTATGTCCCGATCCCAAAAGGCCAGGATCTGTTGGGGTCTGCCGAAACGAATCGAGGAACCAAATAGCTCTCGATGAAGAGCGGTGTCGGCGGGTTTGTCGTAGCAGAAACTAGCCTCGACGGGCTGGATCTTTCTGCCGATCAATTCACCGAGAGCGACCACGATCGCTGCCATGTAGTCGTCGAGTGGTGGCCGGAATCCCTCGATCAACGGCTCTGTGTCGAAGCTCAACCGCCATCGATCGCCATCCCGCCGGAACTCAGCCTCGGATCTTTGATTCAAAATTTTCCTGAACCGAACCAGACGCTGGATCGCACCTTGGAGATCATCGCTATGAGCCATCGCGTAGCCGACAACTCCGATTTGCCGAACCTCGATTCGTTGCCCGAGCTTGAGTCCGATGTCAACATCTTCGGTCTCGTTGGCGATGAGCTGAAGTAGGCGGACAGCCTTGATCACCGGTACGCGATCGTCTGGATCGCTGATATCCGCCTCGCGCAATCCTATCGAAGATAGAAGCTTGCTCCGCTCGAGACCGACGGACTCGGCGAGCTCGAGTTGGCTAATGATTCTTTGCGCCCGATTCGTCGCTGCTAGAAACATCGTGGGCCAATATTGCCAGATATCAGAGGTTTTCGATACTGAAATAGCCGATGGTCCCGCACTGTGAGATTGGCTAGACTCTCGCTATGAAGCTCACACCGGCAGACCTTGATCTTCGCCAGCGGTATCGCTTGATGATCGGGTCGATCGTTCCTCGACCCATCGCCTTTGTGTCGACAATGTCCGTGGAAGGACAGACGAACCTCGCACCCTTTTCATTCTTCTCAGGAGTCGGGTCGAATCCCATGACCTTGCTTTTTTGTCCTGGTAACAAGGCGGATGGCAGCGACAAGGATACGCTGAGGAATTGTAAGCCGGTGGCCGACGGCGGGACGGGCGAGTTCGTTGTCAATTTGGCTATAGAGTCCTATCGCCGCGAAGTCTCTGCGGCAGCCGAGCCTCTGCCCTTTGGGGAGAGCGAATTCGACCTCACCGGTCTAGCGATCGAGCCGAGCGTCGAGGTGCGTCCACCAAGGGTGGCGGCTTCGCCCGTCGCCTACGAGTGTCGTACTTTGCAAGTGCTTCGACTTGCTGAGGGAAGCCCAGGCGGGGCGAATATCGTCCTTGGTGAGGTTGTGAGCATCCACATCGACGAGGACCTCGTCAGCGAGCGGTTGGATGTCGATGCCGACAGACTCCGTGCAATCGGAAGAATGGGTGGTATCTCGTACTGCCGAACTTCAGATAGATTCGAGATGCCGATGGGCCGAGCTGCGCTCGAATCCGATTCAAGAAGAACCCCGAACCCAAAAACCTAGGCTGAGCTTGCAGACGATCTGACTCGATGGGGGTCGGTCTTTGGCGTTCGTGCTATCGGGTCATAGTACCATGACACTAAGGGGCAATGTGGGTATGGTACAATGTTGCTATGGTGCCAAATACAGAGGCAAATAGGTTTCACAAGGTCGAAGCTGACCTTCGCCGTCAGAGCCAGGAGCTAGCAGTCGCATGGAGACGCGGCCGAGCCGCCCTGGTTCTGGATGCCCTATCCAAGGAGTCGCCTCAGCGATCGGCGCTCCTTGCAATGCGGATTTACCAACTCTTGGCCCGGTGGGATCCGATCGAGTGCAAATGGCCGGTCGGATTCTGGCGCGCTGTGTTGGTGAGCTCCGAAGGCTGGATCACTTCGGAGGAGCTTCTCGAGCTCGAGACGGCCTACAGGCGCCGATTCGGAGTGGAACCGCCGAAGGCCGAGCTGGCAGAGATCTGGACGGGTGACTCCAGCGAGGTCAAGAAACGCCTCGAGGAGCGGGCCCATCTGTTGCACGGGGCCTTGGAAGCTGACGAGCCGATCGCTCCACCTGCTTTCCCACCACCGGGTCAGTCCACCGAATTTCTGAGACGCCGAAAGGAGGCACCATGAGTCGCAAGCCAGAGGATGTGGAGGCCGTACTGAACGGGTTAGAGAACGATCGCGAGCACGCTGAGCTGTTCCGAAAGGTATTGGACGAATACCCGGAGGAGCTGACAATGGAGATCGTCACGGCTGCCCTGAGAGGGGGGTTGATCAGTGCCGCCGAGGCGATCGAAATGGTCCGAGATTGTAATTTCAGCTTTGGAGAGACCATTCGGATTCTAAAGACTCTCGGCCAAGAGCGTGGCTGGCAGACTCACGACGTCGTTTTGGAGGCTCTGGCGGGTCAACCTCACTGAAAGCGAACGGAATCGTTAGCTAATGGCGAAGCGAGATGAAGCTCGAGCAGCGGCTTCTAGGAAGTCGGCTGCGGGCAGAGATGAGCGTGGACGGCAACAGCGCCCAGCACCTCTTCTCGGCCCACGGGGTGGCGAGACTACGGTCACGCCAGGAGGGCTGACTCGGGTTAGCACCTACCTCGAGCCCGAGGAGCGCTCTGCTGTCCGGCAGCGAGCTTTCGAAGAGGAGCGCAGCATCAGCGACGTCATTCGATCCGCGATCCGTTACTACTTCAAGCTCGAGTAGTCACGGAGTCCGATTCAGTACCGAAAGTGACGGATCGCTTCACCACGATCCTCGATCTCGGTCATCGCTTCAATGCCGATCTGAAGATGGATATCCGACCAGCTCTCTGTGACCCGGGCATCCGATTCCTCGGTCTTGACGCCTTCTGGCGTGATTGGGACATCCGAGACCAGCAAAAGCGCTCCTCTGGAGATGCGGTTGAAGTGTCCGACGATGAACAGCGTCGCGGTCTCCATGTCTATGGCGATGCTCGTTGTTTTTCTCAGACGAGCCAGAAACTCTTCGTCGTGCTCCCATAGGCGCCGGTTGGTTGTGTACACGACTCCGGTTCTGTAGTCGTATCCGTGGGTCACGATCTTCTCTGAGACGAATTTGTGCAACTTGAACGACGGTAGCGCCGGCACTTCGGGTGGGAAGTAGTCGTCACTGGTGCCCTCACCCCTGATAGCGGCGATAGGCCTTCGGAGTTTGTTGCGGCTTGCATAGGCCGATCGTGGCCATACACCTCACAGGCGAACTGCTGAGCGAACCTTTCTACATAGAGGCGGAAGTTGGTCAGCAGAATGTAGTCACCGAAGTGATCCAGGGGCATCCCTGTCGTCTACGTATTACTACTGCTGGCAAGGGTGGCATTTCTCATATCGAAACTCTGGAATCCTGCCTATTATCTTCGATAGGTGCGAGACTCACTGATGATATTGGCCCTTTTGTCGTTCCTGGTGACAGGAATCTATCTTGCCTTGGGCGTCTATATTCTGCGGTCGAGCCGAAAAGCTGCGCTCAACCAGCTCTTTTTTCTCCTCTGTGTGAGTCTGGCGGTCTGGTCATTTGCCTACACTTTCTTGCCTTCCGCAGAGACAAAGCAGCAGGCCTGGTTTTGGTTTCGACTCTCAGCCTTTGGTTGGACTCTGGGTCCGGCTCTGATCCTCCATTTCTGTCTTCTGATGGCCAAGCGGGGAGATTGGGTTCGGAGACCGAGCACCCTCTGGGTGATTTACATTCCGGCGTTTTATTTTCTGGTTCGTTCCACCGGTGGTGAGCTCGGCGTCATCGATTTTGTCGGGACTCGATTCGGCTGGGCTCAAGTCTACGGTGACATGAGCCTCGGTTTTGCCGCCTTCTTGGTCTATTTTCCGACTTTCATCCTTTATGGACTCTGGCAGGTGCTACGGCGGGGTCGGGGATCCGAGCGGACAGCTGAGCGGCGTCAGGCACAGATCGTGTCGTTTTCGGGCGTGATAATTCTTATCGCTGTTGCAGTGTCCGGAATAGTGCTGCCCTGGTTTGGCATCCGGAACCCACCAAACGTTGCATATCTGATCGCACCGATTTGGGTCCTGGTAATCTGGGACGCAGTATACAAATACCAGCTCATGGTCATGACGCCTTCGCGGGTAGCACCGACGATTCTCGAGACGATGGATGAAGCCGTGATCTTGATGGGTCATGACGAGAAGATCATCACGGTTAATCGCGCCGCCCAGAATCTGTTCGGGGACCGCCATCGCGACTTCGAGGGTATGACCCTGGGCGAGCTCTTCGACCGGGTCGATGAGAGTGAGGCGCAGGAGCTCAACGAGATCATTCACTCTGAAGATGAGGCTGGCGAGCTGACCTATTCCGGCCCCGACGACGAGTCGGTGACGCTTCGAGTCTCTTGTTCAGAGGTGGAGGATCAGTACGCGGAAAAAATGGGCGAAGTGTTGGTTTTGCGTGATGTGACGAGTGAAAAGAGGGCCGAAGCCGACCTCCGCTACCTCGCCACCCATGATTCTCTGACCGATTTGCCAAACCGCTCGATTCTTGGCGATCGATTGGAGCGTGCGGTTCGACGGGCTGAGCGAGAGACCGGAAAGTTTGGCATGATTCTGTTTGATCTGGATGAGTTCAAACAAATCAATGATGAGCTGGGGCATGAAGTCGGTGATGCCGTTCTGATGAAAACCGCCAGACGGTTGTCGCACTGCGTTCGAGGTCTCGATACGGTCTGTCGTTTGGGCGGTGATGAGTTTCTCGTGGTGGTCGAAGATCTGCAGGACTCGCAAGAAGTCGATATCGTCGCTCGACGAATCCAAGCCGGTTTTTCCGAGCCGGTCCACATGCAGGGACGAGCTCTGACGATCACCGGCAGCATGGGGATCAGTCTCTATCCAGCAGACGGGGTCGAGCTTCAGACTCTGATGAAGAAGGCAGATCTGGCCCTCAAGAGCGCCAAGACCCACTCCGGTGGAGCCTTCCAGTTCTTCTCCGAAGAGATGGAAGCAAAGAACCGCAAGCGTCTGCAGATCGAAAGAGGGCTGAAAGTCTCGATCGAGAAGGGCGAGCTGTTCCTGGTCTATCAGCCCCTGTTGGATTCGTGGTCGGGCGAGGTTGCAAGCGTCGAGGCGCTTTTGCGCTGGTCGTCGCCCGAGCTCGGTCTGATGCCCCCTTTGAGTTTTATCCCTCTCGCGGAGCGCTCGGGTCTTATCGTCGGAATCGGTGAATGGGTGCTGCGAACCGCGTGCCAGCAGAACTACGAATGGCAGCAACACGGTCTGCCGTCGGTGCCGATCAGCGTCAACATCTCTGCACGGCAACTTCAAGAGGACGATTTTGTCGAAACGGTCTTTTCGATTCTCAATGAGACCTGTCTGGCGCCAGAGTACCTCGAGCTGGAGTTGACCGAGACCGCGGCGATGGAGAACCTGGAACGGTCCCAGCAGCAGCTGACGCAACTGTCTGATCATGGCGTTCGAATCGTGATCGACGATTTTGGAACCGGGTATTCGTCTCTGGCCAGACTCCGACAGCTACCGATCGACGCGATCAAGGTCGACAAGTCGTTTATCGATCACATTGCCGACGATCCGACCGACCGATCCCTGGTCATGGCAATCGTAGCCATGGCTCGAAACCTCGGTCTTCAAGTCGTCGCGGAAGGGGTCGAGACCATGGAGCAGCTCGAGGCTCTACAGAGCATGGAAGCGCAGCCCCTTCCCGTGGTGCGGTGCGACCGGGTTCAGGGTTACCTGTTTTCTCGCCCGGTCGAGGGTCAGAAGCTGCCTTCGATTTTTATGAAATCAAAGAGCCCGGAGGAGCCCTACAACAGCATTAGAGAACTTCTCACAGATTCTTCGGTAACTCCGTTCCCTTCGAAATCGCACGGCCAGGTCAGCTAGACATCACATCTAGACATCAATCGGTGTGAACTCAGAGAACATCTGACCGGCCTCGGGCACTTCGCCAACTGGGATGTAGTCGCACACCTTGGAGTATTGCTCCCACATCTCCGTGACCACGGGGTTGTCGTGGGCCGCTTCGATCGCCTCTTTCGAGGTCCACTCGAAGACTTCGATAAGGGTGCCGTCCAAAGCCTCCATCAGGATCGATTCCCGGTTGGTCACCAGACCTTGGGATTTGAGGAGCGAAAAGTGCACCTGCATCAGCTCTTTGAGAGCCTGAGCCTGACCAGGCTTTGGCTTGTAGCATGCGATCACGATTCGTCCCATGACCCCTCCTTTGATTCTCGGGATGCGTTGTTGCGATCATAACCCATTGCCGAGATGCTCGGATGGAGATCCTCGCTGTGGTGTCTCATTGGGGCGTCGGACAACAGGAGTTGTCTTGCCTGCAAGCGCGATGGGTGCCCGGAGGATCCGCTGTAGAGAACTGCCATTCGCTCTTCTGGGTGCGCCAGGCTGACCACGCCTGCCAGCCCTTCTGAGCTGACAAGTGGAACGAGACCTCGAGTCGGTCGAGCGTGGCCTCGACGATGACAAATCCATAGTTGTAGGCCTCCAACTCCATTCCTGGATTGTCGAATTGCCTGCCCGGACCCGTGCACTTGGAAGCTGAGCCAACAACCGCGGCAGCGGTGCCCGAGGGAGTCTCGATCGCGACTTCACTGATGAATTGCAGATTGTGCTCATGACCTGCGAGATAGAGATCGGCAACACCCTCGATCCTCTGATCCAGAAGCTCTCGGAATCCCTTGCCCGCCCAGATTCGAAACGGGAACGGACCATCGCGATAGGTGCCGGGATCGCCGTGACCTGCATTCGATCGCATTGGGTGGTGCGCGGCAACCACTTTCCAGGGCGCTTCTGAGGTCGCGATTCCTCCAAGCCAGCTTGCGAGGTTGGGGTCCTTGGCCGCGGAGTCCTTTCGGACCAGCGGAGTGGTGTCTAGGGCCCAAATTGCGATCGGGCCTGCTTCAAACTCATAAAAATGCGCGTTGCCCCGTACGTCGAGCTCGGTCTCGGTGCCGATCCATTCCAACTCGCGATCGGCAGTGGAGTGTTTGGTAGCCCAGGGGCTCCAATCATGATTGCCAAGCACCATGTAGACCGGGGTCTCGTCATCGGCCAGAAAGCTGTGAATGATCCCGGCGAGGGCTTCTTCATCCTCGACCCGGTTGTCGATACGGATCCCCTTGGAGTAGAGGTTGTCCCCCAGCATCAAAACCAGGTCGCATGGCTCCTCGGAACAGACTTCTCGGGCACGCGCCGCCACAGCCTTTCTGCTCGAATCGCTGGATCCTAGCCAACCACCATCGCGGATCCCAGCGTCACCAACGACGAGAATTCGAACGGAGGTCTTGCCAACGGCAACCGAGCGCTCCCGCTTCAAGGGAACGGGATCGCGGGTACTCGGGTCGGCGGGTTCCTCTGGGATCGCCAGTTGCGCAGTCGAGACCGATGGCAACGTGGCAAGGGCGATCGTTGCAAGAGCCGAAAACAGAGTGGATGGTTGTAGCAACCTGGTCTGAGTCATGGTTCGCATTCCAGACAGGCCTATTTCATAGCTTGCCCGTTCCACAGCTGGCCTATTCCACAGCGGCCTAATCCACAGCCTATGGTCAATTGCCCGAGGCAAGCAACCTCGCGCGGGACACTAGTTGAGGGATAATAGGTGGGTGAGCTCACCCCCGAGAGAGATCGAGATCGTCTGCAAAGGTTGCGGGTCGACCTTTACGTCGATGTTCTACCGGCCGAGCATAAACCTGTCGACCGAGCCCTGGACCGATGAAGAGATCCATACCTCCACAACTGCGACTTGCCCCGATTGTGGGCTCGAGGTACAGCTGACCGCGCTGCTCGTTGATGGTGGCGAGTTTCGTATTCTTGATGGGTCCAAGAAGTAGCTCGGACGGGCTCTTGTCGCATCCCGCTAGTCGAAAACTTCAAGACTGTTTGAAACAAAAGGCAGGCCTCGGGCGTCGTAAGGGTCGGACCGGGGTGGTTTCACAAGACAGGTGGGTTCTCGAACGATGGTTTCACGGGGCCATATTTCGCCAGTCTTCCGGTCTCCAAAGGAGAACTAGCCTGAACTTCTCACCAACTTCGTCACGAAAGGCCGCAAATGTCAGAAGATACAAGGATTGACGAGTTTATCCCCCGCAGTCGTACTTTAAGTACGTCGAGGAGGGATCAACAAGGAAAACGTAGGATATTCGGGCATTTCCGGCCTTGCAGTAGAAGGCTTGTGGGAAGTTCAGGCAAGCGATGAGAAATGTATCGAGTGTGGCGATCCTTGCCCTGGTTACCCTGATTTCCTTGGTTGGCTGTAGCAAATCAAACCCCGAGGCGGCAGATCCGATTGAAGAGGCTGGCTCGCGGGCCGCCGCGGTGTCGGCTGAGGAGATTCTTCAACTAGCGTCCGTCAGCCTGGCGGCCAGTCCGACTTTACGGTTCGACTTTAGAATCGAAGAGAGCCATGGAGACAAAACGAGCCTTTTCGTGGGTGAGGGCCTGACGGCCTCCATGGAGGGCTCGCGGCGTCGTATCCGACTCGATGGCCTCAGCAGCGATCCAAATGATGAAAGCTTGGAGCCTGCGCCCCGGATCGTCGTGGATGATGGCGTTATTGTGACGGTCGTAGACCATCACGATGGGGTCGAGTGGGGCAGTCCGCTCTATCGAGCCGGTGGAATTCTGTTTCAAGTCTGGTCGGGCAAGTTTATGAATTCGCTGGCGGCCCCCGAGGTTTTGCCGGCTCTGGTGGGCCTTGGACCCACTGTCCTCGAGGACAGGCAAGCCGATGGTGTGCTCTGTCACGTGCTCGAGATGCCGATCCCGGGTGGGGTGATCGGCACGGTTTTGGTGGGCAAAGAAGACGGGTTGCCACGTCGCGCCATTCTCGAAGCCGAGGGCTTTCGATCGCAGACCGATCTGTCCGGTTATGTAGCGGAGGCCTCCGAAATCCCTCTGGCCGAGTTTGCCGTGGCCAACGACCCGGGATTCGATACCCGTGAATTCACCCTGGGTGGTCCCGCTCCTGGAACTCCGGCTCCCGACTTCGAGCTCGAGGCTGCTGACGGCTCTACGGTGACGCTTGCCGAGCTGAGTGGAAAAGTAGTCATCCTCGATTTCTGGGCCACCTGGTGTATTCCCTGTCGGGCGTCGATGGTGGAAGTCCAGGAGCTTTATTCTGAACTGGGAGATCGACCCTTCGAGGTGGTCAGCGTGACCTATCAGGAGGCCGGGGATCCGGCGGCCATGATTGAAGAGCTGGGCATTACCTACCCCTGGTACAACGGCGATGCTATTGCCGCGCCCTACGGCGTACCCCAATCGGGTCTTCCGAGCATGTTTCTGATCGGACCCGATGGAAAAGTTCTCGATTACTTCTACGGCTACACCGGTGAGGAGTCCGCGGCCCGTCTGAGAGCGGGGGTTGAAACGGCGCTGGCTGCAATCTGAGCCAAGACGGCTGGAAAAGCCGATGGAAAAGCCGATGGAAGAGCAGGTGACGGGCTGAGGTTTGGCGTGATTGGGGGCTGGTTTACAGAACGCCTACGATCCGCCCACGACCCGTTTGGCTTGAGACACCCGGTCGCGATCCATCTCGCCGTCAGCCCAATAGTCGAGAAAACGGCTGTAGTAGGACTTGGCTTCCTCGAGGTCACCCCGTTCGAGTGCGAGTTGGCCCAGCAGGTAGAAACTGCGAACGTATTTCACCGGCCGAGCTGCGCGAGAACGGCCGCCAGCGAGGATCTGCTCGAGTTTCTCGATCGCTTGGTCGGTGGCGCCCGTGGCCAGGTAGGTCTGGGCCAAGGCGAAACGGATGTCGATGAACTCCGAGTTGAATCCCGGAACATCGGGCAACATGGTCTCGCCAGTTTCAAGCTCGGTGATGGCTGTGCTCGAGTCTTCTGCCGCCAGGGCAATCCGGCCCAATAGCTCGTGGTTCTGGCGGATCCATGCCTCGCTAGGAATGTTTTCCGCCAGCTGCAAGTGACGGGCGGCAGTGGCTTCGGCAGCGCTGCGATCGCCGGCTAGTGCCTGAGCCAGGCTCAGTCCAAAGAGACTGTCGAGCTCCTCCCACCCACCCTGTCCTTCCTCGGCCGCTTTGGTGAAGACGGGTAGGGCCTCCGAGGAGCGGCCGACTTCGAGTAGGGTGAATCCAAGATCGTTGCGGCGGTCGGCGCTCTCGACATCTTCGTCCGAGTACTCATCGACGATTTGCTCGTAGTACTTCAGCGCCTGGTCCGAGCGACCCCTGTAGAGCTCGAGCACCCCCAAGGCGTCGAGTCCATTGCGCCGATCGGAAAGGTCGGCGCTAGCCGCCATAGCTTCGGCTTCGTCACGTGCCTCGGCCCACTGACCGAGCAGGATACGGGCAAAGATCGGTGCTGATTGCGCAGCGAACATGCCCGCTCGCTCAGGATCTAGGCGAGAGAAGAACTCGAGGGCAAGCTGTGGATCCCCGTAGTTGAGCTCCAGATTGCCCTCTGCGAGGTCGGCTACGAAACCGTTTGGTTCCCGCTGTCGAAGCAACTCGATCGTAGATTTTGCTTTGTTGAGGTCCACCACGTTGGCATAGGCACTAGCCAGAGTCCAATAGATAGACTGAAAATTGCTGCCGATATCTACACCGTGCTGTAGGTAGGGAATGGCCTCGTCCCAGCGCTGCAAGATGTTGTACTGCAGCCCCAGATTGTTGAGCGCACCGTCGTAGTCGGGCTCCAGCTCGAGCAGATTCTTGTAAGCCTGGAGTCCCTGGACCATGGTTGCGGGGTAGCCAGAGTAATAGTAGGCCTCGACGAGAAACTTTTCGCGTGGCGGCAGACGCTCGGCATGTTCAACCGCGAGGCGCGCGTACTCTTGGCCTTCTGCCGTTCTGTTCTGGTTGCTCAGCAAGACCGCTAGCTTGCGCAGCGCCATCGCAAAAGTGGGATCGATCTCGACCGCCTTTTCGAGCAATGGGATGGCCTCTTCGTCTTTGCCCTGATCGCCGAGATGGATCCCTTCTGCATAGTAGCGGTAGGCCTCGACCGAGGTTGTGGTCACGTTCATCAGCATCCGGTCGCTGTAGACCGGAATGGCTTCGCCGCCAACATCGAAATGCTGACCGATTCCGCTACTCAGCTGATCGACGAGATTGAAGATGTTGTCGCCACCCGGACCGTCTACCCGTTCGGTGGAGAGGATCTCGCCAGATGCGGCGTCCTGTACTTTGACGCTGATTCTCAAAGTGTTCCCAGCTTGGGCGAAGCTACCGAGCAACACCGTTTGGGCTCCGGCTTTGTCGGCGACTTGTCGCACGACTTCGGACGAGGTGATCGATTCGTCGAGTTTTCCAAGGTCCTTGAGAATCGAGTAGATCCGATCGGTGCCGACCATCTTGATGGAGGTGATCTGAGACAGATCGGTTATCAGCATGTCGGTCAGACCGGTCCGCAGCCACTCCTGCTCAGGGTCGCCGGTCAGATTGTCGAAATAGAGAACCGCGACGGTCGGTTTGCCGTTCGTGGTTGCTGTCGCGGCCGACTCCTCAGAGCCCGGGAGAGCCGTTGTAGTACCAGTCGAGTCTTGACGGCGGCTGAGAAATAGAACCGCCAGCAGCGCAACCACAGCCACACCGACCGCGGGCCAGAGCCACTTGGGCTTTGAGCCGGTCTTTGGACCCGCTTCCGGCTGCGCTTCGATGACACCCGAGCCACTATCCGGTTGGGTTTGGATCGCATCAGCGCTACTCGGCGGGCGCGCCTCGATCACGGTCGAGCTGCTCGCTGGGCGAAGGTGACCCGAAGCGACTTCTTCCTTCAGGCCCGCTATTTCGTTCTTGAGATCCAGAGCCGATTGATACCGTTTCTTGGGGTCCTTCTCCATGCAGTGGCGGACAATCCGGCTCAAGTGAAATGGCAGCTCTGCCTTGCGCTCCGCAACCGAGGGCGGATCGTCGCGCAGGATTGAGGAGACGACCTGGGCCGAGTTCTCCCCGCGAAAGGGCCGGTCCCCGGTAGCCATTTCATAGAGCAGTACGCCGAGCGAGAAGATGTCGGTCCGGTGATCGACCGTCTTGCCTTCAACCTGCTCGGGCGACATGTAGGGAACTGTGCCTACCACAAGGCCTTCTCGCGTCAGTGCTCGAGTGGGGTCATCGTCCCCTTCCGGCGTTGCGTCTTCGGCCAGCTTGGCCAGACCGAAGTCGAGGACCTTGACCCGGCCATCGTTCGTGATCATGATGTTGGCCGGTTTGAGGTCGCGGTGGGTGATGCCTTTCTCGTGCGCCGCCGCCAGCGCATCTGAGAGCGGGATCGCGATCTCGAACAGTTGGTCGAGTTCCATTCCGCCGGTCGGAACCTTCTGGTCGAGAGACTCGCCATCGATATAGCTCATGGTGAGGAAATGCGCGCCTTCGGTCTCTTCGACCGAATAGATCGTGACGATGTTCGGGTGGTCCATCGCTGCCACGGCCTCGGCCTCGCGCTGGAATCGCTCTAGACGATTGGGATCCGAGGCCATCTCGGGGGGCAGCATCTTGAGGGCGATTTTGCGCTTGAGCTTGGTGTCCTCGGCCAGATAGACTTCGCCCATTCCACCCTCACCGAGCTTGGAAAGGATCTTGTAGTGCGCCAGATTGGTTCCGATCATCGTCAACGACCCCTGGAGCCCCTGCCGGGCTCGCTCAAATTTCTTGGACTTCGGATCAGCGGATTCTATCCGAGATTCGCGCCACAGGTCCCCCACTCCAATTTTCCGTATCCAAGGGGGACACACGACCAAATCCAGCCCAATCCAGATAATTGAACTCTCGCCTCGGGGGCGTGACTCTCGAGTCGGCGATTCAGATTTTTGAAGATACTCGAATTTAGTCGTGTGTCCCCTTGGATTCAATTCGTTGTAGACTCTCGCCAATCAGATAGATCATTGCCAGGGCGGAGGAGGTTCTCGCGCTGGCACAATCAAAAGGAGAAGGGAATGTTGCGACCTTTGAACAAAGGTGGAGTAGGTAGGGTCTTGACGCTCGGGTTGGCCATCGCTGTCGTACTTGCTGTGGTTCCGACGCTTGCGGCGGCTGACACCGCCGAGGAGATCATGACGGTGATTCGGGAGCAGTCGGAATACTCGAACAAGAACCTCAAAGACGCGCCGGACACCGTGTCTGAGGAAGGTGCGCTCGAGTTCTGGTCGAGCGGTGGTCTGATGCAATGGGTTCCGTCCGATGCACCGGATACGGAGTACGATTTCCAGTCGCTCACACCCAAGCACATCAAGGTCATCACGCTAGTTGAGGGACAGGCCGCGGTGGCCATGTACTACTCCGAGGGTGGCTTTCAAGCCAAGGGTGGTCAACCGGTAGCGAATTACATGACCCGGGTCACCCAGGTCTTTGTCAAAGAGGACGGTGCATGGAAAGTGCGCGCGGCGCACTGGTCACCAATCGCCGGGGGCTCAGGCACGAATCAAAATTCGATCGACTGAGGACGGCGAGTCTTCAAACGTGTTTGGGTGGGGCACTCGGCATCTGTCGGGTGCCTCATCTTCTTTTTGACTCGGCTCTGTACCCGCCGGATCAGAAATTCATCAGCCAACCATAATCTCTACCTCTGCCTTTCGATAAACCTCTGTTGTCAGTTTGCGTACACCTGATAGCCCCGTCGGGGGAAAGGTAAAGGCTATGCACTTAGCTCGTAGATCTATCTGGCTAGTCCTCCTCCTGTCCTACTTCCTCCCTGGAGAGCTCCCGGCGGGGCATAAAGTCAAATTCTCACATCTGACCCTGGCAGAGGGTTTGCCCGAGGCCGGCGTTTGGACGCTGATGCAGGATCACCTGGGGTTCATGTGGTTCGGTACATCGAATGGGCTGACCCGGTATGACGGCTATGACTTTGTTACCTTCAAACCTGACGCTGACGACCCGACCAGCATTGGAGGACGCCTGATCACCGCGCTGCACGAAGACCGTGACGGGGATCTCTGGGTGGGAACTCTCCGAGGCGGCATCAACAAGTTCGATCGAGCTACAGGGAGGTTCGAACGCTATCTGCATGATCCCGACAACCCGAACAGTCTCAGTTTCGATGCCGTTGGCGCGATCTTCGAAGACAGCGATGGAGACCTCTGGGTCGGCACCGGTGCTATGGAGTCAAAGGTGCGCTCTGGCGGACTCAATCGACTAGATCGAGCTACCGGCGTCTTCACTCGTTATCAGCACGATGCCCAAGACCCGACCTCGATCAGCAACGATGTGGTGCTGGATATCCAAGAGGACAGTCAGAGTCGGTTGTGGGTTTCGACCAGCGATGGGCTCAACTTGATGAATCGGTCCGAAGGCACGTTTCGACGGTTCGAAAACGCCGAAGACGACCCGGGAAGTCTGAGCAACAACTACGCCTCAGACCTGGCACTGGATCAAGACGGAAACCTCTGGGTGGCCACGAACGGAGGTCTCGACCGCTGGGATAGCGACTCGGAGAGCTTCGAGCACTTTCGCCACGACCCCGAAGATCGCTTTAGCCTGGCCGACGATGGGGTCTCGACCCTTTTTGTCGACGAAGACGGAGCTCTCTGGGTGGGTACCTGGAGCGGCGTTTTGCATCGTTTCTTTGCTGCAAGTAATAAATTCGCTCGTTTCGAGCACAGTGACGAGGACCCGTACAGTCTCAACTCGGTCTCATCGATCATGGAGATCTTTCAGGATCGCTCCAAGATCTTGTGGATCGGTACTTTCTCGGGCGGGATCAGCAAACTCGATCCGTATGCCGGCAAGTTCCCCCACTATGGACATGAGCCCGACAATCCAAACAGTTTGAGCGACGACAAGGTGTTGGCGTTTTATGAAGACCGGGCGGGAAATCTGTGGATCGGCACAAGACATGGCGGGCTCAATCGCTACAATCCGAACAGCGATACCTACACGCACTACCGTCACAACGAGGCCGATCCGACCTCGATTGCCGCTGATTCGGTCGCGGCTATCCTGGAGGATCAAAACGGCACTCTTTGGATCGGATTTCGAGGCGCTGGTCTCGACCGCTTCAACCCTGATGGCGAGACTTTCACCCATTTCAGGCACAACCCCGATCGGCCCGAGACTTTGAGCGGCGACTATGTAGTCGCGCTCCACGAAGATGCCTCGGGCGCTTTCTGGGTCTTTACCGGCGAAAGTGGTATCAACCACTTCGATCGTTCGGATGGCACGTTCTCGGTTGTCGGTGCGGATAGGGACGAGGGCTCGTTGCCCGCACACACCGGAGTTGTTCATGAAGATGATGCAGGGATGTTGTGGGTCGGCACCGATGGCGGGTTGGTTCGTTTCGATCCAACAAACCAGACCTCAACGACCTATTTCGAACCGATGACGGGTCTCGATTTCGTAATCTCGATTCATGAGGATCGGAGCGGACGACTTTGGGTCGGTACGTTCAACGGAGGTATCCATCTCTTCGATCGCCAATCGGGGACCAGCACTGCCTACACCCAGAAGGACGGGCTAGCAAACGACACGGTCTACAGCATTCTCGAGGATGATGCCGGCCGTCTCTGGCTCAGCACCGGCAACGGGGTCTCCCGATTCGATCCTGAGACTGTTTCCTTTCGCACCTACGGTGTCGAAGATGGTCTACAGAGCCACAGGTTTGGTGGTGGTGCGATACGCAAGCAAGACGGTGAGCTCCTCCTGGGTGGCGACAACGGCATCAATGCCTTCTACCCCGACCAGGTCGAGGACAGCCCACATCCACCCGAGGTGGTCTTGACACAGCTCAAGATCATGAACGATGTCGTCACCCCTGGCGAGGAGTCTCCTCTCGATCGGGATATCACCATCGCCGATACCGTGTCGTTGGAGCACGATCAGAATGTGCTCTCGTTCGCCTTTGCTGGTCTGCACTACGGACAACCCGATCAGAATCGGTATTCGTATCGTCTCGAGCCCCTCGATAGAGACTGGATTCTAGCGGGGACAGATCGGCACGCGTCCTACTCGAACCTCAAGCCAGGGGAGTACACTTTTCGTGTCCGCGCCGCCAATAGCGACGGCATCTGGAACGACGAGGGAGCATCCATCAAACTGGTCATTCGTCCGCCCTGGTGGCAGACCTGGTGGGCCTACACCCTCTTCGTATTGGTGAGTTTTGCGGGGTTTTTCGTTGTGCACCGCTTTCAGCGCAACCAGGTGGTGCGTCGAGAGCGAGAGAGGGCACGCGAGAGTGAGACCCAGCTTCGTACGGAAGCCGCCGAGGCTCGAGCGAAGGCGTCCGCCGCAGAGGCCAAAGCGCTGCGAGTGGAGAACGAGCGCACTGTGCAGGAGCTAGAGGAGGCCCGGTTGCTTCAGATCTCGATGCTCCCCACGGAGCTTCCCGATCCGCCCAATCTGGAGATTGCGGCTTTTATGAAAACCGCTACCGAAGTTGGTGGCGACTACTACGACTTCGATTTGGCGCCAGATGGGACACTCACGGTGGCGATCGGCGACGCGACGGGCCACGGCACCAAGGCAGGCACGATGGTTACCGCGACCAAAGTACTCTTCAACTTGCTTGCCGGCGAGACCGATGGTGTCCGGGTACTCCAGGAGTCGACCAAAATTATCCGGCAATTGAATATGCAAAACCTGTTCATGGCGCTGGCGCTGGCCAAGATTCGCGGCAATCGTCTAGAGATTTCCGGAGCTGGGATGCCACCCACCCTGATTCGCCGAGCCGACTCGAACAGAGTCGAGGAGATCGAGCTTGCCGGAGCCCCGCTGGGAAGCTTCAAGGACTTTCCCTACCAGACGAAGTCGGTAGAGCTCAATCCGGGAGATACCGTGGTGATGATGAGTGATGGTCTGCCAGAGATGATAGGTGACAAGGACGAGGTGTTTGGTTATGACCGCGTCGGCTCGGTCCTGCGTGATACCGCCGACCTGACACCGCAGGGGGTCATCGATCGTTACTCCGAAGTGGCAGCCGAGTGGGCCAATGGTCGACTGCCGGACGACGATGTGACCCTCATCGTGATGCGAATGAAAGCGGCCTAGCGCCCTGCTACACTCGGCCGCTCAATGGATCCCAAACACGTTCGTCAGCTCCTGGAGAGCGTCAGTCGAGGTGAGCTCGAGATCGACGATGCCCTCGAGCAGCTGCGTCAGCTTCCATTTCGAGATCTGGGCTTCGCCACCGTCGACCACCATCGAGAGCTGAGGACCGGCTTTCCCGAGGTGGTGATGGGGGAGGGCAAGACCAGCGACCAGCTTGTCGATCTCTTCAAGGCTATCGGCGAGGGTGCCCGGACAGTGTTGGCCACTCGGGTCAGTGCCGAGAAATCACGGCAGCTCGTCGAAGCGATCCCGGAAGTGAGCTACGACGAGCTGTCTCGTACGGCCGTGTGGATCCAAGAGCCGGTCGAGCCGATTGGCAAGGATCCGATTGTGATCGTCTCGGCAGGTACCAGTGATCAGTCGGTCGCCGAGGAAGCAGCCATAACCGCTCGAACCTTTGGCAACACCGTGGAGACAGTCTACGACGTCGGTGTAGCTGGTCTTCACCGATTGCTCGCGCATCAGAAAACCTTGGACTCCGCCGGCGTCTTGATTGTGGTGGCAGGAATGGAGGCCGCTCTAGCCAGTGTGGTCGCGGGTCTGGTCTCCAAACCGGTGATCGCTGTCCCTACATCGGTCGGGTACGGAGCCAGCTTTGGCGGCCTGGCTGCGCTTCTGGCAATGATGAACAGCTGCTCGGCCGGTGTGACTGTTGTCAACATCGACAATGGTTTCGGTGCGGCTGTCGCGGCTTCGATCATCCAGCGATCGCTCACACCTCGCTACTGAGAGCGGAAGTTGACGAATTGCATGTCAATGTCAAAGTCCTGCTCCTTGAGCATGGCGATGACGCTCTGCAGAGTGTCGCGGTCCTTGCCCGAGACGCGGACCAGGTCTCCCTGGATCGCGGCCTGGACCTTGAACTTGGCAGTCTTGATCTGCTTGACGATTTCGCGCGCCTTCTCGGTCGAGATACCCCGTTGTAGCGTTACCACTTGGCGAACACTGCCTTTCGCCGCAGGGTCGACGGTGCCGTAGGAAAGCGCTTTTAGGGAGACGCCCCGTCGAACAAGTTTCTGTTGCAAGATTCCTTTGACAGCTTCGAGCCGGAATTCGTCGGCGCTGGACAGCGTGAGCTGTGCCTCCTTGTCGTCGAGTTCGATATTCGAGTCGCTGCCCTTTAGATCGTAGCGCTGGTGGATTTCCTTGAGTGACTGATTGACCGCGTTCTTGACCTCGGCGAGGTCGACTTCGGAGACCACATCGAATGAGTTTTGCTTAGCCATAGACTGAATAGGGTATCAAGAAGCGGTTTGGCGCTAGAATTTGCAGTTCACCGGGTTTACGATCATGAGGACAGGTACAAGACAAGGAGCTTGAGGTGAGTCGAGGATATATCGTCCCCATCGGGGGAGCGGAAGACAAAGTTCGTGATGCAGCTATCTTGCAACGATTCGCCGTGATCTGTGGTGGAGAAGACGCCCGCATTGCGATCGTGCCTACTGCTTCGATGCTCCCTGACACGGGGGATCTGTACAAGGAAGTGTTCTACGAGCTCGGCGTCCGTCGGGTTCGAGTGCTGCCGTTCGAGACGAGGGCCGACACCGAGCGCACCGATTGGTTGAACACGCTCGAGCGCTCCGACGGGGTCTTTTTGACCGGCGGCAACCAGCTGCGGCTGTCGACCACGATCGGGGGCTCGCCGGTCTCAGACATGCTCCGCGACCGAAACAGGACGGGTCTGCATGTTGCCGGCACATCGGCGGGTGCCGCCTTTCTCTCGGAGCACATGATCGCATTTGGCTCTGAAGGCTCTACACCAAGACCCGACATCGTTACCCTGGCCCCTGGGCTGGGTCTGACCCAAATGGCCATTATCGACCAGCACTTTCGACAGCGCGATCGTCTGGGTCGACTACTTACGGCTCTGGCCTACAATCCCCGACCGATCGGGATCGGTCTCGACGAAGATACGGCGGCGTTCATCTCGGCTGATGATCGACTCGAAGTACATGGCAGCGGAGCCATAACCATCGTGGATCCCTCTGATCTCGACTATTCGTCGATGGATTCGGCCAAACGCCACGATCCGGTCTGTCTGTTGAATATTCGCCTCCATATCTTGATCGAAGGCGCTACCTACGACATCGGCAAGCGGATGGCGTGTGCTCCGATCCAACAGGTTGAAAAAGTTCTGTCGTGAAGGTTCTCTCCAAATCGGTCTACCTCGGCCCCAGTCTGTACGCACACTTTCCGGTCATCCGACTGGTCGTCGACCTGGGAGTGCTCGAGGAGTGGCCGACGAAGAAACTCGGCGATGACTTCATCAACGATCTGCTCGAAGCGCTACCCGGACTGCATCAGCATGGCTGCTCTTATGGAGAGCCGGGCGGCTTTGTCCGTCGCCTCAACGAAGAGGAGGGCACCTGGCTCGGTCATGTTTTGGAGCATGTGGCAATCGAGCTGCAAAACGCGGCAGGTGCACAGGTGACCTTTGGCAAGACTCGGAGCACAGGAACGCCGGGCGAGTATGACGTGGTCTACCAGTACGAGCACGATGAGGTCGGGCTCGAAGCCGGCCGGCTGGCGCTGTGGTTGCTGCATGACCTGTTGCCGGAGGAGCTCCAGCCCGAAAAAGCAAAACGGCACAAGTTCGATTTTGATCGGGCACGAGACTCCTTTATCCGGTTTGCTCAACGAAGAACCCTGGGTCCGAGCACCGCTGCCCTGGTGCGTGCAGCCGAGGAGCGGGATATCCCCTGGCTGAGGCTCAATCGCTTCAGCCTGATCCAGCTGGGACACGGACATCACAGCAAAAGAGTTCAAGCGACGATCACCAGCGAGACGCGACATATTGCGGTCGAGATCACGACGGACAAAGAGGAGACCAACCGCATCCTGGCTGATCTGGGGTTGCCGGTGCCCCGTCAGGGCCTGGCTTACGATCCCCAGGAGGCGGTCGAGCGGGCCGAGCGAATCGGTTATCCGGTTGTGGTGAAACCTCTCAACGCCAACCATGGGCGAGGTGTCTCGATCAACCTGAGCTCTCCGGAAGCGGTCGAGGTCGCCTTCGAGAACGCGCGCGAGCACAGTCGCACCGTTATCGTCGAGAGCTTTATCGATGGTCTCGACCACCGGATGTTGGTGGTCAATGGCGAGCTCATCGCGGCGTCAAAACGGGTTCCCGGGCATGTCAAAGGCGACGGCACATCGACGATCGAGGAGCTGGTCGAGGTCGTGAATCAGGATCCACGCCGTGGTATCGGGCACGAGAAAGTGCTGACGCGTCTCGACTTCGATCATCAGGCCGAGAGACTGCTGGCCCTCAAGGGCTACGATCGGACCAGCGTTCCCGACAAAGACAAGGTCGTCTATCTGCGATCGACCGGAAATCTGTCGACCGGTGGAACCGCAGTGGATGTAACCGACATCGTTCATCCCGACAATCGGGAGATGGCGATCCGCGCCGCGCGAGCGGTTGGGATGGACGTGGCGGGAGTGGACTTCTTGACCACCGATATCTCGGAGTCCTATCAGATCATTGGAGGTGCTATCTGCGAAGTCAACGCCGCTCCCGGCTTTCGGATGCATGTGGCTCCAAGCGAAGGCACACCGAGAGACGTAGCCGGACCGGTGATGGACATGCTCTTCCCGCCTGGCACGGCGGCCCGGATACCGATAGCGGCCGTGACCGGCACGAATGGCAAGACGACAACCGCGCGAATGCTCGCCCACATCTTCAAAATGGCCCACTTGAAGGTTGGTCTGGCTAGCACCGACGGTGTCTATATCGATGGTCACCTCACAGTACCGGGCGACATGACGGGTCCGGTGGCAGCTCGGATGGTGCTTCGAGATCCGTCGGTAGAAGTTGCTGTTCTCGAGACGGCTCGCGGCGGCCTGTTGCGGGCCGGAATGGGGTATCGAAAGTGTGATGTCGGAGCCGTGTTGAACGTCGACGCCGATCATCTCGGGCTACGCGGTATCGATACCGTCGAGCAGCTCGCCGAGGTGAAACGAGTTGTTGTGGAGGTGGCGAAAAACACCGCCGTGCTCAATGCGGACGATCAGCTCTGTCTGAAGATGGCCGACTACACGGATGCCGAACACCTCTGCTATGTGACCATGAATCATCATCATCCTCTGGTGCGGGAGCACATTCGCGCCGGCGGCCGAGCCGTTGTCCTTGAAGAGGGCATCAACGGACACATGATCACCCTCTACGACGGGGGCACTCATATCCCGTTGTTGTGGACTCATTTGATTCCTGCCACGATGGAAGGGCGTGCCATCCACAACGTTCAAAACGCCATGTTTGCGTCCGCTGTGGCCTACAGCCTCGATGTCTCTCTCGACGATCTGCGGCAGGGTTTGAGGACATTCGACACCACTTTCTATCAGGCGCCGGGTCGGATGAATGTCTTCGACGAATACCCCTTCAAGGTAATTCTCGACTATGCCCATAACCCGGCCGCTATTCGGGCCATGGTCGAATTTGTCGAGCGTTTGGAGCCTTCAGGTAAGAGAATTGCTGTTATTGCCGCGCCGGGCGATCGTCGAGACGAGGATATTCGCGAGGTGGCCCAGCTGTGTGCCGGGCACTTCGATGTCTATGTCTGCCGACGAGACGACAACCCACGCGGTAGGGGAGAGACCGAGGTGCCCGACATGTTGAAGGAGGTGCTCATCGAAAGCGGAGTCGATGCCGAGGCGATCGAGATCATCCCGGATGAGGCTGAAGCGGTCCAGGCAGCCCTGAGCCGTGCACAGGGTGGCGATCTGGTGTTGATCTTTGGCGACAAAATCAACCGAACCTGGGAGCAGATCATCGGCTATTCGCCGGAGAACATCTCGGAAGCGACGCCGTCTGAGCTTCGACCGACGGTCTCAGCCGAGACACTCGAGATCGGTGCCGTGCCGCTGGCCGGTGATGAATCGATCATTCGCGATGAACGAGGCGTTTGGCTGGCTCGTGAAACCGAAGATTGAATTCAGTACCAGGTGCGCTAGACGGTGCACCTGGCGCTGGAGAGAACGATGAAGCTTGTCGATTCACGCCGTCTTACCGGCTCGAACCTACTGCTGGCGGGAGCGGGTGCGGTCATCGAAGTAGAGCTCGAGGGTGAAAACCCCGATCGGGTGATCGAGCTGTGGCGCGGCCAGGCACTTCGAGTTCTGGAGGCGGTCGGGTGGGGGGAGTCGACGCTCGCTGATCGACGACATCAAGGGGGCTTGACCCTGGCCTTCGATGCCCCGATCGATGCTCTGTACGCCGCCACTGAGGTGAATGAGTGGGCACTGAGCGCGGCTATTGCTGAGATCGAGGGGACCCGCGTTCCGAAGATCGAGACGGCCGCGGTTCGACTGAAACTCGAAATCGAGCAGGAGAAGAACCCGACGCTCCTGGCACTAAAGGCGGCGGCGATGCGGCATGGCGTCAGCTTCCTTTCCGACGATGACAGCGTGTCGGTGGGGCTTGGACAGGGTAGCCAGACTTGGGTGGTCGAGGCTATTCCGGATCTGGGACAAATCGACTGGGATCGAATTCGGGATGTACCTGTCGCGCTTGTCACCGGCACAAACGGCAAAACCACAACGGTGAGACTGCTGGCAAACATCGTTGGGGCCGCGGGCAAGACGGCTGGGCTCTCGTCCACCGATTGGATTCGGGTGGGCGAGGAGATCGTAGAAAAGGGCGACTATTCGGGACCGGGCGGCGGACGACAGGTCTTGAGAGACCCGAGGGTCGAGGTTGCCGTCCTGGAGACTGCACGCGGGGGGATGTTGCGTCGGGGTCTGGTCGTCGAACGGGCCGATGTGGCTCTTGTCACGAATATCGCTGCGGACCATCTCGGAGAGTCCGGGGTCTACGATTTGGACGATCTCGCCCGAGCCAAACTCGTGGTTCACAAGGCCGCCGATCGACTCGTGCTCAATGCCGATGATCCGATGCTGGTGACTTATGGTCTCAAGCTTGGCCAACCTACGACCTGGTTCAGTCTGGACTCTGACAACGAGTTGCTGACCCAGCACCGTGCGGATGGCGGTCATGCCTGCTGGCTGATCGACGATGAGATCTACTACGACGATGGGAACAGCACGATCGCCGTCGCCACTCTAGACTCGATCCCGATCACACTGGATGGAGCCGCCCGTCACAACATTTACAACGCTATGGGCGCCATCGGAGTGGCTGTCGCGCTGGGTTTGCCGATGGCTGCGATTCGCGATGGGCTAGGGTCCTTCAAGAGCACTCCGGAAGAGAATCCGGGCCGACTCAATGTGTTCGATCTCAACGGCGTGACCGCAGTGGTCGACTTTGCACACAACCCACACGGGATGAAGGCTCTGCTGGAAATGGCAGCCGCGATGCCGGCGAAGCGACGTCTTGTCACGACCGGTCAGGCTGGCGACCGTGACGATGCATCGATTGCCGAGTTGGCTCGAACCATTGCAGCGGCGCGACCGGACCGGGTAATCGTCAAGGAGCTGTGGGAATATCTCAGAGGTCGCTCTGAAGGCGAGGTTCCGGCGATGATCGTGCGAGAGCTCGAGGAGGCGGGTCTGGAATCCAAAGCAATCGATCAGGCCGACTCGGAGATGGCCTCGGTCCGCCAGGCTCTCGCATGGTCTGAAGTCGGCGACCTTTTGCTGCTGATCACCCACTCCAAACGTTCGGGAGTCGTCTCCTACCTCGACCGTCTGCGAGAGAAGGGTTGGACACCCGGCCAGCCCGTCCCCGGTCCTGTTCCCCCTTCTTCAAGGAGTTTGAGGTTGCGGGACTAGGGAAGGCGCGATAGATTCTCGCTAGTCAATTGGCCCAGCAACTGCCGCCAAGGTGGGTCTCGGTGGCTCCGACCGAAGGAGGATTTGATGCGTCGACTTTATCTGGTAGCAATAGTAGTTCTTCTGGCGTTGCCGGTTGCGGCTTCGGCCCAGGAAGGTGCGGGCCCCATAACCTGGCTTGCTTTCAGCCAGCTTGCCGAGGGTAAGACCGGGGCGGATGGACTTGATGTGATCCTGAAGGACAAGGCGATGATGGATGCGATGCTCGCCGATGGCGTGATTGCATCCCACGGCGTAGCTGTACCCGCCAATCATCGACCCGATGACAAAGCCAATTTTCTCGAGTGGGTCTCCGTCGCCGACTGGGGGAAGGTAGGGGAGTGGGTCGGTCGTGTCTTGGCCAATCAACAATCCATGGACGAGGACGAGGCCAAGGCTTTAATGCAGGCCTATCAGGAGACGTTTGTGCACGGATCTCACTTTGACGAGGTTGCGCGCAACCCGATCTCCTATCAAGCATCCGCCGAGCAGATGGCAAAGATCCAAGTGTTTTACGTCGGGAGCTACACCGTTCGCGATGGTTCTGGCGAGGCCTTTACGGAGCTCGTACAAAAGCAAGCGGTGCCGATCGCTGAGAAGTTGGTCGAAGATGGCGTGGCGATTTCCTATGGCATGCACGTTCCCGAGATTCATGGAGTCGAAGGCTGGACTCATCGAATCTGGTGGGCTTTGCCAAGTCTAGAGGGAATCGGAAAACTCAAGACGGCCTACGCTGCCGCCGCCGGAGACACTCAGGCCAAGGTAGCCGATTTGACGGTGCCGGGAACCCACTTCGACACCATCTGGATGTCGTTTTACATCGGAACGCCTCCGGGCGATTAGCACGGCTCTCTGAGCAAGAGTGCAAGTCCAAAAAAGCGAAAAGGGCACCCGATGGGGTGCCCTTTGCATCATGCCGTGGGGCTGATGAACAATGCGGACTATATGCGTCTATCGACCTGAGGTCCATTGCGGGTCAGAAAGCCGCTTATGTCGTCTCGAAAGGCGATACCGGTACGGTACAACGGGGCGACCTCGCCGTTGGGCATCTGTTTTGTTCCGGACAGTTTGGACCAACGGACTTCGCCAAGCACCTGCGCTCGTGTCGAGCCCGAGGCAAGTGTGAACAGGCTCTCCCCCAAGGACTTGATCGCCTCCCGGCTCTCGAGCCCCATTCCCGAGGCACTCATGTCGATCACCTGGCCCGGTACAGGGTTGGTGATTAGAATCGTGTTCAGAGATCGGCGCACGGTGGCGCGGGCTTCCGATTCACCCGCAAGCCATTCGCCGCTCTGATCCCTTCGTTTCTTGGCGGACACGATTGCTCCGATCGTATCATCGGCCCAAAAGCCTTGGGAAGACATTGAGATTGAACGATATGAAAAAGTTGATCTCTTGCGGATGCAACCTTTTTGTGCCAAAACTCGTCTCATTAGAGGGCGTCGGTCCCGACGCTCGCCGAGATTACTAACGATTGATGGAGAGATTGATGCGATCCAGACCCATACCGTTGTGCGCGCTCGTCCTGACTCTGATTTGTGCGGGCTCCCTAGCGGCTGGTGCCCAGACCAAGCTTCTCCGCTACCCCGACATCCACGGAGACAGCGTTGTTTTCACCTATGGTGGTGATCTGTGGCTTGCCCACTCTGGCGGTGGCGCAGCTCGGCGACTGACGGCGCATCCGGGGCAAGAGTTGTTTGGAAAGTTCTCCCCGGATGGGAACTGGATCGCCTTCACCGGACAATACGACGGCGACGAGCAGGTCTACGTCATTCCCGTTGCTGGAGGCACCCCCAAGCAGCTGACTTATTACCCGGCGCGGGGCCCGCTGCCACCACGATGGGGCTATGACAACCAGGTCTACGACTGGTCGCCGGATGGGTCGGCGGTTCTGTTCCGATCGTTGAGGTCGGGCTGGGATTTGACCGATTCGAAACTGTTCCTGGCGAAGATTTCGGGTGGTCTACCCGAGTCCCTTCCGATGCCAAAGTCGGGTGCCGGCGATTTTTCGCCCGATGGCTCAAAGGTCGTCTACTCCCCTCTGGTGCGAGATTTCCGCACCTGGAAGCGCTACGAAGGTGGTTGGGCTCAAGAGCTGTTCATCTTCGATTTGGAAACCTACGATGTTCGGGCCGTAACCGACCATCCACGGGCGGACCGAGACCCCATGTGGATCGGGGAGCGGGTTTTCTTCACCTCTGACCGGGACGGCAAGAACAACCTCTATGCCTTCGACACCACGACGGGGTCGACAGATCAGATCACCAATGCCGATGTGTGGGATGTTCGCTGGCCCAGCGACGACGGCTCCAATCGTATTGTCTATGAGCTCAACGGCGAGCTCGAGATCTACGACATCGCGGCCGGACGCTCGACAGCGATCTCTATTTCGGTTCCCGACGATGAGCTCTGGATGCGGCCATTACGAAAAAGTGTCGGCGATCAGGTGGAAGAGTTCGGTCTCAGCCCCAAAGCGAACCGGGCTCTTTTTGTCGCTCGAGGAGATCTGTTCACGGCGCCGGTAGAAAAAGGACCGACGAGAAACCTCACCAATACGTCTGGCATTCGTGAAAAAGAAGCAGCTTGGTCCCCCGATGGGCGGAAGATCGCCTTTATCTCGGATCGGACCGGTGAGGAAGAGATCTATCTCGTCGATCAAAATGGGTCTGGCGAGCCCGAGCAGCTCACAAGCAACGGAGACATGCGCCGATTCAACCCGGTCTGGTCCCCCGATGGCAGGTGGATTGCCTTCAGCGACATCCAGGGCAGGGTCTTCGTAGTCGAAGTTGCAACAAAGGAAGTTACCGAGGTCATCGATGAGGAGTACGGCACGATCACTGAGTACAACTGGTCGCCCCACGGTGGTTTTCTAGCCTTCTCGGTGAGCTCGTTGCGGGAGTGGAACGTCTTCAAGGGCTTCAATTCGATTTACATCTGGAGTGCTTCAACACGCGACTTGCACAAGATCACCGACGACATCTTTCATGAGACTGAACCGGTGTGGGATCCCCAGGGCGACTATTTGTTCTACCTGTCAGATCGCTCGTATGCACCAATGCTCTCATCAAATGAGTGGGACTACGCCACCGATCGCGAAACGTTTGTCTATTCACTGGCCTTGCGCAACGACGTCGAGCATCCGTTTCCGCCCCAAAGCGATGAGGTCGATCTCGATGACGCCGAAGACGATGACGACACCGGTGACGACGATGATTCGGAGAACAACGACTCCGATGAATCGAGTTCCTACATCGAGATCGATTTCGACGGTCTGGCGGACCGCGTTGCACGGCTCCCGATCGAGGCCGACAACTACGCCGGTCTGAGCGCGATCGAAGGACATGTCCTCTTTGTCCGTTCTGGTGCGACTTATTACGGTCGGAGCTCCGATCATCCACCCGAGTTGCAGATCTTCTCCTTCGACGATCAGGAGACGACTACCTTGGCCGAGGGTGTCGACGGCTATTTCGTCTCGGATGATGGATCGAAGGTTCTGGTATCCGGGGAGGGTGCCTACAAACTCTACGATTCCAGTCCGGATGGCAAGGAGTCTGGAGAGGCGGTTTCAACCGCGAAGCTCGAGATGGATCTCGAACCGGCGGCAGAGTGGACTCAGATCTTCAACGAGGCGTGGCGGCGTTTTCGGGATCAGTTCTATGTCGCCAACATGCATGGCTATGACTGGGAGGCGCTCAAGCAACAGTACACACCCTGGCTAGAGCACGTAGCTCATCGCTCCGATTTGAATTATGTGATCGGGGAGCTGATCTCCGAGCTCTCGGTTGGTCACGCCTACGTGCAGGGAGGTGATTTCGACATTCCCGATCGCCCCAGCGTGGCACTACCGGGTGTCGTATTCGAGCTCGACGAGGCCTCGAATCGATACCGGATCGCGAAGATTTTGCAGGGGCAGAACCAGGAGGATTCCTACCGCTCACCTTTGACCGAGATTGGCAAGAATGTCTCTGAGGGTGACTATCTGCTTGCCATCGACGGTCAAGAGATCACAGGGTCGGATAATCCCTACCGACTATTGCGCCACAAGGCCGATCGTCAGGTCGAGCTGACCCTCAACTCGGATCCCTCGCTCGAGGGCGCACGAAAAGTCTCTTTCACCCCACTGACCAGCGAGACCAATCTCCACTACCTGGCGATGATCACCGAGAATCAACGCAAGGTCGACGAGGCCAGCCAGGGTAAGGTCGGCTATATTCATCTTCCCGATATGGGCCCGCGTGGGATGCAGGAGTTCATCAAGTGGTATTACCCGCAGGTTCGAAAAGAGGGACTGGTGATCGATGTGCGCGGCAACGGTGGCGGCAACGTATCTCACATGATCTTGCGGCGGTTGGCCGAACGACCGGTAGGCGTTTCATTCAGCCGTAACGACGACCACGCGCAGACCATACCTCCGGTCGTTTTCAACGGTCAGCTGGTTTGCCTGCAAAACGAGCTGTCGGCCTCAGATGGGGATATTTTCCCCTTCTTCTTTCGTGAGATGAACTTGGGTCCGTTGATCGGCAAACGGACCTGGGGAGGGGTCGTGGGCGGCAACTTTGCCGGTCCGATGGTCGATGGCGGGGCTGTCTTTGTCCCCAACTCGAGCACCAACAACATGGCCGGCGAGTGGGTCATCGAAGGTCACGGAGTCGAGCCCGACATCGTAGTGGACAATGATCCCAAATCGGTTCTCGAGGGCCGAGATCCGCAGCTCGAGCGGGGTATCGAAGAAATCCTCCGGGCGATCGAGAGCAATCCGGCTACTCTGCCTGGGTGGCCTGAAGCACCGGACAAGACCGAATAGCAGGGCTCGTCCCCCACTCCAATCCCTTGAATAAAGGGGGACACACGACCAAATTTTCCACAATCCAATCCCTTGGATCACCTCCGTTCCCTGCGGAGCCGCGGGCCAAGAACCCATCTGAGTCGACCAGAATGGCCCTTCTTCCGAGCGCTGCAGGCGAAATCTGGGATAGGATCGGTCCTTCTCGATATGACGCTAGATAACGGAAGCAAGCTGGGACCCTACGAAATCCTGGAGCCGCTTGGTGCGGGCGGTATGGGTGAGGTCTATCGTGCCAGGGATACCCGTCTCGAGCGCGAGGTGGCGATCAAGGTGCTGCCTGCGCACCTCTCGAACAATCCGGAGCTTCGTCAACGTCTCGAGCGTGAAGCCAAGGCCATCTCCAGCCTGCAGCACCCCAATATCTGCACCTTGCATGACATCGGTTCGGAGGATGGCACCGATTTTCTTGTCATGGAGTATCTCGACGGCGAGACGCTCGACAAACGACTGGCGCGCGGACCGCTGCCGGTTGCCGAGCTACTCTCGGTCGGGATCTCGATTGCCGATGCTCTCGACAAGGCCCATCGCCAGGGTTTGGCTCACCGCGACTTGAAGCCGGGCAACATCATGCTGACCCGCGGAGGGGCGAAACTGCTCGATTTTGGCCTCGCCAAAGGCGTCATGGGGATGGCCGACCCGGCGGCTCTGACTCAGTCGCCCACAATGAGCCCTCTGACTGAAGAAGGCACCCTGGTCGGGACTTTTCAGTACATGGCCCCCGAGCAGCTCGAGGGTGAGGAGGCCGATGCTCGGAGCGACATCTTCGCCTTTGGCTCGGTGCTTTATGAGATGGCGACGGGGCGACGGGCCTTCGATGGCAAGACGCAGGCGAGCCTGATCGCGGCGGTGCTCGACCGCGAGCCGGTACCGATCTCGCAGGTGCAGCCTTTGCTTCCACCGGCGCTCGAGCGGGTCATCCGGACTTGTCTGGCCAAGGATCCCGATGAGCGGTTTCAGAATTCGCACGACATCCGGCTGCAGCTCGAGTGGGTGCGAGATGCCGGCTCGCAGGCCGGCCTGGCGACCCCGGTGGCAAAACGGCGCAAGTCAAGGGAGCGGTTGGCCTGGGGGTTGGCTGCTGGTTTGGGGCTGGTGGCACTAGGCCTTGCTGCGCTCCTGTACCAATCCGCTCCGGAGGAGAGTCAGGTGTTTCGCGCCGAGATCATGCCGGATCGAGACACTTTTCTGAGTCTGAACCCGAGCGGTCCGGGACCGATCCGGGTCTCTCCCGATGGTAGCCATTTGGTTTGGGCAGCCGCAAATCTGGATGGAATCCCAGAGCTCTGGGTGCGGTCGCTAAGCGAGACCTCGGCGCTTCGTCTCGAGGGAACCCGAGGCGCCACCTATCCCTTTTGGTCGCCCGACGGTAGGTCGATCGGCTTCTTTGCGGACCGCAAGCTCAAACGAATCGATGTCTCTGGTGGGCCGGGGATCGCGATTACCGAGGTGCTCAATGCCAAAGGTGGAACTTGGAATAGCGACAATGTGATTCTGTTTACACCTGCCCACAACACGCCTTTGCATCGGGTGTCTGCGAGTGGAGGAGCAGCAGAACCTGTGACAGCGTTAAGCGCCGAACGGGAGGAGAACAGCCATCGACATCCTCGATTCCTGCCCGATGGTCAGCACTTTATCTACTACACCCGTCTGGGTGCCGTGGGAATCGCCGGCGAGGGGAGCGGAATCTGGCTGGGAAGTCTCGATGGAGATGAACCCAGATTTATCGGACACAGCGAGACTCAGGGCGAGTATGCTTCAGGAACTCTACTTTCAACGCGGGGAGATTCCCTTCTGGGGCAGGCTTTCAGTCTCGATTCCTTCGAATTGAAGGGGCAGCCGACCACCATCGTAGAGGACGTTGCGACACTGGGTGGCGCCGCGGTCGGAGCCTACTCGGTCTCCAGCTCCGGGGTGTTGGCCTATCAGACCGGGAGCGGCGAGCTGACATCCGAGATCGCCTGGTTCGATCGGCGAGGAGTACGACTAGAGACACTCGGAGACGCTGCGATTCAGTGGGGCGTTCAACTCTCACCCGACGAGCAGTGGCTCGTCGTAGCGGTCTCGGACAGCGAAACTGCTGCCGGCGACCTATGGATCTACGAAATCGGCCGCGGGATTCGGAGCCGCTTCACTCTGCACGCATCGGAGGATGTCTCTCCTCTATGGAGTACCGACGGCTCTAAGATTCTTTTCACATCGGGGCGTGAGGGCAATTTCAATATCTACTCCAGAGCCTTTACCGGTGTTGGAGTGGCCGAGCAAGTACTAGTTACAAACGAAACAAAGAATCCGCTGTCTGTGTCGCCTGATGGAAAGCTCCTGCTCTATAGCGCCGTTGGAGTCGATACGGGGATGGATCTTTGGATACTCCCACTCGAAGGAGGAGGCGAACCGCTCCCGTTTGCGGTTGGCGAGTTTGCCGAAGTCTCGGCTAGTTTCTCACCCAATGGTCGTTGGATCGCATACGAGTCCGATGAATCGGGTCGTAGCGAGGTCTATGTCAGCCCCTTTCCGAGTCCCGGTCGTAAACGTCAGATTTCGACTGAAGGCGGAGGCAATCCAAAGTGGAGAGGAGATGGAAGGGAGATGTATTACCTGGCAAATGGCGGAAAACTCATGGCTGCATCGGTAGATGGCTCGGGGGACACGTTCAAGGTCGAATCTGAGACCGAGCTTTTTCGAGCTCCCCGACTAGCCGTGGGTAATTCTGACTACGACGTCACCGCTGACGGCGAACGCTTTCTGCTCAACGTCGTGACCGAAGACTCGTTCGAGCCGATCAACCTGATGATCAATTGGACCTCGCTGCTCGACAGAAAGTAGATCCGCACCTTCACCCTGGCGATTCAATCCTCTGAATCAAAGGGGACACACGACCAAATTCCCCACAATCCAATCCCTTGAATCATTTCCGCTCCCGCTGGATTCGGCGACCAAGAAGACCTTCCAGCTCGGCTAGAAAAGCTTCTCCTCCGAGTGGCCTCCCCATTCTGGTGTGCTTGCGCAAACGATCGGCCTCTTCGTCAGACGTGTCAGTCGAGAGGAATTGCTCCCAGTCTTCGATTCTCTCGGCCAGATGCAAGGTGTCGACTATCCCGTCGCTTTTTGACTCCAAGTGAGCTCGCAGACTTGAATGCGGCCACTCAGTAGCATCCTTGACGAGTCCCGCTCGAACAGGGTTGAGAAGCACGTAGCGGGTAGCATGGAGCAAGTGCAATTCGTCCATCGGCATGGAGGAAAATCTCCCCTGCCAAAGAAAGCCCCTCCACTCTTTTCGTTCGTTGACTCGGCAGGTGTAGTGGCTGTGAGTCTCTCCAATGGCTGCAGCCAATCCATCGGTCGTGGCAGGAGTCACGATCAAGTGGACGTGGTTGGGCATTAGACAGTAGGACCAGATCGAGACGCTGTGCTGCCGACACCAAAACGAGAGATATCTCTTGTAGGAACGGTAGTCGGAATCTCGAAAGAAGGTCTGTTGTCTGCGGTTTCCCCTCTGGGTTACATGGTGAGGGATGCCGGGAACGACGATGCGTGCGAGGCGTGGCATATATGATCTGGACGAAAACCAGGACCGCGATCTGACGGCAATCGAGGTGATATGTAGGGCGGATCGGAGATGGCGGGTGATTCAGGAAATTGGATTGTGGGGAATTTGGTCGTGTGTCCCCTTTGATTCAACGGGTTGGAGTGAACCTTTGCCCTGGTCTTGCGTAGAAGAGCCCAAAGACAGTCGAGGCCTTCTCGATCAGTGGGGGCACGTTCCAACAATCTTGAAAGAGAGGATGTCAATGAAGAAGTCAGTCATAACGCTAGTGCTCGTGGCCGGTCTGCTTTTTGGTGCGGCGGCCCACGCTCAGTTCAGGGGTCCGACAACGCCGCCAAGCGGAGCCAACCAGAAGGCCTCCGTCTCACAATGGCTCGGCATGGTCGAGGTCAACGTCACCTACAACAGTCCCGATGTCCATGCTCCCAATGGCGATGACCGAGCCGGAAAGATCTGGGGTCAGCTCGTACCCTACGGCATGCAAAATCTCGGCTTTGGCACTTGCGAGGAATGCCCGTGGCGCGCTGGTGCAAACCAGAACACTGTATTCACGGTCTCACACGACGTGAGTATCCAAGGCCAGCCTCTGAGTGCCGGCTCATACGGTCTCCACATCGTCCCTGAGGATGAAGGCGATTGGACGATTATCTTTTCCAATAATTCGACCTCATGGGGTAGCTTCACCTACGACTCAGCCGAAGATGCACTGCGTGTGAAGGCGACTCCCGAAGAGCACCCCTATACCGAGTGGCTCACCTATGAGTTCACCGATAGACAGCTCGAGGAGGCGACAGTCCGAATGAGTTGGGAGAACCTGTCGTTGCCCTGGACGATCACCGTCGAGAACACGACAGACCTCTATATCGAGGCCATCCGTAACGATCTGCGTGACACCTCAGGTTTCAGCTGGCTGGGGTACAACTCAGCCGCCCAGTATGCCCTTGGCGCGGAGGTGAACCTGGAAGAGGCGCTTACCTGGGCCGAGCTGGCGGTCGGCGCCCCCTTTGTTGGAGCCGAGAACTTCACCACTCTCAACACGCTGTCACAGCTCCAGGCCGCAAACGGCAAGGACACCGAGGCGGCGGAGACACAGAAAACCGCGATCCATCATGCCACCGCCACGCCGGTTCAGATCCATCAGGCGGCGCGGGGGTATTTTGCTCTGGACGACCCCGAGAAGGCGATGGAGATCTTCCAGTTCAACTACGACACCAACAAGGGGCAATGGCCTGTCGATATCGGGATGGCCCGCGGTCTGTCAGCTCTCGGCAGAGTCGATGAGGCTGTTCCCTATCTCGAAAACGCGGTGGCAACCGCGCCCAATGCCTTCAACAAGACCAACGCCGAAAATCTGCTGGCAATGGCCAAGGAGGGCAAGGACATCAACTGATCCTTTCCTTGTCACAGCGTAGGCACTGCTAGTACGGGGCGGGTGGCTCTCTCGAGGAGCTCCCGCCCTTATTCTTTGTTGGGTCTTTGTTGGGCTCCCCTACATAAATTCCAAATCCCCTCCCGTTTGCACTAGAATCACGCCTAACAGATTCACAAGTTTGCCTATACTTTTGACCACGCTCTCGAGAGGTGAAGCTATGACGTGTCGATCCCTGGTCGTGTTGTTGTCCGTGACCCTACCGATGTCGATTGCCTGTTCGCCGTCTGCCGATACGCCCCCTGAATCCGAGGTTGCTCAACCGGCCGAGGAGGCCGAGCTTTATCAGGGGAATCTCGGAACCGTCGATCTACCGGTGTCCTGCAACGAAGAAGCGACTCTGCAGATGGAGACCGGTTTGGCTCTAATGCACCACATGATGTACAGCGATGCAGAGCTCGCCTTCGAGGCAGCCGCCGAGGCCGACTCCGATTGCGCCATGGCATGGTGGGGTCAAGCGATGAGTCTGATCCACCCGCTCTGGGCCGAGCCGCCGACGGCGGAAGAGGTAGTCCAGGGTCGCGCCCTCGTGGCCCAGGCACGAACGACCGGTCAGCCGACCGACCGCGAGGCGGCCTACATCGAGGCGGTTGGGTCCTATTTCGATACCGAAGCAGAGCAGGGAGACGAAATGCCGCGAAAGATGGCCTGGGCCGGGGCTTGGAGCAGCATCCGCGACACCTATCCCGAAGACCCCGAAGCGGCTCTTTTCTACTCGCTAGCGCACATGTCGACAGCATCCTTCTCCGATAAAACCTACGAGAAGCAGATCGAAGCGGGCGAGATCGCCGAAGCAGTCCTGGCCGAGATTCCAGATCATCCGGGTGCGCATCACTATGTGATTCATGCCTTCGACTATCCACCTCTAGCCGAGCGCGCTCTAGCGGTGGCGCGCAACTACGGGCAGCTTGCGCCCAATGTGCCCCATGCGCTTCACATGCCGACGCACATCTTCACCCGTCTCGGTCTCTGGGACGAGTCGATCGAGTGGAACACCCGTTCGGCTGAAGCAGCCTGGCACACCAGCAATGCCGCGGTTGGATTGCTGCATCATTTGCACGCCCTGGACTATCTGGTCTACGCCTATCTACAACAGGGCCAAGACAAAAAGGCTCTCGAGGTCATGCAAGGCATGCAGGAGCTGGAAGGGGAGTTTCTCGCTCACGTAGCTTCGGCCTATCCGTTGGCTGCGATTCCAGCCCGAGTCAGCATCGAGCGGCAACAATGGGACGACGCTGCGGCCTTGGTGGCTAGACAGCCCGAGGAGTTCGACTGGGACGCCTATCCCCAGCTCGAGGCGATGACCCATTTCGCCCGTGCGCTGGGAGCCGCGCGTGCCGGCAACCCCGAGGCCGCTCGCGCGGCACTCGCCGACCTCGAACCGCTCTACGAGAAGATCATGAAAACGCCTGCCGCTGGATATTGGGGGGCCCTCGTGGCATACCAGCTCAAGGCGGGCGAGGCCTGGGCGCTCTGGGCCGAAGGCGACTCTACGGGTGCGGTCGAGGCCATGCGAGCGGCCGCTGCGATGGAAGAGGCCACCGACAAGCACCCGGTCACACCGGGCGAGATCGTACCGGTCGCCGAGCTTCTGGGCGACCTGCTGCTCGAGGTCGGAGAGTCGGAAAAGGCTCTCACTGCCTATGAAAGGGCTCTTGACCGCAGTCAGGGACGTTTCAACAGTCTGTATGGAGCCGGTCGCGCGGCAGAGATGGCTGGCGACAACGACACTGCCGTCTACTACTATGAGCAGCTCGTAGAAGTGGCGGCCAAGGCGGACACCGAGAGGCCCCGTCTGGTCCACGCGACGGAATTCCTGGCTGCTGCCCAAGGTTGAGCCGGGGTTGAGCCGACGTTGAGTCCGGGATGACATCCCCGGGGCTGATCTAGTAGCTGGCACTGTCAAGTGGCTGGTACTAGAGGTGGCTGTTTTTGATGGTGCCGGGCCTGCGTGACCAGCACTATTCTTCTATAATCTGACGGTTCGAGTCGGTGTGGACGGCCCCGTCCATACCCTTCTATTACTTGGCGACTACTACTTACGGATTTTTCCCTTTCGGAGGGAGTCATGAGAGAAAATCTCGGTCGGGCCGTGTCTGTAGCGATGGCATCTGCGTGCGCAATCTCGCTACTGTTCTCAGCCTCAACGCTTGCCCAGCGACCGCAGGGAGGAGCGCCTGCGACCTACGCCGAGCGGGAGGCCGCGTGGCAGAAGCATCAAGAGCTGATGGACGCCTCGCTAACCCAGGGTCTCGAGTGGCGCTCGGTTGGGCCGGTCGTTCAAGGAGGGCGCGTGGGCGACATCGAAACCGTCCCCGGCGAGCCCTACACGTTTTATGTTGCCTATTCCTCGGGCGGTCTCTGGAAGACCACCAACAACGGTGTCACCTTCGAGCCGATCTTCGATCACGAGTCGACCAATATCATCGGTGATGTCGCCGTCGATCCATCCAACCCCGCGACGGTCTGGGTTGGGACCGGCGAGCCGAACTCCTCACGATCTTCCTACGGCGGAATGGGTATTTTCCGCTCCGACGATGCCGGTGCGACCTGGCGCCAAACCGGACTCGACAACTCCGACAGAATTGGTCGAATCGTAGTCGACCCGAGGGACTCGAATCGCGTCTTTGTTGCCGCTCTGGGCAAGCTCTACACCCCAGGCGGGGAACGCGGAATCTATCGAACCACCGATGGCGGGTCATCGTGGAGCCAGGTTTTGGCAGGAGATGACGTTACCGGCTTTGTAGATCTGGTGATGGACTCATCGAATCCGGATGTGCTGTATGCGGCCGCTTGGCAGCGCGCGCGGACACCTTGGGAGTTCACCGAGGGCGGGCCGGGCAGCGCCATCTGGAAGTCGATCGATGGGGGTGACAACTGGAGCCGGATCGAGGGCGGCTTTCCGCAGGGGGATCATGTCGGCCGAATCGGGCTCTCGATTGCTGCCAGCCAGCCACAGACGGTCTACGCCGCGCTCGACAACCAGGAAGAGCTTCCCGAGGAGCTGTGGGATCTCGGTGATGGCGCTATCACCGCCAAGCGTCTGCGCACCATGACCAAGGCGGAGTTCGTAGCTCAGGATCCCGAAGAGGTCGAGGACTTTATTCGCAACAACGACCTCGACAGCTCGCTGACCGCCAGCAAGCTCACCAAGATGGTTGAAAACGATGAGATCACCATGCAGGAGCTCATCGATGAAATTCAGGATGCCAACGCCAATCTCTTCAACCCCGACATTCGGGGTATCGAGGTGTGGCGCTCCGACGACGGCGGTGCGACCTGGCGACTCACCCATGACGAGCCAATCCGCCAGGTGGTCTACACGTATGGCTACTACTTTGGCCAGATCCGGGTCTCGCCGACTGATCCCGAGCGCATCTACATCGTGGGTGTACCGATCCTGACTTCGGAGGATGGCGGTGCCACCTTCACTTCGATCAATCACCCCGATGTACACGTTGATCATCACGCTCTGTGGGTCGATCCCAATTTCAGCGATCGCCTCTTCCTGGGCAACGACGGTGGCATCGATATCAGCTATGACGGAGGCAAGTCCTGGCTCAAGCTCGACGCTCAACCGGTGGGTCAGTTCTACGCCATCACCGTCGACGATGCCGAACCCTTCAATATTTATGGCGGCCTCCAAGACAATGGGTCGCTGATGGGGTCGAGCCGGACGCGATGGGAGCTCGGCGAACGATGGAAGAAGATCGGGGGTGGCGACGGCATGTATGTGCAGGTCGATCCCCGTGATCGCACGACGCTCTATGCCGGGTTTCAGTTCGGTTTCTACGACCGCACCGAAGATGGCAAACAAACGCGCGTGAGACCGCGTGACAAGCTGAAAGAGCCGGCTTTGCGCTACAACTGGCAGACTCCGATCGTGCTTTCGACCTTCAACCCCGACATTCTCTACTTCGGGGCCAACCAGCTGTTTAGATCCATGGACAAGGGGGATAGCTGGGAAGCGATCAGCCCCGATCTGACCCGGAGCCAAAACCGTGGCGATGTTCCCTTTGCGACCATCGCGACCCTGGCAGAGTCGACTCTGAGCTTTGGGCTGCTCTGGGTCGGAACCGATGATGGTTATGTCCATGTGTCGCCGGATGGTGGCGTCACCTGGCGTGATGTCAGTGCTGGACTACCCGCCGATCGGTGGGTCAGTCGGGTCGAGCCGTCGCACCATGTCCGCGACCGCGCCTATGTAACGCTGAATGGTTACCGGGAAGACGACCCCACGGCCTATCTCTATCGGACCGACGATCTAGGCGGCAGCTGGACTTCGCTGGCGGCAGGGCTTCCGGCTGACGCCCTCAACGTAGTGCGTGAGGATCCGGTCAATCCAGACGTGCTCTATGTGGGCTCGGACAAAGGCGCCTATGTCTCGCTCGATGCCGGGGCAAGTTGGCAGGGGATCGGGACCGATCTGCCGACCGTGCCTGTCCATGACCTCGTCATCCACCCGCGCGACCGTGAGCTCGTCGCCGGCACGCACGGGCGAAGCGCCTGGGTGATCGACGTGCTACCGATTCAGCAGCTGACTCCGGAGCTGAGAGACCAGAGTGCGCATCTGTTTCCGGTTGAAGATGTCGAGTTCAAGCGTTCATGGCGCAAAAGGAGACGGCTCTGGAGGCACGATGCTGATCTCGAAAAGGATCCGGAAATCTCAATACCCTTCTGGGCGAATAGCGATGGAACCGCGACTCTCGAGGTGCTGGACGAGGATAAGAGGGTACTTCAGAAGATCGACCTGGAGGCCCGACGCGGAGTTTCCAGTTTCTTTTGGGACCTGCTGCTGGATGAAGACCTGGCGCCGGTGGCTGAAGCGAAACGGGTGCAAGACGAGCAGGCAAAAGCCGACTCCGACGAGAATGGCTCCGGCGATGATTCCAACGGCGAGGATTCCAACAAGGCAAGCCGCGGCAAGACTCCCTGGACGGAAGCGGTTCGGCTCGGTCGACCTCTGTTCGCCACGCCCGGTAGCTACACGCTCAAGCTGAGCGCGGCCGGCGGGACTTCTGAGACCGAGCTCGTCGTCAAGGATCCCGAAGAGAGGAAGTCCCGGACAAAGTCGGAGCCAAAGATCAGGGGTCAAAAGGACAACGACTAGAGACTATTGCGGTAGGGTCTTTTTGAGCTCGTCGAACCAGTTGAAGACCATGGTGGTGTGGGTCTGGCTCAGCTGATCCTCGGTACCCGGAAACATGATGAAGTCCTCGCCGTCGGCGGTGACATCGAAGTCGGCAAAGATGAATCCGGCGACGGGAACCCCGAAGAGTCCACCAAGGAATTCTCCCTCGACCACCGGCTTGGGCTTGCCTACCGAAAACGACTGCCCGCTTCCATCGACGGTCACCGCCATGATGCCGGTGTTGGTCCGGTAGATGAGCTCCCGGCCCTCTTTTGTCCATAGGGGCCAGGCACCGCCGCCGTCCGAAATCTGCCACTTGCCACCCGAAGCCGGAAAGGGTCGTACATAGATTTCTAGTTTCCCAGATTCGGTTGAAGCATAGGCGACCCATCGCCCATCGGGCGAGAACTCGGGATAACGCTCATCGAAGGAGCTGGCCAGGTAGGGCTCGGGTACGCCCTCCCCTTCGAGATCGAGGATCATCAGGTCACTGCTCTGGCCCAGGGTCTCGCCGATCATGAACCGTCCATCTGGGGTCATCGAGTAGGCCCAGAAATCGTTTTTGTCCTGGGTCAACCGTTCGGCCTCGCCCGAGCCATCAGCACGCTTTCTGAAGGGCGTCTGCAATCCCTCGCGATTGGAGCTGAAGATCAGATACTCCCCATCCGGCGACCAGAACTGATCGGCATCGTAGCCTTCATCGAAGGTCAGACGGGTAGCGACCTCGCGCTCCAGGTCGTAGATCCAGACATCCCAATTGTTGTCGCGCAGAATCGAGAGCGACAGCCGTTTTTCGTCTGGAGAGAGCTTGGGAGCTCCGTAGCTGGCAGGGGTGTCCCAGAGAGCGGTCGATTGACCGGCTCTGTCGACCCATACGATCGGATACTCGGCGACGCCGATCTCGCCGCTGACATACGCCAGGGTACCGTTGTCGGAGACCGAGTACTGAGCGCCACCCGGTCCGGCGTTGCTGGTGATTCCTTCGACCAGGGGAGCCGGTGCCCCGATGGGCTCCACCTTCTCCGGGTCGAAAGCCAGCCCGAAGAGGGTGTTATCGCGTATGAATACCAGATGGCCGGTGGGTAGGTAGCGCGGATAGTAGCCGCCGCGGTGGAGAACCTTGCGCTCTCCCGTTGCGAGCATGACAGCTTCGATGATGGCGTTATCGGCTGAATTGATGTCCTCGGTGGCGGAGATGAAGATGACCGCCTTACCGTTGGGAAGCATCTGGGGCCACCGGTGGGTGATCTCCCCGGCGGCCTCATCGAGGGTTGTCAGTACCTCGGGCTCGCCGCCGTTCTCTGAAACCATCATCAGACCCGATCGATCGGCCTGCGAAAAGACGATTTTTCCATCGGGTCCCCAGCTCGCGCCTCGGCTTCGATCGAGAGAACAGAGCGTAATGGGTGTGCCCCCTGTAATCGGAACCTTTTTGAGCTCACTCGGAGTCACAAAGCCGACCCACTTGCCGTCGGGCGAAAAGAACGGGTGATACGGAGAGTCCGACCCGCCGATCAACAAAGTCGGCTGGAGCCGATCGAGCGAGCGCAGATACATGGCCTGACCCTCGTCCTGATCCACGATGTAGGCAATCTGGCTCCCGTCGGGTGACAGAACCACGGCCGACCCGAGAGGTACAAACAGGGGCTCCTCTGAAAGAACGGCTTCGAGCCGCACCACCGGCTTTGGTGGCTCGGTCTCGAGCCTGGCGGCAACAAAGACGCCGACCAGGGCCAACACCGCCCCTGCGGCGATCGCCCAGGGAAGGAGACGCTTCCAGGTCGGTTGCGTGGCGGCGATGCCGGCCACGTCGGCTGCTTGCTCCTCTTCTTCGTGTGGGTTGGCGAGATAGGCGTCGATGGCGATACGTGCCTCACCGACATCACGCAACCGTGTGCGGACCTCCTTGTCGAGACAACGCTCCAGAAGACTGCGTACTCGTCGGGGGGTTGTCTCGGGCAGCGCATCCCATTCGGGTTCACGGGCCAAAACTCCAGCCAGGGTGTCTGAGAGAGTGTCGCCGGCATAGACGGTCTCTCCGGTCAGCATCTCCATCAGCACTACTCCAAGGGCCCAGATGTCGGCGCGGCGATCGGCCGATTGGCCCCGAGCTTGCTCCGGACTCATATAGGCAGCGGTACCGAGAAGCACACCCGCCCCGGTCATCTGCGCGGTCAATGTGGGTGATTGGGTGAGTTGGGGATGGGAACCTGACGAAGCGGGATCTGCTTCCAGCGCCTTGGCGAGACCGAAGTCGAGAACCTTGACTTGGCCCTCGGGGGTCACCATCACGTTGGCCGGTTTTAGATCGCGGTGGACGATGCCCTTCTCGTGCGCCGACTCGAGAGCCTCGGCGATCTGTCGGGTGATGGGCAAGGCCTCCTCGAGGCTCAGGGCGCCGCGAGCGATGCGCTGTTGCAGATTCTCGCCCTCGACGAGTTGCATCACCAGGAGCTGGCGACCTTCGACCTCTTCCAGACCGTAGATTGCCGCGATATTGCCGTGGTCTAGCGCGGCGAGCACCTTGGCTTCACGCTCGAAGCGGGCTAGGCGCTCTGGATCCGACGCGACCGCCTCGGGCAGGACTTTGATGGCAACCTCACGCCCGAGAGTGGTGTCCTCGGCGCGCCAGACTTCGCCCATTCCACCTTTGCCGAGTTGAGACACAATCTTGTAGTGCGACAAGGTCTTGCCGATCATTCACATCCTCTCTGGGGAGCCGCGCTCCGCGAAGAAAAATCCAACTGCTCGAATAGTCGAGGATTGTAGCCTAGTCGACGGATGTATCAAACTAGGCTCTCAAACCGGTACATTCCGGGGACACGAGACCTAACTCCCGACTTTCCCCAGCAATCACTTACTCCGGGGACACGAGACCCAATCGGAGACAGAATCGATCTCCTCGCGCATCCAACCACTAAACGCGTCTCACCTATTTTGAACTTTTAGGACCGGATCGTTTTGGTCGAAGTCTGATGCCGAGGGTGGCTTCCAATTGGAGGACGAACGCTTCACTGCCAAGGGGTCTACCTGTTCGCGTGTGCATTCGAAGTCGGTCGTGATCGACGGAATCGAGATCTTCCTTTAGAAAAGCATCCCATTTCTCGATCCTAATGGCTAGAGGATCAAGATTGCAGACACCGTCGGAAACGCCGGTTTGGTGTGCTCGAGCACTCGAATAGTCCCAATCTGTTGCCTTGCTGACCAAACCAGCACGAACTGGATTCAGCAGTACATAGCGAGCAGCCTGAAAGACATGGACTTCGTCCATTGGTGTGGACGCGAACCGTCCTTGCCATAGATAGCCGCTCCAGCCAAATCGTTTGTGGATGTACAGGGAATAGTGCCGATGAGTCTCGCCGATAGCTCTAGCTAGCGCCTCTGGCCGAGGAGGGACCGCAATCAGGTGAACATGGTTGGGCATCAGGCAGTAGGCCCAGATCTCTACATCAAAGCGTCGACACCACTCGGTCAGAAATCCCTTGTAGGAGTCGTAGTCCGACGATCTGAAGAAAGTGATCTGCTTGCGATTCCCGCGCTGGGTGATGTGGTGGGGAACGCCTGGGATTACGACTCTGGCTATACGGGCCATCACATCAATAGACGTGATTGAGGGCGGGTATCTTGCAGCTAGGTCTGTGGTGGAGGAGTTAGGTCTCGTGTCCCCGAGGTAGAAGTTATGGGAGGTTGAGAGGGAGTTAGGTCTCGTGTCCCCAACATGCTCAAAACTGCTAGGTGTCGACGTCGGTCAGGAGATCG
>CAXMQZ010000130.1:0-1737 GCA_964195975.1 uncultured Polyangiaceae bacterium | reverse complement strand
TGACCCTGACGGGCCTTATCGAAATCGACGACTCCTTCAGCGTTTTCGGAATCCCGCTCTATTTCGATTCCTACGAGGAGTATTTCTACGTTATCGAGCAACTCCAACCGGTGCTCGAGAAACGCCTCCGCAACAAGGGTTTCGTCCTGATCAACTGGGGTCACGGCGGCTGGATCCATCTCTTTTCGACCACCCCGATTACCACCATCAAAGAGCTTCAGAAACACAAACTCTTTGTCTGGGCCGGCGACGATCGAATGGTCACCTGGTATCAACAGAACGGCTTTCGACCGGTGGCTTTACAGCTTCCGGACGTTGTCACCGGGCTTCAAACTGGGATGATCGACGCAATGCCTTCAACCCCCCTGGCAGCGCTGGCCCTGCAGTGGTTTCGAACTGCTCCCTACATGCTCGATATGGGGTTTGCACCTTTCTTGGGCGCAACTGTCGTCACCGAGCGGAGCTGGAAGAAGATCTCACCCGCCGATCAAGAGGCGATCCTCGAGGTCTCCAGAAAAGCATCGCTCAAGTTTCGCACCGAGATTCCCGTACAGGACGAAAACGCTGTGATCGAGATGAGCAAGCGAGGTCTCGAAGTTATTGCTGTCACGGACGACGCTGCGCTGGCCGAGTGGCGTGCGGCAACGGAAAACTTCGCAGCCAATATGCGTGACTCGATCGTCCCACCCGAAATTTTCGACCTGGCACAAAAGGCTCGCCAGGAGTTCAGGTCGAAACAGTAGCCAAGCGTCCGCTCAACCCGCTTCTTGGGTCTCCGTCCTACCCCCGGGTCGATCGACAAGCCTGGATCGCTGTACGAGTAGGACCCCTATGACCGCCAATATCAGGCCCACCACGCCCTTTGCATCCAGTGTCTCGCCGAGAAACAACCAGGCCAGTATCGCGATCTGAATGGTCATCGTGTTGTTGATAATGCTCGACTCCATCGCGGTCAGCCGACGAAGCGTGTGGTTCCAGAGAGTGAAGGCAAAGGCTGTGTTGACGACTGCGAGCCAGAGAATGATGGCCCAGCTGCCGGCATCGAGACGGGGCAACCCCTGCGTGGTCAGCCCGACCACCAAGAGACCCACCGAACCCACCCCCATGCTCACAACGGTAACTGCCAGAGGATGTAGCTCCTGGCGTCGGTTGATTGCTCGTCCCATGAGCGTGGAGACTGCATTGGCCAAAAGACAAGTAATTCCAGCCGCCAGCCCCACGGCTTTGAGGGACCCCTGGAATGGAGCGAAATAGATCATTACCCCGAGGAGAAAGAGAAACATCCCGATCCACTGAATTCGCCGTGGACGCTCTCCGAGCCAGGGTATTGCCACGAGGGCGACTACCGCTGGTGTGAAGCTCAGAATCAACGTAAGGCTTATGGCCGGTAGATTTCCAAGTGCCACGAACATGGCGCCCTGGGTCAGGGTGTAGAAAACAAGCCCCAGGGCGAGCAACCAAAACCAGTCCGATCGTGACAGCGAACGAATCGACTTTCGGAGCTCTTTCGAGGAGAGGGCGACAAGCGCCAGCACCAAAAACGCGATGGTGTAGCGCAGTCCCGCAAACGTCAGTGCCGGAATGTCCCTGAGTCCAAACTTGATCAGCACCCAGGAGGTGGACCACAGAAAAGTGACCAACAGGGCTTGAAGGATGGGGATGGAATGCGACCGATGAGATTCAGACATGAGGCACACTTTTCACCCTTCGGTCTGCTGTTTTAGTGTACCAGAGCCG
>CAXMQZ010000129.1:0-18706 GCA_964195975.1 uncultured Polyangiaceae bacterium | reverse complement strand
GCGGGTCGCGCTGGCACGGGCCCCCATCATGCGACCAAAGCTGCTGCTAGCGGACGAGCCGACCGGCAACCTCGACACCGCATCGGGCAAAGTCGTCCTCGAGCTACTGGACGACCTCAATGACGAGGGCCTGACTCTCGTGGTCGTCACACACAACCCCACGGTGGCACGGCACGCCGATCGGATTCTGGTATTGGTTGATGGACGCCTTACGAAACGCCTGCGGCGCGACCAAGTCAAAGAGGTCATCACACTGCTCGGGGACGAGGAGGGGAACAGTCGATGATGAGCATCGGAGAGCTCTTCCGCTTCTCGCTCCGTGGGCTCACAGGCCATGGCCTGCGCACTCTGCTCAGCCTGGCCGGCGTTGTCATCGGTGTCGCCGCTGTCGTGCTGCTCACGGCTCTGGGAGAAGGGGCTCGACGCTACGTCGTCGACCAGTTCGAAGGGCTCGGCACCAATCTGCTCATCGTCATGCCGGGCAAGATCGAAACCACCGGCATGGCCGGCTTCGGCGGAGCTCCGAACGACTTGACCCTGGAGGACGCCCAGGCCATAGATCGCCGGCTGACCCTCGTGACCAGAGTCGCACCCCTTGTGATGGGCACCGAGGAAGTCTCCTACCGTGAGCGTAGCCGCCAGGTGGCCATCATTGGCACGACCGCGGAATATGAGAAGGTGCGGCAGGTTCGGGTCGCCAGCGGTGATTTTCTGCCGAGCGGCGAGCTCTTCCGTGGCTCGCCGGTAGCGGTACTGGGCAAAAAGCTCGCAAAGGAGCTCTTCCCGGGGATCGACCCGGTCGGCGAGATCGTGCGTGTAGGTGAGTGGCGGATGCGGGTCATCGGTGTGATGCAGCCGATGGGCGTCAAGCTGGGAGTCGACTTCGACGAGTTGGTCATCGTTCCCGTGACCACAGCCATGAAGATGCTCAACCGCAGCTCGTTGTTTCGGGTCTTGGTGCAGGTCAAAACCCACACCGACCTCCAGGTCGCAAAGCAGAAGGTCATCGAAGTCATCGAGGAGCGCCACGACGAGGACGACGTCACCGTTCTCAGTCAGGACGCGGTGGTGGCCAGCTTCGATGCGATTCTCAACGCCCTGACCCTGGCGGTGGCCGCGATCGCGGCGATCTCCTTGAGCGTCGCCGGCATCGGCATCATGAACGTGATGCTGGTCTCGGTCTCGGAGCGCACCCGTGAGGTTGGACTCCTCAAGGCCCTCGGCGTAGGCAGAGGACAGATCCTGGCCGTATTCGTTACCGAGGCGGGTCTGTTGTCGACGATCGGTGGGCTGATCGGTCTTGGCATCGGATGGGCTCTCGTCGGTGTGTTGGTCAAGTTGTTCCCGGCCCTGCCGGCAAGTCCGCCGGTGTGGGCGGTGTGGGCGGCGCTTGGGATCTCGGTAGGAGTCGGGATCGTCTTCGGAATCTTGCCCGCGAACCGGGCCAGCAAGCTCGAGCCGATCGCTTCTTTGAGTGGAGGGAGGTAGTCGCGATGTTCAAAGAGCTTACTCGGCTGGCACTTCGGTCGATCACCAGTCATCGCCTACGCTCGGTGCTTTCGATGCTGGGTATCGCCATCGGCATCGCCTCGGTCATCCTGCTGACTTCGATCGGCGAAGGCACGAAGCGCTATCTCATCGGGCAATTCACCCAGTTCGGCACCAATCTTCTGGCGATCAATCCCGGCAAGGCGGAAACATCCGGTCTGCCCGGTGCTCTAGGCGGCTCGACACGCCACTTGACCATCGATGACTCCGAGGCCCTGGAGCGTATTCCGGGTGTCGAGGAGGTGATGCCGATGGCATTCGGGATGGGCCGCGTTGAGGCCAACAACCGAGGACGTAGCGTCTATGTCTACGGCGTTACTCCGCAAGCACCGCGGATCTGGCAGTGGAACCTGCGACAGGGCACGTTCTGGCCCGAGGCCGATCCACGCAACGGCGCCCAGATGGCGGTACTCGGACCCAAGCTCAAGCGCGAGCTGTTTGGAGAGGAGAATGCGCTCGGCAAGTTCGTCTGGATTGCCGGTACACGGTTCCGGGTCACCGGCATGATGGAGCCCAAAGGACAGGTGCTGGGTTTCGACCTCGACGATGCCGCCTACATACCTATTGCGACGGCGATGCAGATCTTCAATCTCCCGGAGTTGATGGAGATCGACATTATGTTTGCCAACGCGCAAGTGCTGGGCCAGGTCGAAGCCGGTGTGCGTCGCATCCTCACCGAACGCCACGCTGGTAAGGAGGATTTTTCCATCACCAGTCAAGCCGCAATGCTCGATGTGTTTGGCAACATCATGGACATCGTCACCATGTCGGTCGGGGCCATAGCAGGGATCTCGCTGGTGGTGGGGGCCGTCGGTGTGCTGACGATGATGTGGATCGCGGTGGGGGAGCGTACCAACGAGATCGGCTTGGTCCGCGCTATTGGCGCCTCGAGGCGGCAGGTGCTCTGGATCTTCTTGAGTGAGGCGGCGGCGCTGTCGACGATCGGAGGTCTGCTGGGTATTGTGGCCGGCATGGGGATCTGTGCCGTGCTACGGGCCGTCGTGCCGGGCTTGCCGGTGCAGACGCCTTTGGTGTTCGTGGTCATTGCGGTTGGGGTCAGTGTGGCGACTGGTGTGCTCTCGGGCGTCATGCCCGCCCGACGGGCGGCCTCGCTCGATCCGATCGAAGCCCTTCGAACCGAGTAGGCGGCCGAGTAGTCGGCTGGCACCACTCTGGGGGACATGTACTTGTTACGTGTCCCCTTCTATCGTGTCCCCTTCTGTCAGGTCCCCATTCTCGGCCGATAAGCCTACCTATGCCGCATCGATGCGGTCGCGCATATCGTGCATGTATTGACGTAGTTCGAGCCACTGGCTTTCGAGGCTGCGCATCGGCGCTTTGACAGTGGCGGTGGATCGGTCAACTTTCGCCAGCTCTGCCAGGAGTGTCTTCTTGTCGGTTCCTGCGGCTGCAGATCTCTCGATCGCGTCGAGCTCGCTGTATCCACGCTTGATGCTCAGTTTGAAGGGCAGGCTTATTAGCGCCGGCACGATTTTGAGGATCGCAACCGCCCCGGAAGCGAGTGCGACTGCCGCCATAAAGAAGCGATTGATCCAAGTGGCCAGACGAAAGGGCAGGAACTTCTGCAGTTTTGGCGGCCCATTGGTGTAGAAGTTGTCTGCCGCCCGGCTCAGGGGCAGAGGAGCCGTTTCCGGGCTCGGGAACTCCCCCCGAGCTGAGAACGGCGTCGCGTCGCTATGGATTTCCGAAGCCGCTTGTAGCAGCAAATCGGCCAGTGAGGGCGGGAACAGATGCGACACGATCAGCTGAGCGCGTGCAGCCAGCAATTGCAGGTCGTGGTCCGGGATGTTCGCTTTAATATCGTGCGCTCCCTCCGGGAATCGCACCGACTGTAGAGATGGGTACTGGATCACGAAGGCGTCGGCTCTCTTGACGGACAGCACCTGGAGCTCGGACGAGCGGAGCAGTGTGTCTATCAGCTCTGAATCTGGTTCCCCTACGGCAATGATTGCGGCAACCTGATTGTTCTCTATCGCGGCTAGAGCCTGGTCGGGGGTCATCGTGTCGTCCTGGGCAAACTCCACATCGTCGCCGATGCCTTCCTCTTGCAAGAGGAAGAGCGCCAGCAATCGGGAGTCGCTGCCTTCTTGACCCGCTTCGACTCGCGAACCACCCAGATCTCTCAGTCGGGTCAGGTCCGCGTCCATGCTGACAAAGACCCACACCGGCTGCAAGAACATCGTCCCGAGGGATTCAATATCCTCCGGTACCGACTTGTCTCTGTCTGCGGGGTCCGGTGTGCCCCACACAAACGCGGCTGTATGCACTTTCGCGTCAGTCAGATCATTCAGATTCTCGACACTGCCGCTGGTTTGTTCCAGCTGAACGGTAACGCCGTGGCGACTAAGAATCTCTTTGTATCGCAGGCCGTCGTCGTAGAAGGTCGTGCCCTCGGGACCGGTCAGCATGCGTAGCTCATTGGGTACCGCGGGTCCGATGAGGCGCAAGGCCATCAGGACAAAGCCAATGAATACCAGTATTGCGATCCAACGCCAGGTTTTTCCACTCATCTAATGGCTCCTCAAGCAAAGGATAGCGCAGGGAGTGTTCCTGGGTACGAAGTGCCATCCGATTCCGACCGAACCACCCAAAAGGCCCTGAACCACCCAAAAGGGTGGCGCCTGAGCCGCCCGTGCCGATCAGAATACGACTTGTACCGATGACGAATCGCCTGTCAGAGAAGCCTCGACGGACGACCATCGTGCACTTGATCTTTCTTTGCCTATTCTGACCTCGGAGGATGAAACCATGAAGTCGACTCTCGCTCTCTCTATTCTCCTCACCGCCTGTCTGCTCGTGGTCGGCGTGACCTCAGCCGGGGCACAGGCAACCATCCCCACCCAGCTCACCGAGGACACTCTCTCCTGTATCGATTGCCACGCCGACGAGACCCCGGCGGCCTACCAGCAATGGGGTTCCTCCAAGCACTACCGGGCCAACGTCGGCTGCTACGAGTGTCACAAGGCTGACGCCTCAGATCCGGACGCCATGGAGCACAATGGGTGGACGATCAGCATCATTGTCTCTCCGAAGGACTGCTCCCAGTGCCACGAGCGAGAGGTGCAGGAGTTCAGCGAGAGTCATCACGCCAAAGCCGGTCTGATCCTCGGCTCGCTCGACAACTTCCTCGCTGACATCGTCGAGGGCGACTGGAACTTCTACGGCGGCTCGGCCCTGACCGTGAGCGGCTGCAAGCAGTGCCATGGCGGCGCCGTGCCGGTGAACGAGGACGGAACCCTGCAGGCCACCGGTTGGCCCAACTCCGGCATGGGCCGGCTGAATCCCGACGGCTCGATTGGTGCCTGCACCGCCTGCCACCAGCGCCACGCCTTCTCGGCCGAGCAGGCCCGGCGACCGGAGAACTGCGGCAAGTGCCACCTCGGCCCCGATCATCCGCAGATGGAGATCTACGAGGAATCCAAGCACGGTATCGCCTACCGGGCGCACGAGGACGACCTCAACATGGACTCGGCCAAGTGGGTGCTCGGCGAGGATTACACCGCCGCCCCAACCTGCGCCACCTGCCACATGTCGGCAGTCCGTACCATCGGTGGCGATCTGGTGCCGGTGACTCACGACGTCGGCCTACGGATCTCCTGGAACAACCGTCCGCCATTGTCGATTCGGCCGGAGGTCTCTGATGCCAAGCTGGGTCTCGAGAAGATGGCCGCCGTCGGTTGGCAAGAGCGGCGGGCCAACATGCTCGAGGTCTGCACCGTCTGTCACACCGCCAACTATGTCGAGAATTTCTACGAGCAGTACGACGGCGTCATCGAGCTCTACAACACGAAGTTCGCCGGCCCCGGCGCCAACTTGATGAAGCTCGTCTACGCCAACGACCTCATCTCGGCCGCCAAGTTCAACGACCCGGTCGAGTGGACCTGGTGGGAGCTCTGGCACCATGAAGGGCGCCGCGCCCGACATGGCGTGTCGATGATGGCCCCGGACTACACTCACTGGCACGGTCTCTACGAGGTCGCCAAGCACTTCTATATGAAGTTCATTCCCGAGCTGCGAGAGATCGCCGCAGAGAACATGAACGACCCGGACCATGCTGCCGGAGCCAAGAAACTCGACGCGGCACTCGACGAGCTTTTAGCCCGCCCCGAGCACGCTTGGTACACCGGACAGTTGCCCCCCGAGGAGGCGGCCAAGCGCAAGAAGGCCCAGGAGGAGTTCAAGGCCCGCTACGACAACTGACGGGTCACGGCGACGCAGCATCGATCCTTATCTCGTACGGCTTTAAGAGGAGTAAGATGTAACCCATTGAAACTAGGTTCCATAGGAGGGTTTTGTGATGAAAGGACTCCTGTTGACGGTAGCAACCCTGGCTCTTATCAGTTCAGTGGCCGGAGCTCAGATTGTCCTCTTAGAGGATTTTGAAACAACACCGGATACACTTTTTGGAACCTGCGCCACACTGCCGGCCGGTTGGATCTCGATCGATGAAGACGGGCGCTTCCCAGACCCCACGGTCGATTGGATCGCCGAGGCCTGGTGCCTATCCGGAGATCCTGATGTGGCAATGAACGAGGTTGCAGTGAGCACTTCATGGTACGCCCCAGCTGGAGCGGCGGACGACTGGCTGATCACGCCGCAGTTTGAGGTGCCAGCCGACTATCCCCGCCTCCGTTGGTCAGCCGAGGCTCAGGATCCGGGCTTTCCGGACGGCTACGAGGTTCGCATCTCGACGAATGCACCGGTCGTGGCAGACTTTTTGGCGAATCCGGTCCTCATTACGATACCGGCCGAGACCGGCGGTGTCATGACACCCCGCGAGCTCGACCTGATGACCTACGCCGGTCAGACTGTCTACATCGCCTGGCGGAATACCTCGAACGATCAGTTCATGCTCTTCGTCGACAATGTTCTGATCCAGGGCGGGTACATCTTCATGGATGGATTCGAGTCCGGCGACACCACCGCTTGGTCGTCGACGCTCTGAGCCCCCTAGAGACCCTGGGTGGATAGTGCTAGGAAAGGCCGGACACGAGGCCCGGCCGATAGAACGAAATCCTATTAGCTTCTACTCTCGAAGGCACACGATTGTTACGCGCCACCCGAAGGGGTGTGGGCGAGATCAGGCTGGGCGAAGAGAATTGACCGGTGTGAACAGACTCCTAGCTTATTATCAGTAGGGGAGGAACAGCATGCACGGTGGCGACTTTTTGGTTCAGGTTCTGCAGGCACATGGCGTGCAGAACCTGTTCACCTTATGTGGCGGGCATATTTCGCCCATCCTGACGAGCGCAAACCGCTGCGGCATACGCGTCGTCGATGTCCGCGATGAGGCGACGGCTGTCTTTGCGGCCGATGCAACTGCGCGGTTGAGTGGGACACCAGGAGTCGCCGCAGTGACTGCAGGGCCAGGGCTCACCAATACGATTACCGCCGTAAAGAATGCACAGCTCGCGCAGTCTCCGGTTGTGATCCTCGGTGGTGCTGCGCCGACAGTTTTGAAGGGTAAGGGTGCGCTGCAGGATATCGACCAGATGAAATTGATGCGGCCGCACGTCAAGTACGCCAAAGCAGTACGGCGCATACGCGATCTTGCGCCGGCGCTGGAAGGTGCATTTTCAATCGCGCGGCAAGGTGTGCCCGGACCGGCGTTTGTAGAGTGCCCGATCGATTTGTTATACGACGAGTCGATTATTCGAGGCTGGTACGGCCAGGCGGCTCCTGCGGGCAGCTCGGTTTCGGCGCGACTGCAGAGAGCCTATCTGGATTTTCATCTGCAGCGACAATTTGCGGCCGGAGGTGAACCGCCGCTCGCAGTTGCCAAGTCTGTCCCAGTCCCGCAAGCCTCCCAACGGTTGTTGGCGAAAGTCGCTGCAGCGGTCACGTCGGCGAAACAGCCGCTTCTGGTTATTGGTAGCCAGGCCATGTTGCAGGCAGATCGTGTAGACCAGCTGGCAAGCGCCGTCGAGCGACTGGGTGTGCCGGTCTATTTGTCCGGCATGGCCCGAGGATTGCTCGGCAGGAATCACGTGCTGCACATGCGCCACAAACGCCGTCTTGCGGCGAAGGAATCAGACTGCGTCCTGTTGGCGGGTGTTCCCTGTGATTTCCGACTCGACTACGGAGCACAGATTTCGCGGCGCTCCACCCTCGTTTCAGTGAATCGAAGCCGAAGTGACATGACGATGAATCGCCGGCCGACGATCGGTGTTCTCGCCGATGCTGGAGAGTTCCTGTGTGATCTGGCAGAGGCTTGCCAATCAACCTGTCCGGATTGGATCGACGATCTGCGAGCTCGGGACAATCTGCGTGAGAAAGACATCGCGACCGAGTCAGGAGTAGAAACGGCAAACGTCAATCCGATCGCATTGCTGAGGGAAATTGACTCTGTAATGGACGATGACAGCATCGTTGTTGCCGACGGCGGCGACTTTGTGGCCACGGCGTCATACATCGTTCGTCCACGCGCTCCGCTGTCATGGCTCGATCCCGGTGCGTTCGGTACGCTGGGGGTCGGCGCCGGATTCGCAATCGGTGCAAAACTGCATCGCCCTGAGAGTGAAACCTGGGTGATTTACGGAGACGGCGCGTTCGGCTACAGCCTGGTCGAATTCGAATCCTTCGTGCGTCTGAAGATCCCGATCATCGCAGTCATCGGCAATGATGCCTGCTGGTCACAGATTGCGCGTGAACAGATCAAATTGCTGCACGACGATATTGGCACCAGGCTAGAGCACAGCAACTATCATCTGGCCGCCGAGGCATTAGGCGCCAAAGGTTTCCTGATCGAGACACCTGAGCAAACAAGAGATGTATTGCTCGAGGCCAAGCTGGCGGCTGCCGAGGGTCATCCGGTCCTGGTCAACGCACTACTCGGCGCTTCCTCATTCAGGGAAGGGTCGATCTCAATGTAGCGACCCGACCTGGCCCTCGAGGTTATGGAAAGACATCCCAGTCGCCGAAATCTCCATCCTCGAAGCTTGCAGGCGCCTGACCGAAGATAAGAACGGCATACAGTTCGACGGCGCCTGTGTCACAGACGTCGATCATGTCGAGGTCGCCATCGATCGGCCGATCGAAGCCTCTTTGTTCGGTCGCTTCACAGGCATCACCGCCGCTGCCCGGCAAACTCGGGTTCCCTGCATCGACCACCGGACTACCAATCGTCGGCACATGGGTCGAAGTGAGGCCCGTATCGACAGCCAGAGGCAAGAGCAGCGGGTCACCGACGATGTCACCCACGCCACCGAGAACGCAGTTGGTGGTCGCCTGAACCAGGTTGTTTCCGTTGGAATTCAGGTCCCCGCCAGCGCAATCGGAGGGCACACCACCAGCCATGTTGCCCGCGATGATTGAATTGCCGATAAACAGGATTCCTGGGGCCGAGACAGGATTGACAATTTCTTGGGCTACGCCGATACCACCCCCACGCGTCTCGGGGCCGGTGCCGGTGTTGCCATAGACCGTTACGTTGTTCAGAGTCGCTGTGATCACCTTGGCTACATAGAGACCGGCTCCCGCCGATGCATTCTGACCGCTGTTGGTGGAGTTGCCGCTGATCGTAGTATTGCGAATAAAGATGTCGCCATGGGCATTGATCCCCCCGCCACCTCCGGAACCCCCTACATTACCGCTGATAGTGCTGTCGATGATGGTCATGCTCTGGTTGAGACCGGCAAGATGATAAATGCCACCGCCGCGTCCGGTGGAGGTGTTGTCATGAACCGCCACCCGCAGCACGGTAGCGTTTCCAAAGTTGCGCCAGCCGCCGCCACCACCGCCACCCGCTTGATTGTCTCGGATGATGGTGTCTTGAATCTGCACGGTTCCCAAGACTACGGAGGTCACACCGCCCCCTTCGCCAGTACCCATAGCTCCAGTGATGGTCACGCCCGAGATCACTACCAACTGATTTGTGGTGATCTGGATCACTCCACCGCCGGTAGTCTGTTCGATGATCGTATTGAGGGCATCCCCTGGCACCAGGCTTTCGAGCGTTAGCGCCTCGGTGATGTCGAGATCCCCCTGCAGCGAGGCGTCCTCACCGTTGCCAGGAATCGTCAGCTGATAGGTTCCGGCGGGCAAACGGACTGTGTCTGTGCCGGGCAGGGCATTGGACTCGACGATGGCGGCGCGCAACGTGCAATCGCCGGATGCATCGAGACAGACGGCATCGCCTGGATTGACGTCTATGGAGTCGACGGAGCTGTCCACCAGAAATGTGTCAGCGAGCGAGCTACAAGGCACGAAGATTGAAATCGCGAGTGCGAACAGCCCAATCGACACAGTCCGAGATTTGTCGCCCATACCTGCCTCCTGAGGGACTTTTGAGCCTGACCTCACCGACCCCATCCGATCGGCTCGAAATTGGATTTGTAAAGCAAAATGTTCTGGCGGGACTATACCAGTGGTTGCCGGATGTTCAAGGAACATTCGACAACGATCATGGATGCAATGTCGGACTTCTGGCTGCGACCATCAACGGTGGCGCGGCGGCGTTGCTGCAGATCGTGCCGACCCTCGACTCGGTCAACACGGTCACTCCAGGACAACTCGCGACGGTTGACGGCTCCGGCTTTACCGAGGGTCTTGTAACTATGAGCTTCGGTGGTGTTTTGGTGGTCGATGGTGGCCCTGATTTCAACGACGGCGTCGACTGCTTCTTTGGCAACGGTCACAACAACGGACGCTGTCAGGCCACGGTTCCGGTCGGCGGCAGCGCCCCGGTGACCGTGACCACCGAGGGCGGCACCAGCAACGCGGTCAGTCCCTAAAAAGGGGACAAAGAAAAAAGGGGGACATGTACCTGTTACGTGTCCCCCCCTCCGAAATAGAGGGGCTGTCCCCTTTTGAGAATCGTAGGCTCGGGGCCTACGCCGCCGACGATCCGCTCGACTTGCTGGGAGTGGAACCGGGTCGCACCCTGCGCTAGAGTTCTCGCAGGAGGACGCCACCATGTGTCGCTTCGCTGCGTACCTCGGTCCCGAGCTCCTGTTGAGCGAGCTCGTTTACAACCCAACCAACAGCCTCGTTCATCAGGCCACAGAGGCCATGCAGAGCCTCACGCGAATCAACGCCGACGGCTTCGGGGTTGGATGGTATGCACCCAAGATCAGTCCGGAACCGGCAGTGTTTAAAGACACGAGCCCGGTCTGGAACAACTACAACCTGGGATCAATCGCCGGCAAAATCGAATCGCCGTGTATCTTCGGGCACATCCGCAAGGCCAATTCGTTCGACCCGGTGACGCGCGAGAACTGCCACCCGTTTCAACGCGGGCGGCTCTTGTGGATGCACAACGGCGATGTCCCTGGTCGCGTTCGGCTGACTCGCAAGGTCGCCGAGCTCGCCGACGATGCCCTGCTGGCAAGGATCCGAGGAAATACCGATAGTGAGTTGGCGTTCACCCTTTTTCTCACTCAGCTGGCCGATCCTCTCGTCGGTTCCCACGCCGATTCCAACGCCAAGTCCAACGCCGATTCCGACGCTAATTCCCGCGAGCGGGGCCCGACGACCCAGGAGATGGCGGCTGCCATGGAACAGACCATCGAGTTGCTTGCGGCATGGCACCAGGAATCAGGCACCAAGAGCCCGCTCGAGACCAATTTCTGTGTCACCGACGGGGAGTCTTTGGTCGCCGCTCGCTACGGCAGAGGTGACATGCCCGATGCCTCTCTCAACTGGTATGAGGGCTATGACGAATCCGGCCGACGGCGGGTCCTGATCGCCTCCGAGCCATTGACGCTCGGTGATGAGTGGCACGAGGTTCCCGAGTCGAGCCTCGTTGTCGTCGACACCGATCTTTCGGTCGAGATCCGGCCCCTCGAGATCGCATGACGGCTTCACGGCCGGCCTAGAGACCCTGCCGACGAAGTGCCAGCCGATTCTGGGATGAGGGGGACACGATCCCGAAAACGGGACATGAACTGCGCGGAAAGGGACACGATCCCGAAGGGGGACATGACCTGAACTCGTCTCGAGTTCAGGATCGTGTCCCCTAATCTTCGGGTCATGTCCCTGCGCAGAATCGTGTCCCATAGTTTTCGGGTCATGTCCCCGTTGCAAGAATAGAGGGGCTGTCCCCTATCTGTGGGGTAGAATCCCGAGCAACGTTGCACTTGAACTCGGAGCCTAAATGATCGGTAAGAACCTGTCGCACTATCGCGTCCTGGACAAACTCGGAGCGGGAGGGATGGGTGAGGTCTATCTGGCCGAAGATACCCGCTTGAAGCGCCGGATTGCGCTGAAGATTCTGCCTGGTGAGATGGCCAAGGATCCCGAGCGACTCATGCGGTTTCAACGCGAGGCAGAGCTGATCGCGTCACTGAGCCACCCCGGGATTGTCACTATTTTCTCGGTGGAAGAGGCCGAGGGCGTCCACTTTCTGACCATGGAGCTGGTCAAGGGCCAAACGCTCGAAAGCCTGGTGCCGGCCGGAGGCATGGAGCTCGAGGACTTTTTCGAACTGGCCCTACCGCTGGTCGAGGCACTGGTTGCCGCACACGACAAAGGCGTCACTCATCGGGATCTCAAACCGGCCAACATCATGGTCACCACCGAGGGCCAGGTAAAGGTCTTGGATTTCGGACTGGCAAAGCTGCGGCAAGCGGATGATGACCTCGATCAAACTCAGATGGCGACCGAGGCGCTCACCCAGGAGGGACTGGTACTTGGCACCATCCCCTATATGTCGCCCGAGCAGCTCGAAGGAAAACCGATCGATCACCGCACGGACATATTCTCGGTCGGCATCATCCTGCACGAGATGCTCACCGGCGAGCGGCCCTTCAAGGGGGTGAGCTCGGCTTCGCTCGTCTCGGCCATTCTGCGCGATCGCCCACAGTCGGTAAGCCAGCTGCGCTCAACCCTCCCACCGGCACTGGGGCGAGTCATCCTACGCTGTCTGCACAAAGATCCAGAGCGTCGCTGCCAGACCGTCAAGGATCTCCGCAATGAGCTCGAAGATCTGATCGGCAGAGAGCTGGAAGATGCGGGCGGCCAGCCTCGCTCGATCGCCGTGTTGCCCTTTGCCGACATGAGTCCGCAGAAGGATCAGGACTACTTCTGTGAAGGTATCGCGGAAGACATCATCAATGCGCTCTCGAAGGTTCGAGATCTGCGGGTAGCACCCCGTATCTCCGCCTTCAGGTTCAAGGACCCGGCAGTCGAGCTGAGCGAGATCGGCGAGCGACTCGATGTCGAGTCAGTGCTGTCGGGCAGCGTGCGCAAGGCCGGCCAGCGGGTGCGGATCAGCGCCGAGCTGGTGAATCTCAGCGACGGTCACCAGCTCTGGTCGGAGCGCTACGACCGAGAGCTGGAGGATGTCTTCGAGGTTCAAGACGAGATTTCTCAGAACATCGTCCAGGCGCTCGAGGTAACTCTGAGCCCGAAAGAAAAAAAAGCCATCCAGCGTCAAGCTCCGGTCGATATCCGCGCCTACGAGTACTACCTGCGCGGGCGAGGCCTCTTTCATCGCGGTGTCAAGCATAGCCACCAACGTGCCTTGCAAATGTATTCTCGAGCGATCGAGATCGATCCCGGGTTCGCGGCCGCGCATGCCGGGATCGCCGACCTGTCTTCGTACGCCTATATGTTCTACGGCAAGAACGAGGCGGACTCGAAACGTGCGGACGAGGCGAGTCAGAAAGCTCTGGCGCTGGCTCCCGAGCTTGCCGAAGCGCACGCCTCTCGTGGTCTTGCGGTGTCTCTCCAGGACAGGTTCGAAGAGGCGGAAGAGGCTTTCAAGACCGCGATCCGTCTCGACCCACAGTTGTTCGAAGCGCACTACTTCTTTGCCCGAAACTGCTTTCAGCAGGGGAAGTTGGAGGAAGCCGTCCAGTACTTTCTGAAAGCGATCGAGGTGCGGCCGGAGGATTATCAGTCGGCCGCTTTTCTCTCCTCCATCTACACCGGACTGAAGGATTCGAAAAACGCTGGCGACTTTCAACAGCGGACCGTCGAGTTGTCCGAGCGGCACCTCGAGCTCAATCCGGAGGATGCTCGGGCGCTATATATGGGCGGTGGAGCCCTGGTTGCCACCGGGCAGATCGAGCGGGGTCTCGAATGGGCCGCGAAAGCGGTGGCTATCGATGAGAACGATACGGGAATTCTCTACAACGTGGCCTGCGTACATACACAGGCAGGGCGGCTCGATGAAGCCATCGACTATCTGACCAAGGCGGTTGCGGCCGGCTTTGCCCACAGGGAGTGGGTCTCCAACGATCCCGACCTCGAGCCGCTGCGTGACCATCCGCGATACAAGGAACTTCTCGACGGGATGGGTTGACGGGTCGCGCGACCGACCATGGCGCCACCAGGGACCACTTTCTCGACCAGCACGAAGAGGGCGATCAGCAGTGCGCCTGGCCGTAGGGTCAGGGAAATCCATTCGGCAAGCCGGAATCCAAGGTGGGGGTTGTGGGCCTCGGCGTGTTCTTCTGGTTCCCCAGAATATGCCCGAGTGGGAACAAATAGCCAAAGCGTCGACCAGGGACAAGGAAAATTACCGCACGGTAATATTTTGTTGAAGAAACACTGAAATTCGGCTAGTATTACCGAACGGTAACAATAGGACGAAAGGCAGGAAAATGTCGGTAACACCGGAACAACTCGGCAAAATAGTCAGGCGGACGCGTAAGGAAATGGGCGTCACCCAAGCCGACCTCGCTCTCACATCCGGCACTGGACTGCGTTTTGTCGGCGACTTGGAAAACGGCAAGACGACCTGTCAGATAGGCAAGGTTCTAAGAGTCATGCAGACCCTGGGCATCCGGCTCGAAGTCCTACCTCCACGTTCTATTAGAGGCCGTTAGTCATGGCTCGGAGCCTAAATGTCTATCTCGATCGGAACTTTGTGGGGCAACTGATACAGGATGATGACGGCGAGATGCTCTTCGAATATGCTGAATCCTGGCTCGGCAACTTGACCGCTATTCCTCTGTCCCTCTCCCTTCCTCTACGCGAAAAGCAATTTACCCAAAAGGAGTGCCGGGGCTTTTTCGGCGGGATACTGCCCGAGGAGGACAACCGCAAAATCATTGCCAGAATTCTGGGTATCAGTGACAAGAATGATTTTGCAATGCTCGAACAGATCGGCGGGGAATGCGCGGGCGCTATCACGTTTCTGCCGGAAGCAACTGCGGCACCGGAAGACGACAGTCGCTATCGAGAGATCAGTGAGGAAGAACTCGCAAGAATCCTTCGGGAACTCCCCCGTCGGCCTCTTATGGCAGGTGAGGAAGGAATCCGACTATCCCTGGCAGGCGCCCAGAACAAAATCGCTGTGCGGTTTGAAGACGGGAGGATATCGATCCCGCTCGGCAGTGCACCAAGCTCACATATTCTCAAGCCGGCCATTGCAACCTACGAAGGCGTCGTTTTTAACGAAGCCTTCTGCATGGATCTAGCCACTGAAGCTGAGCTTGATACCGCCAAAACAACAACCGCCCGTGTCGAAGATATCGACTATCTCCTCGTTGAGCGCTACGACCGATATCAAGATGAGGACAAACGAATCCGGAGGGTGCACCAGGAGGACTTTTGCCAGGCCCTCGGGATTCCCGCAGAAACAAAATACCAAAGCGAAGGCGGGCCCTCGCTGACAGACTGCTTTATGCTGCTACGCAACGCATCAAGTTCACCGGTCATTGATATCAGGGCCTTGCTGGACGCTGTTCTTTTCAATCTGATTATTGGCAATCATGATGCGCATGCGAAAAATATCTCTCTGCTTTTTTTGCCGGACAGCCGCATAAGACTTGCCCCGCTCTATGATCTCATCTCAACAGTCTTCTATCCCGAACTCACCAACAAGATGGCGACGAAGATGGGCGGAGAAGACAAATCGGAAGTGATTTCCCCGAAGCACGTTGAGAGATTTGCACGCGATGCCGGCTTGGCTGTTCCGCCCACGCTTGCACGTGTGTCCAAGATGGCAACAACCATTTTGGAAGCAATCCCGAAGGTCGACAAGCCAGACGAAGTGTCTGAAAAAGTTGCTGCTCTCATTAACGAGCGTGTCGAGAGATTCATCATGCGGTTCAAGAAAGACTAAGCGTTTCGAGACTCGGCTATTCAGGGATGGCTTCCAGTCCGGCGGCACTACCGAATGGTCGGGGACTCAGTAGCCGGGTCTAAAACCCTCGGGTGAGCAGGGCGATCCCGGCTACCACCAGCACTGCGCCGGTGACGCGACCGACCATGGCGCCACCAGGGACCACCTTCTCGACCAGCACGAAGAGGGCGATCGCCGCCACCCAGAGGAGGTTCATGACGCCGGCCACGAATAGCAGCGCCATCAGAAACCAGCAGCAACCGAGACAGTAAGTGCCGTGCCGCAACCCCATGATGAAGGCGCCACGCTTGCCCTCGCGCCAGTCGGACATCAAGAAGTCCAGCGGTGCCCGGCAGTGCGCGAGACAGGCGTGCTTGAGCGGCGTCCATTGGAAGATCCCGGCCGCGATCAGTAGTACGCCGCCGAGGATGGGGCTGGTGCCGACCATCATCGGCGACAGTAGAGAAGCGGAGTGTAGCCCCCACTGGACCAGAGTGGCGAGAGCGCTGAACAGGGTCCAGACCACCAGATAGCCCAACAGGAAGACGCTGGTGGCGACATAGGGGCGCTCCTGCTGGCGGTATTTTCGGTTGATGGTGGCAAAGAGCAGGATCATGGGTGCAGCAGAGGGCACCATCATTGCCACCATCATGATCGCCCACATGACGAAGGTCAGGAATAGCTCGGTAGGCCCCCAGGTATGCATCTGGGGCATGGCCATCTCCATTGAGCTCATGGCCATGGAGCTCATGTCCATCGAACGCATGGCCCAGGCGAGGTACAGCATGTAGGCCCAGGCCAGCGCCGAGATCCCCGCCAGAGCGGCCAGGATCACGGCACGGTCCCTCTTTAGAATGCTCTCGAGTGGGCGGTCAAGCATCGAAACGTCCTCCAGCTTCTCGATGCGCGCCCGGGGACCTGATTCATCCAGAAGCGCCCGGGCCGCCGGCGTGGCTCAGTGCTGAACGACGCCGGCGGGGGTGTGCTCGACGTAAGTCATTGAGCTGTGAGAGTTGGGCCAATCGTACTTGATGGCGCCGGTTCCCTTGTTGATGGTGGCGCTGGCGATCTCGGCGAGACCGTACTCGAACGGCTCGGGAATTCTTACCTGAACCCGGTACTTTTCGCCGGTCACCGGATTACGGATCGGCTCGGTGACGGTCTCGAAGATGCCTTGCGCGGCAAACCGAGCCGTGCGTGCCTCGAGGTCGAACTCGAACTCCATCGGTACAAACTGCGGCTCGAGCACCTCGGAGACGATCATGGTGAGAATATGCAGGAAGGTGCCGTCGTTTTGCTCCAGTCCGCTCAGAATCGTGAGGAGTGCGGCGCGCTGCTTCTCGTCGGCGCGCTCATCGATGACCGGCTGCAGCGTGCCATTGCCCTCATGCAGTGCGCCCGGCCAGTGATAGACGGCAGCCCAGTGGAGACCGCTCAGGTCTACGTCTTCGAAATGCCCGGTCTCGATTCTCATGCCGACCATTCCTTCACAATGACCCTCGGTGGGCCTCGCGTTGAAATCGCAAGGGCAACCGTATGCGCAGTTGCAGTTCTTCAACCACTGTCCCTTCATGCTCCAGTCTTGGTGTGCCATCGGTACCTCCATTTTGGGCAACTGCCGCTTCAACGGCCGGGGGTAATCGAGAGAAAACCTCCCTGCGAACACCAACTCACCACTCAGCCCGGCTGCGACTTTCTAGCTTGGCGGAAGAATAGCCGAAAGCCCAGGATCGAGTCAATCGAGCCGAGTCAGTTGAGCCGGCATAATTGATTTGGTGGCCGGCGCGGATACCGGTTCGCTGAGGGGGCATGTACTTGTTACGTGTCCCCCTCTCTTAGACCGTAAGCAATCTCTGCCTCGGCTGCGATGTATCCAAAGGCCGCCCACTGATCGGTTTCGAGCAGGTCGAGAAAGATCTCCTTGCCCTTCTCAGGGCGACCCTCATAGAGATGCCAGTTACCGATCCCGTAGATCGCTGCTGCAGAACCGGGTCCGTCTGACTCGGCCGAAGCGACCTGGTCTTGCCTAAGATCTCCCCGATAGAGCAACAGCAGACGGTGATAGTCGTGGTTTTCGATAACGTCGAGATCGATGGTGATGGGCTCGAGGATCTCGGCAGCCTCTGCGTCTCTTCCGAGCCGTCGCAGGGTCATATAGAGCCAATGCGTGGTGGCAACCAGCATGTCCGGGTTCCTCGACACCTCGAGACATTTCTCGTAGGCGTCGACGGCCCCGGCGAAGTCCCGTTCCAGATAGCGCGCCAGACCCAGGTGGTACCAGATATTCGACTGCAGCGTACTGGTGGGAATGCCGCGCTCGTTGGGTAGGCCATCGGGCTCGACTCGATCTTCGGTGCCTTCGATGAGACCGGTAGCCGTCTCGAAGTCTGCGATGGCCTTGTCGAATTGGCGGGTGGTGATGTATCGATGTCCCCGGTGACGATAGAAGCGAGCCTCTTCAGGGTGAAGCTCGATGCCTTTTGAGTAGACCTTGATGGCCTCCTGGTAGCGACCCAGATAGGCCAGACGCCGGCCCAGCCAGATCATGGCGTCGGCGTTCTCGGGATCGGCTTCGTAGTCCGCGCTGGCCCGAGCAAGCTTGGCTTCGAAGTCGGCCCGGACTTGATTTGGAAGAGCTACCGGCGGCAACGGCTCGTTGAGAAGAGAGAGGATCGGGTCGCCATTGCTGGTGGCTGGTTCGGATTCAATGGGAGTGACAGCCCAACCGCCAACCTCATCAGCACCTATCCTTTCAACCGCAGTCTCATCGGTGCCTGTCTCTTCAAGGTCGAGATCGCAACTGATCAAAAGCATCAACGCGACGGAAAGCATCGCCAGGGTCATGCTTGGTTTCGAATGACTCACGACCAGAGGATACACGGAGCCTGAGGCGGCCGCTCTTTGGGGGAGGGTCACATCCTCCTCGAGGTTGATTTCCCGCAAGTATGATAATATGTCATACCAGAGGTGAGCTTTGGGAAAAGCCAAGATAGCCATTACTCTCGAGGAAGATCTGCTTGCACGTCTCGATGAGCTCGTTGCCGCTCATGCGTTTGCGAGCCGAAGCGGTGCCGTGGAACAAGCCGTCGAAGAGAAGCTCGGCCGTATTGATCGGAGCCGTCTTGC
>CAXMQZ010000128.1:0-3779 GCA_964195975.1 uncultured Polyangiaceae bacterium | reverse complement strand
CGCGGTGGTGATGATATGGCGGCCCCGATCCTGGAGCGATCGAGCCGTTCCCAGGACAACCATGTTGTTGGCTTCCGAGCCGCTGCTGGTAAAAAGAATCTCATCGGGCTGTGCTCCGATGGCAGCAGCGACCCGGGCTCTCGCCGTCTCGACCGCCATCCTGGTTTTGGCACCAAAGCTGTGCGCACTGGAGGGGTTGCCAAAATGCTCGTGAAGAAAAGGGAGCATTTCGCCTGCGACCTGACGGTCGATCGGTGTCGTGGCGTTGTAGTCGAGATAGATGGGCTTCAAAGACATCGATTCTCCTCGTCGCAAATCTGTCAGGCACATCAGTCTAGCTTGGGAATGGGTGCTCGAGGGAGCAACGGGAGCGGCGTTGGTAGACTAATACGGCAGATCGAAGGGTGAAAAGAGTGCCTCATGTCTGAATCTCATCGGTCGCATTCCATCCCCATCCTCCAAGCCCTTTTGGTCACGTTTCTGTGGTCCACCTCCTGGGTGCTGATCAAGTTTGGACTCAGGGACATTCCCGCGCTGACGTTTGCGGGGCTGCGCTACACCATCGCGTTTTTGGTACTGGCGATTGTCGCCCTCTCTTCAAAAAAGCTCCGGCAGTCGATTCGTTCGCTATCACGATCGGACTGGCTTTGGTTGATCGTCCTGGGGCTTGTTTTCTACACCCTGACCCAGGGCGCCATGTTCGTTGCACTTGGAAATCTACCGGCTATAAGTCTTACGCTGATTCTGAGCTTCACACCAGCGGTAGTTGCCCTCGTGGCAATACCGTGGCTCGGAGAGCGTCCACGGCGAATTCAATGGATCGGGACGTTTCTCTTTCTTCTCGGAGTGATGGTCTATTTCGCTCCATTTCGGGTGTCCCTCAAAGCCATGGGACTGGCGGCCGGGATTACTTGTCTCTTGGCCAATGCAATTTCCACGCTCATGGGACGAGCTATCAACCGACGCCAGGAGCTACATCCTCTGGCGGTTACCGTCGTGAGCATGGGGGTGGGTTCGATGGGTCTTTTGGTGGTCGGGCTGACCACGCAGGGGTTGCCCCGTCTCGATGCCAACAACTGGGCAATCATTCTCTGGCTCGCGATCGTCAACACAGCTTTTGCCTTCACTCTCTGGAACCACACATTGCGTCGGCTGACCGCGGTGGAGTCGAGCATTATCAACAACACGATGACCATTCAGATCGCGATATTGGCCTGGTTGTTTCTTGGTGAGACACTGGATGCAAAGGGCCTGGCGGGCCTGACATTGGCGGTCGTGGGGGCCCTGCTCGTACAGCGACCTCGGCTTGTCGATCGACCTGGGAGTGAGCCAGAAACCCAAGAAGCGGCTTGAGCGGACGCCTGGCTACTGTTTCGACCTGAACTCCTGACGAGCCTTTTGCGCCAGATCGAAAATCTCGGGCGGAACGATCGAGTCACGCATATTGGCTGCGAATTTTTCCGTTGCTGCACGCCACTCGGCCAACGCAGCGTCGTCTGTGACAGCAATAACCTCGAGACCTCGCTTGCTCATCTCGATCACGGCGTTTTCGTCCTGTATGGGAATCTCGGTGCGAAACTTCAGCGATGCTTCTCTGGAGACCTCGAGGATCGCCTCTTGATCTGCGGGTGAGATCTTCTTCCAGCTCCGCTCGGTGACGACAGTTGCGCCCAAGAAAGGTGCAAAACCCATATCGAGCATGTAGGGAGCAGTTCGAAACCACTGGAGGGCCAGCGCTGCCAGGGGGGTTGAAGGCATTGCATCGATCATTCCAGTTTGAAGCCCGGTGACAACGTCCGGAAGCTGTAGAGCCACAGGTCGAAAGCCGTTCTTTTGATACCAGGTGACCATACGATCGTCGCCAGCCCAGACAAAGAGTTTGTGTTTTTGAAGCTGTTTGATGGTGGTGATCGGGGTGGTCGAAAAGAGATGGATCCAGCCTCCGTGACCCCAGTTGATGAGGACGAAGCCCTTGTCTTGGAGTCGTTTCTCGAGCACCGGTTGGAGTTGCTCGATAACGTAGAAGTACTCCTCGTAGGAGTCGAAATAGAGCGGGATGCCGAAAACGCTGAAGGAGTCGTCGATTTCGACAAGGCCCGTCAGGGTCAAGGTTCCGGCGTTGAGCTGCCCAATGCGCATCTTACGGACAACATCGGGGTCGTCTCCGGCCACCATCCCAGGGTAGATTCGCAGATTGACGCGGGAGTTCGTCGCCTTTTTCCAGTCCGAGCCCATCTCACGCAAAAAGGTCCCCCAGACGGAGCGGTCGGGGACGAGGGTCGCCAGCTTGATGGTGATTGGCTTTTGAGCCAGCAGTGGCTCGGTAGGGGAGAGGCCAAGACCGAGGACGATCAAAGCTATGAGAATTCTTCGCACGATAAGCACTCCTTTGGGCTCGAGGGTAGCTCGACCTACAGGTAGATCTTACTGCGTTCCTCGACTTTGGAGGGCCGAGCGAACAAGCTTCATGGTCAACCAGAGGAATGCAAGCAGCCCCACAACGATCGGCAGGGTATAGCGCTGAAAGAGTGCGAAGTGCTCGAGCACTCGATCTCCCAAATAGGCAGAGGTGCCAACCAGAAAAGGCACCCAGAGTGCCACTGCGACGCTGAAAAAGAGAAAAAAGCGCCAGAAGTCGAGCCGCAGAAGACCGGCGGTTGTGTAGGCAGCCACTCGGGTACCGGGTAGAAACCGGGTCAGAAACACGACTGCGGGACCCTTGCGCTCGAACCACGCGGTGGCCCGATCAATCTGCCTCGAAGAGACGACCCACTTGAGGGGAGCGCGTTTCAGCCAGGGGTAACCAAGATAGCGAGCGACCCAGTAGAGCAGGACGTTTCCCACGCCGATTCCCAAAACACAGGCTAGCGTAGCTGCGAGGAAACCGATCCGGCTGTCGGCGACCAGAAATCCTGCGCCGATACAGGCAAAATCTTCGGTTAGCAGAGCAGCGAGGGCGATCAGACCCAGCAGCGCCAGCAGGTGGCCGCCGCCATCCATGCTGGATCCAAACAGATAGACCGAATCAATACCCAGGGGCAAGTCGACACCCTTCTCGTCAATTGTCCGAGCAATCCCAAACAGCCACCGGGTCTCCGAGAATCGACGGTCTGGGTTGGATACCGAGGCCTGGCTGGTTGGAAGCCTTCATCCGGCCTTTGTCTCGCTGTGGGGCGCCCTCGGCAGTGCTCACCGTGACATAGCTGTTGAAGTCGGTGGAGGTGAACAAAAGCTCGGTCGGGGTGCTGTGTGCAAGGTGGGAGATTGCCGCGGTGGTGATGTCTCCACCCCAACTGTCTTCGATTGTCATAGCAATACCAAGAGACACACACAGATCACGCGCCTGCTTGGCCCGTGTCAATCCACCGAGCTTGCTGATCTTCAGGTTGACAACATCCATCGCTCCGTCGGCGTGACCGCGCAAGAGCGCCTCGACCCCGTCGATGACCTCGTCGAGGACAAAAGGATGATCGGTTCGGCGTCGAATCGTCAGACACTCCTCGTAGCTTGCACAGGGTTGCTCGATATAGACGTCGACATCCCGCACAGCTCGAACGACCCGGGCTGCCTCATGCATCAGCCAGCCGGTATTTGCATCCGCGATCAGGACTTCACCAGGCGTCAGAATCGCCGCGACGGCATGAATCCGCTCGATGTCTTCGTTGGGTTCGCCGCCCACCTTGAGTTGAAAACGAGAATAGCCCTCGTCGCGATAACCAGACACCTTCGCGGCCATTTTTTCCGGTGATTCCTGTGAGATGGCCCGATAGAGTACGAAA